>CAXIRU010000072.1:0-115175 GCA_964031875.1 Acidovorax facilis
TTTCATCAACATCAACCAGAACAAGATCATCAAGATCTTCTCGGTGGCCAGCGTGGCGCTGCTGCCGCCCACGCTGATCGCCAGCGTGTACGGCATGAACTTCAAGTTCATGCCCGAGCTGGACTGGTCGCTGGGCTACCCGTATGCGCTTGCGCTGATGGTGGCCAGTGCGCTCGGGCCCATGTGGTATTTCCGCAAGCGCGGCTGGTTGAAGTAGCCCCCCTGTGGCGCTGCGCGCCTTCACCCCCGAGGGGGGACGCCTCCAGCGGCCCGGCAGAGCCGGTTCCGCGGTGGCGCTGGGTTTTGGGGCGCGCCGGTTTCACGGCGCGGAGGCGAACTTTGTCGCCCCTCAGGCTCTTGCTGATTCTTTGAATCCACGCCCTGCCCGTTCGGGCTGAGCTTGTCGAAGCCTGGGCAAGGCGGGTGATCGCTTCGTCGGTTACCTCAACGCAGAATATGAGCCAAATTGGCCTCTAGCGCTTATTCATCAAGCGCCAGTAGCTATTAATTTCATAGCATTCGCAAAAACGCCAACACCATGTGTTCGGCGTAACGGCTGGCTACGGTCTGCACGAAGTGGGGGAAGTCCACGTGCGCGGTGTCGTCGGCGCGGTCGGAGATGGTGCGCACAGCGGCGAAGGGGATGCCGTAGTCGTGACACACCTGGGCGACGGCGGCGCCTTCCATTTCTACGGCCAGCACGTCGTGCCCGGCGTCGCGCAAGATCGTGCGCAGACGGTGGGACTCATCGGCGGCAGAGACAAAACGATCCCCGCTGGCGATCAGGCCGCGGTGTGCGCGGTGCAGGCCGCCTTCTGGTGCGTTTTGCGGCGTAGATTTCAAGCCCAATTGACCACTAGCGCTTGATACACAAGCGCAAGCAGCTTCCAAAAGAATAGCAGCCAGTGCAGTGTCGCAGGCCAGGCGGCTGCGTGCGTAGCCGGGCACTTCCCAGCGGGGGAACAGGGGCGAGGCGTCCATGTCGTGCTGCAGGTAGTCCTGCGCTACCACCACGTCGCCCACATTCACGCCATCGCCCACACCGCCCGCAACCCCAGTGAAGACGATGCGCGCCACACCGAACCGCTCGATGAGGGCCGTGGCCGTGGTGGCCGCCGCCACCTTGCCGATACCCGACAGCGCCAACACCACCGGACGGCCCTGCAGATCACCCAGCCAGAAAGCCCGGCCTGCGTGCATCACCCGCTGAGGGTGCAAGAGATGATCAACCAGCGAGCTTTGCTCTTCGGGCAGGGCGCTGAGGATGGCTGTGGTCATGGGTTCTCCCTGAAAAACAAAGGCGGCCGAGGCCGCCTGGATGGTCAAGCGGGGCACGTGGCCCCACGGGTCACTTCTTGTCCCGAAGTTCGCGGCGCAAAATCTTGCCCACGGGCGTCTTGGGCAGCTCCGTGCGGAACTCGATGACCTTGGGCTGCTTGTAGCCCGTGAGTTCAGCGCGGCAAAACTCTTTGACCTGCGCTTCGGTCAGTGCCGGGTCCTTCTTCACGATGACCAGCTTCACGGCCTCACCGGTCTTCTCATCGGGCACACCCACCACGGCGCATTCGAGCACGCCGGGGCAGTTGGCCACGACTTCTTCCACCTCGTTGGGGTAGACGTTGAAGCCACTGACCAGCACCATGTCCTTCTTGCGGTCCACGATCTTGAAGAAGCCCCGCGCATCCATCACGCCGATGTCGCCGGACTTGAAGTAGCCGTCGTCGGTCATGACCTTGGCGGTTTCATCGGGGCGCTGCCAGTAGCCCGCCATCACCTGCGGCCCCTTGATCGCGATTTCGCCAGGCTGGCCGAGGGTGGTGACTTCCTTGCCATCATCGTCGAGCAGCTTCATGGAAGTGCTGGGCAGCGGCACGCCGATAGTGCCGGTGTATTCGGTGCTGGTGGTGGGGTTGCAACTGGCCGAGGGGCTGGTCTCCGACAGGCCATAGCCTTCGCAAATGGGGCAGCCCGTCTTTTCGAGCCAGAGCTTGGCCACGGCACCCTGCACCGCCATGCCGCCGCCCACCGAAACCTTGAGGTTCTTCCAGTTGACGGTGTGGAAGTCCGGGTGGTTGGCCAGGCCGTTGAACAGCGTGTTGACGGCCGGGAAGCTGTGGAAGGTGTGCTTGGACAGTTCCTTGAGCACCGCAGGCAGGTCGCGCGGATTGGGGATCAGGATGGTTTTGCCGCCCGTGCGCATGCTCAGCATCATGTTCACGGTGAACGCGAAGATGTGGTACAGCGGCAGCGCGCAAATGCTGGTGGGCTGCTCGCCCTCCGGCACCTTCTTCATCACGGGCGCGTTCCACGCCTCGGACTGCAGAACGTTGGCGATCACGTTGCGGTGCAGCAGCACAGCACCCTTGCTCACCCCCGTGGTACCGCCCGTGTATTGCAGCAGCGCAATATCGTCAGGCTTGATGTCGGGCTTTTTGAGCGTGCCGCGCGTGCCCTGGGCCACCGCGTCATTGAAGCGCACCGCCCCAGGCAGGTTGTAGGCGGGCACCATCTTCTTGACATTGCGCACCACGTAGTTGACGAGCGCACCCTTGAGCAGACCGAGCTGGTCACCCATGGCGCACAGCACCACGTGCTTGACGGGGGTGTTGGCAATGCAGCTTTGCAACGTGGCGGCAAAGTTCTCGATGATGACAATGGCCTTGGCGCCGGAGTCCTTGAGCTGGTGCTCCAGCTCGCGCGGCGTGTACAGCGGGTTCACATTGACCACCACAAACCCAGCGCGCAGGATGGCGGCCACGGTGACCGGGTACTGCGGCACGTTGGGCATCATGATGGCCACACGGTCGCCCTTGACCAAGCCCAGACCCTGCAGGTAGGCCGCAAACGCACTGCTGAGCGAATCCGTCTGGGCATAGGTCACATCCTTGCCCATGAAGCTGTAGGCCACGCGGTTGGCGTACTTCGTGAAGGCTTCGTCCATCAGCGCAACGAGCGACGGGTACTGCGAGGTGTCGATGTCTGCAGGGACGCCTTGCGGATAGGCTGCCAGCCAGGGACGGTCGGTCATGTGTGTTGTCTCCTATTGAGTTTTGTCAGGTTGAAGCCGTGAAGGGCTTGGCCAATTTTCAGCACGGTCGTGCTTTTATGCGGATGAAATTATGCCGTCAGCCTTTGAGGGCAGTGAGCACCTCGTCGAGCATTTTCTTGGCATCGCCAAACAGCATGCGGTTGTTGTCCTTGTAGAACAGAGGGTTGTCCACCCCCGCATAACCCGAGGCCATGGAGCGCTTCATCACGATCGAGGTCTTGGCCTTCCACACTTCGAGCACCGGCATGCCGGCAATCGGGCTGGTGGGGTCGTCCTGCGCGGCGGGGTTCACGATGTCATTGGCGCCGATGACGATGGCCACATCGGTGTCCGGAAAGTCCTCGTTGATCTCGTCCATCTCCATCACGATGTCATAAGGCACCTTGGCTTCGGCCAGCAGCACATTCATGTGGCCCGGCATGCGGCCCGCCACAGGATGGATGGCAAAACGCACCTGCACGCCCTTGTCGCGCAGCGTCTTCACGATGTCATTGACCGTATGCTGCGCCTGGGCCACTGCCATGCCGTAGCCTGGGATGATGATCACGCTCTTGGCATCGCGCAGCAGCTCGGCCGTCTCGGCGGCCGCCACGGGCACGACCTCGCCCTGCGGCTCGGCGCTTTCACCAGTCTGGCCCTTCTTGGCGGGCGCACCGGCGCCGGAGCCAAAGCCCCCGGCAATCACGCTGATGAAGTTGCGGTTCATCGCATTGCACATGATGTAGGACAGGATCGCGCCCGAGGAGCCCACCAGCGCGCCGGTCACGATGAGCAGGTCGTTGCTGAGCATGAAGCCCGTGGCCGCCGCCGCCCAGCCCGAGTAGCTGTTGAGCATGGACACCACCACCGGCATGTCGGCCCCGCCAATGGCCATGACCATGTGGATGCCGAACAGCAGGGCGATGGCCGTCATCACGATCAGCGGCACCATGCCCTGCTCCACGGTCTCTGCACGCAGAAACTCACGGCCAAACCAGATCACGATCAGCAGCGCAGCCAGGTTCAGCCAGTGGCGCCCCGGCAGCAGCAGGGGCTTGCCACCGATCTTGCCGTTGAGCTTGCCAAAGGCGATCAGCGAGCCGCTGAAAGTGACGGCACCGATCAGGATGCCGACATAGATCTCCACCTCGTGGATGATCTTTTCCGCACCCTGCAGCTGGATGGAGGTATCGACATAGCTGGCAAAACCTACCAGGCAGGCCGCCAGGCCCACCAGGCTGTGCATGAGCGCCACCAGCTCAGGCATCTGGGTCATCTTGACGACCTTGGCCGCATACAGGCCAATGCCGCCGCCAATCACCAAGGCGCCCACAATCCAGGCCACGCCTGAAGGGCTCACACGCGGACCGAACACGGTGGCCAGCACGGCCAGCGCCATGCCGACCATGCCGAACAGGTTGCCCCGGCGCGAGGTTTCGGGGTTGGAGAGCCCGCCCAGGCTCAAGATGAACAAAATGGCCGCGCCCAGGTAGGCAACGGTGGCGAGACTTTGGGACATGTTCTGTGCTCCTCGTTGTTCTTGTCGTTATCGGATTACTTGCGGAACATCGCCAGCATGCGGCGCGTGACTGCAAAGCCGCCAAACATGTTGATGGCCGTGAGCACCAGGGCCGCAAACGCCAGCCAGAGGATGAGTCCGTCAGGCCGCCCGTTCACCCCCGCGTCGGGTGGCGCGATCTGCACCAGCGCACCGATGGCGATGATGCTGGAGATGGCGTTGGTCACGCTCATGAGCGGCGTGTGCAGCGCGGGCGTGACGTTCCACACCACCATGTAGCCGATAAAGCAGGCCAGCACGAACACCGTGAAGTGGCCCAGGAAGGCCACGGGCGCATAGGCACCGATGGCCCAGAACAGCACAGCCATCACGGCAAAAACGATGGTCAACGTCTTGGCGGACATGGGCGCACCCGCGCCGTGGCCATGGCCCGATTTCTTTTCGACGACAGGCGCAGCGGCCTTGGGCGCAGGCGCAGGTGCCTGCTGGAGCGGCGGTGCGGGCCAGGTGATGGCGCCGTCCTTGACCACGGTGAGGCCGCGGATCGCGTCGTCTTCCATGTTGACCACGGCCACGCCATCCTTGGCCTTGCACAGCTCTTCGGTCAGGCGCAGCAGGTTGGTGGCGTACAGCGTGGACGACTGCTTGGCCAGGCGCGAGGCCAGGTCGGTGTAGCCGACGATGGTCACGCCATGGCGCACCACGGCTTGGCCGGGCACGGTCAGCTCGCAGTTGCCGCCCTGCTCGGCGGCCATGTCCACGATCACGCTGCCGGGCTTCATGCTCTGCACCATCTCGGCGGTGATGAGCTTGGGCGCGGGCTTGCCCGGGATCAGCGCGGTGGTGATGATGACGTCGGCATCCTTGGCCTGCTCCGCATACATCTTGCGCTGTGCAGCCTGGAAGCCCTCGCTCATGACCTTGGCGTAACCGCCGCCGCCCGAGCCCTCTTCTTCGTAGTCCACCTTGACGAACTCACCGCCCAGCGACTTGACCTGGTCGGCCACTTCGGCACGCGTATCGTTGGCGCGCACGATGGCACCCAGGTTGGCAGCGGTGCCAATGGCGGCAAGACCGGCGACGCCAGCGCCTGCAATGAACACCTTGGCAGGCGGCACCTTGCCTGCGGCCGTGATCTGGCCATTGAAAAAGCGGCCAAAGGCGTTGGCCGCCTCGATGACGGCGCGGTAGCCGCTGACGCCAGCGGTGGACGTGAGCGCATCCATCTTCTGGGCACGGGACAAGGTGCGCGGCAGGCAGTCGATGGCCAGCACAGTGGCCTTCTTCGCAGCCAGCTGCTGCATCAGATCCGGGTTCTGGGCGGGCCAGATGAAATCGATGAGGGTGGTGCCCTCGCGCATCAGCGCCACTTCGTCGCTGCTGGGCGGGCGCACCTTGAAGACGATATCGGACGCAGCCCACAGCGCCGCGGCGTCGCCCACGATCTCGGCGCCTGCGGCGCGGTAGGCGTCGTCACTGAAATTGGCAGCATCCCCAGCCCCGGACTCGACCGTGACGGCAAAGCCCAGCTTGAGCAGCTTCTCCACCACATCAGGCACGGTGGCCACGCGCTTTTCGCCAGGAAAGGTTTCCCTTGGCACGCCGATACGCTGCGGCTGCGGGACGGGGCTTGTCTGCATCAGAGGTCTCCTCGAGTTTCGGAATCGTTCTACAAGGCCGCCAGGCAGGTGAAGGCTGGCGAGCTAAGGCCTGGAAGTGGGTTTCAGCGTGGGCGTGGGAAACGGGAAGGGCGGAATGGCAAGGTGTCCGTCCATCATGCCGGCGCTCAGGCGCGATGCATGGGCCAGGTCGTAAGCCCACTGCTGGAACGGCAGCCCGGCCACCAGAAACTCCTCGTTGCCGCGCGGCCTGGCGCTGAGCAGCCGCTGGTCCACCAGCGCGTCCACCACCACCCAGACCCCCGCTTCGGTCACATAACGGTAGCTCACATGCGAATAGGGCGTCTTCAGCGCGATCTGGCGGCTCGCCGTCCACTGAACGAGGTCGGGCCGGTTCGTATCGAGCCACTTGGGGCTGCTCGCCCACAGCTTGAAGCGCAGGCAATCGGCGCGCACAGGGCTGCCATCGGCGGCGTCCTTCACTAGGACGTCCTGCTGCGCTGGACAGTAGCCCACCCCTTGCGGAGACCCCCGCAGATCGCTGGTGCGGTTGGTCTGCACGCGCAGCGCAGCCAGCCATTCACCTTGAGCACCCCGCAAGGCGAGGTTTCGGGTCTGGAGCACGGTGCGCCCGCCAGGTGCGGGTGCATTCTCCTCGGAGGTCCCCAGGTCTTGCCATGCCCCTGGCGGCAACACCAGGCGGGCGCGGCCAACGGAGTATTCCGTCTTCGGTGGAACGGTGAGCGGCGCGCATGCCGCTACTGCCACCGCCACGGCAAACAAAGGTAACAGGCGCCGGAACTTCGAAATGGTCAGAGTCATAGAGAAAGGTTCGTACGAATTCGCCTTCAATCATCCCACGGTACCGGAATCCGTCCATGGACGGCCCCTGCCACGCAGCGACCAGCTCGGTGGAGCCGGTGAGAAATTTATTGAACGCGCCCTGGTATCGGACACTTCTTGCGGCGCCTGCCGGTGGGCAAGCTGACCATGAGCTTACATGAAGAAGTTCTCATCGCTGCCGCCTTTGTCGGCAGTAGAGGGAACTCCCCAGTCTCCGCATGCAGACAGGCAAAAAAAAGCCTGGCAGCACAATGCAGCCAGGCTGGGTGGCGGCCCCGAGGGGCCTCATGCCAACGATCAGTTCACGACTTGCGCCAGTGCACCCGAGGCGTACTGCGCCGCCACGGTCTGCAGGCTCAGGCCCTTGATCTTGCTGCCCTGGCCTTCGCAGCCGAACTCCAGGTAACGCTGCTTGCACACCTGCTTGGCGGCTTCGCGGGCAGGCTTGAGCCATTCGCGGGCGTCAAACTTGTCGGGGTTCTCGAACAGGAACTTGCGCACCGCGCCGGTCATGGCCAGACGGATGTCGGTGTCGATGTTGATCTTGCGCACGCCGTGCTTGATGGCCTCCTGGATTTCCTCGACCGGCACGCCGTAGGTTTCCTTCATCTTGCCGCCGTACTGGTTGATGATAGCCAGTAGTTCGGCAGGTACCGACGAGGAACCGTGCATCACCAGGTGGGTATTGGGAATGCGCTGGTGGATTTCCTTCACGCGGCTGATGGCCAGGATGTCGCCTGTGGGCTTGCGGCTGAACTTGTAGGCGCCATGGCTGGTGCCGATGGCAATGGCCAGGGCATCCAGCTGCGTGGCCTTCACGAATACGGCAGCCTCTTCGGGGTCGGTCAGCATCTGGCTGTGATCGAGCTTGCCGACCGCACCAATGCCGTCTTCCTCACCCGCGTCCCCGGTTTCCAGGTTGCCCAGGCAGCCCAGTTCGCCTTCGACCGTGACGCCCACCTTGTGGGCCATGTCCACCACCTTGCGGGTCACTTCCACGTTGTAGTCGAAGGACGAGGGCGTCTTGCCGTCTTCCATCAGCGACCCGTCCATCATCACCGAGCCAAAGCCCAGGTCGATGGCGCCCTGGCAGACCTTGGGCGAAGTGCCGTGGTCCTGGTGCATGACCAGCGGAATGTGGGGGAAGGCTTCAACCGCCGCCTGGATCAGGTGCTTGATGAAGGGCTCACCCGCATATTTGCGGGCGCCAGCACTGGCCTGAAGGATGACCGGGGCCCCCACTTCGTCGGCGGCGGCCATCACGGCCTGGACCTGCTCCAGATTGTTGACGTTGAAGGCAGGGATGCCGTAGCTGTTGGCTGCGGCATGGTCGAGCAGTTCGCGCATCGAAACGAGGGGCATGGTCGTAGGGTCCGTTGAGGGTTGGGGAAGGCGCTGTAAGCCGGGCTTGGCGGTGGTAACCGCTTGGTAACTTGTGATTTTAACCGGGGGGCGTGACCGCCGAAGGGGGCAAATCCAACCGATAACAGGTGGTAAAGGGTGGGGCGGCAGGCGCCGGCCCAAAATGGCCGCCATGGATGTCTGCGACCCTTCGAAGGATCTCGTGGCCCAGGTGCAGGCTGTCCACGGGTTTTCTCGCCGCGCGGACTGCCAACGCCTCCCCGTATTGCTTCGCTCCGTCGTCGCACACCTGGAGCCAGGCTCCCGCCCCGGCTGAGAAGCCCACCTGCACGGCGATGTGCGTGCCGTCTGGGGTGTGTTTGAGCGCGTTTTCCACCAGATTGCGCGCCGCGACGTCCAGCAGCAGCGCGTGTCCGGACACCCACAGCTGCGCAGGTGCCGACAGCGCGATATCGTCCCCTCGTTGCCAGGCCGCCTGGGCATAGTCGGCACATACTTGGCGCGCCACTGCGCACAAATCCACCGGCGCCTTGGCCTCATGCAGTTCGGCCCGGCTCGCGCGCGCCAGGGCCAGCAACTGGTTGAGTACATGCCCCGCACGCAGGGCATCCTGGCCAATGCGGGCGATGGCCTGCGCCCTGGCAGGCGGATCCAGATCGCCTCCCAGAGCGCTGGCCTGCAGCGCGATGGAGGACAAGGGCGTGCGCAGTTCGTGCGCGACTTCGTTGGCGAGGCGGCGCTCGCGCACCATGGCCGCATTCTGGCGGTCCAGCAGGGTGTTGATCGACGCCACCACCGACTCGAACTCGTTCCAGGCATGGCGCGAGGCCAGGCGCTGGGAGCTGGCAGGGTCGAGCGCCGCAACATCGGCCGACAGGGCATACAGCGGCCGCAAGCCTCGCCACAGCGCGAGCCCCAGCGCCAGAGACACCACGGGCAGCAGCCACAGGCCAGGCTCAATCATCTGCTCGGCAATGTCCTGCGCCAGCTCGTCGCGCTCGCGCAGCTCCAGCAGCACCGTGACCTTGTACGCACGCGCAGCGTCCCATTGGGAAAAACTTCGCCACACCGCGCCATGCCCCCCCAAAACCATGTCCGCAAACCCCTCGGCGGCACTGAAAGCCGGCACAGGCGCCGTGCCGCTGTGATGAAGCAATCGCCCCTGCGCATCCCACTGCACCACGCTGAGTGACTGCTGGTAGTCGTGCGACTTGAGCCAGGGTGTAGCGACCCGCTGGGTGACTTGCGGTGCGTCGGCAGCCTCGTTCACGCGCAGGTTCAGCAGCAGGGCGGCCACACTGGCAAGGTGGCCATCGGTCAGCTCGTCCGCCTCGTGCACGCCCGTCTGGTAGCCCATGAACACAAAGCTGCCCCACACCAGCACCAGCGCACCCAGCGACCACAGCAGAAGCTGGCGGGTCAACGATGGCCTGCGCGCACTGGCACTGGACGGTGCGGCGGCAGCGCTCATGCAGCCGACTCCTGGGGCATGAAGTAGCCCACACCGCGCATGGTCTGGATGCAGCCGCTGCCCAGCTTGCGCCGCAGATGGTGGATGTGGACCTCCACCGCATTGCTCTCGATGGCTGCGTCCCAGCTGTACAAGTGCTCCTCAATCTGCTGGCGCGACAGCACCCGCCCCCGGGCCTCCAGCAACACCAGCAGCACCGAAAACTCCCGGGGTGACATCTCCACCAACTTGCCCCCCTGGTGCACCGTGCGCGCTGCGGGGTCCATCTCGATGGCTCCGTAGCGGATGGTGGGTGATGCGCGACCAGCAGCCCGACGCAACAAGGCACGCAAACGCGCGTCCAGCTCGTCCATGTCAAACGGTTTGGCCAGGTAATCATCGGCCCCCTGGTCCAGCCCAGCAATGCGCTGGTGGACCTGGTCGCGGGCCGTCACGATGAGCACAGGGGTGGAGGGGTCTGGCAGCGCGGGCACGGCAGCCGCGCCCTGCGCAGGGCTCAGTCGCAGCCGCCGCAGCAGATCGCCGCCGTCACCATCGGCCAGCCCCAGATCGAGCAACACGGCATCAAAGCGCTCCGTGCGCAGCGCCCCCCAGGCACTGGCCACGCCATCGCACACATCCACCGCATAGCCGCGTTGCTGCAGGTTGGTGCGCAGGCCTGTGGCAATGCCGGCATCGTCTTCGACAACGAGTATTCGCATGGGGTGATTGTCGCCCGGCACGGCGGCGTGCGCTCGGTCATTAAGACGGCGTTAAGTGGCTTGCCCTATGGTCCGCCCCATGTTGTCCACGCCGACCCCGCCCCACCGCTTCGCCCACCACCGTATGCTACTGCTATGGACACTCGGCATCCTGGCCGCCGTGGTGGCTTGGGACGCCATCGGGCAAGACATCCCCCTGGCACGCGCTTTTGGGTCTGCCAACGGTTTTCCGATGCGCGACCAATGGTTCTTCGTGCAGGTGCTCCATGAAGGCGCTCGCCGCCTGGGGTGGCTGCTCGTGCTGCTGCTGGCGCTGGGCGTGTGGTGGCCCTGGGGGGTGCTGCGGCGTCTGGATGTGGGTGAGCGCCTGCAGATGGCCATCAGTGCACTGCTGGCGCTTGCGGCTGTGAGCGTGGGCAAGAACCTGAGCACCACCAGCTGCCCCTGGGACCTGGCGGAATTCGGCGGGGTGGCGCGGTACGCCTCCCACTGGGCGCTGGGCGTGCTGGATGGCGGCGGTGGGCGATGCTTCCCGGCAGGCCATGCATCTGCAGGCTTTGCCTTCGTGGGGGGCTACTTTGCGCTGCGCCGCAAGGCACCGGCTGCCGCGCGCTGGTGGCTGGCTGCGGCGGTGCTGGCGGGTCTGGTGCTGGGCGGAGCCCAACAGGTGCGGGGCGCGCACTTCATGAGCCACACGTTGTGGACAGGTTGGCTGTGCTGGACCGTGGGCTGGCTGTGCGACCTGGGGGCAGCGATCTTGCGCCCGCGCCTGGCGGCCCTCTCTACCAGAGGCGCAGGCATGGGGACCGACGACCCACCACGCGCCATCGGCTGAGGGCGCGGAGCCCGGTTGTTCAACCCGCCACGCAGATCTTCAGCATGTTGGTGCCACCCGGTGCCCCCATGGGTTCGCCGCAGGTGATGGCGTAGACGTCGCCCTTTTGCACGATGTTGCGATTCTTGAGGTGGCGCTCGGCCTGTTCCAACGCGGTGTCGCGGTCGGCACTGGTGTCCATGAGCAAGGGCCGCACATTGCGGTACATGGCCATCTTGCGCTGTGTGGCCACCTTGGGGGTGAGTGCGTAGATAGGGACACGAATGCTGTGCCGGCTCATCCACAGCGCCGTTGCGCCGCTGTCGGTCATGGCCACAATGGCCTTGGCGCCCAGGTGGTGGGCCGTGAACAGCGCCCCCATGGCGATGGACTGGTCGATGCGGCCAAAGGTCTGGCCTGTGAAGTCGGCATCGAGCTGGTGGTCTTCGGCGGCTTCTGCGGCGGCGCAGATGGTCGCCATTTCTTCCACGGTTTCGAGCGGGTAGCGGCCGGCGGCCGTCTCGGCACTCAGCATCACGGCGTCGGTGCCGTCCAGCACGGCGTTGGCAACGTCACTCACCTCGGCGCGCGTGGGCACGGGATTGGTGATCATGCTTTCCATCATCTGTGTGGCGGTGATGACCACCTTGTCCAGGTCGCGCGCCATGCGGATCATCTTTTTCTGCAGCGCGGGCACGGCCGCGTTGCCCACTTCCACCGCGAGGTCGCCGCGCGCCACCATGATGCCGTCGGAGACGCGCAGGATGGCTTCGAGGTGCGGGATGGCCTCGGCGCGCTCGATCTTGGCAATCAGGCCCGGCTTGTGGCGGAACTCGGAGGCCGCCACATTGCAAAGCTGGCGCGCCATTTCCATATCCGTCGCGTTCTTGGGAAAGCTCACCGCGACATAGTCGGCCTGAAAGCTCATGGCCGTGCGGATGTCTTCCATGTCCTTGGCGGTGAGGGCCGGTGCCGTCAGGCCCCCGCCCTTTTTGTTGATGCCCTTGTTGTTGGACAGCTCCCCGCCCACCTTGACGGTGGTGTGCACGGCCTCGCCGCGCACGGCATCCACGGTGAGCACGATCAGGCCGTCATTGAGCAGCAGCACATCGCCTGCCTTCACATCGCGCGGCAGTTCCTTGTAGTCCAGCCCTACGCCTTCCAGGTCGCCCAGCTCGGTGCGCGAGGCATCGAGCACAAACTGGGCGCCGGATTCGAGCATCACCTTGCCCTCGGCAAATTTGCCCACGCGGATCTTGGGACCTTGCAGGTCGGCCATGATGGCCACCTCGCGGCCTGCGCGCTGGGCAGCGGCACGCACGGTGGCGGCGCGGTCGATGTGGTCCTGCGCCTTGCCGTGGCTGAAGTTCAGCCGCACCACGTTCACCCCCGCTCGGATCATGGCCTCCAGCAGCGCCGGGTCGCTCGATGCGGGGCCCAGGGTGGCAACAATCTTGGTGGCGCGGCGGGTAGGCATGGACATGTCTCTTTCTCTCGGTTGTTGGGGATGTAATCGAGTTTCAATTCTCACACGAAGCGGTTACATACGAGTTACCCCGTGCATCGGGCCTGTGGGCAGTGCTGTCGTCAAAGCAAGGGGTACGACAACAGATGCGCCAGCACATGCGCCAGGATCGCCGCCTCCAACCCGTGGCGCACGTAGAGCCAGCCCGCCACCAGGCCAAAGGCCGTGTTGCCCACCAGCACAAACACCACGACGGGCACCGTCAACGCACCCGCCAGCGCCTGCGCGGCAGGCAGGTGCCCCAGTGCAAACAGCAGGGCACTGAGCAGCACTGCCACAGCCACCAGCACCCTGCCTGGCTGGCCTTGCCCGCGCTGCAGCACGCGCCAGCCCAACCACAGCAGCAGGGTCATCACACCCCAGCGCACCAGCAGTTCTTCCGTGATGCCGCCATACAGCAGCTTGACGACCAACGGCATGGCGCTGGCAGGGTCTGACGGCTGGAGCGCCGCCGGAGCCACCTGGGACAACGCCCAGAGCCATGCAGCACCCGCCAAACCGCCCAGCATGCCGGGCAAGGCCTGGGCACGCAGCAAGGGGACGATGGGTTGATCAGCCAGCCAGGACGACACAGTGGGCGCCCGCAGGCCCACGCGGGGCGCTAGCCACACGCCCACCGCCACAGCCAGCGCCAGCAACACGGCCGTCTGCAGCCCGCTAAGCAGCACCACCGCCCAGAGCGGCAGCGGCAGCAGGGCCTCGTTGGCCTTCAAAGGTGGCAGCAGCGCCCACACCACCGCCACCACACCGGGCATGCCCAGCAACCACAGCGTGCCACCCAGTCGCCACTTTGCGGGTTGCGCAGCAGCGCGCCCTGCATCTGACCCGACACCGTTGTCCACCGCCATGGGTTGCCTGCGTTCAGGCGCGCATCAGCGCTTCGATCTCGTCGGCCTTCACGGGCACGCCACGCGTGATCAGCTCGCAACCCGTGTCCGTGACGATGGCATCGTCTTCAATGCGGATGCCGATGTTGTGGAACTGCTCAGGCACCCCCTCGGCGGGGCGCACGTAAATGCCGGGCTCGATGGTCAGCACCATGCCAGGCCGCAGGATGCGGCTGGGGCGGTTGGTGATGGTCTCGCCCGAAAGCGGGTCCTTGCGTTCGCTGGCAATGCCGACTTCGCTCGGCTCCACGTAGCTACCACAGTCGTGCACATCCATACCCAGCCAGTGGCTGGTGCGGTGCATGTAGAACTGGAAGTAGGCGCGCTTGTCGATCACATCCTGCGCCGAACCTACCTTGTTTTTGTCCAGCAGGCCCAGGTCCAGCATGCCTTGCGCCAGCACGGCCACCGTAGCGTCGTGCGGGTCGTTGAAGCGCGCTCCGGCCTTGGTGGCCGCCACAGCGGCATCCTGGCTGGCCAGCACCAGGTCATACAGCGCACGCTGGGGGCCCGTGAATTTTCCGTTGGCAGGGAAGGTCCGCGTGATGTCGCTGGCGTAGCTGTCCAGCTCGCAACCCGCGTCGATCAGCACCAGCTCGCCATCGCGCACCGGGGCGGCATCGGCGCGGTAGTGCAGCACGCAGGCGTTCGCGCCCGCCGCCACGATGGAGCTGTAGGCCGGGTACTGCGAGCCCGCCTCGCGGAACGCGTGCAGCAGCTCGGCATCCAGGTGGTACTCCCGAACGTCCTCACCGGCGCGCAGCATGCGGGCCGAGCGCTGCATGGCGCGGATGTGGGCCTGGGCGCTGATGCTACTCGCGCGGCGCATGATGTCCTGCTCGTGGGCGTCCTTGAACAGGCGCATCTCGTCCAGCAAGGTGCACAGGTCGTTCTGCTCGGCGGGGCAGATGGCGCCATAGCGCACGCGGCCGCGCACCACGTTGAGCCAGCCCTCCACGCGGGCGGCCAAGCCGCTGTGCGTGGCGAACGGATACCAGACGCAGGCGGTGTTTTCAAGCAGGCGCGGTAGCTTGCTGTCCAGCTCGGCCATCGAATGCGCTGCGTCCACACCCAACGCGGCGGGGGCGGCGGCGGGGCCGAGGCGATAGCCGTCCCAGATCTCGCGCTCCAGGTCCTTGGGCTGGCAAAACAGCGTGCTGCGGCCATCGTGGGCCAGCACCAGGCAGGCACCCGGCTCGGTGAAGCCAGTCAGGTAATAGAAGTAGCTGTCGTGGCGGAACAGAAAGTCGCTGTCGCGGTTGCGCGGGCGCTCCAGCGCAGTGGGGATGATGGCAATGCCCCCGGGGCCCAGTTGGGCAGCCAGGTGCGCGCGGCGCTGGGCGTAGACGGAGGCAGGCACGGTGGTGTTCATGGCGCGTCGAGAGAAAGGGAGTTGAGTTCGGCCAGCCGTTCGGGCGTGCCCACATCGGTCCAGCGGCCGGTGTAAAGCTGCGCGCTGACGCGGCCATTGTCCATCGCACGGCGAAGCAGCGGCGCCAGCGGGGCTTTGATGCCGCCGGGGTTTCCGGGCGGAATGTCGCACCAGGGCGCCGCAAACAGATCGGCGCGCAGCAAGGCGATGGTGCTGTAGGTGTAGCGCGTTGCCGGGTCGTCCGGAGGCAGATTCAGCGCCAGCCCGTCGGCCGACAGGCCAAAGTCGCCGCGCGGGTTGTGGGCGGGGTTGGGCACCAGCCACAGGTGGGCCAGGTGGGTGCTGGCCTCGAAGGCCGCCACCGCCGCGCTGTCAAACACGAAGTCGGGCGCAAACACATCGCCCGCCGCGAGCCAGAACACCGGGCCGAGCTGGGGCAGTGCGCGGGCGATGCCACCGGCGGTTTCCAGCGCACCGCCAAAGTCCACCCCTTCGTGCGAGTATGAAATTGATAGCTGCTTACGCTTATCCAGAAAGCGCTGGAGGCCAAAAACACCTGAAAATTTGTCGCTGATCTGCGCCCCGAGCCACGCGGTGTTGATCACCACCCGCTCCACACCCGCCTCTTGCAGCGCCGCCAGGTGCCACTGCAGCAACGGCTGGCCCTGCACCGGCAGCAGGGGTTTGGGCGTGGTGTCGGTCAGCGGGCGCATGCGCTCGCCACGGCCTGCGGCCAGCAGCAAGGCGGGCACCTGGTGCGGAGACAAAGCGCCTGGGCTCATAGGGCCACCTCGTTCACAGAGCCCCGCTGCAGCGCGTGGCGCTCTACCGTGGAGGGGTCGAACAAGGCCAGCAGTGCGTCCATCAGCGCCCGCGCCTTGTCCGAGTGGTCGGCGCCAAAGTTGCACACATACACATCCAGCGTCACCCCGCGTTGCTCGGGCCAGGTGTGCACACACAGGTGGGATTCCGCCAGCAAAACCGTCGCCGTCACGCCACCGGGGCCTTGCGCTGTGGCGGGAAACTCGTGGAACAACTGCCCCACGGGCTGCAACCCGGCTGCGTGCACCGCATCCGTACAGGCGCGGCCCAAGGCGGTTGCGTCCAGCAGCCAGGCGGGTGCGCAGCGGCAGCCATGGAGATCAGCGGTGAGATGCAGTCCTTGCATGGCCCGCACTGTAGTGCATTGCCACCGGGCTTTCGGCCTGCCACCTGCGATTTCGGGTGGGCGAAAGCCGCCCCGGTAAAATGCCTGGTTTCCCCCTGAACCTCCCACCCTGAACACCTCCCCCCCATGGCCAACACCCAGCAATCCCCACAGATGGCAAATGCGATCCGCGCATTGGCCATGGACGCCGTTCAACAAGCCAACTCCGGCCACCCTGGCGCCCCCATGGGCATGGCCGATATGGCCGTGGGCCTGTGGGCTCGCCACCTCAAGCACAACCCCACCAACCCCCAGTGGTTTGACCGCGACCGGTTCGTGCTCTCCAACGGCCACGGCTCGATGCTGCTGTACGCGCTGCTGCACCTCACGGGCTATGACCTGCCCATCGGCGAACTGAAGAACTTCCGCCAACTGCACAGCAAGACGCCCGGCCACCCCGAAGTGGGCTACACCGCTGGCGTGGAAACCACCACCGGCCCGCTGGGCCAGGGCATCACCAACGCCGTGGGCTTTGCGCTGGCTGAAAAACTGCTCGCCGCCGAGTTCAACCGCGAAGGCCATGCCGTGGTGGACCACCACACCTACGCCTTCCTGGGCGACGGCTGCCTGATGGAAGGCATCAGCCAGGAGGCCATCTCGCTGGCCGGTGCCTGGAAGCTCAACAAGCTGATCGCCCTTTACGACGACAACGGCATCTCCATCGACGGCCAGGTACTGCCCTGGTTTGCCGACAACACCGCCTTGCGCTTTGTGTCCGCCGGATGGAACGTGATCGGCCCTATCGACGGCCACGACGCAGACAAGGTCGCTGACGCGATCGCAGAAGCCAAGAAGCAGACCGAGCGCCCCACGCTCGTCATCTGCAAAACGCACATCGGCAAGGGCAGCCCCAACCGCGCCAACACCTCCAAGGCCCACGGCGAGCCCCTGGGTGCCGAAGAAATCGCTCTGACGCGCGAAGCCCTGGGCTGGAGCAGCGAGCCCTTTGTGATCCCTGAAGACGTGTACGCAGGCTGGGACGCCAAGGCCGCTGGCGCCGCCGCCGAGGCCGCGTGGAACGACCGTTTTGCAGCCTACAGCGCTGCCTTCCCCGAGCTGGCAGTCGAGCTGACGCGCCGCATGAACGGCGACCTGCCCGCCAACTTCGCCCAGGTGGCCGTGGACACCGTGGTGGCCGCCCACACCAAGGGCGAAACCGTGGCCAGCCGCAAGGCCAGCCAGCTGGCGCTGGAAGCCTTCACCGCCGCCCTGCCAGAGCTGCTGGGTGGCAGCGCCGACCTGACCGGCTCCAACCTCACCAACACCAAGAGCACGCCCAACCTGCGCTTTGACATGCAGGGCAACGTGGTGAAGAACGAGGCAGGCGTGGGTGGCCGCCACATCAACTACGGCGTGCGCGAGTTCGGCATGGCCGCCATCATGAACGGCGTTGCGCTGCACGGTGGTTTCATCCCCTACGGCGGCACCTTCCTCACGTTCAGCGACTACAGCCGCAACGCCATCCGCATGGCCGCGCTGATGAAGCAACGCGTGATTCACGTGTTCACGCACGACTCCATCGGCCTGGGCGAAGACGGCCCCACGCACCAATCCATCGAGCATGTGGCCAGCCTGCGCCTGATCCCCAACCTCGACGTGTGGCGCCCTGCCGACACGGCAGAAACCGCCGTGGCCTGGAGCGTGGCCCTGTCCAACCGCACCAAGCCCACCGTGCTGGCCCTGTCGCGCCAAAACCTCCCCTACGCCCCCAAGCGCGATCTGGGCGACATCTCGCGCGGCGCCTATGTGCTGAGCGAACCCGCCGACGTGGGTCTCAAGAAGAAGCCCGTGGCCGTGATCATCGCGACCGGCTCCGAAGTGCAGCTGGCCCTCAAGGCCCAGCGCCTGCTGGCCGACAAGAAGGTGCCGGTGCGCGTGGTCTCCATGCCCAGCACCACCACCTTCGACCGCGAAGACGCCAAGTACAAGAGCAGCGTGCTGCCTGCTGGCGTGCCGCGCGTGGCCGTGGAAATGGGCGTGACCGACGGCTGGTGGAAGTACGGCTGCGCCGCTGTGGTGGGCATCGACACCTACGGTGAATCAGCCCCTGCGCCCGTGTTGTTCAAGCACTTCGGCTTCACCGAAGAGAACGTGGCCGACGCAGTGCTGGTCGCCACCGGTGCTGCGCGCCTGAAGCCCGCCAAGAAGGCCAGCAAGGCCAAGGCCCACTGAGACACCTCCCGCCCCCTGCGCGCCCGCTGCTGCAGTGGGCGCACAGCGGCAGATTCCCGATTTCGATTTTGCAACTTTGAAGAGGCTCCCTATGACAATCAAGATTGGTATCAACGGCTTTGGCCGCATCGGCCGCAACGTGCTGCGCTCGGCCATCCAGAACTTCAGCGACATCGAAGTCGTGGGCATCAACGACCTGCTGGAGCCCGACTACCTGGCCTACATGCTGCAGTACGACTCGGTGCACGGCCGCTTCGACGGCACCGTGGCCGTGGAAGGCAACACCCTGATCGTCAACGGCAAGAAGATCCGCCTGACGCAAGAGCGCGACCCCGCCAACCTGAAGTGGAACGAAGTCGGCGCCGATGTGGTGATCGAATCCACCGGCCTGTTCCTGGACAAGGTCACCGCGCAAAAGCACATCGACGCGGGCGCCAAGAAGGTGGTGCTGTCGGCTCCCTCCAAGGACGACACCCCCATGTTCGTCTATGGCGTGAACCACGACACCTACGCCGGCCAGGCCATCATCTCCAACGCATCGTGCACCACCAACTGCCTGGCACCCGTGGCCAAGGTGCTGAACGACAAATGGGGCATCAAGCGCGGCCTGATGACCACGGTGCACGCAGCCACCGCCACGCAAAAGACCGTGGACGGTCCATCGAACAAAGACTGGCGCGGCGGCCGTGGCATTCTGGAAAACATCATCCCCTCCAGCACCGGCGCTGCCAAGGCTGTGGGCGTGGTGATTCCTGCGCTGAACAAAAAGCTGACCGGCATGTCCTTCCGCGTGCCCACCTCCGACGTGTCGGTGGTGGACCTGACGGTGGAACTGGACAAGGCCGCCACGTACGACGAGATCAAGGCCGAAATGAAGGCCCAGTCCGAAGGCGCGCTCAAGGGCGTGCTGGGCTACACCGAAGACAAAGTGGTGGCCACCGACTTCCGTGGCGACACCCGCACCTCCATCTTTGATGCAGACGCAGGCATCGCCCTGGACGGCACCTTCGTAAAAATCGTGAGCTGGTACGACAACGAATGGGGCTACTCGAACAAGTGCCTGGAAATGGTGCGCGTGGTATCCAAGTAAGTACGACTTGCGCAAAAAGGGATCAGGCGCCATGCTTGTTCTCAACACGCAACAGCCGATTTACCCTTTTCTGCGCGTGTCTTGGTAAGCTCTACCCCTGAAGATGAAGAAGCGCTAGTAGCAACTACCCTGTTCAAGCCGGTCGCCTGCAAAGGCCACCGGCTTTTTTTTGCCCTGAGCGCTCTCAGTCCGCAAAAACCTCTGTGTCCACCTCGCGCGCGTTCTGCGCGTTGTAACGCGCGCCCACCACCGTGTCCTGATTGAGGATCCTGTCCAGACGGTGCATCGTCGCCGCGTCCAGCGCCACATCCACAGCGCCCAGGTCGTCGTGCAGGTGCTCCACACTCGTCGTGCCCGGGATGGGAATGATGTGCTCGCCCCGCTGCAGCAGCCAGGCCAGTGCCAGCTGCGCAGGCGTGCAGCCCACATCACGAGCCACCTGCAAATAGCCGTCCAGCAACTGCAGATTGGCCGCATAGGCATCCGGCGCAAAACGCGGCATGGCGCGGCGGATGTCCTTGGCGTCGAGTGTGCTCACATCGCGCAGCTCGCCACAGAGAAAGCCCCGCGCCACCGGACTGAACGCCACAAACGCCGCGCCGAGTTCGCGGCACGCATCCAGCACGGCGATCTCGGGGTTGCGCGTCCACAGCGAGTATTCGGTCTGCACCGCAGCAATAGGGTGCACCGCATGTGCGCGGCGCAGCGTGGCAGCAGACACCTCCGACAAGCCAATGCTGCGGATCTTGCCCGCTCGCACCAGGTCGGCCAGCGCGCCCACGCTGTCTTCAATCGGCACGCTCTTGTCCCAGCGGTGCAGGTAATACAGGTCAATCACATCCGTCTGCAGGCGGCGCAGGCTGTCCTCGCAGGTCTGGCGCAAGGTGGCCGGGCGGCCGTCAATCACGCGCACCAACTTGCCATCGCCATTCACATCCACACCTTGCATGCCACACTTGCTGGCCAGCGTGAAGCGGTGGCGGTGCGGCTTCATCACACGGCCCACCAGGGTTTCGTTGGCCCCAAAACCATACAGCGTGGCGGTATCGAACAGCGTCACGCCCGCATCCAGCGCTGCCAACAGCACACGCTCGCCCTGCTCGGCGCTCACAGGCGCGCCATAGGCGTGCGAGAGGTTCATGCAGCCCAGGCCAATGGCCGAGACGGAGAAAGGTCCAAGGTTTCTTTGTTGCATGGGGTGAGCTTACGGCAAGTGGGGCAGCCTGCGGGGTGGATGGGGCTTGGGCGAGACGGGCAGGCCAAGGCAGCCAAGCTATAGTGGGCAGCGGTGACGCCTGCCGGGTTTCACGGTTTTTATACCTACTTTTTGAGCAGTGCATCGACCGCAATAACAAGCTGCAAGCCGCTTTCAGGAGGAAGCTGTGTCCAGAATATCCCGCGCGTCCCAGTTGATCCCGCAGGTCTTGCGAAATACATCAACTCATGCCTCATGAAAGACCTTGAGCTACTTGTACGCCGGTGGAAGGCGGAGATGTCGCTAGTGCGGCCTCCTGAGCAAGCGCAAGATATCGTCGCGGCCTTCACCGCAGCCGGAGCTAGCGCTACGGCCGATGTCGTCGCCTTGTATGAATATTGCGGCGGCATGGATCAGATGGACAACCAGTATTGGCGACTTTGGCCTTTGCAAGAGGTCGTTGAAGAGAATGCCAAGGCACCTGGCGTTGGGGCACTCTTTGGCGACTACTTGATTAGTAGCTGGGGGTATAGGCTCCGGCCAGTAAGTACCGAAGTCAGCGCGGTTTTCGTAGATCACTTCAATGGCAGAGAACTTTCTGAAGTTGCCCCATCCTTGGCTGCTTTCATATCAGGCCTCCTGCGAGATCCGCTCGAAATGCTCGAACTACGCTCCACAGATCGGCTGAAATGAGCCACAACCCTTCAATGAATCGGATAGGCAAGAGCTGGATCTGCTGCGGCAACTCGTCACTACTGCCTTTGCTAGACATGCTCTTGCCAGCCACTCATTTCGGACGTCAAGCCGCACGAACGCGGCCTCGATAGGCGTCGAAAAGGCTAAGCCCTTGTGCAGCCCACGACCATGCTCAAGCAACAACTTCTGCAGACGCTGGCCACAATCGACGGGCTGACAGCCGAACCCTCCCCCGTGTCGGGCGGAACAGCCCTGCTCTATCAGGGGCGGGAGTTTGCGCACTTCCATCATGACAACGAGCTGGATTTGCGACTGACCATGAAGCTCATCCAAGCCGAGGGATTGGATCACCCCACTGGCTCCGTCCACCACCCTACCCGTTCGCCATCCTCCCCCAGATCGAAGTGCGCTTCAGAACAGCGAGCGAAGTAGAACGAACGGCAGCGCTGGTCAAGCTTGCTATCGCCAAGCTCTAGACCGCCTCGCTAAGCCTCGCCCCATTCGCTAGCGTCACCGCTGCGCCATGCCCCACCCGCCATTGCATGGACAATCCCCCCATGTCTGGCAACACTCCCCTCCACACCTCTTCCCCCCGCCCCGTGCTGATTGCCGGCGGCGGCATCGGTGGCATGGCCACTGCGCTCACCCTGCACCAGATCGGTGTGCCCTGCATCGTTTTTGAAACAGTGCCGGAACTGCAGCCGCTGGGCGTGGGCATCAACCTGCAGCCCAATGCCGTGCGCGAGCTGCACGACCTGGGCTTTGGCAACGACGTGCTGGACACCATTGGCCTGCAGGCGCGTGAATGGGCGCTGGTGGGGCGCAACGGCAACGAGGTGTATGCCGAGCCGCGCGGGCTGGATGCGGGCTACCACTGGCCGCAGTACGCCGTGCACCGGGGGCAGCTGCAGATGATGCTGTTCAATGCCGTGAAAGAGCGGCTGGGCGATAGCGCCGTGCAACTGGGGCAGCGCGTGGTGGGCTATCGGCAGGATGCCGATGGCGTCACCGCACTCATCGAAACGCGCGATGGCGAGCGGCGCGAAGTGGCGGGCTCGCTGCTGATTGCGGCCGATGGCCTGCATTCGGCGGTGCGGGCGCAGATGCACCCCACGCAGCCGCCCATCCAGTGGGGCGGGGCCATCATGTGGCGCGGCACCACGCCGGGGGTGCCGGTGCGCACGGGGGCTTCGTTTGTGGGCCTGGGCTCGCTGCGGCACCGCGTGGTGTTCTACCCCATCACGCCGCCCGACCCGGCCACGGGCTTGGCCACCATCAACTGGATTGCCGAGATCACGGTAGACAACCAGGGCGGCTGGCAGCACGGCGACTGGAACCGCCGCGTGGCGCTGGAGGAGTTCATCCACCACTTTGAAGGCTGGAACTACAGCTGGATGGACGTGCCCGCCATGCTGCGCGGTGCCAAGGATGTGTTTGAGTACCCCATGATCGACCGCGACCCCGTGCCCACCTGGGTGGACGGCCGCGTGGCGCTGCTGGGCGATGCAGCACATGTGATGTACCCCGTGGGCTCCAACGGTGCCAGCCAGGCGATTGTGGATGCCCGCGTGCTGGGCGCGCAACTGGTGGCGCACGGCGTGGGCCCACAGGCGCTGCGCGCCTACGACGACAAGCTGTGCAAGGACATTTCAGCGCTGGTGCTGCGCAACCGAGGCTCCGGCCCGTTTGGCCTGCTGGGGCTGGTGGACGAGCGCTGCGGCGGGGTGTTCGACCACATCGACGATGTGCTGCCCCGCGAGGAGCGCGAGGGCTTCATGGCCCGCTACAAGGCAGCAGCGGGCTTTGCGATCGAGACGCTGAATGCGGCTGCGCCCACCATTGCACCGGGGCAGCGCGCGACCACGGGCTAAGGCCTGTCGCGCCCGAAAAGGGTGAGCCCCCGGCGCGCGGAACTGTGGCACTGACCTTTACGGACCTGAAGATCGCTGCTGCGCCCCTATCGCTTGCGAAACGGCCAGCCACCTACTGGCAACGGTTCATGCGGAGCCCGCAGCCAGGCTCAGGACAGGTTGGTCACAGAGCCCGTCCAAACGGATATTGCATGTCCAGCGAAGCCCAAACCGCTGGAGCGTTCAGGCCGCGAGCCGCAATGCCTGGGCGGGTTCCGATCCGTCATTCTTGTTGATGCTGCACAGGACCATGAGCTCAGGCCCTGCTGGCAGCACATAGGCCATTTTGTCGCAGGGTAGTTTGGTGACCGGGTGCATGCCCCGGAACTGGTGCCAGCCACCGCCCTCGTCGGCCAGTGCGCGCACAGCCCGGTTGAGGGACTCCAGATCAACCCCGGGGGCTGCCACGGAAGGTTTGTTGGCCTTGCTCGGGTCCATGCCAAACGCGCGGAAGTAGCCGTTGCGGTCCAGCACGATGATGAACAGGTCGCGGTCGAAAAAGCGGCTGCTGCGGTCGTGAAACTGGCGCACAGCGGCATCCAGCCCCTGCTGCAGGATCAGCTGGGTTGCGGCCTCCACAAACGCACGCGCCTCGTCGGCGCAGCCCTGGCGCAGTTTCATCGACACCACACTGCCAGCCAGGTTGCTGGCCTGCGTGTGCAGGGCGCCCGAGGACTGGGTGGAGACCTCCACCAGCTCGGCATTGCGCTGGGTGATGTCGTCCAGCTCCCGGATCACCTGGGCTATCTCCTGCGTGTGGGTGCTTTGCTCGCCAATGGACTCGGCAATGCGGGATACCTTGGCGGCCAGCTCACGCATGTGGTGAACCACGTTGGTCAGCGACCCCTGGGTTTCGTTGATCTGGCGCACGCCCGCCAAGGCATCGGAAATGGAGCCCTTGATCAGCTCACCGATTTCTGAGGCCGACTTGGCGCTGCGGCCCGAGAGCGTGCGCACCTCCGAAGCCACCACGGCAAAGCCACGCCCCGCCTCGCCAGCGCGCGCCGCCTCTACCGCTGCATTCAGTGCAAGGATGTTGGTCTGAAACGCAATGCCGTTGATGGCATCGATGATTTCCGTCATTTTCTCGGCCCTGGCGGCCATGGCGTTCATCGCCGCGACGGTGGATTGCACAACCCGATTGCCCTCTTCGGCACTCTGCATGACCTGCTGGGCCATGCGCGATACATCCCGCATGTCGCTGGAGTTGCCCTGCAGGGCATCTGCCAACTGCGACACGGTGGCAGAAGTTTGCTCCAGACTGGCTGCCTGCTGCTCGGTGCGCTCGGACAGGCTGCCCGAGGTGTCCGCCAGTTGCCCACCGGCCATGGCCACCAGCTCTGCCTCGCTGCGCACGGATGCCACCACGGCAGACACCTGCTTGAGCAAGGCATCCAGCTGAAGTGCAAGCGCTCCGGCATCGCAGGTGTAAGGACTCGGCGGTGGGTGCTGCAAGTTGCCCTTCAGCGCCTGCTCCAGGACGGCGCCCGTCGCTCGCAGATCGCTGTGCACCGCCAGCATCGCGGCCACGCTGAGGTACAGCCACGCCAGCCCCAGGCCTGTAGCCACCCACGTGGCGGCCGGAACGGCTGCACCGGCGGCGTAGACGGCGACCAGTAGCAGTGCAAGGCCTGCGCCCAATAAAGCCGCACGCCCGCCGACCCCCAGGTGGCGGATGACCCACTGAGCGGGCCGCCAGAGCCTGCCCGAATACAAAGTTGGCATGGTGTTGTCTCCTGTCGGATGCCTCTGCACACCCCGGAGGGTGTGCACGCGCTCTTGGAACGGCGCTTGGAGGCGATAGTACCCATTGCCGGGACCGGTCTGCAAAAAATCGCGGGCGCACCCTGTGCGCCCTGCCGAGTGGCCTGCTATGCCTGCAACTGCTGCTCCAGTTGGTGCAGCACCTGGTAGCACGGCAGCACCTGGGCCACGCTGGCGTTGGGCTCGCGGCCTTCGCGGATGGCGGCAAAGAACTCGCGGTCTTGCAGCTCAATGCCGTTCATCGACACATCCACCTTGCTCACGTCGATCTTCTCCTCCTTGCCGTTCACCAGGTCGTCATAGCGCGCGATGTAGGTGGCGGTGTCGCCGATGTAGCGGAAGAAGGTGCCCAGCGGGCCATCGTTGTTGAAGCTCAAGCTCAGCGTGCAGATGGCACCGTTGGCGGCCTGAAGCTGGATGCTCATGTCCATGGCGATACCCAGCGTGGGGTGGATGGGGCCCTGGATGGCGTTGGCTTTGACGATGGGGCTGCCCGCCTGGTAGGCGAACAGGTCCACGGTGTGCGCGGCGTGGTGCCACAGCAGGTGGTCCGTCCAGCTGCGGGCCTGGCCCAGCGCGTTCATGTTGGTGCGGCGGAAGAAGTAGGTCTGCACATCCATCTGCTGGATATTGAACTCGCCCCCCGTGATCTTCTTGTGCACGTACTGGTGGCTGGGGTTGAAGCGGCGGGTGTGGCCGCACATGGCCACCAGACCCGTCTGCTTTTGCAAGTCCACCACGGCCTGGCCTTCGCTCAGGATGTCGCACAGCGGGATCTCGACCTGCACGTGCTTGCCCGCCTCCATACAGGCGATGGACTGGCTGGCGTGCATCTGCGTGGGGGTGCACAGGATCACGGCGTCCACTTCCTTGATGGCCAGGCTGTCTTCGAGCTTGGTGGTGACGTGCTTGATACCGTACTTGTCGGCCACTTCCTGAGTCTTGGCCAGGTCGCGGCTGATGAGGGAGACGACTTCGACGCCGTCGATGTTCTTGATGCCGTCCAGGTGCTTGATGCCGAAGGCGCCTGCGCCTGCGAGTGCGACTTTGATGGTCATGGTGTGTGTCCTTTTACGTGTTCTCAAGAATCAGATGGCCCACGGCGGTGTTCGACGCGGGCACATGGTAGAAACGGTGCGCCAGCTTGGGTGGCTTGCCTCCGGCCACATCCGCCATGGCGCCGCGCGCGATCAGCCACATCACGAGTTCGATGCCCTCACTGCCGGCTTCGCGCACATAGTCGATGTGCGGGATGCTGGCAGCGGCCTCGGGGTCGTTGATGAGCTTGTCGAGGAAGGCGTTGTCGAACTCCTTGTTGATGAGGCCGGCGCGTGGGCCCTGCAGCTGGTGGCTCATGCCACCCGTGCCCCAGATGTGCACGTTAATGTCTTCGTCGTAGCTCTCCACCGCCTTGCGGATGGCCTGGCCCAGGTTGTAGCAGCGGCGGCCGCTGGGCACGGGGTACTGCACCACGTTCACGGCAAACGGGATCACCGGGCAGGGCCAGGCGCCCTTCACGGGGTCTTGCTCGCCGAACATCAGCGACAGCGGCACGGTGAGGCCGTGGTCCACCGCCATCTTGTTGACGATGGTGAGGTCAAAGTCCTGCTGGATGACCGACTGCGCAATGTGCGCGGCCAAGTCGGGGTGGCCGATGACCTTGGGCACAGGGCGCGGGCCAAAGCCTTCGTCGGCCACTTCGTAGTCGGCCGCAGTGCCGATGGCGAAGGTGGGGATCAGGTCCAGGCTGAAGGCCGTAGCGTGGTCGTTGTAGACCAGGAAGATCACATCGGGCTTGTTGTCCTTGACCCACTGCTTGCCAAAGTCGTAGCCCGCAAACACGGGCTTCCAATAGTCTTCGTGGGTCTTGCCCAGGTCCATGGCGGCGCCAATGGCAGGCACATGCGATGTGAACACGGAGGCGGTGATTTTGGCCATCGTCAGATTCCTTTCTTGCCCGCGCTACCCTGCGGCTGGCGGTGCGCCTGGGCGTCGCCGTCTTCGCCAATCACGCGGTTGCCGTCGACCGATCGGCCGCCGTTGATCATCATGTTGCGGTACTCCTCTTCGGTCATGCCGGTCATGCTGCCCGCCATCTGCTGAAAGCTCTTGCCGTCGGTGGAACCGATCTTGGCCAGGAAGTAGATGTTGCCGCCCAGGCGGATGCACCAGTTCAGGTCGCGCGCCAGCACGGCCTGCTTTTGCTCTTCGGTCATCGCCCATTCGTCCAGGTAGGCGCGCTCATTGGCCTTGAAGCGCGCGCGGTTCTCGGCCTTCATCAGGCTCATGCAGAACTGGTTGAGCCAGTAGCCTTTGCGGCTTTGCTCCGCATCAAAGATGGTCGTGCCAGGCACGTCCAGGTAGGGTTTATCGAGCGACATGGTGTCAGTCCTCCACAGTGACTTCTTCGGGCCAGTACAGGCGCATGGGGTTGTCTACCAGCAGCTTCTTTTGCAGCTCGGCCGTGGGCGCGATGTGCGGGATGAAGTCCACCAGCAGGCCGTCGTCGGGCATATGGTCCTTGAGGTTGGGGTGCGGCCAGTCGGTGCCCCAGAGCACACGGTCAGGGAACTCCTGCACCACACGGCGTGCGAACGGCACCACGTCGGTGTAGGCGTTTTGCTCGCCACTCAAAGCCTTGGGCCCGCTCACGGAAAGGCGCTCGGGGCAGCTCACCTTGCTCCACACATTGGGGTGCTGGCGCATGAACTTGAGGAACAGCTCGAATTCGGGGCCGTCCACAGGCTTGCTCACGTCGGGGCGGCCCATGTGATCCACCACCACGGTGGTGGGCAGTGCGGTGAAGAAGTCCCACAGCTCGGGCAGGTCCACGGCCTCGAAGTAGATCACCACATGCCAGCCCAGCTTGTGAATGCGCGCGGCAATCTCCATCAGCTCGTCCTTGGGCGTGAAGTCCACCAAGCGCTTGACGAAGTTGAAGCGCACACCGCGCACACCGGCGTCGTGCATGGCCTGCAGTTCTTCGTCGGTGACCGAGCGGCGCACGGTGGCCACGCCACGCGCCTTGCCACCGGAATGCACCAGCGCATCGACCATGGCGCGGTTGTCCGCCCCATGGCAGGTGGCTTGCACCACCACGTTGCGCGCAAAGCCCAGGTGGTCGCGCAGGGCATACAACTGGTGCTTGCTGGCGTCGCAGGGCGTGTACTTGCGCTCGGGGGCATAGGGGAACTCGGCACCGGGGCCGAACACGTGGCAGTGCGCGTCCACAGCGCCTGCGGGCACCTGGAAGCGGGGCTTGCTGGGGCCGGTGTACCAGTCCAGCCAGCCGGGGGTCTTCTCAAAGGGGCCGGAAGTGGGTTTGCTCATATTTGAACCTTCATGGTTGAAAGAAGCACTGCCTAGGCCAGTGCGCCCGCAGAACCGGCTTTGCCGGGCTGCGGGGTGCGCCCCCTGGAGGGGGAGGCGCCGCAGGCGCTTCGGGGGGGAGCCATTAATCCAGCGACACGTTGGCCTTGCGGATCACGTCACCAAAACGCTGGCTCTCGTCCTTGACGAACTGGTTGAACTGCGCGCGCGTGGTGGGGAACTGCTCGTAGCCAAAGGTCTTGAACTTCTCGGCCACTTCGGGGCCGGTCAGGGCCTGTTCGATGTCCTTGCGGATCTTGTCGGCCACGGCGGCGGGCAGGCCAGGTGGCACGGCAATGGCGTTCCAGCCAGTCACGGCAAAGTCCTTGGGCCCGCCGGATTCGGCCACGGTGGGCACGTCGGGGAACTCGGCCGAGCGCTTGGGCGCCGCCAGGGCCAGCAAACGCAGCTTGCCCGCACGGTACAGCGGGCCTGCGGTGGCGGCGCTGCCCAGCGCAAAGTCGATATCGCCGGTGGACACCGAGGTGTAGAGCTGCGTGGTTTCCTTGAAGATCACGTGCTCGATGTCGGTGCCGGTGGCCGACTCGAACAGTTCCGAACCCAGATGCACCGGGTTGCCCACCGACCAGCTGCCGTAGTTGAGCTTGCCGGGGCGCGCCTTGGCATCGGCCACGATGTCGCCCACGGTCTTGTACTTGCTGCCCGTGCCCACGGTGAAGAAGAAGTGCGTCTTGAACAGCGGCAGCAGGGTGTCGAAGTCCTTGGCGGGGTCGTAGGGCAGCTTCTTGAAGAGGCTGGGGTAGGCGGCCAGGTGCACGTTGTCCAGAACGAGCAGGTCGTGACCGTCCTTGGCGCCGCGCTTCCAGGCGTCGATGGCGATGAAGCCGTTGCCGCCAGGACGGTTTTCCACCACCACGCCCGTTCCCCACGTGCGCGAGAGCTTGTCAGCCACCAGGCGCGCCACGCCATCGGGACCACCGCCCACCGGGAAGGGGGTGATGATGCGCACCGGCTTGGTGGGGAACTGCTGCGCGGCGGCGAATTGCGGCACCAAGGCGGCAGCGGCGGCCACGCCCAGTACCAGGGACAAGGTACGGCGCAGGCGGAAAGAGGGGGACACAGAGTGCGTCATAGATACTCAGAAAAAAGAAGAAGGTCGGGAAAATTTCGCGAGCCAGATTGCTATATTTTTTATAGCATATAGCGCTTGCCACATAAGCGCTAATGCCCTAAAAGGCCTGAAATTTTGTTCAATCGATGTACTTGAGGCCTGCCTTTTCCAGGCCAGGGCGCATGTTGTACATGTCCAGGCCCAGCACGCCGCTGGCCAGCTTGGCGCGCTTTTCGCCTTCAAAGCTTTCGCGCTTTTGCGCTGCGGCCAAGGTCTCCACCGCGCGAGCCGCAGGCACGACCACCACGCCATCGTCATCGGCCACGATCACGTCGCCCGGAGTGACCAGCGCACCGGCGCACACGACGGGGATGTTGACCGACCCCAGCGTGGCCTTGATGGTGCCCTTGCTGCTGATCGCGCGGCTCCACACGGGGAAGTTCATTTCCTGCAGCGTCTTCACATCGCGCACACCGGCGTCGATGATGAGCGCGCGCGCGCCACGCGCCTGGAAGCTGGTGGCCAGCAGGTCGCCAAAGTAGCCGTCGGTACATTCCGAGGTCACAGCCGCCACCACGATGTCGCCGGGCTGGATCTGCTCGGCCGCCACATGCATCATCCAGTTGTCGCCAGGCTGCAGCAGCACGGTGACCGCCGTTCCGCTGACCTGCTGGCCGCTGTAAATGGGGCGCATGTAGGGCTTGAGCAGGCCCACGCGGCCCATGGCCTCGTGCACGGTGGCCGAGCCGAGGGCGGCCAAGCCGTCGGCGGCTGCGCGATCGGCGCGGGTGATGTTGCGGTAGACAACGCCAAGTTCAAACATGTCAGAGCCCCTTTGCCTTCAGGCGTGAATCGAGTCGGGAGAACACGCGGCGCGTGTTGGCTTCGTAGATCTGGTGCTTGTCTTCGGCGCTCAGGATGGTGGAGGCCTCGATGTAGCGCTTGGTGTCGTCGTAGTAGTTGCCGGTGGTGGGGTCGATGCCGCGCACCGCGCCGATCATTTCGCTGGCAAACAGCACGTTCTTCACCGGGATCACGGTGTTGAGCAGGTCAATGCCCGGCTGGTGGTACACGCAGGTGTCGAAGTACACGTTGTTCATCAGGTGCTCATCGAGCAGCGGCTTTTTCATCTCTTGTGCCAGGCCCCGGAAGCGACCCCAGTGGTAAGGCACAGCGCCGCCACCGTGCGGGATCAGGAACTTGAGCGTGGGGAAGTCCTTGAACAAATCGCCCTGGATGAGCTGCATGAAGGCCGTGGTGTCGGCGTTCAGATAGTGCGCGCCCGTGGTGTGAAAGCAGGCATTGCAGCTGGTGCTCACGTGGATCATGGCGGGCAGGTCGTACTCCACCATCTTTTCGTAGATGGGGTACCAGTGCTTGTCGGTCAGCGGGGGGCTGGTCCAGTGGCCGCCTGAGGGGTCAGGGTTCAGGTTGATGCCCACGGCGCCGTATTCGTGCACGCACTTTTCCAGCTCGGGGATGCAGGTGGCGGGATCGACACCGGGCGATTGCGGCAGCATGGCCACGGGCACAAAGTGGTCGGGGAACAGCGTGGAGACGCGGTAGCACAGCTCGTTGCAGATGGCGGCCCAGGTGCTAGACACATTGAAGTCCCCAATGTGGTGGGCCATGAAGCTGGCGCGCGGGCTGAACAGCGTGATGTCGCTGCCGCGCTCTTTCATCAGGCGCAGCTGGTTGGTCTCGATGGACTCGCGCAGCTCGTCATCGCTGATGTGCAGGTCGGCCACCTTGGGCATGGCTGCGGGGTCTTTGATGCCGGCGATCTGCGCATTGCGCCAGTTCTCCAGCGCCTTGGGGGCCGTGGTGTAGTGGCCGTGGCAGTCGATGATGAGGCTCATTTGGGGTGCTCCTGGAAGGTGTTCTTGTGATCGGTCAGGCGGGGGACATGCCTTGCTTTTTCTTCGCTTCAGCAGCGGCTGGAGAGGCCAGGTAGGCCAGCAACGCACGTGCGGCATCCACCTGCTGCGAGTGCGCGCCGATACCCGCTGAAAACGTGGTGGTGATCTGGATGGCCGGTGGCAGCGGGCCCACGATCTGGATGCCCTGCACATGCAACAGCTCGCTCAGTTGCTGAAAGCCCAGCGCCACCTCGCCCTTAGCCACCAGCGAGCCCACGGGCACGCCGGGGGGCGCCTGCACCATGCGCGGGGCGATCTGCTCGGCAATGCCCCAGCGCTCAAACAGCTTGGCCAGCGCCACGCCGCTGGGGCCGGTGGACAGGCTGATGCTGGGCGCGGCCAGCACGGCAGAGCGCACGGCTTCTTCGCTGGACAGATCGGGCAGCGCCGCGCCCGCAGGCACGGCCACGGCCACGCCGGAGTGCACCCAGTTCACCTTGCTGCCGGGCACCAGATGGCCTGCAGCCATGAGTTTGTCGATGGCGTCGGAGGCCAGGATGACCACGTCGAACGCCTCACCGGCCGCCACGCGCTTGGCGGCGTCCACACCACCCACCGATTCGATGGCCGCTTGGGTGCCAGACTGCTGCGCAAAACCGGCCACCAGGTCGGCCAGCACCTGGCGCGTGGCCATCGATGAGATGCCGCAAATGTTGGGTGGTGTCATGCTGTGTCTCCATCAGGGCTCTGAGCGGCCCCGTCACTGCGTCCGGTGGAATCCATGGGGGCTGATTGTGGGCAGCGCCAGGTCAAACAAGAAGACAGCACCGGCACTACCAGATATATCATTCCGTGATTTCTGACGAACAGCTATAGCAGAGAGCCTTGCCCATGGACCTCAAGCAGATCGAATACTTTGTGCGCGTGGCCGAGCTGGGTAGCTTTACCCGCGCGTCGGTAGTGCTGGACGTTGCCCAGCCCGCACTGAGCCGCCAGGTGCGCCTGCTGGAGGTGGAGCTGCGCCAAAACCTGCTGGTGCGCAATGGCCGGGGCGCCACGCCCACCGAGGCAGGCAAGCTGCTGCTGGAGCACGGGCGCGGCATCCTGCACCAGGTAGAGCGCGCCCGCGAGGAACTGGGCCGCGTGCGCGGCGCCTTGGCCGGGCGTGTGGCCATTGGCCTGCCACCCAGCATTGCCAAGGTGCTGACGGTACCGCTGACCCGCGCCTTCCGCGTGAAGCTGCCCGACGCAGCGCTGGCCATCAGCGAAGGACTGACGGTCGCGATGCGCGAGTCCCTGACCACCGGCCTGCTGGACATCGCACTGCTGTACAACACACCCCCGGCGCCCGGCATCGAGATCACGGCCCTGCTGGAGGAAGACCTGTTTCTTGTGCAACGGCGCCCTGCAGGCCAGCCGGATGCCGAGACGGATGCGCTGGCGCGTGCGCCAGTGTCACTGAATGAATTGACGCGCTTTCCGCTGGTGATCCCGACACGCCCCAACTCGATCCGGATGCTGGTTGAGTCCGAACTGGCAGCCCACGGCAAACGGCCGCAGATCAGCCTGGAGATCGACGGTGTGGCCGCCATCCTGGATCTGGTGGCCGATGGCGCGGGCTGTGCGGTGCTGCCCATGAATGCGGTCACCACCTCGGGCAAGGCCGAGGTGTTCAGCACGCGCCCGATCCACGGCGCGGGCAGCGATGGAGATGGCGCGGATGATGGCGGCAGCGCCCGCCTGCGCAGCAAGCTGTTCATGGCCGTGAGCTCACAACGCCCAGCCACACTCACACAACAGGCGATGGCAGAGCTGATTCGCAGCACCCTGCAGGCCTTGTACAAAAGCCCTCCCTGACCTTGAAAGGCTGCCCGCCCCCACCCGTTCGGGCTGAGCTTGCCGAAGCCTCACGCAGCGCGTCGACAAGCTCAGCGTGAAAAGCGCGGGGTTGCCACAGCCCCCCAGAGCAGGTAGCGCAGCATCAATCTTTCGCAGGGGGTGGATGCGCGCTGCCCAGCACTCGATCTGCATAGTCCTGCCAGGGCGCGTCCTTGGGCAGACCTTGAAAGATGCCTTCGCGCGCCAGATCCGCCACCCACTGCTGCTTGGCGGCGATGGCAGACGTCATCATCGGCTCCATGCCAGCTTCGCCCACGGTGCGTGCCGATTCGCGCATTTCCTCAGCGCGACGCTGGCCGTGCTGCACCACGCGGCTGAAGAAATAGCGGCCCTGTTCATGCCAGTCGATGGAGGGGAAGGTTTCGGCCAGCGTCGGCAGCACATGGTCTTCCACGCCGTAGTGGCGGGCGGTGGCGTAGCTTTCAACGACCAGAGCCTCCAGCCCCTTGATCATCACACTGCGGCACATCTTGATGGCGCTGGCCACGCCCAGCTGCTCGCTCACAGGCTTGGCGTCCATGCCCCAGCCGGTCAGCACAGCCGCCAACGCTGCAGCGTGCGCGCCGCCCAGCAGCATGGGCACACGGATGCCGTAGGGCGGCACCGAGGTCATCACCCCCGCCTCCACATAGTGCGCGCCACGCGCTTCGATGAGCGCCGCCGCCTGCTGCTTGGTGCCGGGCGATGCGGAGTTCAGATCCAGAAACACGGTGCCGGGGCGGATGTGCTGCGCGGCCTCTTGCGCCACGGCCAGCGTGTTCGATGCGGTGACGGCCGAGATGATGCAGTCGCAGCGCCCGCACAGCGCCTGCATCCCATCCACAACCGCCACACCGGCGTGTGCTGCATGCTGCTGCAGGGCATTGCGGTACGCAGGATCGGCCAGCTTCAGGTCCCACGCCGCGACAGAGGCCACGCCCGGTTGGGGCAGCAAGCCCGCGCTGAAGATCCTGCCCACTTCGCCATAGCCGACGAGACCGATGTGTGTAATGTTCATTCGATGTTCCTTTTGTGCAGGTGAACGCTCGATTCACCAGTAGCGTTCGGGCTGAGCCTTGCTACGGGCTCAGGACCGGCCTGTCGAAGCCTCGCGCACCGCTGCGACGAGATCAACGCGAACGGATTTTTAATGCTGAGATCCCTCGGTCATCAGCGTCCTGGAGCGTCGCTGGCTGCAGTGGCGTTCACTGCCGCGCGATCTTGGCCCGTGCGATCACGTCGCTCCAGCGGCGCACATCGGCCGCCAGGTGCTCGCCCAGCTGTGCGGGTGTGCTGCCCTGGGCGTTCAGGTTCAGTTCCAGCAGGCGCTTTTTCACGTCGGGCTGGGCCAGAGCGGCCTGCACCTCACGCGAGAGGCGCTCCACCACGGCCGAGGGCGTCTTGGCGGGCACAGCCAGGCCGTTCCACGACGTGACGTTGAAGCCCGCCAATGGCCCACCGCTTTCGCGCACCGTGGGCACATCGGGCAGCTGCGCCGCTCGCTGGGCGCCCATCACCGCCAGCGGCCGCAGGGCCTTGGAGCCGATCTGCGGCATGAGGCCGCCCAGGATGTCGATCATCACGTCGATCTCCCCGCCCCGCAGCGCCGTGATGACCGGCGGCGTGCCGTTGAAGGGCACCACCTGTGCATCGATGCCTGCCGTCACCTTGAACAACTCGGCCGCCAGGTTCTGTGTGGTGCCGATCTGCGGGGTGCCGATGTTGAGCTTGCCCGGGTGGCTGCGGGCATAGGCCAGCAGATCCGCCAGGTTGGCAAAACGTCCGCCCTCCTTCACCACCACGGCCAGGTCGAACGTGGCCAGCAGCGAGATGGGCGCAAAGTCCTTGAGCGTGTCAAAGGGCAGCGACTGGAACAGCGCAGCGCTCACCGCCGTGCCGCTGCTCACCAACAGCAGCGTGTGACCATCGGGCTCGGCGCGCGCCACAAGGTCGCCCGCCACCACGCCACCGGCGCTGGGCTTGTTGTCGATGACCACGCTCTGGCCCAGCGGGCCCGCGATCTTCTGGCCCACCGTGCGCGCCGTGATATCGGCCGCGCCACCTGCCGCATTGGGCACCACAATGCGGATGGCGCGTGAGGGAAACGGAGCCTGGGCGCGCACACCCGAAGCCACTGAAACGGCCAGCGCGGCCAGGTAAGTTCTGCGTTGGATCGTCATGGTCTGCTTCTACCTCGCCACACCCAGCAAGCGGGCTAGCAGCTCGGGCTGGGCACTCAGGTCTTGGGCCGAACCGGTGTGCACCACGGTGCCCCGGTCCAGCACGGCAGCGTGGTCCGAGATGGCCAGGATGGCCTGCGGATGCTGCTCCACGATGATGGCCGACAGGCCCTCTTCGCGCGTGATGCGGCGGATGGCGCGCAGCAGCTCTTCCACGATGATGGGCGCCAGGCCTTCGAGTGGCTCATCCAGCAGCAGCAGGCGCGGGTTGAGCACCAACGCGCGGCCCACGGCCAGCATCTGCTGCTCGCCACCCGAGAGCTGGGTGCCCAGGTTGGTTTTGCGCTCCGCCAGGCGCGGGAACATCTCGTACACGCGCTCGGGCGTCCACGGCCGGGCGGTGGAGCCTTTGCGGCCAGGGCGCGCCACAGCCGTAAGGTTCTCGTGCACCGTGAGCGACTTGAAAATGTTCCGCTCTTGCGGCACCCAGCCAATGCCAGCAGCGGCGCGTTCGTGCGACGCCAGCTTGTGCAGCGCCACCCCGCCCAAAGTCACCGTGCCCGCGTGCTGGCGTGTGGCCCCAGCCAGGGTGTTGATGAGCGTGGTCTTGCCCGTGCCGTTGCGGCCCAGCAAGGCCAGCGTGTCGCCTTCGGGCAGGGCCAGCGAAATGCCTTGCAGCACCACGGCCTCGCCGTAGCCCGCGCTCAGGCCTTCAATGCGGAGCAGTTCCGTTTTAGACATGCGCCTGCTCCCCATGGCCCAGATATACGGCCTTCACCTGCGGGTCGTTGGCAATGGTGTCCGGGTCGCCCTCGGTGAGCACGGTGCCGTTGACCAGCACCGTCATGCGGTTGGCAAAACTGAAAACCAGGTCCATATCGTGTTCGATCAACAGCACCGACACATCGGCGGGCAGGGCCGCCACGGTCTGCAGCAGTTCCTCACGCTCGCCTGCGGGCACACCGGCCACGGGTTCGTCGAGCAGCAGCACGCGCGGCTCGCAAGCCAGCGCAATCGCTATCTCCAGCAAGCGGCGTTTGCCGTAGGCCAAAACGCGCGTTTCCTCGGCCATCACGGACGTGAGGTGGAACTGCTCCAGCAGTTGCTCGCAGCGCTCATTGACCGCTTTGCGCGCGCCCAGCGGCTGCCACCATTTGCCGCCCAACCCTTGGTGCTGCGACACGGTGAGCGCCAGCGTCTCCAGCGGCGTGAGCGTATCGAACAGCTGGTTGATCTGGAAGGTGCGCACCATGCCGCGCTGCACACGCTGGTGCGGCGCCAGGCGGGTGATGTCCTGGCCTTCGAGGGTGATGGAGCCTTCGGTGGGCTCCAGCACGCCGGTCAGCAGGTTGATGAGCGTGGTCTTGCCTGCACCGTTGGGGCCGATGAGGGCATGGCGCGCGCCCTTTTGCAGGTTCAGCGTGACGTTGTTGGTGGCGGTGATGCCACCAAAACGCTTGACCAGCCCTTGGGCCGAGAGCACTGTGGTGGAGGTAGGGGTATTCATGTCAGTGACCTCTCGAGTTGGAGGCAGCCCCGGCCTTGCGGCCCGCGCCCAGCCATGTCCACGGACGGAACAGGCGATCGCGCCCCACCAGCACCAGCACTACGAGGAACAGGCCGACCCAGAAGGTCCAGTACTGCGGGGTGATGGACGAGATCACGTCCTGCAACAGCTTGAAGCCGATGGCACCCAGGATGCCGCCGTACAGCCAGCCCACGCCGCCGATCACCAGGATCAACATCACGTCGGCCGAGCGGTGGAACTCGAACAGGTCGAGCGAGGCAAAGCCCGTGGTCTGCGTGAGCAGTGCGCCCGCAGCACCGGCCAGCGCTGCTGCCAGCGTGTACACCTGCGCCAGCTTGGCCGTGACCGGGATGCCAATGGCCATGGCCCGCAGCCGGTTGTCGCGGATGGCCTTGAGCGTGGCGCCAAAGGGCGACTGCACGATGCGCCGCGCGAGCAGGAAGAACACCAGCAGCACCGTGAGCGAGTACCACGCCGCCGTGCGGCCGTACAGGTCGAACTCAAATTTGCCGAGCACCGGGCCCATCATCACGCCCTGCAGGCCGTCGGCACCGCCGGTCAGCCAATCAAGCTTATTGGCCAACTCCAGCATCACCAGGCCCACGCCCAGCGTGACCATGAGCCGCGTGAGGTCGGTGCCGCGCAGGATGGTGAGCGACGCCACGGCCCCCAGCACCGTGGCCGCCGCAATGCCCACGGCCAGGCCCACCAGCGGGTCGGGCATCACATGCTTGGCAAACAATGCCGCTGCGTAGCCGCCCAGCCCGAAAAAGGCCGCATGCCCCAGCGAGACGATGCCGGTATAGCCCAGGATCAGGTCCAGCGAAATGGCGAACAGCGCCACGATGGCGATCTCGTTGATGATGAGTGCGTGGCTGGGCAGTGCCAGGGGCGCAACGAACGCCAGCAGCCACAGCACGGGCTCCCACCAGCGGAAACGGCGCACGCGCAGCAAAGACTCTGTGGTGGAGGATGGGGTTGCGGGGTTCATTGTTCAGAATCCGACGAAGAGGGCGAATACGCCAGAGCACCCGTGGAGCTGGCTTTGCCAGGCCACCGGGTGCGTCCCCCTCTCGCGCAGCGAGAGAGGGGTGAAGACGCGAAGCGGCTCAGGGGGTGCTTCATCTATTTGCCCCCCTTGCGCACAAAGAGGCCCTGAGGACGCCAGATGAGGATCAGGATCATGAGGCTGTACACAATGAAGGCGCCCAGCTTGGGGATGTAGTACTTGCCCGCTACGTCGGCAATGCCGAGCAGCAGCGCGGCCAGCAGCGGGCCAGTGATGGACGAGGCGCCACCCACAGCCACCACGATCAAAAAGTAGATCATGAACTTGAGCGGGAAACTCGGATCAAGCCCCAGCACTTCCGCGCCCAGCGCGCCGCCCAAGCCCGCCAGGCCAGAACCAAAAGCGAAGGTGGACAGGAACACGATGTTCACATTAATGCCCATGCCAGCGGCCACGCGCTGATCGTCCACCGACGCGCGCAGGCGGCTGCCGAAGCGGGTTTTGGTGAGCACGTACTGCAAGCCCACGGTCAGCGCCGCGCACACCGCGATGATGAACAGGCGGTAGTGCCCCATGCCCAGCATGAGGGCGCCGCTGCCGATCTCGGTGCGGCCCTTGAGCCATTCAGGCAGCTGCATGATCTGCTGCGTGGAGCCCACAAAGTAGTCCACGCTGGCCACGGCCATGAACACCAGGCCGATGGAGAACAGCACCTGGTCCAGATGGGGTTTGTTGTACAGGGGGCGGTACAGCGTGCGCTCCAGCACGCCGCCCAGCAGGGCCGTACCGACAAAGGCAATGGGCAGGCACACGAGAAACGGCACATCCAGCCGCTGCATCAGCAGCACCGTGATGTACCCCCCGGCCATGGCAAAGGCCCCGTGCGCGAGGTTGATGAAGTTCATCAGCCCCATGGTCACGGCCAAGCCGACTGCCAGGATGAACAGCAGCATGCCGTAGGCCACGCCGTCGAAAAGAATGGTCAGCATGAAATCACTTCATTGAAGACAAAAATGGACCACAGCACTGAGGCTGTGGCTGGACCTCAAACTGAAAAGACTGTCGGCTCAAAGGGCTTGCCCCGGCTTCGACAGGCTCAGCCCGAACGGTTGGTTGTGGATACATACCAAGCTGCACCACACATGCAGCACCCGGAAAAAGAACTCCACTCGCTAAAACTGGCGCGCCCCAGGCCAGTGCCGCCGTGCAAGGGCCGGCCCGCCGCAGGGGCGGCGTCCCCCTGTGGGGGCTGAGTGCCGCGGCTCCGAGCCTGCCTGCGCAGGCTTGGACGGCAACGAAGAGTGGCCGCATCTGGCGGACACACCGAGCGGGTCGCGACTCAGGGGGTCATTTCGATTTGCCGGGATCCTTCACATCCTTGATCACGTCAAATTCCACGTTGTACAGCTGGCCGTTCACGCGCTCCACCTTGCGCAGGTACACGTCCTGCACGATGTCGCGGGTCTGCGCATCGATGAACACCTTGCCGCGCGGGCTTTCGAAGATCTGGCCCTTCATGGCGGCCAGCAGGGCGTCGCCACCGCCCACACCCTTGGTGGTCTTGAGCGCTTCGTAAATCACGCGCATGCCGTCATAGCCGCCCACGGCCATGAAGTTGGGGCGCAGGCCTTTGTTGGCCTTCTCGAACGCTTCCACGAACTTCTTGTTCATAGGCGAGGGGTGTGCGGCCGAGTAGTGGTGCGAGGTGACCACGCCCAGCGCGCCATCGCCCATGTCGTTGAGCTGATCGTCGTCTGTCACGTCGCCGGTGCCGATAAGCCTGATGCCAGCCTTGTCCATGCCGCGCTCCAGAAACTGCTTCATCACCGCCGCGCCTGCGCCCGAAGGCACGAAGACGAACAGCGCATCCGGCTTGGCGTCGCGCACTTTTTGCAGGAAGGGGGCGAAGTCGGGGTTGCGCAGCGGCACACGCAGGGCTTCGGTCACCTGGCCGCCGTTGAACGTGAGGCGCTGGTTGAAGAACTTCTCGGCATCGATGCCGGGGCCGTAGTCGCTCACCAGGGTCACGACCTTCTTGATGCCGTTCTTGGGCGCCCAGTCGGCCAGGGCCACGGAGACCTGTGGCAGCGTGAAGCTGGTGCGCACCACATAGGGCGAGGCCTCGGTGATGCTGGAGGTGGCGGCAGCCATCACGACCAGCGGCGTCTTCGATTGCGTGGCCAGCGGGGCGGTGGCCATGGCCGAAGGCGTGATGCCCATGCCCGCCAGCACGTTGACCTTTTCGTTGACGACCAGCTCCTGCGCCAAGCGGCGCGTCACATCGGGCAGGCTGGTGTCGTCCTTGATGATGAGCTGCACCTTCTTGCCCGCCACCATGTCACCGTTTTGCGCCATGTACAGGCGCGCGGCAGCCTCAATCTGGCGGCCGGTGGTGGCTTGCTGGCCCGTCATGGGCAGGATCAGGCCGATCTTGAACACGTTGTCCTGGGCCACTGCGGGCAGCACAGCCAGGCCGGTGGACAGCGCCACAACGGCGGCAGCCGAGGCGCGAAGAAGGTGGCGTTTTTGCATTGTTGTCTCCTGTGGGTATCGTTGTATACAGAAAATGCTGCCGGAAGTCTGGGCTGGGCCGGGTGGTTTCACAAGCGCAAATTCGAGCATTCAGGTATCGCCAAATGCAATAACTGGTAGTAGCTCGTCGTGGGGAGCAGCCGGGCGAGGACTTGCAGCAGCAGCTATGCCCGCTCGCGGATCAGCTGTACGCCGGGCAAGCCCTGCACGCGCGACGCCTGCACCGCCGCCAGCAGGTTGCGCCGGGTGATGCGCGAGTGCTCCCGCAGGATGGCCTCGGCCCGCGCACCTTCGCGCCGCTCGATGGCGTCCAGCGCCTGGCGGTGCTGGTCTTGCGCCACCACCAGCATGTCGCGCGCCTGGGCCGAATGGGTCTGCACCACCACAAAGGCCGAGGGCGACGCAAACGGCAGGCCCTTGACGCGGTCCAGCTCGCGCGCCACCACATCGCTGCCCACCATGCGGCTGAGCAGCAGGTGGAACCGCGCGTTCAGCTCCACATAGCGCGAAAAGCCCTCGTCATCCAGCGTGCGCGGGCTCAGCGTGTCGTCGATGGCGTCCAGGCAGGCGTGGGCCTCGGCCAGCAGCGCGGGGGCCACGCCCCGCTCTGCGGCCAGGCGGGCGGCCAGGCCTTCCATGGTGCCGCGCAGCTCGATGGCATCGGCCACATCGGTTTCAGAGAAGGTGCGCACGGCATAGCCCCCCCCAGGCAGCCGGTGCAGCAGCCCCTCCTGCTCCAGCCGCATCAGCGCGGCGCGGATGGGCGTGCGCGACACCCCCAGCTTCTCGACAAGGGTCAGCTCGGCAATGCGGGCGCCGCCGGGCAGTTCACCCGCCAGGATCATCTCGCGCAGACGCAGCTGCGCCTTGACGGCCTGCGAGGCACCCGCTTCGGCAGCCTCGGCTGGCGGGGCAAGGGTCAGGGTTTCGGGACGGTTCATGGCGACAGTGGGGGAGGCGGCAAGCGATGGAGGAGAAAACAGTTCACGCAATGTATACACAAACCCGAGCAACATCCACCCTAAAAATCATCAACCTATTAAAAAACAATAACTTAGGAGATATTCCAAATTTCAATAACTGTTTTAAGCCTTTCTTATGTATACAGAAAGCCACCCTTTTCGCACAATCGAGGCACCCCACCTGGGTTTTGCGAATGGGTTGTATACCAAGCCTGCATCCGCAATAGCACCATCCACCCCACGGAGAGAGACAAACATGTTTCCCAAGAACGCCTGGTACGTCGCCTGCACACCCGACGAGATCGCCGAGAAGCCCCTGGGCCGCACCATCTGCGGCGAGAAGATCGTGTTCTACCGCCCCGCGCCCGACCAGGTCGCCGCGCTGGACGACTTCTGCCCCCACCGGGGCGCACCGCTGTCGCTGGGCACGGTGTGCGAGGGCCATCTGCAGTGCGGCTACCACGGCCTGCGGGTGGAGTGCACGGGCAAGTCCGTCTCCATGCCCGGCCAGCGCGTGCAGGGGTTCCCCAAGGCGCGCAGCTTTCCGGTGGTGGAGCGCTACGGCTTCATCTGGGTGTGGCCTGGTGACACCGCACAGGCCGACCCCGCCACCATCCACCACCTGCCCTGGGCCAACAACCCCGAATGGGCCTATGGCGGCGGGCTGTACCACATCGCCTGCGACTACCGCCTGATGATCGACAACCTGATGGACCTGACGCACGAGACCTATGTGCACTCCACCAGCATCGGCCAAAAAGAGATCGACGAAGTTCCCTGCAAGACCCGCGTGGAGGGCGACGAGGTCATCACCAGCCGCTTCATGGAAGGCATTGAAGCCCCGCCGTTCTGGAAGATGGCGCTGCGAATGAACGGCCTGCCCGACGACCAGCCAGTGGACCGCTGGCAAATCTGCCACTTCACACCGCCCAGCCATGTGCTGATCGAGGTGGGCGTGGCGCTGGCGGGCCACGGCGGCTACAACGCCCCGGCCGACAAAAAGGCGTCGAGCATCGTGGTGGACTTCATCACGCCCGAGACCGAGACCTCGATCCACTACTTCTGGGGCATGGCGCGCAACTTCAAGCCGCAGGACCCGTCCCTCACCACCCAGATCCGCGAGGGCCAGGGCAACATCTTTGCCGAAGACCAGGACATGCTGGAACAGCAGCAGCAAAACCTGCTGCGCTACCCGGACCGCAAGCTGCTCATGCTCAACATCGACGCAGGCGGCGTGCAGTCGCGCAAGATTCTCGACCGCATCGTCGCGGCCGAGCAGGCCACCACAGCACCCCAGGCGGTGGCCGCATGACCGCGCAGGCAACCCTGCAGGTCCGCGTCGTCCGCAAGCAGGCCGAGGCCGAAGGCATCGCCAGCTTTGAGCTGGCGCGGCTGGATGGCACGGCGCTGCCCCCGTTCAGCGCCGGCTCGCACATCGACGTGCACGTTCCCGGTGGGCTGGTGCGCCAGTACTCGCTGTGCAACGCCTCGCACGAAACGCACCGCTACCGCATTGCCGTGCTGCGCGACCCCTCCTCGCGCGGCGGCTCTGTGGGCATGCACGACAGCGTGCACGAAGGCGATGTGATCACCATCAGCACGCCACGCAACCACTTTGCGTTGCACCCTGCACAGCGCACCGTACTGCTGGCAGGCGGCATTGGCGTAACACCCCTGCTGTGCATGGCCGAGCAGCTGGCGCACACAGGCGCCGACTTTGCGCTGCACTACTGCACACGGTCCGCCGCACGCACGGCGTTTGCCGCCGAGATCGCGGCATCGGCCATGGCGCCGCACGTGCATTTCCATTTCGATGCGGGTGCGCCGGAACAAAAACTGGACATCGCCAGCGTGCTGGCGGCACCTGGACCGGACAAGCGCCTGTACGTGTGTGGTCCTGCGGGTTTCATCGACCACGTGGTGAATACCGCGAAGGCCCTGGGCTGGGCGCAAGACCATATTCACCTGGAATACTTTGGCGCCCCTGCGCAGGACACCTCGGGTGACCAGGGGTTTGAGGTGCGCATCGCCAGCACCGGCAAGGTCTACCCGATTGCGCCCGATGTATCGGTGGTGGAAGCCCTGCGCAAGGAGGGCATCGACATCCTGACCTCGTGCGAGCAAGGCGTGTGCGGCACCTGCCTCACAGGTGTGCTGGAGGGCGAGGTGGACCACCGTGATATGTACCTGACCGACGAGGAAAAGGCCGCCAACGCGCAGTTCATGCCCTGCTGCTCGCGCGCACGCAGCAAGGTGTTGGTGCTGGACCTGTAGGCCGCTGACACAACCGCGGAGCACACCAACGACGGTATGGGCATTGCTGGTATGACCGGCCTGGCGGGCGCTACAAGCGCCGCCCACAACAAAGGCGCTGCAAGCTCTTGCTTACAGCGCCTTTTTGCTGGCCATCAACAATTTGCTATTTAATTGATAGCATTTAGCGCTTATCCATCAAGCGCTACTGGCATATTTCATCCAACTACTCTTCGACCACCGCCGCGCGGATGGTTTCACGGCCATGGCGATCCTTCACGCGGCCCAGGTCGGTGTCGAGGGCGCGGGCCAGCTTCTCGGCAGCGCCGATAAAGGCATTGGCCATCTTGTCCGCTTCGTCGGTCACGGTGACAGGCTGGCGCCCGGTAACGCGCGCCTCGATGCGGCAACGCTTGTCGTTGGCGCCCGACTTGCCCGCATCCAGATCGGTCAAAAACACCTCCAGCCGCGTCACATGGTCCTGAAACCTCACCAGGCGACTTTTGGATTCATCCGTGATCCAGCGCGCCAGGGATTCGCCACCGTGGATGTGATCATCGGTGTTGACTTGAACTTGCATGGGAAAGGTTCCTTCCTGAAGAAGTTGCGAGGAGACCATGATGGCACCCGCATTCATCTCCCTGGTAAACACATGTCAAAGGATGTTGCATCAGCGTGGGCGCGCGGGGTGCTTGGTCAGCAGCACACCCATCACGCCCCCGCTGCAAATCCCTGCCAACGGCAGGGCAGCAAGGCACGCTCCTACATCGCCGCGCAGGCAGTGGTGATACAACTGGCAGCCTCTCGTTCGCATCGCATGGCCCCTCGCCGGGGCCCACAAGCCGACCCTAAAGACGCCGCCCATGACCGATAGCCACCGCCTCAAGATTGGCCTGTCCGCCTGCTTCCAGCACGCCGACCCCACCCGCCCCCTGTTCACCAACAAGACGCTGCAGTACGTGGAGCAATCCATCGCGCACTGGATCATGTCGTCCGGCGCCATCGTGGTGATGGTGCCCTGCCCCACGGGCGAGACGGCACGCGGCGACGTGACGCTGCAGCACTACGCCGAGTGGCTTGATGGCGTGGTGATGCACGGCGGCGCCGATGTATGGCCCGGCAACTATGGCGAGGAGCCCCTGCGCGAGGAATGGATTGGCGATCGCGTGCGCGACATCTACGACCTGGCCCTGGTCAAGGCCTTTGCCGAAGTGGGCAAACCCATCTTTGGCGTCTGCCGGGGCCTGCAGCTCATCAACGTGGCCTTTGGCGGCGCGCTGTACCAGGACATCGAAACCCAGCACCCCGGCGCGCTGCAGCACCGCAATGCCAGCACCTACGACCAGCACTTCCACGACATCCAGATCGTGCCCGGCTCGCGCCTGGCCCAGCTCTACCCCGATGTACCCCGCGCCCGCGTCAACAGCATCCATCACCAGGGCATCAAACGCCTGGCGCCCGAGTTTGAGGTCGAGGCCCTGAGCGAACCCGACGGCGTGCCCGAGGCCATCCGCCTCAAGCCAGCGCCCGGGCGTGGCTACATCGCGGCCACGCAGTGGCACCCGGAGTTCCACAAGCAGGGATCGGACACGCTGGACGACACGGCCATCCTGCAAGACTTTCTGGCTGCCTGCGTGCAGGCCAAGGAGCACCCCGTGCGGCCGGGCAAGCCTGTGGGGTTGCGGGACCGGGCGACGCGGTTGTTGCGGGGGGCGTTGAGACGAGATTTCGAAGCTGCTAAGCAGTGATCTAGGCTGGATGCCTTTCGCACTTTATGAAATGCCACCCACCTTGCTGAAGGAGCTGTGCATGAAGCCTTTTCACTATGTAGCGATAGCTTGTGCCATTGTCTCTATTGTGTTGTTCATCATCGACGCAGCGGAGATGGCTGGCATTGCCGTGGTGCTAGGCACTGTCATCGAAATCGCCGGTTCCATGATCACTGGCAAGCAAGGAAACGACACCGAGCAGTAGCAGGCTTCATGACCTGCCATGGGTGAGGGCAGGCCCCACCACACCCTCCACCTCCCCTCGCAACCACCGATGCGCCGCATCCTGCTGATACCGCGCGTGCCAGATCAGGTACATCGGCATGGGAGGGCACACCACGGGCACGGGTGCACTTGCCAAGCCTTCCAGGCCTGCAAACGCCGTGCGGGCCAGCAGCGACGGGGCCGTGGTGAGCAGCGCCGTGCCACGCACAAAGGCCGGTAGCGCCGCAAAGCCCGGCACGCGCACGGCGAAGCGGCGGCGCACGCCACGGGCCAGCAGTTGGCGGTCCAGGTCCAGCCCCCGGTGCGCTTCATAGGCCACGGTGGCGTGGTCTGCGGCCAGGTAGTCGGCCTCGGTAGCGGGGGCGCTGCGCACGCTGGCGTCGTAGAACACGCGGTACTGGTCTTCAAACAGGCGCTTTTGCACGATGTCCGTGCCGTCCGGCGGGCGGGGGCTGATGACGAGCTGGCATGCGTCGGACCGCAGCAGCTCGGCGCTAGGTGCGCCGCTGGGCACGATGCGCTGGGTGACGCCCGGTGCGGCAGTGCGCAGGCGGGCCGCCAGCGCGGGCAGCAGCAAGTCGCGCTGGAAGTCGTTGGCTGCAATCGTCAGCTCGGTCTGCCAGGCGGCAGGGTCAAACGCGGCCCCTTGGGCAAACCGCTGCATCTGGTGCAGCATGTCGCGCGCGGGCTGGGCCAGGGCCTCGGCCCGGGCGGTGGGCACGATGCCGCGCCCGCGCTTCACAAACAGCGGGTCGCCGGTGATGGCGCGCAGTTTGTCGAGCAGGTGGCTCACGGCCGACTGGGTGACGCCCAGGCGGTCGGCAGCAGCCGTGATGCTGCCCGTTTCCAGCACGGCCAGCAGCAGCTTGAGCAGGTGCCCATCCAAGCCTGATCCATCGAATTTGCTCATGCATTCGATGATCTTTACGCCCTTCATCTTTGGCAATGGCATCACGACACTCTGGGCTGACTTACATCAAGACCCGGAGACTTTCATGCCTTCCAAGCTGCCCCCGATCCCCGGCACCACGCCGTTCGATGGCGACCAAGCCCGCAAGGGCTATGCGCTGAACAAGATGTGCTTTTCGTTCAACGACGAGGCCAACCGCAAGGCCTTTGTGGCCGACGAAGAGGCGTACATGCGCAAGTACGGCCTGAACGAGCAGCAAGCCGCCGCCATCCGCGCCAAGAACGTGCTGCAGCTCATTGCCGCAGGTGGCAACGCCTACTACCTGGCCAAGTTCGCGGGCATTTTCAAGCTGGACATGCAGGACATCGGCGCGCAGCAGACGGGCATGACCAAAGACGAATTCAAGGCCATGCTGGTGGCGGCAGGGCGGGACTGACCCGCACGGCGCCTCCCTTTGTCCAACACCCCCAACCGTTCACGCTGAGCCTGTCGAAGCGCCGCACCACCACCGCGCCCCGGCTTCGACAAGCTCAGCCCGAACGGATGGAGAGCGGCTTGGTCCCTGCGTTGCAAATGCAGACAAGCCGCCCCTTCACACATTGAATCTGGAGACATCACATGGCACAACTCATCGGCGGCCTCGGCACCTCGCACATTCCGGCCATTGGCAACGCCATCCACAAGGGCCTGCAGAACGAGCCTTACTGGAAGCCCTTTTTCGACGGCTTTCCGCCCATCCGCCAGTGGCTGGGCGAGAAGCAGCCCGACGTGGTGGTGATGTTCTACAACGACCACGGCCTGAACTTCTTCCTCGACAAGATGCCCACCTTTGCCGTGGGTGCGGCAGCCGAATACAACAACGCGGACGAGGGCTGGGGCATCCCCACGCTACCGCCGTTCAAAGGCGAGGTGGACTTGTCGTGGCACCTCATCAACACGCTGATCGAGCGGGAGTTTGACGTGACCACCTGCCAGGAGATGCTGGTGGACCACGCCTGCACGCTGCCGCTCAAGCTCTTTTGGCCCGAGGGCGATTGCCCCGTGACGGTGGTGCCGGTGTGCATCAACACCGTGCAGTTTCCGCTGCCGTCAGCCAAGCGCTGCTACGCGCTGGGCAAGGCGGTGGGCCAGGCGATTCAGAGCTGGGACAGCAACAAGAAGGTGGCGGTGATTGCGTCCGGCGGCCTCAGCCACCAGCTCGACGGCGAGCGCGCGGGCTTCATCAACAAGGCGTTTGATCTGCAGTTCATCGAGAGCCTGACCACCAACCCCGAATGGGCCACGCAGTTCAGCGTGCACGAGCTGGTGGAAAAAACCGGCACCCAGGGCGTGGAGCTGCTGATGTGGCTGGCCATGCGCGGGGCGCTGTCAACCGCCAGCGCGGGCGTGCGGCGGGTGCACAGCAACTACCACATTCCGATCTCGAACACGGCGACGGCGGTGATGGCTTTAGAAGCTGTCTGATCTTGTTGATTTCAAACATTTTTGGCTTCTAGCGCTTATCCAAAAAGCGCAATCAGCTATTAATTTAGGAGCAATTACCCCTCCCGGATTCCCCCCAGGCTGGCGTCAGACATCCAAAATACTGTAAATTCATCCAGTGATTTTACAGTCCAAACTCGCCATCCTGGCCGATGCGGCCAAGTACGACGCCTCGTGTGCATCGAGCGGCGCTGCGCCGCGCAACTCGGTGGGCGGGCGCGGCATGGGCTCGACCGAGGGCATGGGCATCTGCCACAGCTATGCGCCAGACGGGCGCTGCATCTCGCTGCTCAAGATCCTGCTCACCAACTTCTGCCAGTACGACTGCCTGTACTGCGTGAACCGCGTGACCAGCAACGTGCCCCGCGCACGCTTCACGGTCGATGAGGTGGTGCAGCTCACGCTGGACTTTTACCGCCGCAATTGCATTGAGGGGCTGTTCCTGTCCAGCGGCATCATCCAGAGCCCCGACTACACCATGGAGCAGGTGGTGGAGGTGGCCCGCGTGCTGCGCGAGGAGCACGACTTTCGCGGCTACATCCACCTCAAGACCATTCCCGACGCATCCCCCGAGCTGATGCAGCGCGCTGGCCGCTATGCCGACCGCCTGTCCATCAACATCGAGCTGCCCACTGCCGAGAGCCTCACGGCCCTGGCGCCGGAGAAAGATAGCGCCGCGATTGACCGGTCCATGGCCCGCATGGCGGTGCACATTGGCGAATCGCGCGCCGCGCGCAAGGAGCAAGCCGCGCAGGCCATCGTGTCGATGCCGCAATCGCGCACCACGCGCCGGGCCAGTGCGCCGCTGTTTGCGCCCGGCGGGCAAAGCACGCAGATGATCGTGGGCGCAGATACCACGGACGACCGCACCATCCTTGCCACCAGCGCGCGGCTGTACGGCGTGCACCGGCTGCGGCGGGTGTACTACTCGGCCTTCAGCCCCATCCCCGACGCGGCGCGCGCCCTGCCGCTGGCCGCGCCGCCCACCGTGCGCGAGCACCGGCTGTACCAGGCCGACTGGCTGATGCGCTTTTACGGCTTCACCCACGACGAGATCGTGCCGCCCAGCCAATGCACCCCGGGAGGCCCGGTGGGCATGCTGGCGCTGGACATGGACCCCAAGCTGGCCTGGGCGCTGGCGCACCGCCAGCGTTTTCCGGTCAACCTCAACACCGCCCCGCGCGAGCTGCTGCTGCGCGTGCCCGGCTTTGGCGTGCAGACGGTGGAGCGCCTGCTGGCCGCCCGCCGCGTGCGCCGCCTGCGGCATGCGGACCTGGCGCGACTGCATGTGCCGCTCAAGAAGGTGCTGCCGTTTGTGGAAGCGGCCGACTACCGGCCCGGGCGCGCACTGGAGGCTGCCGACCTGCTGGCCGAGTTGGCCGAGTTGGCCCCACCACCCGCACAGCGCAGCCTGTTTTGAGGAAAGTTTCCGTGCCGCGCAACGCTCGCATCTCCACCGCAGTTCGCCCTGAGCCCGTCGAAGGGCTGCGCCACCACTTCGCCCCGGCTTCGACAAGCTCAGCCCGAACGGCGGAGGAAGGTGTGCGGTCCCAATACGCCGAGGCACCGCAACGCCACACCATCACGCTCACCCACCCCACCGACTGGCAAGGCTTTCGCACAGCCGCACGCGCCCTGGTGCAAGCCACCGTGCCCGCGCAAGCCGTGGACTGGCGCTGCCAGGCAGATGCCGCTGAAGACCTGTTTGCACCAGAGGCCGCCAGCCACAACACCCTGCCACCGCCAGCCCCCGATGCGCCCATGCTGCGCGTACCGCACGACTTTGTGCACCTGTGCGAGCAGCTCATCCTGCACCGCGACCCCGCCCGCTTTGCGCTGATGTACCGCCTGCTGTGGCGCATGGCACAAGGCGGGCGTGAAGCCGACGCCGCACGGCACGACCCGCTGGACGCCGAGCGCATGCAGGCCCACCACATGGTGCGTGCCGTGCGGCGCGACATGCACAAGATGCACGCCTTTGTGCGCTTTCGGCCCGTGGTGGAGCCGGGTGGCAACACCCTGCACATGGCCTGGTTCGAGCCCGACCACTACATCACCGTCGCCAATGCGGGCATCTTCATTCGTCGCTTCACGCAGATGCGCTGGGCCATCCTCACGCCCGACGCCAGCGTGCGCTGGGACGGGCAGCAGTTGCACACCGGCCCCGGCGCGCAGCGCAGCGACGCGCCGCCGCCCGACGCTGGCGAGGCGCTGTGGCTCACCTACTACCGCCACATCTTCAACCCCGCGCGGCTCAAGCTGAACATGATGAAAAAGGAGATGTCCACGCGCTACTGGCACAACCTGCCCGAGGCCGCGCTCATCACCGAGCTGGCGCAGACCGCGCATGAGCGCAGCATGAAGATGGTGGAGGCCGAAGCGACCGTACCGCGCAGGCGCATCCAACCGACAACACGAACCAACAGGTCATCGGCGCAAAGTGAGAGTACAACCTTTGAAGCACGCCCTGCCTAGCCTCCCCCTGCGCGGATCTTGCGGCAAGGGCGCACTGCGAATCGGGATGGGCTGCCCGGCGCAAAGCGCAGCCATCGACGGTGTCGCTGAATGCCGTCGCAACGCTGCACACTGGCGCACCGTCAATTTCTGTGATTCGGTGATTCGGTGATTCAGTGATTGAGCGAACCAGGGCTCCGTCGAGGCAAAAAAAGCCTTGGCAGCCACTTCACGCACAATGCGCCTCCACGGCACCAGCAGGCGCTTACCTGCACGGGGCTCATCTGGTCCTGGTGCGTTGAAGCGGCTCCCCACGGATTCGCTTCAAGGCGCTGGGCCCAGCCACCCTGCGGGACATCTGCAAAGAAGGAAACGAGACAGCACCATGAGTATCTTCGACCGGCTTCTGGCCAGTGTGCGCAAGCCAGCGGAACGGGCCGACACCACCTCCGCGCAGCCCCTGGCCCCAGTGGAGCGGCGCCATCGCAAACGCGTCAATGCCCGCAAGGGCACCCGGGTGCTGATCATCGACGATTCGCCCACCGTGGTGGCCGTGCTGCGCAAGGCGTTGCGCTCGGCGGGCTATGACACCTGCGAGGCGCTGGACGCTGAGCACGGCCTTGCGCTGATCGCCCAGGCCCCGCCCGAGCTGATCTTTCTCGACATCATTCTGCCGGGCATGAACGGGTTCAGTGCCCTGCGCGCCATCCGAAAATTGCCCGCTTCGCAGCACATTCCCGTGATCATGATCAGCGGCAATGAGCACGCCACCGAGCAGTTTTACGCCAACCGCATTGGCGCCGACGATTTCATGAAAAAACCTTTTTCGCGCCACGAGGTTTTTGCCCGCATCGAGGCCTTGCTCGACGAGGAGTTCATTCCCAGGCGCAGGGCGGGTGACGCGCCCCCCCCGGCAGCGCCTGCGACGCCCACGGTGTAAGGCCGCAGGCCTTCCTGGATCCAGCGCCCACCTCTGTCTAGGAGGCGAGCGCTCGCAGCATAGGTGTCAGGCTCAGACGCTGCCTCGCCGTCTCGCTGCTGCCTCTCGCACCGGGCTCAGTGCTGGTGCCCGTGCGCACCATGCACATGCCGGTGCGCAATTTCTTCCGCACTCGCGGCGCGCACTTCGGTGACCTTGCAGCTGAACTTCAGCGCCTGCCCGGCCAGCGGATGGTTGCCGTCCAGGTGCACTTCGGGGCCCTTGATCTTGACCACGTTGAACACGGCGGGCTGGCCGTCGTTGCCCACGCCCTGCAACTGGCCGCCGACCTTCACGCCCGGAGGGAACTCGTTCTTGGGGATGGTGCGCACCAGGCTTTCGTCGCGGGCGCCGAAGGCGTCTTCCACAGCCAGGTCCAGCGCAGTGGTGAAGCCGACGGCCTGGCCCTCCAGCGCGGCTTCGACCTTGGGGAAGATGTTGTCATAGCCACCGTGCAGGTACGACAGGCTGCCGGAGTCGAGCGGCTTGCCCTGGGGGGTGGTGACCTTGTAGGTGATGGTGACGGCGGAATCTTTGGTGATGGTGGTGGCCATGGTGGTGATTGCGTACTAGCGTAGTGGCGTACTTGCGTGTTGAAACGGTGAAACCTGGCTTGCGCAAATTCAGGGTACGGGCCAGCGGCATCGCCGCAAGGCGAGGCGGCCATTGCATCCCGATGGGCGCACGCGCAGGGAACAAAGCGGCGCGGGGAAAGCGGGGCGTTGCCGCCGTGTGCCATCTCCTGCCGCGCACGGCAAAGCCCTGGATTGTCCATGAGTCGCGGAGCGCTTGCCGGGCGCCCCGCACAGCTGCCTATGCGCCAGCCGCTGCCTCGGTCGGCCGCTCTTCCTGCGTCTGCCCCGGATAGCGCGCAAACCGCCGCGCTTCGGTGCCATGCACCGGGTCCTGCTGGGCCCAAGGCCAGCCGCCGAACTGGGTGCGGCGGTAGTCGTTCATGGCCTGCATGATCTCGGCCTGCGTATTCATCACAAACGGGCCGTATTGCGCCACGGGTTCGCCAATCGGCCGGCCCTGCAGCACCAGGCATTCCACGGCGGTGGTGCCGGTGTTGGTCAGCAGCCAGTCCTCTGCGGCACGCACCTGCAGTGCGGCGTGGCGGTCGACCTCTTGCGGGCCCACACGCAGGCTGTCGCCCACAAAGAAATACAGCATGCGCTGCGTGCCCTGCCCCTTCGCGGCAGGCAGGCTCCATTGGGCCCCGGGCTCCATATGCAGCGTCCAGATAGCCACATCGCCCTCGGGCTGCGAGGCCCAGGACTCGGGCGGTGGCGATAGCGGATCAGGCGCGCCGGGCAGCGCGCCCGCCACCACCGTCACCGTGGTGGCACGGCCCGTGGCATCGTGGTGCACCCGGCGCGGGATGCGTTCGTTCCACAGCATGGTGAAGTGCGGCTCCACCATCTTGCTGCGGGCCGGCAGGTTCAGCCAGATCTGGAACAGCTCCAGCGGATTGGACTCGGTAGCGTTGAGCAGCGGGAACATTTCAGAATGCACGATGCCCCTGCCCGCCGTCACCCACTGCACGTCGCCGCCCCCAAAACGCGCAGCCGCGCCCAGGGAATCGGAATGGTCGATGAGCCCCTTGCGCACCAGCGTCACCGTCTCAAAGCCCCGGTGCGGGTGGCCCGGAAAACCCGGCACGGTGTCGCCGTGGTACATGCTCCAGCCATCCTTGCCGCTGAAGTCGCTGCCGATCTGGCGGTCTTCCAAGGGCACGGCCGGGCCGAACGCGGCGTTGCCTGCGGGGTAGGCATCGTCATGGTGGGCGCAAAAAAGAAACGGGTCGAGCGTGGGCCACTGCGGCCCCAGCACCTGGGCCCGGACGATGGGCACCAGGGCTGTAGTTGCGGTGGGGATGGACGAAGACATACGGTGGCTCCTCATGTTGTGCACCGCCACAATCGGGCGGCAAGCCTGTGACATTTGGAGCCAATGGTGCCTGAGAACCGCCCTGTGGGTTGCAAAAGCGCAGTACAGGCGCGCGTGCGAAAAGCTTCGAACGGATTTTTCGGCACTTTGGCTGGCGACATAGCCATGCCGGGCAGTCTTCTAGAATTTGCCCGTGGAGACTTACCTGATCATTGACGACCATCCCTTAATGCGCCAAGGGATGACGATGACCTTGCTTAACCTGAACCCTCTTGCCCAAGTGTGCGAGGCCAGCGACATGAACGAGGCCATGCTGCTAGCGAAACACAAGCCGGACGTGGCATTGGCGATTGTGGATTTGCGCTTGCCAATGATCGATGGAATGGCGGGCCTTCCCCTCCTGCGTCACCTTTGCCCCCACGCCAAACTGGTCATCATGTCCGCACTTTTCGACGCAAAGGACGTGGCCATGGCTCGTTCACGCGGCGCCGACGGCTTCTTGCCCAAAAGCATGTCGGCGGACGACGTTTTGCGCGCATTGCGGGCCATTCTGAATGGGGAGCCGTATTTCTTCGAAACAGGAATGCAACTGACAACCGCCTCCCCAAGTCTGACGGATCCTCTACCCGCCAATTGCGAGGAACCTCCAACTTTGACACAGCGCCAGATGCAGGTCCTCGCGCTACTTGTGCAAGGAAAGCCCAACAAGATCATCGGAGACGAGTTAGGAATGGCCCCGGGCACCGTGAAGATCCATATTTCTAGCGTGCTGCGCGCTCTCAAAGTGACAAACCGGACGCAGGCGGTACTGGCAGCAGGACGCTGGGGACTCAAGCTGTAGGGATCTGATCGGTGTCCGGTGAACGTTGTCGCAATAGGATGTGCCATCGCTCGATTCCTACCATGGTGTGGTGCTGGGGGATCGAGGGCAGGATTGACCCAAATTGGCCCTTGTCGGCCGCGTCGCTGGGCGCGAGCAGCCTGCCGGGAATCAGGCCGCAGACAACCGTTGCCGAGCGAGCAGGACAAGGCACGATGCAGGTGGTTCAGCCCCCCCTGGGTCGGCTAGTTCTCCCTTTCCCCTCGGGCACGGCCCCCTCCGGGAAACTTTGCAAAGGAGCCAAGAGCCGATGCCAACTCGACAGGAGATAGCGGCTTGTAAAGCAACATCACGCCCATCGACTGGGCCTGATCTCGCAACGATGGCTGCGCATTGCCGGTCAGCAATGCCGCACCGACGAGCGGCCATTGCTCCCGCATCCGAGATATCGCCTGCAAGCCGTTCTCCCCGGAGGCCAGGCTGTAGTCACTCAGAACGATGTCCGGAACCACCCCCTGCAGGAGTACTTGCAAGGTCTCCAGGTCACCCGCTCCATAGAATTGCATCCCCAGCGCTTGGCAATACTGTTGTACCGCCTGCAAGATTGCGACCTCGTCCTCAAGGAAGACCACCGTCAACCCAGCAAGCGCTGGTGCGGATTCCTTGTTGGAATCTAGTCCGGGGCACACGTCTGCTTGCGTCAACGGCACGCGAAGCGAAAACACACTTCCTTTGTGAATCCGAGAACGCAAGCTCAAACGAGCCCCCACCAGATCCGCCAGCCTGCGGGCAATCGAGAGGCCCAGCCCCAATCCCTTGCTACGGTCGCGCTGCGGGTTATCTAGTTGAACAAACTCGTCAAACACTGAAGCTTGGTGCTCCACCGCGATGCCAATACCGCTGTCCCACACTTGTATTTCCAGCTCATGCCCACGCTGTCGGCAGCCCACCACAACGCCCCCTCCAGATGGTGTGTACTTGACAGCATTGGACATCAAGTTGAACACGATCCGGTCTAGCAATGCCGGGTCCGTGTAGACCCATGCCTTCGAAGGCCACACCGAAAAGCGAAGCCCTTTCAAGTCGCAATCTCCGGAGAATCCATCGCGCAACTTGTCCAACGTCTGCTGTATGGGCACCGCGCGCATTTCTGCCTGAACGCCACCTGCATCCAATTGGGCGATGCCTAGCAAGGCATCGAACAGCGAACGCATCGCGTCGAGGGCATTTTCAATGTAGTCCAGTGTTTGAAGTGTCTGAGGCTGGCCCCATTGCCGCCGCAGGTTTCCGACAAAGAGCCAGAGGCTTTGCATGGGCTGCCGAAGATCATGGCTGGCAGCAGCCAGGAATCGCGATTTCTCGATATTGGCCCGCTCGGCGTTGTCCTTGGCGCGACTGAGTTCGCGCACAAGTTCGTCTTTCTCATGCCTGAGCAGCATGGTGTCAACCACGTTGCGATATAGGCCACGTGACCACACCACCAGGATTGAGATGTAGACAAGCCCTCCCAGAGCCAGCATAGTGACCTGACGGTCGCCGCGCCAGAAGCTCCACACCTCAAAGGGCGCAAAGATGCCCAACGTCATCATGAATCCTGCGAGGGGAAACATGCCACCAATGGTGACAACGGCCATGGCAGCAGTGATGACACCAACCGTTGCCAAAATCGCTGGATCCTCACTTCCGAAGTGAAAGCCCAACAACATGCTCATGCCCCACGCAAGGCCCAAGCAGGTGACGCAGACAACCACCATGGCGAGCAAGCCTTGGTCCCGGGCCGATGCAACGCGGGCCGCTGCATCTACGGAGGTTCGCAGGTAACGCCGGTACAAGAAAAATCGCCACAACGAAACCAAGGCGATTGCGGCAATCCACCCCACCAACAGATCCGTGGGTGCAGCGTCATGCAAGGCAACCGCCACCAAAACGGCGCACAAAGGGACAATGAAGATGCGCTTGGGCGTGTCGCACATCCATTGGTCAATCAACTCATCGCGAATTCGGCAAAGTAAGGCCTGGGATGTCGATAAAGGCGCCATGTTGCCTGGGTTGGCGTGTTATTGCTGGCGCATGTTGTACCAGACGTTGTACCGCTTGCCATCGTGCTGGGTCCAGACTGCTATCGCATTACCGCTGGAAGCCATGGCTAACTCTGGAGACAGGGCATTGCCTGTGTTGTCTGTTTCCAGTAGCTCTGGTATGCCAGAAGTGCCGTCTGCATTGAGCTGGGCTGACCAGATATTGGTACGCATTCCATCGCTTTGCAGCCATGTCGCTACGCCGCTGCCGTCGGCGACAAAGGCAGCTTTCGGATCAAAAGCACTGCCTGAGTTGTCAGTCTCAAGGAGCTTCGCCGGTTTAAAGCTTCCGTCAACGCGCCCCCAGTAAACGTCCGTAATTCCACCGTTTTCCTGATACCAAAAAAAGGCGAACTTCTCCGCCCCCCATGCAACCACCCTCTGCCCGAATGCGCTATGCGCGGCGGAGCCGCCTATGCCGCTGACGCCGGACCAGCCAGTGCCCGGCCGGTACATATTAGCGGCCATGACCAGCTTGTTTGTTTCAAAGTGCGCCTGCCGCCAGGTCACTATCGCGTTTCCTGCCATATCGTGAGCAACGTGGGGGGCCTGTACATCGAATGGGGTGTTGTCGACCTTCACGGTAGCATCCCATCCCGGACCCATGTCATAGCGGGCCGCCCACACGTTCCAGCTCACCCCGTCATTCTGACGCCACACGACCATGGCACTGCCATTGCTGTGCATGGAAACCGAGGGGAACCCAGCGTTGCCCAGTTCTTCGAGCTCAATAAGGGTTACAGCCCCCCAACCCGATCCGGGTGCATAGCGACGGGCCTTGATGTTGAAGTACCCCCCACCCTCCTTCTGACGCCAGGCGACCGTGGCGCGCCCCGCAGCGTCCATGGCAATCGCGGGGGAATCAGCGCTCCCCTGATCGTCTGTTTCCAAGAGATTGGCACTATTCCAGCCTGTGACAGGGTCGTAGCTGGTGCGCCAGATATTGGTTCGTTCTCCGTCAGATTGGGACCAGACAACAATGGCGCGTCCATTGCCATCTATGGCCACAGCAGGAGCGCTGGCAACTTCGGAGCCTTTCTCAATGACAGTGACTGCGCCCCATCCACCGGCCGGTTGATAGACCCGCGCAAAAATGCTCATGTTGGATGATTCCGAGTCCATCTGCTCCCAGACCACCACAGCCTCACCGCTGGCATTCATTGCGACACGCACATTCTTGGCATCGCCAAAGTCGATGGTTTCCAAAAGCGCTGCGGTACCCCACCCTTTAGTGGTGGGGTCTCCCCCGCCGCCGTTGCCTTCACCACCATCTCCTTCGCCACCGCCCCCTCCGCAGGCTGTCAGTGCGAGAGAAAGCAGCATCGCTGAAGCTGCAGCATGTCGGCGCTTCGAACGTGACCACCGTGGCATCTCTTGCTGCATCAAATCTTGTTTACTCATGGTGTTTCCTCTGTGTCTTTGACCAACCCTGTCTGGATAGGACTCAGTCTAGGAACACCCCAGGAGAAGTGAAATACAACTTTGGTTCTAGTCCATTTGTCCTATGAGGACCCCGTGGGGCACCTCCTGGTAGAACGCGCCCTGCGGATCTGCTGGATGCCGACGCAATCACGACCTGCGCAAAGCAGGGGGCAAAAATGTGATTTGACCCGGGATAAACTGGTCGCCGCGTCCCAGTTCGCAAAGTCCCATGCGGGTCCGGCCGGAGATACAGGCAGCTTGTATTGGCGATCGAAATGCACAGCAAGCTCGCCAACCATGGATTGTGCGTAAACCCCGATTACCAAGCGCGCACAAACATGAGACTCTGCGGCGCATACGCTTTCCCTCAGGGGCAAGCCACGGTCACACCACAATAGTTCAGTGCAAGGAGACTCATGGTTCTCGTCAAAACGCAGGCAGGGCTGGAAGCGCTCAAGGATCGGCGTGGCAGCCTCAGCTCGCGCCAGCGCTCGGCTTTCATACTTTTTGACGGAAAGCGCTCCACGGGCGAGATTCTGGCGGCCACTGCCGCCATGGGGATCACGCAAGACGATGTCCGGGCCATGATTGCCCAGGGGCTGCTGGCCCCGCTGCCAGGGCACGCTCTGCCTGCGGTTTTTGGCACCCCGCCTGTTGTGGAGCAAGCAGCGCCCGCGCCCGCCACAGACCTGGGGACGGTCGCGTCGCCACTGGAGGGCTCTGGCCGTTCGCCGAAAGAGCGCTACCAGGCGGCCTACCCCATCGCTACCGAGCTGACAGCGGGGCTGGGGCTGCGTGGGTTCCGGTTGAATCTGGCGGTAGAAGGGGCGAGCAGCTTCGAGGATTTGGCAGCGCTGGCACCCAAGATCCGCGAAGCGGTGGGGGACGCCAAATTTCAGCGGCTGGACGCAGCGCTGTTTGATTGACCGTCCCGGCGGCACAGACCCTCTGGAGGGCGCAGCCCATCGCCCGCGCAACCCGTGCATGGCCACGCACCGCGACGCCACAAACCGCCCGGCAAGGCGCTGAAGAGGCTTTTTACGGCGCTCGCACGCCATACAGGCGCGCGGCGGCAAGCAATCGGTCTATGAGTGGCCGCAGCACCTCGACGTCGGGCGACAGACGCATCAGTTGCCCGCAGGCGTGCTCCACCGATTCGATGGGAATGGTGACGGCAACACGTCCATCCTTGCGGCGCACGGGCGGGGCCGCAGCCACCGCGCGTGCCACGGCGCTGCTGAGCGCACGCAGGCCCTTGAGGCCTGCTGGCGTGGCCAGCAGCGCAGCCTCACTGGTGTAGATACCGGATTCAAAGCGCTGGATGGACTTCGCCCAATAGTTCGCCAGGCCAAACCGCGGTGGCCGCTGTACCGCAGCGGCCAGCCCCGTGGCGGCAAGGATGTTCGATACGCGGTAGGTGCGCGGACCATCCTTCGCCGCGTCCTTTGCACCGTGCACCGCGCCCACGGCAACCGCTGGCAAGGCCACCAGATACCAGACACCCGCCTTGAGCACCAGCCCCAGCGGGCTCACCGTGCGCTCCACCGTGTCGGCCCAGCTCTCGTAGCGCATTGCGATCTGGTGACCGCTCCACACCGCAGCGGCCACGGTGGGCAGGTGGGGCGTGGAGTCGCTCTCACGGTACCAGTCCACCGGGTCCAGGTGCAGGCGGGTGCTCACGCGCTGGGCGTCTTCGCGCCACGAAGCGGGCAGCGACGACAAAAGCTTCAGCCGCGCGCCCTCCACATCGCCGCCCAGCCCCAGGTCCTGCGCGGGGCCGGGCAGGCCGCTCAAAAACACGGCCTGCGCCTCTGACGGGGTGAGCCCGGTGAGCGTGGTCTTCCAACCCGGCAGCAGCGCAAAGCCACCGTTGCGCCCACGCTCGGCATAGATGGGTACACCAGCTGCACTGAGCTGGTCCACATCCCGGTACAGCGTGCGCACCGAGACCTCCAGCGCCTCGGCCAGCGCCTGTGCACTCATGCGGCCTCGGGTCTCCAGCAGCATTTGCAGGGAAAGCAGACGGCTGGCGCGCATGGCAAGTCCGGTGGCGTGGGGGAGTTGAGACGGTGGCGAACGATAGCGCAAATACTTGCCATACGTTGGCAGGTATTGCGGCGCAAACTGCACCCAGAACCCAACCCACAGGAGCCACATGCCCACCACCACGGACACCCACCGCATCGTCGAACTGCGCCAGTACACCCTGCATCCGCAGCAGCGGGACGTGCTGGTCGACCTGTTCGACCGCGAGTTCATCGAAACACAGGAGGCCCACGGCATGCGCGTGGTGGGCCAGTTCCGCGACATGGACCAACCTGACCTGTTCGTCTGGCTGCGCAGCTTTGTCGACATGCCGGCGCGCCAGCGCGCACTCGAAGGCTTCTACGGCGGGCCTGTGTGGGCTGCGCACCGCAATGCAGCCAATGCCACGATGATCGACTCAGACAACGTGCTGCTGCTGCGCCCCGCATGGCCCGGCGCCGCATCCACACTGCCACACCACGCTCGGCCCGAGGCCGGAGCCCGCGGGGCCGCTGCTGGTGTGCTGGACGCCACCGTGTTCTACCTGAACGAGCCCGCGACCCCCGCGCTGCTGGATTTTTGCCGCCACCGCATGGCACCCACACTGCAGCGCGGCGGCGCGCGCTCCCAGGCCTGGTACTGCACCGACACCAGCCCCAACACCTTTGCGCGCCTGCCTGTCCGCCAGGGCGAGCACGTGCTGCTGGGCCTTGCGCTGTTTGGTGATCTGACAGCACTGCAGTCATTTGCCGACAGCGGCGCCTGGGCGCGCGATGTGGCATCGGGGCTTGCACCCTGGCTGGCCCGCGCACCCGAGGCGCACCGGCTGCAGCCCACCGCACGCTCTGCGCTGCACGCCTGACCCTGCACATCCAGATGCGCGCATGCGATTGGAGTGGTCGCACATGCACATCGGCGCGCCACGCGGGCAGCAGGCGTTTTGGGGCGACGGCGGCACCACCCGGAGGCGAACTGGGTGGTGGAGTTTTGCGGCCGGTGTGAGCCCCTGCATTGCCACGGACAGCGCTACGGCAACACGACAAAACCCAGCCAAGCGGGCCTTTTCACCTGGCGGGCATTGATTGGGTGGGATTTGGAAAACAGTCCGTTGCGAAGAAGGGGGTTTATCGCTCTTGGAGGGCGGCCTACATTACATGGGCCGCCCAAGCCCCCCGACGGCGGCACCAACGCGCCGAGTTCACCCATGACCCCCTTTTCTGCCACGGTCCAGACGCACATCAAGGCATCCCCTGCAACGGCATTCCGGCACATCGCGCCCATTGACCCGCGCAGACTGTTCACCGGCTATGGGCCCTTGCCCGCAGTGACCGGCACGCGCGACCAGACGGGCGCCTGGGATACGCCGGGGCAGACGCGCACCGTGGCGCTGTCCGACGGCAGCGTGGCACAAGAAAGCCTCAAGCACTACCACCCGGCGCAGTATTTCAGCTACACCGTCAGCGGCTTCACAGGCGCATTGCGCTGGCTGGCTACCGGGGCCCAGGGGGCCTGGTGGTTTGACCCGCAGGCGGGCGGCACGCAAACCACCGTGCGCTGGCGCCACGCGTTTCATGCCCGCTCCAAATGGGCCGCGCCGGTGCTCTGGCTGCTGGCCAACGTGCTGTGGCGCGGCTACATGCGCAAGGCGCTGCGCCAGGCCAAAAGGCAGATCGAGGCACCACAGCGCGCGTCGGGCGGCGCGGCGGTGCCAGGCTGAGCAACAGGCACATAGACAGCCCATGACAGCCGGAGGTGAATCAGTTGCTGGACACCCAGCATGCGAAACGATGGCGACCCAACGGCGATCCAGCGGCTATCCAATCGGCCGAAAGGGGCGCGGGATGATCAAGGGCCTTTGGTTTTGAAAAACGGCTCGCCCTGAATGGCGGTCGGGCTGACCGTGAACGTTCTCAACGGCTCCAGGAGCGGGTTCTCGCCCTTTTGCGACGCCGGGCGTGGGGCACCGGGGTTGAGCGCGGGGGCGATGCAACCGGTCCGCACGGTTTGCACCACCTCAGGGTCCAACGCACGGCGCTGTCCCAGGCGGCTGCCCGACAGGAACAGCGTGTCTCCCTTCAGTTCGGCCCGCTGGCGCATGAGGGGCATGGCCTGCAGGGCATCAAACCCCACCCGCACGGAATTGGCACCGTTCACGGGGTACTGCACCACCTTCACGACCGCCGGTTTGCCCGGGGCTTCTTCCACCAACTCACCCAGGTAGAAATAGCGCACCGAATCCGCAGGCAGCGGGGGCATCCGGTGACTTTCGGCCCAGCTGCTGTTGTCCGGGCCGAACAGCGGGCGCAGTGTGGCCGGGGCCTGGTCGTCGGCCGACACCGCAAACACGGGCGCACGGGCATCGGACAGCGTGGTCCCATGAAAGTCGAACTCCACCATGGCACCCAGCGTGGCCACCGTGCGGGCGTAGGCCGGGAACAAGGTCTGATCCTGCCGCACCTGCTGCAGCCGCACACCACTGCCTTCCGCCGCCCAGCGGCCGGCCATCAACATGTCCAGTGCGCCGCCGGTCACGGCAAAACAAAAGGTGTTGTCGTCCAGCAAGGCCAGTTGCGTGAGGGTGCCCGCAGAACGGCCCCGGTATTCGCCCACATAGCCCGACTCTGCGGGCGTGGCGGCGTGGAGCGTGGCGCTGACCGTCAGCACGGCCCAGGTGGATGCAAGGGCGCAGGAACTGCGCAAGGGGCGGGGGGTGTGGTTCACAAACGTGGTCCCAGGGAGAAGGGTGGGCCACTATATCGCCCGGGGCGCAAAACGCGCGCACAGAGCCACCGGCCAACGCGGCAGACGGCACGCACCCGCCGTTTCTGCGGACCCGCTGCAAACCTCTAGGCCGCACAGCATGGGCAGCGCGCTGGATGCTCGTGCTGCGCGGCTGGGTGGCGAGGCTGGGTGACGCAGCACGGCGCTAGCGATCTGAGGGCCGTGGAACGCGCCTTCAGGGCTTGCGCACCAACGCGACGGTCAGCCCCTTGGCCGACACGGTGATCGGCCCCGGCTGCAGGCCCAGGCCGTCGAACACGGCGGTGTCCTGCGGGCGCAGCTGGTGCAGGGTGACTTCGCCCAGCGACTGCTCGGCCAGCACCGGCGCATAGGCGTTGAGCAGGTCGGTGACGGCGGGCTTGAGCGACGGGAAATCCAGCCGACCCAGCTTGATCTGGTGGGCCCGCAGCGTACGGTCACTGACCTCGTAGCGCAGCGCAAACTCCACGTCGAACGTACCCGTGTGGCTGCGGCGCAGCGCCGCGCCCGCTGCATCCACCACCATGGCTGCGCCCAGGCGGTTGGTCTCGGGCAGCAGGCGCAGGCGCGGCGCCTGCAGGGTCAGATCGAACAGGCCCTGCACCGGAACACTGCGCGGAAACTTGGTGGCGGCCATCTCCTGCAGCTGCTCCAGCGGCACGGTGTAGCTGGTCAACGCCCATGCGCCACGCCCGGCCAGCAACAGCGCCGCGCTGCCCAGCGCGAGGCGGCGGGAGGTGGTGGTGAGAAATTGGCGGCGGTGCAGCATGGGTAATCACTCCTGGAACGCAGGTGGGATACCGGCGCGGGCAAAAGGTGCCACCCGGCTGGCCTGGGCGTGTGCTGGCAGGCGGCGCTGCGGTGGCAAAAACATATTCACGATCTCGCAGGGGATCGTGAACACGTTCTGAGGGACACGGGCCGGTGCTTTTGGGAGGCTATGGCGTACCATGCATGGGCCCCATGGTGGCGTCGCCCAGAGCCTCCAAAAATCCGATCAAAAAGCCCCCAGAGCTTATGGAAACTGCGCTGGCAGCTATCCTTTTTTAAACAATCTTCAGCGTCCCACCACCGACCAGCCCGCCTTCTGGTTGTTCTTGTCGTTCTCGTACTCCCAGGCGGTGCCACAGCGGTCGCACACGTAGCGGGTGATGGTGACGGTGCCGTCCTCGCGGTCTTCCTTGCGGTTGCCGCGCTGCACCAGCTCGGCATGGCCCGGGGCCTTGCGCCAGTTGCGCTGGATGCCTTGGCAGGGCTCGCACAGGGTCATGGGTTGCAGTTCGCGTTGGCGGGCCAGGTCTTTGGTCATGGTGGGGTGGCCTTCTTGTGTTGGCAAGCGGTGGGGGATGGGGCGCCGCGTGTGCGGTAGGGCGGCTACTGTAAGGCACTGGCGCCCCGCGCTGGCAGTGCGCGGGCCAAAATACAAGCCTAAAGAGCCGCTACCGCAAGACAGACAAGCGCTACCAGCTATTAATTAAATAGCAAACGAACTACAGCGCCTTGCCCATGCGCGCGTTGCGCAACACCACGCCCGCGCGCTCCACCGCCTGGCGCTCTTCCACGGCAAAGCCCTGGGCTGCAAAAAAGGGCTCGGCCGCCAGGCTGACATCCGCCCACAAACGCACCAGCCCCTGCTGCGCGGCCTGTGCATGGATGTGCGCCATCAACGCCTGGCCCACGCCCTGGCGCGCATACGCTGGTGCCACAAAAAACATGTCGATATAGCCACTGGGACTGGGCTGCAGGTCCGCATAACCTGCGATGGCGCCGCCATCGGCCACGGCCACAAAGGGCTGGATGGCCTGCATGCGCGAGGCCCATTGCGAGGCGTCGTATTCGGCGGGGGCCCAGGCAGCCAACTGCTCGGCGCTGTAGTGGCCACAGGCCAGGCAGTGCACCGCGGCGTGGAAAACGCTGCGCAGCGCTGGCGCGTCGCCGGGGCGGAAGCTGCGGATGAAAAAGGTGGGCATCAGCGGGCGGCAAAAAGATGGATGTCTGCGCCGAGTGTGCCCTTGGTGTGCGTGGTGTTCGGGTGTTGTATGCCCCGCGCGGGCCAAGGCAGCGGCGGCGCCATGGCCCGGTGGAGGGTGCTACTTACTTGTCCAGCTCGGCGGTCAGCATGTCCCAGCTGGGGTAGGAGCTTTCGTCCAGGGTGATCGCGCCCTTGCCCGCCGCAAACTTGAACGCCGTGGTGCCCGTGCGTGCAAATTCCAGGGTTTTGAGTCGGCACACCGCGGCCTTGGAGGGGGCATCGCTGCAGTAGCGCGGGGCGCCGTCAATGATGGTGCCGGCCGCGTAGCGCACCTGGCGCAGGTGGTCCACGGTCTGGAAGCTGTCCTGCTTCACCTCCATCTTCACATCGCAGCCGCACGACTGTTTGAGGGTGCTGGCAGCCGTCTTGAGGGCCGGGGTCACCTCAACGGTGAAGAAGTCACGTTCGGCCTTGCCCGCGTGGGCCAGCGATGCTGCGGCCAGGCTCAGGGTGGCGACGAGCAGCAGGGATGTCGTTTTATTCATGGTTCTCCAAGGGGTTGGCGCATGCGCTGCAGGAGTCTGCCCCTCCCGGGCAGACGGGCCACCATAGAAGTGGCCACGCAAGCACAGAAATTGTGGAGCGCGACCCCCATCAGCACGTGTAACAGCCTGGTAACGGCGTATGCATTTTGTGCAACAGGTCATGCAAGGGCGCGGGGCCGCAGCGGCTTCCTTGCACAGCGGGCCGCAGGCCTCAGCCCCGTGCCAGCGCCGCCCGCAACTGCGCGTGGGCTGCCCCAGTCACATCCGGCGGCAGCTGGTGCTTGGCCTGCAGGTAGTGGTGGGTGAACACGTCCAGGTAAGCCTGCAGCACCTGCGCGGCCTGCGGCTCGCCCGCCAGGTCCAGGCACAGGCCCGCCACTTCGGCAGTGCAGAAATGGTCGTCCCGGCGCGAGCGACGCAGCTGGTAGCGGGAGATTTGCTCAGGCTGCAGGCTCAGCACGGGAAAGCGGTCCAGGTACGGGCTCTTGCGGAACATCTTGCGCGCCTCGGGCCAGGTAGCGTCGAGCAGGATGAAGAGGGGGCGTTTTCCATCCGGTGCTTCGCTAGGCGCTGCCTGCGTCACCACCCGCTCAGGCGCCACAAACTCGCCGGGGAACACCACATACGGCAGCCACTGCGGGTCGGTCAGCAGCGCAAGCAGCGCCGGGTCAACCTCGGTGCGCGCCCAGCCAAAAGCATAGGTGTCGGCCACCACGTCGGCAATCAGCCAGCCGGTGTTGCTGGGCTTGAGGGGCTCAATGTCCGCCATCAGCAGGCAAACACCCGCACGCGTGGGCACCATGGGCTGCAGGCTGCACAGGCAGTGGCTGGGCACCAGGCGGCAGCCAGGGCAGCGCTCCCCGCGCGGTCCGCCCCGGGCCAAAAAGGGCTTGGCGCTGCGGGCCAGCCGCGCGGTGCGCAGGCGCGATACCGCATGGGGCGGGTGCGGCACCGCCTGCGGCGGGGTCGGCGGCACAGGGGTTGTCGTCACTGCCCGCCCGCCTGCTCCAGCGCAAACAGCGGCAGCTCGGCCTGGCGGCTGAGCCACACACCGCCACCCAATTCGATGGCGCCTTCGCGCAGCCCGCGCCGGTACAGCTCGGCGCGGTGGCGAAAGACACGGCTGTCGGTGATCTCTTCGTCGATGATGTCGTGCTCAAAATCCTCGCGCGACACGGCCTCGACATACAGCGCGCCTTTTGTCAGGCGGCCCAGGTTGCGCAACGCGGCCTTCAAATCCGGCGGACTCAGATAGGGCAGCACCCCCTGGCAGATGACCAGGTCAAACGGCGCGTCGGCAGCGTAGTCGACCACCGAGCCCTGCTGCCAGCCAAAGCGCTCACACAGGTAGGGGCTGAACTCCACGCCCTGGTAACTGGCCTCTGGGAAATGCTGCGCAACGATGCCCTTCCACAGCCCAATGCCGCAGCCCATGTCCAGCACGCGCAGCACGGGTACGCGCAGGTACTTGAGGTAACTGCACACAAAGGTGCCCAGGCGCTCCATGTGCTGCGGGTCCACCACGCTGGTTTTTTTATCGAAGTAAAAGCGCTGGTAGTAGGCCTCGTCGAAGGTGGTAGCGCTGGCGGATTTCAATGGGCGGTCCTTGTGGGCGGAGTACGGGAAGAGAGAGGGCGAGAGTATCCCGCACCTGCGTGCCCGTGGGCAGGCGTGTAGTCTGTCGCCATGGATTCGATGATTGCTGCCGCCGCCCGCGCGCTGGCTGCGGGCGATGCCCTTGCCGCGCTGCAGCGCGTGGCGCTGCGCGATGACCCGCCCGCGCTGGCCCTGCGCGGCATTGCCATGGCCCAGTTGGGCGAACACCTGCGCGCCCGCGAGCTGCTGCGCCGGGCTGCGCGTGCGTTTGGCGCCCACGAGCCCGTGGCCAGCGCCCGCTGCGTGGTGGCCGAGGCCGAGGTGGCGCTGGCCCAGCGCGATCTGGGCGGCGACGGCGCTGCGCCCCTGCTGGCAGCCGCCCACACACTGCAGGCCCATGGCGACACCACCAACGCCCTGCAAGCCCGGCTGGTGGCGGCGCGCAGGCTGGTGCTGCTGGGGCGGCTGGCCGAGGCATCTGACCTGCTGGCAGCCCACCCAGCCAACGGTGCGCCCGCGCCTACACACCTGCCCGCCCCGCTGGCCGCTGTGGCCGCACTCACCCGTGCAGAGCTGGCGCTGCGCGCACTGCACATCGACGCCGCCCACACCGCCTTGCAACATGCCGAACGGGCCGCACAGCACGCCGGTGTGCCCGCACTGCAGGCCGAGGTGGCCCACGCGCGTGCGCTGCTGGCCCAGCCCGCCGCGCGCCTGCTGGGGCCGGGCGGCGAGCGGGCGCTGAGGCTGCAGGACGTGGCCGCACTGCGCGCATCCCGCAACACGCTGGTGATCGATGCGTGCCGCCACGCCGTGCATGCAGATGGCGTGGTGCAGCCCCTGGCGAGCCGCCCCGTGCTGTGGGGGCTGGTGCGCGCGCTGGCGCAGGCCTGGCCCGGCGATGTGGACCGCGAGGCGCTGATTGCCAGCGTGTTCCGCACCCGCCACCCCGACGAGACGCACCGTGCCCGGCTGCGCGTGGAGATGGGCCGCCTGCGCAAGCTCATCGCGCCGCTGGCGGGTGTGGAGGCCACGGCGCGCGGCTTTGTACTGCGCCCCCTGGGAGGGCGCACCGTGGCCGTGCTGGCGCCACCGGTGGATGGCGCGCAGGGTGCGCTGCTGGCGCTGCTGGCCGACGGCGCGGCCTGGTCCACATCAGCCCTGGCACTGGCCCTGGGCGACAGCCAGCGCACCGTGCAGCGCGCGCTGGCTGAGCTGGAGGCCGGCGACCAGGTGCGAGCCATCGGCCAGGCCCGCGCCCGCCGCTGGGTCGCCGCGCCGCTGGTGGGATTCACGACGATCTTGTTACTCCCCACCACGCCGCCGAATCCCTAAAGTTGCCACACCGCCCACCGCACCACTTCTTCAGCGTGCACCGGGCACCCCCTCGCCAGGAGCCATCGACATGACCGACACCACGCTGGAAACGACCACGCACGACGCCGCCTGCGGCAGCCAGACCGGCGACACCCCCCCATCGCACCTGCACCTGGCGGTGGCCTCGCGCCACCCTGCCGAAGTGGTGCGCGAATACGGGCCCTTTGGCAGCGCCAGCACCATCCACGGCGTGACGCACGACGGCCAGCGCGTATGGGCCGCCACGGGCGAGCAATTGGTGGGCTTTGACCCGGCCAGCGGCGCCACCACCCACACGCTCAATGTGGTGTGCGATGCAGGCACCGCGTTCGACGGCACGCACCTCTACCAGATCGCCGAAGCGCGCATCGACAAGATCGACCCCGCCACCGGCCAGGTGGTGGCCACCCTCCCCGCACCGGGCGGTGGCGGCGACTCGGGCCTGACCTGGGCCGAAGGCAGCCTGTGGGTGGGGCAGTACCGCGACCGCAAGATCCACCAGATCGACCCCGCCACGGGCGCCATCCGCCGCACCATCGAATCCAACCGCTTCGTCACCGGCGTGACCTGGGTGGACGGCGAACTGTGGCACGGCACCTGGGAGGGCGAGGAAAGCAGCCTGCGCCACATCGACGCGACCAGCGGCGCCGTGCTGCAGCAGCTGGACATGCCTGCAGGCGTGGGCGTGAGCGGGCTCGAATCGGATGGCGCCGGGCTGTTTTACTGCGGCGGTGGCAGCAGCGGCAAGGTGCGCGCCGTGCGGCGGCCACGGGCCCGCACGGCGGCTTGAGGACGCGCGATCGAGAGCGAGAGCGCGAGCGGCAGAAGCCGAAAAATCAGAAGCCGCAGTGCCTGGTCAGGCCGCAGCCGGCTTGGGCGGGCGGTGCAGCACACAGAGCTTGTTGCCGTCCGGGTCGCGCAGGTAGGCCAGGTAGAGCTTGCCGCTCGGGCCTTCGCGCCAGCCCGGAGGGTCTTCGCAGGTGGTGCCGCCATGGGCCACACCCGCTGCATGAAAGGCGTCTGCCTGCTCGGGCGACTGCGCCGCAAAGCCAATGGTGGCGCCGTTGGCAACGGTGGCGGGTTCGCCGTTGATGGGAGTGGTGATGCAGAACATGCCCGTGGGGCTGCGGTAGAAATACCGGTTCTTGTTGGCCACACCGGGTGGCACGCCGAGGGCGCCGAGCAGCGCGTCATAAAACGCCCTGGACCGCTCCAGATCGTTCACACCGACCATCACATGACTGAACATAATTTGTTGTCTCCGTAGGGCGCCGCAGGTGCGGCGGTTGCTGGGGTAGTGGACTGGGGAATTGGGGGCTAGGAGCCTGCATAACCCCTGCGAACGTCGATAGCATGGCCTCGCGTGGGTTGCGCGTGGGTTGTGCAAAACATTCCAGGGGATGTTACAAGCCCGGGAGCCGCCCGGCCTGCACGCAGGCGACAGCGCCGAAGCGGGCCCGGCGATCTGGTTCGGCTTGGTTCGGCTTGGTTCGGCTTGGTTTGACCCGGTGCTGCCGGGCCGTATGATTTCAAGCCAAATTGCCCTCTAGCGCTTATCTGGCAAGCGCGAACAGCTATTAAAAAATGAGCACTCACACCACATCCCATCAACCCCCGAGCCCCCACATCGCCCCCGTGCCGCTGGACAAAGCCTACCGCCTGCTCAACCACGGGCCCACGGTGCTCGTCTCTGCCGCGCACGCGGGCCAGCGCAATGTGATGGCCGCTGCCTGGGCCTGCGCGCTGGACTTCATGCCGCCCAAGGTGACTGTGGTGCTCGACAAGGCCACCCGCACGCGTGAGCTGGTGGAGGCCAGCGGCCACTTTGCCCTGCAGTTGCCCACCGTGCCCCTGGCCGCGCTGACCGCAGCTGTGGGCACCGACAGTGCCCACACCCACCCCGACAAGCTGCAGCGACACGCCGTGCCGCTGTTTGACGCACCTGCGCTGCCAGACATCGCGGCAGAGCACAGTCCGCCCCTGGTGCTAGGCTGCGCCGCCTGGCTGGTGTGCCGGGTGATCCCCGAGCCGCACAACCAGCAGACCTACGACCTGTTCATTGGCGAAGTGGTGGCCGCCTGGGCCGACGACCGCGTGTTCCGCCACGGGCACTGGGAGTTTGAATCCGCCCCCGACAGCCTGCGCACGCTGCACTACGTGGCCGGTGGACAGTTTTATGCCACGGGGGCGTCGGTGAAGGTGTGAAAAAACTGACCAGCGGAATCCATAACAAAACAGCCCGAAGCGCTGAATAAACAAGCGCAAACAGCTATCTATTTGATAGCAAATTACTGCAGAGCCTTGAGAAACTCTGCATCTTGCCAATACCGCTCAAAGTCCTTGTCGGCCATGAATTGCGCTGGCGGCTTGCCCAGGCGGCGCGCCGCGCTGGCCGCCTGCAACAGGCGGGGCTTATCGCCCTGCACCGCGTAATAGCACGCCAGGTTGTAGGCCAGCGTGCCATTGCGCTGCTGCTGCACATCAAACGGCGGGGCCAGCAGCTGGGTCATCACGGCGTCCAAAAGGTCGCGGTGCTCGGGCATGTGGATGGCAAAGGCCAGGGTCTGGCTGGCGATCACGCCCTGGTTGTAGGCCAGGCTGCTGTCGGCCTGCACGGTGCTGGTGTGCGGGTGCACCTGCGCCAGGTAATGGCGTACCAGCGTGGCCGATGAACCGAGCTGGCGCAGGTTGTTGAAGCGGTTGAGCACGTCGGCATAAGCAGCGGTAATGCGCGGTGCCAGCGATGGTGCGTTCTCGGCATATTGCGGGTGCTGCACCAGGGCCTGGGCCTGCTGCAAGAAGGCAGACAAGCCTGCCGCGCCCTTGGGCACGGCGGCTTCTTTGGCGGCCTCCAGCGGTGCCATCAAGGCCAGATAGGCGGGCGGTGGCGGTGGCGCCTCGCCCACCGGGCTCGACACGCGCACGGGCGGTACGGTGGGGCGCACCACCCATTCCCATTGCACCTGCGCCAGCGGCACCTCCAGCGGCGGGGGCGCGTTGCGAGCGCCGGGGTCGGCGCTGGCGGGGCTGCGCACCAGCACCTGCAGTTGCTCCACCAGGGCCGGGTCGATGCGGGTGGCCCCGGCAGCGCCGGGGGGCAAGCGCAGCAGCAGCTCCAGCGGGACGGGGTCTGGCGGGGTGCCGCGCCGGGCGCGTGCGCCCTTGCCCGTCTGGCTCGTCTGGCTCTGCTGGTGCGCCTGCACGCGGGCCATGGCAGCCTGCACCTGCGCGGGCTGCAGGGTGATGCGCAGCACCGCATCGCCATCGTCGTCACCGGGCACATGCCAGCGCGCGGTGATGACCGATGGCAGCTGATGCAGGGCGGGCCACAGCGCATTCACGGGCACGACGGGCGGCATGTCGGGCATGGTCCGCAGCAGCGGCGGGCGCAGCCACTGGTGGGCGGGTGGCAAGGCGGCCACGCTCTGGCCCGCAGCGGTGGTGGGGGCCGGAACAAACTCCACCGTGCCCTGCACCGCCACGTGGCGGGTGGAAGGCCCCTCAAACACCGGCCGCCACGCGGGCGAGGTCCGCTGGGCCAACGGCACATCGGCCGCGCCGCGCGGGCGCACCGCGTACAGGCCGATGTCTTTTTCGTAGTACTTGAGCAATTCCTCTTCGCCCGCGCTTTCCATGTAGCTGCGCATGTGCACGCTGAACCAAGGGCTAGCGCCAGGCAACGCAGCAGCGGGCTCCCACCACTGCATGGTGCGCGAGAAGACGTAGCTGCCGTCCTCATACGGAACAAACGCCTTGAACTGCACCACATCGTTGCTGCCCGGACCCACGCGCACGCGGGTGTGCGCATCGCCAAACCAGTAGCGTCCAGGCAACGAGCCGGGCGCCCCCATGGACTTGAGGACCGCGCCCACGGTGGCTCCGAACAACTGCCCGCTCAAGCCCTCCTCCAAGTGGTACTTGCGCCGGTCAAAGCGCACCACCTCGGCGCGCGGCTGTGGCTGGCCGTAGCCGTCAAAGCTGCCAGTCTGCACCTCGGTCCACAGCGCGGGGGCGGGGGCCAGCCCCTCAAAGCAGGTGGCTGGCCAACGCAGCGCTTCGAGCACGCGGCTGCGGCGTCGGCACGAGGTGTCCACCAGATCGCGGTGCCGCCCCAGGTCCATCTTCCAGGCTTTTCCGCCTTGCCACACATAGGCCCAGGCACCCTGGTGGGTCTTGGCAAACTCCACCACCTCGGCCTGCTGCAGCGCGGCCACCACCTGCGCGGGGGTCAGGCCGTTGCCATCAACCTGCGGGCCATAGGGCTTGCGCTGCGCGCTGCCGGTAAACACCCAGTCCACATAGCCCTCGTCCGAAAACATCAGCCCCGAGGCAAACATGCCGCCGCGCCCGTACACCGTGTCCAGCAGCACGCCCTGGTCGGTGAACTTCCACAAATACCCGCCCGCAGCAGCCACCACCTGCCGCGTGCGCGGCACCACAAACAGGCCATCGACCTCGCCATGCAGGACCTTGCGAACCTCCCACGTGGCCGAGCCTGCCGTGTTGTCAGACAGGCGGGGGAAGGCATCGGTCGCAGCCTTGGCGCCCAGCGCAAACGACAGCAAACCCAGCATGGCAAACACACCTATGAAACGGATGGACGGAATATGCATGGTGTAGCGCCGGGAGCGGCCCGGCCCAAAGATCAACCCACAAGGATTCTGCGGCCCCAGGACAAGCCCCAGGCCTGCCGCTGTGCATTGTGAAGGCAGTGGCCCGCGCCCGACCCGCTGCGCCACCGCGCACTGCCTTGGCCGCTTGTGCTGGGTGTGCAGCCGCATGCGTCGCGCTCTGGTTCGTGCTACCGTGCAGCCCCTCGCCCAGCAGCCGCAAAAGCGTCCGCCATAGCGGGCCTGAAACGGCTCGCACCCCGCAGGCGCGGCTGCACCTCCTTTTCTCACGCACATCACCCCTTCTCCATGTCCAGCGGCATCCTCTACGGCCTGTCGGCCTATGTCTTGTGGGGCCTGTTCCCCCTGTTCTTCAAGCAACTGCAAGCCGCCACAGCGCTGGAAGTGGTGCTGCACCGCATGGTGTGGTCGCTGGCCTTTGTGCTCATTGTGCTGGCGGCGCTGCGCCGCTTTGCCTGGCTGGGCGATGTGCGCCGCAGCCCGGCCCTGCTGGGCAAGTTTGCGGTGTCGGCGCTGCTGCTGGCAGCCAACTGGCTCACGTACATCTGGGCGGTGAACAATGGGCACGTGCTCGACGCCAGCCTGGGCTACTTCATCCTGCCGCTCATCAACGTGGCGTTGGGCTTTGTCTTTTTGCACGAGCGCCCGCGCAAGGCCCAGTGGGCAGCCTTTGCCCTGGCCGCCAGTGGCGTGCTGTGGCTGGCCCTGCAGTCTGGCCATGTGCCTTGGATTGCGCTGCTGCTGGCACTGAGCTTCGGCTTCTACGGCCTGATGCGCAAGACCGCCACGCTGGGGGCGCTCGAAGGCATGTCGCTGGAGACCCTGCTGCTCGCGCCAGTGGCCCTGGCGCTGTTGCTGTGGGGCGGCTGGGTCGCGGGCACCGGCCCAAGTGGCACACCCGGCCCCCTGGGGCCCTGGCCCGCACACGACGCGCACACTTGGCTGTTCTTCGTTTTGAGCGGCCCTGTCACCGCCATCCCGCTGCTGCTGTTTGCCGCGGGCGCGCGGCGCGTGCCGCTGTCCACCATGGGCTTTTTGCAATACATCACGCCCTCCATCCTGGCGCTGATGGGCGTCTTTCTCTACAACGAACCCTTCGCCGGGCCCCGCGCCGTGGGCTTTGCGTTCATCTGGACGGCGCTGGTGCTGTACACGGCCGAGGGGCTGTGGGCGGGGCGGAGGGCAGCGAAACTGGCAACACACACCGAAGCAGAAGGCGCCGCACAGCCAGCGCGCTGACGTGCGCAGCCCTGCTCTCGCTGCAAGGGCAGCGTGCAGCGGCAAGCCAGCGCAGGCGTGGTGCATACGCCAAAAACACTGTGTAAAAATACAGCCTTTCGCGCCCTTTGCACCCTTTACCCCGCTACCGAGGATTCAGGCATGCCGAAAACGCCCCGCACTGCTCCCGTTGCCGCCGACCCCACCTCCGCGCTGTTCACCCGCATCCGCTCGCTCATCGAATCGGCCCGCAACACCATTGCGCGGGGTGTCGATCTGGTGCAGGTGCACACCAATTTCGAGATTGGGCGACACATCGTCGAGTTTGAGCAGCAGGGCGAGGATCGTGCGGCATACGGCAAGGCCGTACTCCAGCAATTGGCCGAACGCTTAAGCACCGAGTTTGGAAGCGGTTTTTCCGTCACCAACCTCAAGCTCATGCGGCAGTTCTATGTGCTGTACTCCCCCCGAATAGGTCAGACGCTGTCTGACCTTTCTGTGCTTCACACGCCTGGAAGCATAGGTCAGACACTGTCTGGCCTATTGGGCACAGACACCAGCAAACGCCCCTTCACCCTCAGTTGGTCCCACTATGTCTTTCTGCTGGGCATCCAGAAAGCCGAGGAACGCAGCTTCTACGAGATCGAATCCGCCCGGCAAAACTGGACTTTGCGAGATTTGCGGCGCCAGTTTCAGAGCGGACTCTACGAACGACTGGCCCTGAACCGCGACCCAGAAGGTATCCGCCAACTGGCGCAGCAAGGGCAAACCGTCAGCCGCGCCAGCGACTTGCTCAAGGAGCCCCTGGTGCTGGAGTTCCTGGGCCTGTCCGAGCAAGCCCGGTTTTCCGAGTCCGACCTGGAGGCTGCCATCATCAGCCAGATTGAGCGCTTCCTGTTGGAGCTGGGCAAAGGTTTTCTGTTCGAAGCACGGCAAAGACGCTTCACGTTCGATGACGAGCACTTTTTTGTAGACCTGGTCTTCTACAACCGCTTGCTGCGCTGCTATGTGCTCATCGATCTCAAGCTGGGCAAGCTCACGCACCAGGACTTGGGACAGATGCAGATGTACGTCAACTACTTTGACCGCTACGTCAAAACCGACACCGAAGCAGCCACGGTCGGCATCGTGCTGTGCAAGAAAAAGCACGAGGCACTGGTGGAAATCACCCTGCCCAAAGACGCCAACATTCACGCCAAGCAATACCAGCTCTACCTGCCCAGCAAAGAAGACCTGCAACGCAAGCTGGCGGAATGGGCAGAAGATATAAAGTGAAATAGGCCTGCAACGCTTTATTTATAAGCGCTAAAAGCTATTAAAACCATAGCATTTTTAACCACTCTGGCGGCAGACTTCAGGCCCCGCTTTGGCCGCACCACCGACCCACCACAAGCTCCCACCCCATGCGCATCCTCCACACTTCCGACTGGCACCTGGGCCAGCACTTCATGGGCAAGAGCCGCCAGGCCGAACACCAGGCGCTGATTGACTGGCTGCTGGAGCAGGTCGATGTGCACGCGGTGGATGCGGTGCTGATTGCGGGCGACATCTTTGACACCGGCGCGCCCCCCAGCTACGCCCGCGAGCTGTACAGCCACCTGGTGGTGCGGCTGCACCGCGCTGGCGTGGCGCTGCTGCTGCTGGGCGGCAACCACGACTCGGTCGCCACGCTGGGCGAAAGTCGCGCCCTGCTGGCGGTGCTGAACACCACCGTGGTGGGCGCCGTGGGCGATGCGGCCGACCATGTGGTGGTGCTGCCCCAGCGCGGCGACAGCACGGGCGGCAGCAACAGCAGTCACGGGCCCGGCTGCATCGTCTGCGCCGTGCCCTTCATCCGCCCGCGCGATGTGTGGCAAAGCCAGGCGGGGCAAAGCGCGCAGGACAAGCAACAGTCCCTGCAAGCAGCCATCCAAACCTATTACCAAGCGGTGGTGGATGCGGGCCGCGCCCGGCAAGCGCAGTTGCAGCAGGCGCTGGGCCGCGTGGTGCCGCTCATCGCCACCGGCCACCTCACCACCGTGGGCGCCAGCAGCAACGACTCGGTGCGCGAGATTTATGTCGGCTCGCTCGATGCCTTCCCCACCGCTGCGTTTCCGCCCGTGGACTACATCGCCCTGGGCCACATCCACCAGCCGCAAAAGGTGGGCGGGCTGCACCACATCCGCTACAGCGGCTCGCCCATTCCGCTGGGGTTTGACGAAGCCAAACAGCAAAAAGAAGTGCTGCTGGTGGACCTGGACGCGACCGGGCTTGCCAACGTGACCCCGCTGCCCGTGCCCCGGTTTCAAGCACTCATCGCCGTCACGGGCAACCTGGCTTCGCTGCCGCAAGCCATTGCCGCCGCCGCATCGCAAGGCACGGCCGAGCAGCCCGCCTGGCTGGAAGTGACCGTGGCCGAAGACGACTACCTGCAAGACCTGCCCGAGCGCATCAACGCCATGGTGCAGGGCCTGCCGGTGGAGGTGCTGCGCGTGCGCCGCCAGCGCACCAGCGCCACCGCCGCGCTGCAGTCGGCCACGCAAGAAACGCTGGACGAGCTGAGCCCCCACGACGTGTTTGCCCGCCGCTTGGCCGCCGAAACTCTGGCGCCCGAGCTGCAACAGGCGCTGGAGGCCCGCTACCGCGCCGTCGTCCACAGCATCACCACCCCGGAAAGCGCGGCATGAAGATCCTGAAGCTGCGCCTCAAAAACCTCAACTCGCTCAAGGGCGAGTGGGCCATCGACTTCACCCAGCCGCCGTTCACCGAGAACAGCCTGTTCGCCATCACCGGCCCCATGGGCGCGGGCAAGTCCACACTGCTCGATGCGATCTGCCTGGCGCTGTACCACCAGACGCCGCGCCTGAATAGCGTCTCCAAGTCTGCCAACGACCTCATGACGCGCCACACCGCCGACTGCCTGGCCGAGGTGGAGTTTGAGGTGAAGGGCACCGTGTACCGCGCCTTCTGGAGCCAGCGCCGCGCCCGCGACAAGGTGGACGGCGCCCTGCAAGACCCCAAGGTCGAGCTGGCGCAGGTGGACCCGGCCACCGGCCTGGGCACCATCGTCAGCAGCCAAAGCAACGACAAGCTGCGGCGCGTGGCCGACATCACCGGGCTGGACTTTGGGCGCTTCACGCGGTCCATGCTGCTGGCGCAGGGCCAGTTTGCGGCCTTCCTCAATGCCAGCGCCAACGACCGCGCCGAGCTGCTGGAGGAACTGACCGGCACCGACATCTACGGCGAAATCTCCCGCCGCGTGTTCGAGCAAGCACGCACCGCCCGCGAGCAACTGGCCCAGCTCCAGGCCCGCGCCGACGGCGTGGAGCTGCTGCCCGCAGAGCGCATCGCCGCGATGCAGGCGGAGCAAGAGGCATGGACGCACACGTTGGCCGAAGTGCAACAAGCCCAGTCCACAGCCAGCGCGCAGCGCCAATGGCACATCGACCTGGCGCAAGCCGCACAGGCCGTGCATGACGCCACCACGGGCCAGCAGCAAGCCAGCGCCGCCCTGCAGACCGCCGCGCCCAGCCTGCAACGCCTGGCCGATAGCGAACCCGCCCAGGCCCTGCGCGCCCCGCACGCAGCGTGGCAGCAAGCGCAGGCCGCATGCCACAGCAGCGATGCCCTGCTGGCCCACCTGCAAGCGCAGCACCGTGCCGAAGCAGCCCAACACGCCCGGCAGCACCGCGCCGCCGCCGCGCAGGCACGGCGCGTGGCCCACGCCGCGCACACCACGCTGGCACAGGCCCAGGCCGCGCAGCAGCGCCACACCGACTACTGCACCACCCACGCCCAGCACGCCCACCTGGGCGAGCACCTGGGCGCATGGCGCCAGCAACTGCAACAACAGCAAGCGCTGCAAGCGCGGCGCACCGAGCAGCAACAAGCCCAGCAAGCGCTACAGGCCACCATCGCCCAGCGCAGCGAGCAGGTCGTCACCCAAAGCACCCAGGTAGAAGCCGCCACACACGCCCAGGCCAGCGCTGCCATCGCGCTGCGCACCGCACAGGCAGAGCAGGCGGAGCAACTGGGCGGCCACACCGTTGCCACGCTGCGCGAGCGCTGGCAACACGCCCAGGGCCACGTCGCCGCGTGGCAGCAAGCCCTGCAGCAGGCGCAGCAACGCCGCGAGCTGGCCGAGCAGCACACCGCCCTGGCCGCCGAAGTGCAGCGCCTGCACACCACCGCGGCCGAGCACGAGGCCACGCGCCAGGCCCTGCGCGCGCAGTACAACAGCCTGAAGGAACAGGTGGCCGACAAGCGCCAGCTGCTGGAGCAAGAGCGCCGCATCCAAAGCCTGGACCAGCACCGCCACGCCCTGCAGCCCGGCCAGCCCTGCCCGCTGTGCGGCGCCACCGCACACCCGGCCATCGAGGCCTACCAGGCGCTGGACGTGTCGGCCACCGAGGCCGCGCTGCAGCACAAGCAGGCCGAGCTAGAAGCGGTGACCGAGCGGGGGCTGGCCATCAACCAAGCGCTGACCACCAGCCAAACCCGGCTGGCCGAACGCCTGGAGCAGCAGCGCGCCACCGACCAGCGCATCGCGCAGTGGCAGACCGACTGGGCCGCCTGCATTGCGCCGATGAACACACAGGACACACCGAACGCGCTGCACGCCGAAGACTGGCAGCACGCCGACCGCATCGCCGCAGGCCACAGCGCCGCACAAGCCACACTGGCCCAACTGGAGGGCACCCTGCACCGCGCCGAGGCCGCCGCGCAGCGCGTGCAGCAGGCCCAGGCCACCGCCACCCAGTGCGACCAAGCCCTGCAAGCCGCCACGCACGACTTGGCGCTGCGGCAGCAGGCCGTGGCCGAAGCCCAGGCACGCCACGCCACGCTGGCAGACACCCTTGCCGCCACCCAGGCCGAAGCCACCACGCTGCAGGCCCAACTGCAAGCCGCCCTGCACGCCGCAGGCTACGAACTGCCCGCCGACCCCGCCCCCTGGCTGCAAGCGCGCGACGCAGAATGGCAGCGCTGGCGCACCACCCAGGCCGAACTGCAAGCGCTCGCACCAACCATCACGCGCCTGCAAGCGCAGTGCGAAGCCGCCCAGGCGCAAGCCCAGCACTGGTCGCAACGCTGGGCTGCGCTGCAAGTTGCAGCCCATGGTGAAGCCGATGGTGCAGTCGATGTCAATGACGCGGGAGACGACCGCCCCAACAACGACACCACACACACCACACACACCACAGACACCACCGATGCCGCCGCAGCCCTGCAAGCCAGCGTCGCAGACATCGAGCGCCTGCAACGCACCCTGGCCGCCCTCGAAGGCCGCCAGGCCCAGGCACAAGCCACACTGGCCCAGCAAACCGCCGATCTGCACGCAGCGGCCCACGCTTGGCACGCCGCGCTGCAGGCCAGCCCGTTTGCCGACTTGGCCGCCTTTGAAGCCGCCCTGCTGCCCGAGCCCGAACGCCAGCGCTTGGCCGCCCTAAAGGACGCGTTGCTGGCCGCACAGCAACGCGCCGACGCCCTGCTGCAAGCCGCACAGGCCCGCCACGCAGCGCTGCAGGCGCAGGCGCTCACCCCGCAGTCGCTGGACGCGCTGACCGACCACCTGGCCGCGCTGGAAGCACAGCGCACCGAACTGAGCGAACACATCGGCGCCCACCGCGCCCTGCTGGCCCAAGACGCGCAGCAGCGCACCCAACAGCAAGCCCTGTTCGCACAAATCAGCGCGCAGACGGCCGACACCGATGTGTGGCAGCGGCTGGACGCGCTGATCGGCTCTGCCAAGGGCGACAAATTCCGCAAGTTCGCCCAGGGCCTCACGCTCGACCACCTGCTGCAACTGGCCAACCAGCACCTGGCCCGCCTGCACGGCCGCTACCTGCTGCGCCGCAAAACCACGGGCGAGCTGGAGCTGGAAATCGTCGACGCCTGGCAAGGCGACACAGCCCGCGACACCCGCACCCTGTCGGGCGGCGAAGGCTTTCTGGTCAGCTTGGCGCTGGCCCTGGCGCTGTCCGACTTGGTGAGCCACAAAACCTCCATCGACTCGCTGTTTCTGGACGAAGGCTTTGGCACGCTGGACGGCGACACGCTGGAGGTGGCCCTGACGGCACTCGACTCGCTCAACGCCAGCGGCAAGATGATCGGCATCATCAGCCACGTGGAGGCGCTGAAGGAACGCATCCCCGCGCAGATTCGCGTGGTCAAAGGCGGGGGCGTGGGGCATTCGCGGCTGGTGGTGTAGGGCAGCCACCAGAAGTATCCGTTCGGGCTGAGCCTGTCGAAGCCTTGCGAGGCGCTTCGACAAGCTCAGCGTGAACGGCTCCAGTGACCTCCGGCCTTGTCATTCATCACCCTGCGGCGGCAGTTCCTGCATCGCCCCCATCTTGCTGACGACCAGCTCAATGAACGCCGACACCGCCAAAGGCAGGTAGCGCCTGCTCGGGTAGACCATGTGCACGCCGTGCCCCTGCCGGTGGTACTGCGCAAGCACGGGCACCAGCAGGCCCGCGCACAAATCGCGCTGCGTCAGTGTGGAAGGCAGCAGCGCAATGCCCAAGCCCGCCAGCGCGGCCTTGCGCAAGGCCTGCGCCGTGTTGCCGCTAAAGCGGCCTGACACCTGCACCTCGGCCGGTGCGCCCTCCGGCCCCGTCACGCGCCAGGTGGCCTTGCCGCTGGGGTGGCCAAACACCAGGCAGTCGTGCTCCACCAGGTCTTGCAACGTGGCCGGAACACCCCGGCGGGCGATGTAAGCCGGGCTGGCCACCAGGCCGTCAGTGCCCGCGTCCAGCACCTTGCGGGCAAACAGGCCCGAGTCCTCCAGAACGCCGCCCCGAAACGCCACATCGATCCGGTCTGCAATCAGGTCGGCACGGCCGTCGCTCAGCACAAAGTCCACCCGCACCTTGGGGTGGGCAACCAAGAATTCGGTCAGCCACTCCATCGCAAAGAAGTCAAAAAAATCGGCCGGTGCCGCCACCCGCACCAAGCCGCTGGGCTCCTGGTTCACGGCCAGCAACTCCTCGCCCGCATCCATCAGCCCTTCCACCGCGCCGCTGCAGCGCTCCAGAAACACCTGCCCCGCGCTGGTGAGCGTGAGATGGCGGGTCGAGCGCTGCATCAGCCGCGTGCCCAACTGCGCTTCGAGCTGCTGCACCCGGCGGCTCAGGGTGTTGGGCGGCACGCCCAGGCGGCGCGAGGCCTCGGCAAAGCTGCCGCATCGCACCACCTGCACAAAGATGGCCACGTCGTTCAGGTCCAGCATGGTCAGGCTTATTCATTCGATTAATGGACGAGTGCAATCATATTGCGCTATCTAGTCAATCAATCGATGAATTTTTAAGCTACAGGCATTCATTCAACACCTCCAAGGTCTTCTTGATGTCTGCTCCCGCCACAGCCCCCCGCGCCATTGCCCACCGCACCCGTGGCACCACGCACGGCCCCATCACCCGGCTCATGAGCCCTGGGGACCTGGGCCAGGTGCTCAAGCCTTTCATCTTTTTGGATCGGGTGCACTTTCAGCCCGGCGCGGCGCAGCAGGGCTTTGGCATGCACCCCCACTCGGGCATTGCCACCGTCACGTTCTTGTCGCAAGGCGATGTGCGCTACGAAGACAGCACCGGCCAAGCGGGCCTGCTGCCTGCGGGTGGCGTGGAATGGATGCGGGCAGGCAACGGCGTGTGGCACACCGGTGCCCCCGTGGGCGATGCACCGGGCGTGGGCTTTCAGCTGTGGGTGGCGCTGCCTGCCGCGCTAGAAAACGCCCCTGCCCAAAGCCAGTACCTCGCCCCCGAGCTGGTGCCCCAGGTGGGCCCGGTGCGGGTGCTGCTGGGCGAGTACGGCGCAGCACACAGCCCCGTGGCAGCGCCCGAGGGCATGACCTATCTGGCCGTGCAGTTGGCCCAGGGCGAACGCTGGACCTACACCCCGCCCCCAGGCCACACCGTGGCGTGGGCGGCGGTGGCCACTGGCGCACTGATGGCGGGCGACCCCATTGCGGCAGGCGAACTGGTGGCGTTTGAGCCCTCCGGCCAAAGCATCGACTTTGTGGCCACCGAAGCCACCCGCTTTGTGCTGGGCTCTGCCGTGCCACACCCGCACGAGCTGGTCATGGGGACTTACTCCGTGCACACCAGCCAGGCGGCGCTGCGGCAGGGCACCACAGAAATCCGGCGCATTGCGGGGCAACTGCGCCAAGCCGGGCGGCTGGGTTAATCCCTTTCACACCTCTCACACCTCTCTCCACATTCGACTTTTCACCGTTCCTTTTCCCTCCACCCACTTCACTCATTGACCAAGGAAATCATCATGAACATCGGCATCATCGGCGCTGGCGCACTCGGCTCTAACGTGGCACGCGCATTGGCCAACAAGGGCCTGTCGGCCACCATTTCCACCCGGCGCGGCCCGGAATCTTTGGCCACGCTGGTGGCTGAACTGGGCCCCACCATCCAAGCGGGCACCGTGGCAGAAGCTGCCGCCGCAGACATCGTGCTCATCGCCGTGCGCTGGGAAGACCTGGGCCAGGCCCTGGGCGGCCTGCCTGCGTGGAACGGCCGCATCGTCATCGACGGCACCAACCCCGTGCAGTTTCTCGACCCCAACTCGCCCGACGCCCAAGACCCCAGCAACCCGCTGGCGGCCTACGGCATCAAGGCCATTGACCTGGGCGGCCGCTCGTCCAGCGAAGTGTTCAGCGAATTCGTGCCCGGTGCCCGCGTGGTGAAGGCGTTCAACCACCTGGACGTGAACGTGCTGGCCCAGCCCCAGGTCTCTGGCGGCCAGCGCGCCATGTTCTACGCGGGTGACGACGCCGCAGCCAAGGCCGAAGTGCGCAAGGTGCTGGACGCCATTGGCTACTTCCCGGTCGACCTGGGCACGCTGGCCGTGGGTGGCCGCTTGTCTGAACTGCCGTTTGGCGCGTTGTCGGCCTCGCAGTTCATCAAGATCTGAGGGACCTGGCCGTGACTTCGTTGCTCTTGCCATCGACCTTGCACTGACCCAGCAGCAATCCCATGTCTGCAGCCCAGGCGCTGACCATGTGCAGTGGCCTGCGAGCATCTCCTTTGCTGCTGCCACGCACGCTTTTACCGTCAAGGGCCACCGTGCCGTGCACCCTGCCTGCCACCTGGGCGAGCCATTGTTGGCAGGCCATCTCCAACTCGTTGGCATCGAGCAGGCGAAACACGGGTGCAAAGGTATCGTGCGAGGCAATGCCCGAGGGCAGTGGCACCAAGCGCTCAAACCAGTCTTGGTGCTGCTGGCCGAACTCGGCCATCTCTACGCAGTTGTCTGCGCCCGCAATGGTGGCGCACAGCGCCACCACCAGGATCGATTGCAGTTCGTGGCGGCGTGTGCGCTGCACGCGGGGATCGGGAATGTTTTGCAGGTATTGCAGCAGGCTCATCTCTACAGCGTTTGGCAAATGACTCAAGCGCTGCAGTGCGCCGGGTTTAAGGCGTGCTTTAGATGCGATCGCCCTGGGTTTGTGCAACCGCGTTTGAGCCGTATTGCGGTAGCATTCACCGCATATTTAGCGGCGAATAGTCCGCATAATCACCGCATGCGCCCCCACCGCCCCACCCGCACGCCCCGCTACCTCTGGCAGATGCCCGATTGGCCGCACCTGGCTTTTGACGCCGCAGCCCTGGCCGCGCCACTGGCCCAGGTGCACCGCGCACAAGGCATGCTGGCCGGGCGCATGGCAGAGCTGGGGCTGGCGCAGCGCGACCAGGCCACCCTGCAGGTGCTGACGCAAGAAGTCATCACCACCAGCGCCATTGAGGGCGAGCGGCTGGACCTGGCCGCCGTGCGCTCCTCCGTGGCCCGCAAGCTAGGGCTCGACATTGGAGCCCTGGCCCCCAGCGACCGGCATGTGGACGGCGTGGTGGACGTGGTGCTGGACGCCACCCGCAACTTTGACCAGCCCCTCACCCCCGAGCGCCTGTTTGGCTGGCACGCCGCCCTGTTCCCCACCGGCTACAGCGGGCGCACACGCATCACCGTAGCCGCGTGGCGCACCGATGCCAGCGGCCCCATGCAGGTCGTGTCTGGCCCCGTGGGACGGGAGAAGGTGCACTTTGAAGCCCCACCCGCCGCCACCCTGCCCGCGCAAACCCAGGCCTTTTTTGACTGGTTTGAAGCCGCCCCGGTGGGAGACGCCCTCATCAAAGCCGGGCTGGCCCACCTGTGGCTGGTCACCCTGCACCCTTTTGACGACGGCAACGGCCGCCTGAGCCGCGCCGTGGGCGACATGGCCCTGGCCCGCGCCGAAGGAATGAGTGCCGCCGGGCCGCCCCAAGGCACGAGCGCCCCCCTGGGGGGCAGCGACCCGCGCAGCGGCGGAGCGTGGGGGCCACATGCACACCAACGCTTTTACAGCTTCAGCGCCCAGATTCAGCGCGAGCGCAAAGACTATTACGACCAGTTGGAAGCCACCCAAAAAGGCCCGCTGGACGTGACACCGTGGCTGCACTGGTTTCTGGGCTGCCTGCTGCGCGCCGTGCAGGGCACAGACGCCACACTGGCGGGCGTGCTGGACAAAGCCCAGTTCTGGCAGCGCTGGGCAGGCACCCCCATGAACGCCCGGCAAACGCTGGTGCTAAACCGCGTGCTGGACGGCATGGAGGGCAAGCTGACCAACGCCAAGTGGGCGGCGATGGCCAAATGCTCACCCGATACGGCACTGCGCGACATCAACGACCTTTTGGCCCTGGGCGTGCTGGCGCGGCTGGCAGGTGGCGGGCGGAACACCGCCTACATCTTGGTCAAATAGGCTGCTAGCGCTTTATCAATAAGCGCCAGCAGCTATCAAATCAGAAGCAATTCACCCGATAGCAACGCCGCAAGTCACCACCGCCCTACCCCTGCGCATACCGCGCCAGCCGCTGCGCCAGCGTGCCGGTGTGCAGCTCAAACAGGTGGTTGTCAAAGTCGTAAAAGTACAGCGACTGCCCCTCGCCCTCCACCCGAGGGCGGGGCGGCTTCACCTCTGCCCCCAGCGCCCGCAGCCGCGCCTCGCAAGCGGGCAGCTCCTCGTCAGCCACGGCAAAGGCAACGTGGCGGTAGCTGCGCTCTGCCGGTGGCTCCCCCTCCATGAACGCCAGCCACAGCCCACCCAACAGCACAAACTTTTCGCGCGAGAGGGAGAAGTTGCGGCCCTGGCTGTCGTACACCTCTTGCGCACCCAGGGCTTCGCAGAACAGGTGGGCGGTGCGGTCTACATCGCGGACGATGAAGGTGAGGTGGCTCAGGCCGAGGATGGGGGATGTAGACATGGATGGAAGCCGAATCGCTCAGTTGGTAGCGCGACAGGTCACGGATTGAGACGAAATTGGCCGCTAACGCTTAATGAGCAAGCGCAACCAGCTATCAAAACAGAAGCAAATCATTGCCCCACTGCCCCCCGCCCCTCGTACGCCGCCATGATGAAAGGCTTGGCTGCGTCCAGATCGGCTTGGGTCGAAAGCGTGACTTCCAGGTTGCCCGTGCCCCAATGCCCGATGTTCGTCACATCGCGTGCGTTGGGCAGCACCGGCAAGGCGGTGGCGGGGTCTACGTGCAGGTACAGCACCAAGCAGTTTTTGCGGTGCAGCACCACCGTGGCAAAGTTCTTAAGGCGCTTGAAGGCCAGGTACAAACGCAGTTCTTTGCGCTGCACATCGTCGCCCAGCGACAGCGTGTAGCCCTCTAGCGAAGCCAGCAGCAACTGCATGGGCTCTGGCAAATTCACCAGCAGCTCGGCAAACGACTTGTCAGGCCCCGTGCCTTTGGTGCCGATGGGGTCGGCCACGGCAGGCACCGCCGTGGCTGCCGCATCCGGCTTGCTGAGCGTGGCCTTGGGCGGTTTGGCCGTGGTGGGTTTGCTTCCTGCATCGCTGCCCGCGTTGACCGATTCCAGCAGCAACAAATCGCCGCCAAACTGCCGGTAGCGAATCAGCTCGATGTTGCGGCCAATCTGCTGCACCGCGTGGCCGTCGTACTTGGTGAAGTCCGCCGCAATGCACACCACACGGGGCGCGCTCCAGTCAATGGCGTCTGCGGCGGCAGCACCCAGCTTGTCCAGCACCAGCAGCTTGAACTCGGCCTTGTGATCCAGCAACCAGTCCAGGTAGAACAGGCCCTGGTTGATGACGTTCTCGCCCACCGACCGCTTGTATTCCAAGATCACGGGGCAATTGTTTTCATCCAAGCCCAGCGAATCGATGCGCCCGCCGTGCGTTTTGCCGGTGGAATGCTCGCTGGCGATGAAGCGGATGTTGAGCAAGGGCTGCAGGTTGGCTTCGATCAGCGTTTGCAGGGGCTTTTCCAGATCAGAGGCGCTGCCTTGCAGTTCGGTGGCGGTGCCGCTGATGAGGCGGAAGAGTTTGATGTCGCTCATGCCACCAGACCAGCCTGCTCGGACGGCACGCAAAGTGCGCCATAGCCCATCAACCGTAGCTGGGCTCGTGTGGCTGCAGCGTAAGGTTGCTTCGGGCCGCTGAAGCGTTGCAGCATGTCGACCTGCCCACCGGCGGGCATGTGCATGGCGATGAAGGCAGAGGCCGCTTCACTAACCTCGGCAGCTGATCGCTTCTGTTCCAAGAGTTCAACCAACTCTTGCACCAGTCGCATCGCAGCCTTTCTTGCCGAGACCAGGCCAGGAAGATCTAGGCCCAAGTACTTGATCGTCTCATCGACCCGTGTGCGATCCGAGGCACCCAAGCACAGAATCGTTGGGCCCAATTTGCCGCTCGCCGTTACCTCAATGAGCCGCACGTCCGCAAGGCTTGTGGGATCAAGTAATACCGGCACTTCTTCGCCCACACATCGGTCATCCCAAGTCGCTCGCTTGCTGCCCAACATCAGCGGGAACCATGCACCCTTACCGACGGACTCGTCCGTGTTCTCGTCACGATTGATTTGATTCGACCGTTGAGCCGCAAGCCTATAGTTGTCCCAGGAAAAAGCTAGCCAAGGGTAGCCGTCATCAGTATCGGTGTCGCTGCGTTTGGCCTGCTTCTTCGGGCGATAGTGGTCCACGTCCTTGAACGACTGAACACAGTCGCTCTCCGAATACCAACATTTGCCGTATGACATCTGAGCCAGGTAGCGCGCAAAACCGCGCCACACATGGGACTTCTTTTCAATGAACGCTGCGCGCTTGTCTGGCTCTAGCGCTTCCAACTTAGCTTGCGCGCGCTCGGCGACACGCAGCACCTTCTCTGGAATCAAGTTCGGATCGCGGCGAACATAAATCACTGCTTGGCCTCCGCATTCGTGAGCTGCTTAATTAGAGCCTTCATCGCTTGCTGACGCGCCTCAACGCTAGCAGGTGTAAGTGGGGGCCTGTCGGCATACCTAACGTCGTGCCAGGCACGAAGGAAATCTTGGTACAGAGGCTCACGGTCTTCATTCAGGAAACCTAGTCTGGCAAGCTGGTCGTTCAACACAATGAGCCGACGCTGTTGCTCATCGCTGAGGCCGACAAGCTGAACCAGTTCATTGCGCTCATCTACGAGCCGCTGAGTTTCAACATCTAGACTGCTCGCCAAGCCAAAAATCTCCGTCAACGTGGCGGTAAAGCCCATCCCCATCGGGTCTGCGTATGGCGGGGCTGCCGTCACGCGCCCATCCACGTCTTGCGTGATAACCCGCACTTCAGTGCGCGATAGGGCAGAAATGGTCAATGGGTTATGCGATGTCAAAATAATGTGGCACTTGTCCGAATCGGCCGCGATATCGGTCCAGTCGTCAATCAACTTGAGATAGCTGTGCTGCCAATGTGGATTGAGATGGGTATCCGGTTCATCCAGCAAAAAGAGCGCTCGTTTTCCGCGCGATACACGAATCAGACCCAGCACCATCAACAATTGACGCTCGCCGTCTGACAGGTCTGCAAAGCCCACATCACCGCTGCTGTCGTTGTTACGCGTTACCCATACCAACATCTCGCGTATCAGGTCCGAAATGTCCATCGCCTCCAGCGCATAAAACATTTCTCTTTCGCTTCTGAATGAGAGTGCAAATTTTTTCAACTGGTCAAGATTGGGCAAAAAGGCTGCGTACTGTGACTCGCTTTGTTGCTTGTCACGGTAGTCATCAATGGCGTTACCAACCAACGCCATTGGATGAAAGGCCGCAGCTTGAAACTCGCGCGCAGTACGCCCAGCAGGTCCACCTGCCCCCCAAAAGTTTGAGGGAATGCGCTCCGCAGGCTTTTTGTTTTTCGCAAACCATGGCTCGCGAAAATGCACTAACAAGGAGTGAAACCCAGTGATGCCGAGCTTGCTGGACAGCTCTGCAGTGACTTTCTTATCAGGGAATGCGAACAGCGCCATCAGTGCCATCACGCCGTGAATCGGGCGGCAGTAAAACAAACACCGCTCACCCTGGGCTTGCGTAAATGCTGCAGTGTCGTCTTCCAGCTTGATCGCGTCGTAATAGCGCTTTTGGTGACTGTCAAACAATGACTCCAACCGCCGACTGCCACCGGAGTAGTAACCAAAAACCAAATCTGGAAACCAATCCGTCTTTCGCTTCTCGAACTCGGTGCGCTTTACCTCTTTGCCATCGACCTTGATGGCAGGCTCGTTGGCCACATTAGAGAGCGTGATCCGTGCTCCGCTGATACGGTAGTCCACTCGGTAGTGAAAACGAGGCGCATGCTTGCGTAAATCCACCCAGCGAAAGACCTCTGTGATGGCTTCAATCAGGTTGGACTTACCCGCACCGTTTTGACCAATGAGCACGGTGGTGAGCTTGGTCTCGTCAAAGTCCACCTCCAACTGCTTCAAGTTTTTGAAGCCGTCGATATAAACCTTATCCAGCCGCATGGCGTGCCTCCAATGTGGTGCCCCCGTCTGCAATATGGCCTTGCGCGACCTCCCATGCCAACTGTTTGTAGAAGTCGGCTATTGGCAGTTCAGATGCTTTGAACAGCGCCTCTGCGGTAGTGGGCACACCCAAGCGGCGCAGGTGATCTGCAAGGTACGGCTTGCCTTTTACGTCTTCGTCTTGGCGGCTTTTGGTCACGGCTGCGGCTTCCTTGGGGGCGCGAGAGGCGCGAGTTTGGCGCGGGGTCCTTGGTTGCTTCTTTGCGGTTGGCGCAGTGCGCTGCGAGACGATGCGTTCAAGCAGCGCGCTGGCGGGCTCGTCTTGCGGGTCTTGTTGCACCAGCTCACCACGAAAGGCCTTGGCCAGCACCAAAGGGCTCAAGCGTTGGGCTTGGGTTCGGGCTGCGTTGGCGCGGGCTTCGATACGGTCGGCCAGGGCAAGCAGGGCCTTCGCACGGCGAACGATTTCGGTTTGCTCACTCAGCGGCGGCAACAGCAGCGGCAACGACCGCAACTCCTCAGCATTGAGGTTGTTCACTCCGCTTGTGGATTTAGCGGTCCGCTCGATGTATTCCCTTTGCAATGGAGCGGATAAACAAAGTTGAATGAACGCAGGGACAGCCATCGTGCGATCAACTCTCAGCCGCATGAGGTAGCCTGCAAATAGAAGGCCTGATTCCTTTTCTGTTACCAAGCCCGTCTTGCCAACCAATTCGACACTTCCGTTCGAACGGATGACCAGCAGATCGCCTTCCATCAATGCCAACTTCTGAAGCTCATTGGCATCGAACTCGGCACGCTTTAGATCCGTGACATCAATACGGCCTTGCTCGGCAATATTTGGAATGCGCAGCACACCAGTTCCCGTGGGGATGTAGTCGCATTTTTTTGACGTGCCGTAGCGTAGGTCTACGCTGATGGCTCCAATTGTGGAGGGCTCCCATGGGCCTGTGGTGGCCGCTGCATATACCGCCTGCCGAAAGCGCTTGAGCAAGGCAGGGATAGCGTCGAAGCGGTCGTTGCAGGACTGGATGCGGGCGAGCAGGGTCTCGAGTTGGTTGGCGATGCGGGTTTGCTCGGCGGCTGGCGCAATCGGAATCGGATATTCAATGACTCTCTTTGGTTGAGCTCTAGTCAAAGAACCACCGACACCCGCCACCTCGCTACACAAAATTTCCCGGAAATCCGGGCTCTTGAAGTAGTAGTTTGCAAATGCTGGTTGAACTGCCCCAGAGCGAAAACCGATCCATTCTGAAGATGCAATCTGAACCTCAGAGCCCTTCGGGCCAACAGTCCACACTCGATTGATTCTTGGATTGATTTTGCTAATCAGCACATCACCCGGTAGAACCGTTTGCTTGGTAGAGCCGATTGCGCTTCCGCGCAGCCGTTCGGGACTTCCGGTAGGGAAGCTAGGAACGCTATACAGCTCGAAAATTTCGTCTGGGCGAGTCGCTGGATTCAGCGTGCTGCCAGTGAATTGATTCACTTCGCCGATTGGCAGTACCGTCCAGCTATCTGGCAACTCACTCATCCTCGCCCCCTCCCAACAACACCCCTCGCCGCGCCAGCCGCTCGCGCGCCTCCAGCAGGGCCTGGTGCAGGTGTTGTTCCAGCTCGGCCTTGGGTGGCAGCTCGGTCCAGTATTCGGCCACGGTGATGCCGTCTTTGTGCATTTGCAGCAGCTCCACCTGTTCGCGGCTGGATTCGGCGCACAGGATGAGGCCGATGGGGGCCTCTTCGCACGCTTGGCGCTCGTGCATGTCCAGCCACTTTAGATACAGTTCCATCTGGCCTTTGTGCGCGGCCTTGAAGCGGCCCAGCTTCAGCTCGATGGCCACCAGGCGGCGCAGGCGGCGGTGGTAGAAGAGCAGGTCGAGGTAGAAGTCCTCCCCGTCGATGACCATGCGCTTTTGCCGTTCCACAAACGCAAAGCCCCGGCCCAGCTCCAGGATGAAGGCTTCGAGCTGGCGCAGGATGGCGGCTTCCAGGTCGGCCTCTTCATGGCCCTGGCGCAGGCCCAGAAAGTCGAGGAAATACGGGTCTTTGAAGACGAGGCCGGGAAGGCTCGGGGCTTCGACAGGCTCAGCCTGAACGGGGAGAACGGGGAGCGGGGCTTGCAGTGCAGCCAGCTCGGTGCGTTCAAACGCCTTGCGCTCGATCTGGTGGGTCAGCTCGCGCACGCTCCAGCGGTCTTGCGCGGCTTGCTGGGCGTAAAACTGGCGGGCTTGCGGTTTTTTGAGCGCAACGATGGCGACCATGTGGCTCCAGCTCAATTTGGTCGACAGTGTCGACACAATCTCTGCGCTGGGGAAAGCCTGCGCAAACTTGACCATGCGGCGCAGGTTGCGGGCTTCAAAACCCCGGCCAAACTCTTGCGAGAGCTGTTGGCCCAGTTGCTCCAGCAGCTGGCTGCCGTACTGGGCACGTTCGCCGCCCAGCACTTCGTTGGCCAAGCGTTGGCCCACCGCCCAGTACAGGCGGGTGAGCTCTGCATTCACCGCACCGGCCAGGCGCTGGCGGCTGGTGGCGATGAGGGTGCGCAGCTCGGTGTGCAGGTTGGTGGGCAGGCCACCTTCCGCCGCAGTGGAAACCAGTTGGCTCATGGCTGGGCCTCGTCTACCGTGGTTTCGTCTGCTGCGGCGTCGTCGGCCAGCAGGTCGTCCAGCGCCGCGTCGGGGTCTTCGCCCAGCTCTTCCAACAGGCTGCGCAGGTCGGCCATGGCACCGTTCAGCTCGCGCATCACCATGCGGGCCACCAGCGCGGGTTCGTCGCGCTGGGCATCTGCGGTTTCGGCGTTGTCGTCTTTGAGCCAGCTGATGTCCAGGTTGTCGCCACGGGCCTTGATTTGCTCGCGGGTGAACTTGCGCCAGCGGCCTGCTTCGCCCGTGTCCACGCGCTGCGCCAAGGCTGCGGGGCCGCCGCAGGGGTCGTTGCCAAACACGTCTTCAAACTTTTCGCGGTGCGTGCTGGCCGGGGCATCGGGCTTGGTGCGGAAATACTCGCGGGTGAAGGGGGTGCGCTTGCCAAACTGGGGCATGTTGGCGCGCATGTCGTACACCCACACTTCTTTGGTGTTGCCCTTGTCGGTGGTGCCACGGGTGAAAAACAGCACGTTGGTCTTGACGCCCTGTGCGTAGAAGATGCCGGTGGGCAGGCGCAATATGGTGTGCAGGTTGCACTTGTCCATCAGGTCGCGGCGTATGTCTGCGCCCACGTTGCTTTCAAAAAGCACGTTGTCGGGCAGCACCACGGCGGCGCGGCCGCCGGGGGCCAGGTTGCGGTAAATGTGCTGCAAAAAGCAGAACTGCTTGTTGGTGGTGGGGTAGGTGAAGTCGGTGCGGGTGGGCAGGCCGCCGCCTTTTTTGGTGCCAAAGGGCGGGTTGCTGAGGTTGAGCGTGGCCTGCGGCAGGCGGGTGCCTTCTTCGCCCAGCGTGTCGCCAAACTGTATGCCGCCTTCAATGCCGTGCAGCAGCATGTTCATGAGGGCCAGGCGGTGGGTGTCTTGCACCAGCTCCATGCCGTAAAAGGTGCTGTGGCGGTAGTTGCGCTGTTGTGCTTCGGTGCGCTCGTCTGGCGGGTACTTGGTGCGCAGGTAGTTGTTGGCGGCAATCAAGAAACCGCCGGTGCCCGAGGCGGGGTCCTGAATCACATCGCCTAGCGTGGGCTGCATCACGGCCACGATGCTGTCGATCAAGTCGCGGGGGGTGAAGTACTGGCCTGCGCCGCTTTTCTTTTCGCTGGCGTTGCGCTCCAGCAGGCCTTCGTACAAGTCGCCCAGGTCGTCGCGCTGCACGCTGTACCAGTCGAGCTTGTCGATCTCTACCACCAGCTTGGACAAGGTGGCGGGCTTGGTGATGAAGGTGCTGGCGTTGGCGTAAATCTGCTGCACGCTGCCCCGGCCATGCAGGCCGTAGTCCAGCAGCAGTTCTTTGTACATGTCCAGCCGGTCGGGGGCGGACGCTGCCATCAGATCGGCCCAGCGGGTGCCTTCCATTCTTTCAGCGGGCTCGCCCTTCTTGGGCGACTTGTAGATGACCAGGCCGTCTTCCTGGCCGGTCTCTTGCATCATGCGCAGGAACAGCAGGTAGGTGAGCTCGCTCACGTACTGGTGGTAGGTCACTCCATCGTCGCGCAGCAGGTTGCACAGGTTCCAGAGCTTGGCGACGATGTCTGACGCCGCAGGGTTGATTGCAGTCATGTAGGGGGATGCGGGGAAAAGCGGTCAGGCGGACTTTTGGTCGTCCGCCCACAGTGCGTCGTTAAATGCTTCCAGCACGGGCTGGAGCTGGCCGTTGAAGAGTTTGTCCAGGCGGGCAAAGCCGCCGCCGTCGCGCTTGAATATAAGGTCTGGGTCGTCCAGCGCTTCGCGGTCTACCAACATATTGGCTTTGGTTTGCGCGGCAATGCGTTTGAGCCAGTCGCGCTGGGGCTGCGTCCAGGGTTTGCCTGCCGGGGGTTTGGCCAGGAGGTCTTGCAGGGCGTGGTCCACGCGCTCGGCATAGGGCAGCAGGGCATCGCCCACAGCGGCCTGGCGGATGTAGCCAATGATGCGGGCGGCAATGTCCTGGTTGCTGAGCTCGCGCCAGGCGGTGGCCAGGCGGGTTTCGGTAAAGCCAGCCTGGTCGAGCGCCAGCACAAGTTCTTTGAGTTGCTTGCGCGTGAGGTCGCGCGGGCGGGTGAGCACGGTGATGAGTGCGGGCAGCTCGTTGCCGTGGCTGGTGATGAAGTCTTTGAACTCTTTCAAATAGTCTTCGGGCTTGCGGGCCGTGCCGTAACCGCGCTCGATGCCAGCGAGGGCATCGGGGTGGTCAGACACAAAAACGGGCTCGCCACGCCCTTCGCGCTTGCGGTCGAGTATTTCGCCCAGCTGGGGGTTTTGAATGAACCAGTTGGCGATTTCGTCCACCGACAGGATGCGCAGCTTTTGGATGAAGGCATCGGGCGTCATGCCTGCCTTGGTTTCAAAGTCTTGCGTGGCCTGTGCGTCGAGGTGGCGTTTTTTGACTTGCAGCTTGGCCAGGAACTGCTCGCGCACCAGCTCACGGGCTGCGGGGTCTTGCACGGCCACCATTTCTTGCTCCAGCTGCGCAAAGCTGATGCTGGGGTTGACCACCACGGGGCGCATGGCGGTCATGTTGCCGATGGCTTCAAAAATACGCACGGCGTCAAACACGCGGAAGCTGTCTTTGGGGTCGCCATCAAAATCGCACAGGCGAGTGGCGCGGCCCAGCATCTGGTCGAACAAGATGCGGCTGTTGACCTGGCGCAGGAAGACGAGGTTGCAGATTTCGGGCACGTCCACCCCGGTGGTGAGCAAGTCGACCGTGACCGCCACGTTGGGCAGGCGCTCATTTTTGAAGCGGCGAATCAGCTCCAGGGGTTTGTCGGCGTTGCCGGTGATTTTGATGACGGCATCGTCTTCCACGCTGCCGTACTGGGCCTCAAAGGCGGCTTTGAGCACATCCACCACCAAGTCAGCGTGGTCGGTATTGACGCAGAAGATGAGCGTTTTGCGCTTGCCCGTGGGGTCGATCTCTTGCGCCAGGTAGTTGCACACCACCTCATTGAAGGGGCGGGTAATGACCTTGCGGTTGAAGTCTTCAACGTTGAGGTCGATGGCGTCGGGGGCTTTGAAAAGCTCAATCTGGTTGCGCTGCGCGTCGTAGACCTTGACCTCTTCGCCCGCCTTCCAGTGCATGCCGCTTTTGGAAAGCTCGGTGTAGATCTGGATGGGCGGTTCGTAGTCCACCAAGAAACCGTCCACCACGGCCTCTCGGTAGCTGTAGGTGAACACCGGGGCACCGAAGATTTCGGTGGTGTGCAGGGCGGGGGTGGCGGTCAGGCCGATCTTGACGGCATCAAAGTAATCGAGCACCCGGCGGTATTTGGAGATGTAGTCTTCAAAGCCGCGAAAGCTGAGTTCGGTGTCGGACAGTTCGCGGTCCAGCGTGTAGCCGCGATGGCATTCGTCGATCACCACGCAGTCGTATTGGTCCACCGTGGGCGGGGCCACACCGTCGGCAGCGAACAGCACGCGCCGCATCATGCCCTGCACGGTGGCGATGTGGACGGCGGTGTCAGCGTCTGGCGCTGGAGCATCCAGCTCTTTGATGCCGAAGGCTTCGGCAAAGGTTTGCAGCCGCTCCATGCGGGTGTCTTTGAAAGCATTGGCCGCTTGCTCACCCAGGGCCGACCTGTCTACCAAAAACAGAATGCGCTTGAAGCGCTGCGCTTTGAGCAGGCGGTAAATGAGCGCAATACAGGTTTTGGTTTTGCCAGTGCCTGTGGCCATGGCCAGCAGGATGTCGCGCTGGCCCTGGCTGATGCGCTTCTCGGTCTCGCGGATGGCTTGCTGCTGGTACAGACGCAGTGGAAAGCTGAAGTTGAACTCGGCGTTGTCCAGCTGCTGGTGGGCTTTGGCCTCATCCGCCGCTAGCAAATTTTTGAGCCCATCGGGGCTGTACCAGCCATCTAGCGCCTGGCTGCGGTTTTCGGGGTGGCGCAGGTCGCAAAACCAGATGCCGCTTTTGGTAGACAACTGGCGCAGGTAAGGCCGCCCGTTGGCAGAGAAGACGAAGGGAATGCGGTATTCAGACTGCGCGCCCCAGTTGCGATCGTGGAGATGCACCTCGGCGCCCGCCGTGAAGGTGCGGCTGTAGCGCTTGGCTTGTTGTAGGGCTCCTGAAACGTCGACGTTCTTCCGCTTGGCCTCTACCACGGCCATGGGCGTGAGCCCATGAAAAAGCACGTAGTCAGCGGCGTAGCCATCACACGGCCATTCGGCAATGGCCAGATTGCGGCCACGCACGGGGCGAGCCCCTTTGCTGTAGCGCAGGGTGTCGCTGTCAGCCTCCCAACCAGCTTGGCGTAGCTGGGCGTCGATGATGCGGCGGGTTTCTGCCTCGTCCAGCTGCACTTTGGTGGCAGCCGCGTTGGCAGACTGCAGCAAGGACGCGTATTGCGTTGCAGGAGCAGCCACAGCGGCGGCTTGCAGGGCAGAAAGTTGCTCTGCTAACCGGGCTTTGGCTGCGTCGGCCTCTGTGGCCAACTGCTCCCAAACAGCGCGCTCTTCACTCAGCGACGATAGCTGTGTTCGGGTCTGCGCAAGCTCTGCCCCTGTTTGCTCATGTTGGGCTTGGTAGCTGGCGACCGCCTGCTTCAGCCGCGCCAGTTCAGCTTGCAGCTCTGCGGTTTCGTTGACGGGGGGCTGGGGTGGAACAAAGGGGCCAGAGCGGTGGTTGGCATCTTTGAATGTGCGGTGAAACCACAGCGCGAGTTGCCAGCACAGCTTGAGCGTGGACAGAGCTCCTGCATGGTTGCCTGCCAGCGCATGGTTGGCGGCGTTGCCGTTGACGCGGATTTGATCGAAGACCTGTTTGACCTCTCTGGGCACAGCACCCTCGTTGTGCAGGCGCCGGATCAATTCGTACTGGGTTTCTGCCGGGTTCGTCAAAAGCCCAGCCCGGGCGGCCAGAGATTGCGCCAGGATTTCTGAGAACTGCCTAAGCTTGAGCAGACTGGTGTTGGGGTCTTCCGCAAAGTACCGCTCGGCCAAAGCACCTAAGCGCCACAGCTGCTCCTCGTACGAGTGCAGCATGTCGAAGTTGGATTGAATACTTTGAGGCATAAGTACGATGGGCAGAGGCAAGCCGGCGCTCAGCGCGCCGCAGTCGATTTTCATCAAAGAGCGTAATTGAGAAATGGCCCGGGACGCCACACTGCGTTTGCCCCACAAGGCTGCCTCTGCTCACCCATATCATTGCCGGATGCAGCGCCGGAACCAGTTGCTGGAGACGCTTGCCGCCTAGGGGAGCTGCTGCCCGAAGTTCCATTCGCCACAAATCCCGCCAGATTGGCCCCGCAGAGCGCGCATGGGTAAGAGCTGCCCCCGCAAATCTGCGCCTTACCCGCCAACACCCACCACCCTTCGCCCAACAGGCCCCGGCAGGTGCAGCCCGATCTTTCAATCGGCCTGCACCTGCCGGGGCCCACGGGTGCGCAGTAGCAGCTGCGCACCCTGGGCAGGTAGGCGTTTCCGCCAACCCTGTGTTCGGGCTGTTCAGCAAGGCGCTTCTTTGCGCGCTGCGTGCTTTCGCGTTGAAGGCACGCGCGCGGCCCTGGTAGCAACCCTGTCGCCTTTGCTGTCAGCCTCTCCTCCCCGTTCCCGAGCTTGTGTGCTTTTGTTACACGACTTTAGGGGGCGGGGGTGGGCGGCGCAACCTGCGAAAGTTGGTAGGTGCGGCGGGTTGCAAAAAGTGCTGGCACGGTGCTCAACAATGAAAGAAATTGCCTCTAGCGCTTTACTGCTTTGCGCAAGCAGCTATATTTTTAATAGCAACCACTGGTGAGATGCCCCAGAGCCCATGCGCGGGGTGGCAGGTGCTTTTTTGGGGGGACTGGTGCAGATTGGCTACACCGCCGCCTGCAGATACCGCCCCGCCAGCTCTTGCTGTGCAACGGCATCCACGCCCAGCACGTCCACCAGATACGGCTGCAGGCCGCCGAATTCGCTGTCTACCTTGTGCAGGGCGGCGTCCAGAAACTCCTCTTGCACGCGCCACAGCACGGCCAGCACTTCTTCGGGGGCGTGGCTGCCCATGCCGGGTGGGCGCTGGTAGAGCGTGTTGGTGAGCAGGTAGTCGTGCATGACCACGTCGCGCGGCACGCCCAGCGTGAGCAGGATGAGGGCGGCGGCGAAGCCGGTGCGGTCTTTGCCGGCGGTGCAGTGGAAGACGGTGGGGGTGTCGCTGGCCAGCAGCAGCTTGAAAAGTTCGGCAAAGCGCGGGGCGTTGTCGTGCACAAAGCCGCGGTAGGTGTCTTGCATCAGGCCCACGGCGTCGTGGGCGGTGAGCTGGCGGCCGGTGCGCTGCAGCTCCAGCGCGCGCTGGACCACGGTGGGCTCAATGGCGAGCGGGTGGTAGGCCACGCCGGGCAGTGCGTAGGCATAGGCGGCGCTTTCGGCCTGGCCGCGAAAGTCCACCGCACGGGCCACGCCCAGTTGGGCGAGCAGGGCCTGGTCCTCGGCGGTCAGGGCGGCGAGGTGGTCCGAGCGGAAAATGCGCCGCCATTTGACTTGCCGCCCGCCGTGGCCGGTGTAGCCGCCCAGGTCGCGAAAGTTGGTGGCGCCTGCGAGGGGAAGGGATCGGGTGGGGGCGGGCGGTTGCTGCATGGTGCGGGCTCGGATGTGCGGTGGGTGACGAGGGTGGAGGCAGCAAGGATAGTCGGGCACTGCGGCAGGCGCATGTCGCACGGGTGGCTGGCCGGCCCGGCGCATGAATCTGTGCAGACCGTGTGCAGAATCCGGGCATGCAGCGTTTTGTGCCCGTGCCCACCGATTTGCAGCCCTGGCTGATGGCGGGGGTGGTGGTGGACGCGCCTGCGGCGCTGGCGCAGTCGCACTTTCCGGCCATGGTGTCGAGCATGCTGGTGGTGCGGCTGGCCGGGCAGGTGCATTGCCAGGGCGCGCTGGTGCCGCCAGCCGCCTGGATCAGCGCCAGCACCGCCGCCACGGTGTACGAGCACGACGGGCCGGTGCGGGCCGTGGGGCTGGTGCTGCAGCCGGAGGCAGCGGCAGCACTGTTTGCTAGCGCACGCGGGTTGGTGAACACGCTGCGGCCGCTGGCGGACCTGGTGGGCCCGGCATGGGCCGAGGTGGAGCAAGCGGTGCGGGCGGCGGCAGATGATGGCGAACGGTTGCAGGCGCTGTGCGCGTTCATCCGGCAGAGGGTTGCGCCGCCTTCACCGTTTGACTGTGACGAGCGGCGGCAACAGGCGCTGGCCTTGCTGCAGGCTGCAGGCACCGGCCAGCACATGGGCCTGAGCCAGCGGCAGTTTGAACGGCGCTTTGTGGCGCACTGGGGCATGGCGCCCAAGCTGTTTCAGGTGATTGCGCGGCTGAACAGCACGCTGGGCAACGCCCTTGCCGAGCCCGGCGGCACGGTGGTAGAGCTGGCCACCGACCAGGGCTACTACGACCAGTCGCACATGGCGCGTGATGTGCGCAGGCTGGCGGGCCATCCATTGCAGGCCCTGGTGCAGGGCACGCGCAGCCCGCTGACCCCGCACTGGCCCTTGCAGATTGGGGCGCAGACCCTACCGAATCAAAAAGCCCCACCCCCGCCCCCTCTGCGCAGGCGCTGAGCCAGGTACAGCGGCATCACAAACGCCAGGCCTATGCCGAAGCAGGCGGCAATGTAAGCCCAGCGCCATGCGCCCAGGCTGCGGTCTGCCGCCACCCAGGCAGAGAACGCCACGGCGGCCAGGTACACGTCAACGGTGATGCCGGTGGTGAGCGCATTGGCAAAGGCATCGCGCCAGAAAACGTCGGGCATCACGCTGCCGCCCGCCAGAAAATACAGGGTGTTGAAGTACCAGGGGACGGCCAGGCCCAGGGCGGCCAACAGAAGAAGAAAAACGCGCAGGGCTTGGTGACTGAGGCTGTGGTGGTGCATCGGTGCATGCGGCCCCCCGCAAAAAAGGAGAGAGGCCTGGGGTAGTGAATCAATGCACCGATTGAATCTGCGCCGCCCCGCACGGGCTAGGAAAAAAACGACATCGCTCCAACACACCAGCCTGCCAAGGGAACTGCATCAGCCGCTTACTGCGCAGGCGGCAGCGATGTGAGAGCACCATCCACCGGCAGCTCCTGGCTGCCCTTGGGGCAGGGTTGGTCGGTGTAGGTGGTGCGGCCGTTTTGCACGCACTTGCGCGGTTGTGGGGCCACGGGCTCGGAGGCGGTGCCACCGGCAGCGCGGGCCTGTGCGGCGGGTTGCTGCTTGCCGGGCGGCAAGGTGTCGGGGCCGGGGCGGGTCACCTTTTTCCAGGCCTGCTCGGCCCAGGGCCCGGCATGGGGCAACCACTGGTCGGCCGTCCACCACGCAGCGGCTGCGGCGGCCAACAGCAGTGCAGCCAGGATGGACCAGAGGGCTCGTTCGCGGGTGCTGCGCATGGGATGGGCCTGCGTGGGGTGGATGGGAGTGAGGGTTAGCTGACCGCCAAGCTTAAAACATCGTCGTCCAACCCCACACCGCCGCACTGCAACACCATCACCGCGCCATCACCACGCCATCACGGCTACTTGCCTTTGGCGGCAGGGCGCCCGTAGCGCGCCGTGAGTGTGGCCTTGCCCAGGCTGTGGGCGTTGATCATGTAGCCAGCCAGCGCAGCGGTGGCATCGGCGGGCAGCTCCAGACGTGGCACCTTGAGCGCGTGCACGGTGAAGATGTAGCGGTGCGGTGCGTCGCCTTCCGGCGGGCAGGTGCCGCCCCAGGCGGCGACGCCGTAGTCGATGCGCACATGGCTGGCACCTGCGGGCAGCTTGGTATTGCCTGCCGCGCCTGCATCGGGCGGCAGCTCGGTGGTGCTGGCGGGGATGTTGATCACCGACCAGTGCCACCAGCCCGAACCCGTGGGTGCATCAGGGTCGTAGGCGGTGACGGCAAAGCTCTGCGTGCCTGCGGGCGCGCCGCTCCAGCGCAGGGCGGGCGACTGGTTATCACCCGCGCAGCCAAAACCCTTGAACTCGAAGCGCTGGGGCAGTGTGCCGCCCGCTGCAAAGTCGGGGCTGCTCAGGGTGAATGCCTGGGCGTGGGCAGCAGGGGCCAGGCCGATGGTGGCGAGTGCCGCGATGGCGGCGCAAACGCGCAGGGGGTGCGAAAGGGGGCGGGTCATCTGAAAAGCTCCTTGCCGTAGCGGTGTGAAACAAGGGCTTGATGGTGCTGCGCGCCGCGCCTGCGCATTGGCCCGGCGGCGTCAATGGCTGTGCGCTGCGCGTCACCCGCAGTCATCAGGGCCGCAGCTGCGAGGGCGGAAAGCCAAAGCGCTCGCGGAAGGCCGCGCTGAAGCGGCTGTGCGATTCGTAGCCGCAGCGGGCCGCGATCTCGGACACCTGCAGCGTGGAGCTTTGCAGCAGCACCAGCGCCGTCTCCAGCCGCACATCGCGCAGGCACTGGCTCACGGTCTCGCCCTCTTGCGCCAGGCGGCGCTGCAGGGTGCTGGCGCTGGTGGCAAAGGCAGCGGCAATGCGTTCCACCGTCCAGTCGGCCTGCGGGCTGGGGCCCACCAGGCGTCGCACACGTTCGGCCCAGCCCAATTCGCCGGGCGGGGCAAACACAATGCCCGTCTCGGCCAGCATTAGCAGCACTTCGAGCGCGCGGTGTTCGCGCAAGGCCTGCGAGCGGGCATCACTCTCCAATGCGGCCACGGCGCGCATGAAACTGTCTTCAAAGGCGGCGTCGGCCGCCAGGCCTGCACAGCCCTGCACCGAAGGCACGGCGGCAAACTGGCCGAACTGGCGGTGGAATTGCGCCACCAGTTCGGGCGCAAAACACAGGAGCCGCGCCACGTAGCGCCCCTGGGGCGCCGGGTCGTTGACCACCTCCCACTGCGCGCCGCGCGGCAGCACAAACACCCGTCCGCTGGGGTAGCGGTGCCCACCGCCGGGTGTGACGAGGTGCTTGGTGCCCGACACCACCCAGCCCACCGAATCCATGCGCACCGTGACAGTGTGGATGCGGTGGTGGACCGTGGTGGCGATCTGCAAGGACAGTGCGGGTTCGACCATCAATCTCTCCCTTGCGGCCCACGTTCCATCATCTGCCCGGCTCCGTGCTGGTTGTAGGCGGGCTGCGCGCGGGTGCGGCTTGCAGTCAGCGCGCGCGCTCCCGCGTCACGTTCACATCGATGTCGCCAAACACGGTGACGCCGCTGGCGCCCTGGGGCTGCTGCTGGCTGGCAGGGTCGCTGGAGCGCGCAGAGCCTGCGGTGCTGCTGCAACCGCCCAGCAGACCTACAACCGACAAGGCCACCAGCGCGGCGCGCCAGAAGCCCTGTGTCAACGACGCGGGCGGGGTGGATGAAGCGGTGGATTGCGCGTGGAAACGCTGCATCATTCGCCGCCGAGGTGGTTGCCCAGGATGCCCGCCAGCTCGAACATGCCTGCGCTGTCCTTGCCGAACACGGCGCGCAGCTTGTCGTCGGCAACGATGGTGCGCTTGTCCTTGGGGTCTTGCAGGTTGTGGGTCTTGATGTATTCCCACATCTTCTTGACGGCCTCAGGGCGCGCCACGGGCTCGTTGCCGATCACGGCGGCCAGGGCGGCGCTGGGGGCCTTGCCTGCGGCGGCCTTGCGGGGAGCCTTGGCAGCAGCGGTCTTTGTGGCCGAGGTTTTCTTCGCGGCAGCAGGTTTAGTGGCTTTTTTGGCCGCAGCGCTTGTCTTACCTGCCTTGGTAGCTATTGTTTTAGTAGCGGCACCTGGGCGCGGCGGGAACTTGCTGGGCGCAAACTCAAAGTTGACCTTGCCCGCTTCCTTGTCCCAAGCCAGGTGGGCCTTGAAGTTGCGGCGCGTGCGCATGCTCACGAACTTGTCGAGCAGGTCGGTCTTGCCGGTGTCGAGCAGCTTGGTCATCTGCTCGCGCTCCACGGGCTGCTGCAGGATGACCTTGCCGCTTTTGAAGGTGCAGCTGGGCGTGGGCTGCGCGGCGGTGGGCACGGCCTTGCTGCACACGTAGTTGCTGCCGTGCTCGTGCACTTCCGATCCGCAGATGGGGCAAGGGCCGAGCGCGGCGTCTTCAAACTCGACGATCTCGCCAGACTCTTCGCCCTTCTTGTCGTCGCCAAAGTCGAATTCGAGCTTGTAGTTGTGCGCCTCGTCGTCGTACTTGATGACGATCTCGGACGTGAAGGGCCAGCCGGCCTTGGAGCGAAAGCCTTCCAGCGGGCCGATCTTCTTGTCGCGCAGCAGGGCGTTGGCCTCGGCGGTTTCAAAGGTGCGGCCTGCGGGCGATTTGCCAAAGCTGAAGCCGCAACCCTCAGCGCCTGCTTTGCCCACGCAGGCAAAGCGGCGGTAGTTCTCTTTGACCACGCCGCCGCAGTTGGGGCACGGCGATTCGAGCGTGGCGTAGTCGCCGGGGATGGTGTCGCGGTCGTATTCCTTGGCCTTCTTGACCATGCGCTCGGTCATGGCGGCGATCTCGGCCATGAAGGCTTCGCGGCTGAGCTGGCCCTTTTCCATTTGCGAGAGCTTGTACTCCCACTCACCGGTCAGGTCGGCGCGGCAGAGTTCTTCCACCTCCAGCCCGCGCAGCAGCGTCATGAGCTGGAAGGCCTTGGCCGTGGGGATGATTTCGCGGCCTTCGCGCAGCATGTACTTTTCGGTCAGCAGGCCTTCGATGATGGCTGCGCGGGTGGCTGGCGTGCCCAGGCCCTTCTCTTGCATCGCAGAGCGCAGCTCTTCGTCGTCGATTTGCTTGCCCGCGCTTTCCATGGCGCCCAGCAGCGTGGCTTCGGAGTAGCGGGCGGGGGGCTTGGTCTTGAGGCCCTTGGGGTCAGCGGCCAGGGTGTTAACGCTCTCGCCGGGCTTCACCGGCACGAGGTTCTGGCCCTTGTCGCCGTCCTTGCCGCCTTCGACTTCCTCGGCGGCTTCCTTGCCGTAGATGGCAAGCCAACCGGGCTTGACCAGCACCTTGCCTTCGGTCTTGAAGCTATGGGGCGCGACCGTGGAAATGCGGGTGGTGACCGTGTATTCCGCACTCGGGAAGAACACGGCCATGAAGCGGCGCACGACCAGGTCGTACAGCTTTTGCTCGGCTTCAGAGAGGCCACTCGGGGCCTGCAGCGTGGGGATGATGGCAAAGTGATCGCTCACCTTGCTGTTGTCAAAAATGCGCTTGGACGGGCGCACATAGTTGTTGTTCAGCGCCGTGAGCGCGTGCGGCGCCAGGTGGCGCATGCCGCTGTCGGCCAGCATCTCGAAGGTCTGCTTGGCCACCGGCAAATAGTCTTCGGGCAGCGCGCGCGAATCGGTACGCGGGTAGGTCAGCGCCTTGTGGCGTTCGTACAGGCTTTGCGCCAGGGCCAACGTGGTCTTGGCCGAGAAGCCGAACTTGCCGTTGGCCTCGCGCTGCAGGCTGGTCAGATCGAACAGCAGGGGCGACGCTTGCGTGGTGGGCTTGCTCTCTTCGGTGACCGTGGCCTGCTTGCCGCGCACGGCGTTGGCAATGGCCTGCGCTTCGGCGGCCGACCACACGCGGTCGGCCTTGGCCTCGGCGTCCTCGCTCTTCTTCCACTGGGGGTTGAACCACTTGGCGGGGTATTCACCGGCCTGGGCGCCAAAGGTGGCGTGGATTTCCCAGTAGTCGCGGCTCACGAACTTGCGGATCTTTTCTTCGCGCTCCACCACCAGCGACAGCGTGGGCGTCTGCACCCGGCCCACGGTGGTCAAGAAGAAGCCGCCGTCGCGCGAGTTGAACGCCGTCATGGCACGGGTGCCGTTGATGCCCACCAGCCAATCGGCTTCAGAACGGCTGCGCGCCGCACTGGCCAGGCCCGCCATCTGCTGCTCAGTGCGCAGGGCATTGAAGCCGTCGCGGATGGCCTGGGGCGTCATCGATTGCAGCCACAGGCGCTTGACGGGCTTGCCCAGGGGTTTGGCGCCCCCGGCGTATTGCTCGATCAGGCGGAAGATCAACTCGCCCTCGCGGCCCGCGTCACAGGCGTTGATGAGTTCGGTCACATCCTTGCGCTTGGCCTGCTTGACCACCGCGTTCAGACGGCTCTTGGTCTTGTCCACGGGCTTGAGGTCAAAGAACGGTGGAATCACGGGCAGGTGCGCAAAGCTCCACTTGCCACGCTTCACATCAAACTGCTCGGGGGCCTGGATCTCTACCAGGTGGCCCACGGCGCTGGTGACTACATAGCGGTCGTTCTCGAAGTGGTCTTCGTGCTTGTCAAACTTGCCCGCCACGGGCGTCAGGGCGCGCACGATGTCCTGCGCCACTGAGGGTTTTTCTGCAATTACCAGGGTCTTGGTCATTTTGGGGCTCTCGCCAGTCGTTCTGGTTGCCCGGATTCCGGGCGCTTCTACAATTCGGCTCTCACGCGCATGCACACGCATACACGCGCACGCACACATGTGTGCACCATCAAGTTAACAGAGTTTTTGCCATGCCCCGCTCCGCATCGCCCTCCGCCCCCGCCCTTGTACCGGGCCGCCGCATCCAGACTCGGCGCTCGGGCGTCCATGGCAAGGGCGTTTTTGCCGTGCAGGATATTGCAGAGGGCGAAGTCCTTGTCGAATACACGGGTGAAGTGATTGGCTGGCAAGAAGCCCAGGACCGGCACCCGCATGACCCCCTGCAACCCAACCACACGTTCTACTTCCATGTGGATGAAGACCATGTGATCGATGCAAAGTTCGGTGGCAACTCCTCGCGCTGGATCAACCACAGCTGCAACCCCAACTGCTACGCCGACGAGCGGGACGGCCGCATTTTCATCACCGCGCTGCGCAATATCAAGGCGGGCGAAGAGCTGAATTACGACTACGGCCTGATCATCGAAGAGCGCTACACCAAGAAGCTCAAGGCCGAATACCCCTGCTGGTGTGGCAGTGCCAACTGCCGGGGCACGCTGCTGGCGCCCAAGCGTGGCTGGGCGCCACCCGTGCCGCAGCCGCCGTCCAAGCCGTCCAGCACCAAGGCCAAAAAGGTGGCGAAGGCTCCTCAGAAGGCCAAGCCGCGAGGCCGCAGTCAGTGAGCGCCGCCCCCCTCATCCGCTGGCCCGCAGAGGCCATTTGGGAGGCGGTGTCACCGCTGCTGCCGGGCTTTACCGTGGAGGTGCTGCCCTCCATCGACTCCACCAACACCGAGCTGATGCGCCGCGCGCGCAACGGTCAGTGCGAGCCCACCCTGCTGGTGGCGGAGCAGCAGACCGCCGGGCGCGGACGGCTGGGGCGGGTTTGGCAGAGTGATGTTGGCGCTTCACTCATGATGTCTTTGGGCCTGCCTCTGGCACCCCAGGACTGGTCCGGCCTGTCGCTCGCCGTGGGGGTGAGCGTGGCCGAAAGCCTGCAGCCCTTGCTGCCCGCCCTGGGCGCCGACCAGCCAGCGCGCGTGGGCCTCAAGTGGCCCAACGACCTGTGGCTGGGCGGCGCGGCGGGTGACCGCAAGCTGGGCGGCATCCTGGTGGAGACCGCAAGTTTTGTGGCCCCCCAGGCGGCCGCAGCGGCACCGGCCCGCGCCAGCACCGCACGCTGTGTGGTGGTGGGCATTGGCATCAACGTGCTGCCGCGCAGCCCCGAGGGCATGAGCATGCCACCCGGCAGCCTGCAGGAGGTGGAACCAGGCCTGGATGCGCCCACCGCGCTGTTGCGCATCGTGCCGCCGCTGGTGGCCATGCTGCAGTCGTTCGAGGGCTACGGCTTTGGCCCCATGCAGCCCCGCTTTGCCGCCCGCGATGTGCTGCAGGGCCGGGCCGTGGCGCTGAGCGATGGCCACACCGGCACGGCGCACGGCGTGGGGGAAGATGGCGCACTGCTGGTGCACACGGCCGGCGGCATGCAGGCCATCACCAGCTCTGAAATCAGCGTGCGGCCCACGGCGGTGCCGCCCGTGTGAAGCCGCTCCCTGCTGTGTTGATCTTGATGTTCTTGAAAGGCCGCGCTCCATGCTTCGTCTTGCCGTGATCGCACTGCTGCTGGCCAATGCGGGCTACTACGCGTGGTCGCAAGGGCTGCTCAAGGACTGGGGCTTTGCCCCCGAGGAACAGGCTGAGCCGCAGCGCATGAACCAGCAGATCCGGCCCGAAACGCTGCAGATCCTGCGCGTGAACCCCAGCAAGACCTCCTCGTCTTCCACCCCGCCGCCTCCACCCGCCACGGCATCGGCCGACGGGGCATCTTCCGCCACCACACCCGCCGTCGATACCGCCGAATGCCTGCAGGCGGGCGTGTTTGACGAGCGCCAGGCCGAGGCCCTGCGCACCGCCGCCGCCAACCTGCCGCCAGGCAGCTGGCTGCTGGAGCCCACGCCCGTCCCAGGGCGGTGGATGGTCTATATGGGCCGCTTTGAAGACCTGGAAACGCTGGACCGCAAACGCGCCGAACTACGGGCCCGCAAGGTGGACCACGACCGGGCGGGCGGCACGCTGGAATACGGCCTTTCGCTCGGCCGCTTCTCGTCCAAAGACGCCGCTGAACGCGAGCTGGCCAATCTGGGCACCAAGGGCGTGCGCACGGCCCGCGTGGTCCAGGAGCGGCCTGAATCCCCCGGCTTTACGCTGCGCCTGCCCGCAGTGACCGATGCACTGCGCCCACAGTTCGATGCGCTGCGCACCGCCATGGCGGGCAAGACGCTGCGCAACTGCGCATAGCCGCAGCAGCGGCGGCGGGGGTCACAGCGGGATGGCGCGGGTCTCGCCGTGGCGCAGCAGCCAGACACGGTCCGGCGCCAGGCCGCGCTGGGCCAGCGCTGCGGCCACGTCGCGCGGCGGGTGGTCAAACGCCTCTTGCGTCAGCATGAACGTGCCCCAGTGCACCCCCATGGCGTGTTTGGCGTCCACATCCAGCATCAGCTGTACGGCGTCCTCGGGGTTCACGTGCATGGGCTTCATGAAATCGCGCGGAAGGTAGGCGCCGATGGGCAAGGCCAGGAAGTCCACGGCACCCAGGCGCTGGCGGATGGCCTTGAAATCGTCGCTGTAGCCCGTATCGCCCGGAAACAGAAAACGCCAAGGGGCAGCTGCCTCCGGGTGCGACCATTCCAGCGCAAAGCCGCCCCACAGCGAGGCGTTGGTGTCCCACGGTGTGCGGCGGCTCCAATGCTGCGACGGTGTGAAGTGCACCCGCACATCCGGGGCAATGTCGGCGTGTTCCCACCAGTTCAGCTCGGTCACAGGGCCCATGCCGCGCTGGGTGAACCAGTCGCCCAGGCCCAGGGGCACCACAAAACGCGGCGCCTGGCCTGCGTCACGCAGGCGACGCAAGGTGCCGTAGCACAGGTGGTCGTAGTGGTTGTGCGAGATCAGCACCACATCAATGGGCGGCAGCTGCTCGGGGGTCAGCGGTGCGGGCACGCGGCGCGGCGCGCCAAAGCGGCCGAGTGGCCCAGCAAAGCCGCACAGCGTCGGGTCCATGAGCACGTTCAGGCCCGCCACCTGCAGAAGGATGGACACATGGCCCAGCCAGGTGACCACAGGCGCTTGCTGGCGCTGCGCCAGGCGCGCATGGTCCACCGGCGCACTCCACTGCCGGGCAAAGGCCTCGTAGCCCCCGGCGGGGTCGGAGCGGGGTTTGAAGTCCCCGCGCAGCGAACGCCAGACCATTTCGTACCAGGGGAAGTTACCGATGACGACGCCAGGGTGGGTGTTGGCAAAACGGCGGGGCGATGAGGACATGTTGGAGCTGCGGGCGGCGCGCGAACTGAGGGCTGCACATGATGCCGCAGACACCAGTCCCCCAGTCGGCCTGTGCCTTTGCCCTGCCAGGGACCGCCGCGCCGTGGGGCGCTGTTCAGCTATCGCGCGCCGCAAAGCGCACGCTGAAGCGCGCGCCAGGCGGATGGTGGCCGGGGTGGGCGTCTTCCAGGGCGACTTCGGCGCCGTGCTTGTTGGCGATCTCCAGCACGATGGGCAGGCCCAGGCCGGAGCCGTCGGCTTCGCTGCCCAGGGCGCGGTAAAACGGCTGAAAGACCAGCTCGCGCTCGGCCTCGGGCACGCCGGGACCTGAGTCTTCGACCTGCAGCAGCAGCACATGGCCAAAGGTGTCAGCCAGCACGCGGGCCGTGACCACGCCGGGCCTGTCCGGCGTGGAAGGCGTGTAGTTGAGGGCGTTGTCCACCAGGTTGCGCACCAGCTCCTTGAGCAGCGTAGGGTTGCCGTCAAGCACCACGCCGGGCGAGCCCGGCTCGGCGCCGTCGTAGCCCAGGTCGATGTGCTTCTCCAAGGCGCGGGGCACGGAGTCACGCACCACCTCGATGGTGAGCCGCGCCAGGTCGCAAGGCTGGCGCGCTATGCCCACGCCGCTGCCTTCGGCGCGGGCCAGCGCCAGCAGTTGGTTGACGGTGTGCGTGGCGCGGATGCTGGAGCGGCCAATCTGCTGCAGCGAGCGCTTGAGTTCTTCGGTGCTGGTGCCCTCGCGCTGGGCCAGGTCGGCCTGCATGCGCAGGCCTGCCAGGGGTGTTTTGAGCTGGTGCGCCGCGTCAGCGAGAAAGCGCTTTTGCGTGGCCAACGAGCCGTTCAGGCGTTGCAGCAGGTCGTTCACTGACGCCACCAGCGGCGCGACTTCGAGCGGCACCGTGCGGTCGTCCAGCGGCGAGAGGTCGTCGGGGTTGCGTGCACGAATGCGCTGCTCCAGCTGGTTGAGTGGCTGGATGCCCCGCGCCAGTGCCAGCCACACCAGCAGCACGGCCAGCGGCAGGATGACGAACTGCGGCAGCATCACGCCCTTGATGATTTCGGTGGCCAGCACGCTGCGCTTTTCGCGCGTCTCGGCCACCTGGACCAGCGCCACGGGGGTGTCTGGCAGCGGCAGGCGCACCCAGATGTAGGCCACGCGGATGTCGATGCCGCGCATCTCGGCGTCGCGCAGGCGCACTTCGCCGGACAGGGGCACCTCGTCGGACGGAGGCTCGGGCAGCTCACGCTCGCCAGAGAGGAACTCCCCGCCCGGGCCCAGCACCTGGTAGTAGACGATGTCAGACTCGTCGGCACGCAGGATCTCGCTGGCGGGCTGCGGCAGGTTGAACTGCACCTTGTCGCCCACCACGCCGACCAGCTGGGCCAGGGCGTGGGCGTTGTACTCCAGCGCCCGGTCAAACGGCTTGTTGGCCAGGCCCTGGGCCACGAGCCAGGTCAGCGCCAGGCTCACAGGCCACAGCAGCAGCAACGGCGTGAGCATCCAGTCGAGGATTTCGCCGAACAGGGAGCGCTGCTCTCGCTGGAAGATTTTCAAGATTCAAGCCTTTTTGGCCTCTAGCGCTTGTTCATCAAGCGCAAGCAGCTATTATTTTAATAGCACACCTACCGAAGCACTGCCCCGCTAATGGCATCGGCAAGGCACCGCCCCTGGCGGTTGCACCGAGCGGGTCGCGATTCAGGGGAGCCTCCTATCCAGGGATCTTTTCGAGGCAGTAGCCCAGGCCGCGCACGGTGGCGATGCGGATGGGCCCGCCCTCGATCTTCTTGCGCAGGCGGTGGATGTAAACCTCGATGGCGTTGTTGCTCACCTCTTCGCCCCACTCGCACAGGCGCTCCACCAGTTGCTCCTTGCTTACCAGGCGGCCAGCACGCTGCAGCAGCACCTCCAAGAGGCCCAGCTCGCGGGCCGACAACTCGATCATCTTGCCGTCGATGGTGGCCACGCGCCCGGCCTGGTCGTACACCAGCGGGCCGTGCTTGATGGCGCTGCTGGTGCCCCCCATGCCCCGGCGGGTGAGGGCGCGCACGCGGGCTTCGAGCTCTTGCAGGCTGAAGGGCTTGGCCATGTAGTCGTCGGCGCCAAAGTCCAGGCCCTTCACGCGTTCTTCCACGCTGTCGGCGGCGGTGAGGATGAGCACGGGCAACGCCGATCCGCGACCGCGCAGCTTCTTCAACACTTCCAGCCCGTGCATCTTGGGCAGGCCCAGGTCCAGGATGAGCAGGTCGAACTCGTTGTTGGTCATCAGGGCCGCGTCGGCCTCGGTGCCGCTGGCGACGTGGTCCACCACAGCCCCCGAAGCGCGCAGCGTGCGCAGCAGTCCATCGGCCAGCACCTGGTCGTCTTCGGCAATGAGGATGCGCATGCGGGTGTCTCCTGGTGGGTGGCAGCGGTCTGACGCCGCGCCTGTGGAACGATTTTAGGCGCCGCTGCGCCCGGTTGGGCTGAAGGCGCACTGCGCACTGCGCGCTCCACGCTCACCGGCGCGCACACACCGCATCGCGCGCGCCACCCAGCCCGCGAAGGATCAGCGCGGGTCGTGCGCCAGCAGCTTGTCGACCAGGGTTCTCAGGTCGGCCTGCAGCCGTGCCATGCCCTCGGGCAGCGGGGCCAGTGTGCGCTCGTCCATGTAGAGCTTGCGGTTGATCTCCAGCTGGATGCTGTGGCGGTGCTGGGCGGGGTGTCCGTAGCGGCGCACCAGCTCCACGCCCTTGTAGGGGTGGTTGTACTCCACGCTGTAACCGCAGGCCCGCAGGTGCTCGCAGACCAGCGCCGACAGCGCCGGGCTGGCCGTGGTGCCGTCGCGGTCGCCCACCACAAAGTCGGCGTGCTCCAGGCCCGGGAAGTCGGTGGCAAAACGCCCGGCCACGGCGGGCATGGAGTGGCAGTTGAGGTGAATGCTGTAGCCGTGGCGTGCATGGGCCGCGTCAATGGCCTGGGCCACGGCAGCGTGGTAGGGGCGCCAGCAGCGGTCGATGCGCGCGCGCACCTCGGCCACGCTGAGCAGGCGCTGGTAGATAGGCTCGCCTTCGTCGGTGAGCTTCCAGATCAGCCCCTTGCCCAGGCGCACCTTGCTGAGCACCTTGGGGTCGGTGGAGATGGGGCCGGTCCACGCACCATCGAGCAGACTGGTGTCCAGCTCAGTGGTGTCGCGGTTGGCATCCAGGTAGATGCGGGGGAAATGCGCCTCTACCCAGGCCACGCCGAGCGCGGGAGCAAAGGCGTAGATTTTTTCGACATGCGTGTCTTCCGCACGCCGCAGCGTGGCCAGGTCGCAGGCCGCGCCGAAATCGGCGGGGTACTCAGTGCCGCTGTGCGGAGAGTCGAGCACCAGCGCGGTGGTGCCGGGTACCGCCGTCACCAGCGGGTGTGGCGCTCCAGAGGGCCCCGGTGTGCCAGCGGCACCGGGCAAGGCCTGGAGAAGAGGGGCGTGGTTGGTTTTAAAAGCTGCGGGCATGGGCAAGGTGGGTATGCGCAATGAAAACGTTGGCAGCGGCACGGTGTACGCCAGCTGGCGGCAGGGGTCTGGATCATGGCCTGCGCACTTCAAGCCACAGGCCAACGGCACGCTCCAAAGACAAGGCGGCTGTCGCGTCCTGATGTGCGCAAGTTCTACGGATGTCAGCCATTCTCACCCTGGGCGTAGCCACTGCTGGCACTTTTGAGGTCCTGACCAGAGAAAGCCAAGGTTATCGCTCGCCCCAGGCCGCTGGCAAGATCAATATCCACCAGCCCCTCCCGCATACGCCTCCAGGCCGAGGCTCACCACAGTGGCCACGTCATCGCCTACTTCGGTGCGGAACTCGGCCTCCGCCTGGGCCACGGCTTCGCGAAAGGCCTGCAGCCATGCCAAGCCCGCCGGGGTAAAGCACACCCTTCGCACACGGGCATCCAGCGTGTCGGCCTCGCGCGTGACTAGCCCCCAGGCCTCGCACTGGTCCACCAGGTTGGCCATGGCCTGCTTGGTCATGCCCGCGCGCTGGGCCAGGTCGGTCAACCGGTCGCCCTGCAGCGCCAGGTGGCGCGTGATGTGCACATGGGCAGCGCTCACCTGGTCGCGCGCCGCCAGGTTGGACAGCGCCAGCGGCACCTCCACATTGCGCGCCATGAGCTGCAGCACCCGCGCATCGAAGCGGCGCAGGGCACTGCCCATCAAGCGGCCCAGGTGGGTTTGGCGCCAGCGGTCATCTGGCCCCGGGGTGGGCGTGGCAGGGGCATCGGCGGGGGAAAGATCGGCCATGCGATATTGTCAGCCAAACTGACCAAAAATCGCTTTATCTGGATTCCATTGCTCGCATAAACTACTGTTCAAGCATCCAGCCTGTGATTAACCGCAGAACGGTGCAAGCATCCAACCTGTTGTTTTTCAAGGAGTTTCTCATGGACGTCGCAGTCAAAGGCACCAACCCCGCATTGCCCGTGAACACCGAAAAGGCCAAGGCCCTGGCCGCCGCGCTCGCCCAGATCGAGAAGCAGTTTGGCAAGGGCACGATCATGCGCCTGGGTGAAGGCGAGGTGATCGAGGACATCCAGGTCGTCTCCACCGGCTCGCTGGGCCTGGACATTGCGCTGGGTGTGGGTGGCCTGCCCCGTGGCCGTGTGGTCGAAATCTACGGCCCGGAATCGTCGGGCAAGACCACGCTCACGCTGCAGGTCATTGCCGAGATGCAAAAGCAGGGCGGCACCTGCGCCTTCGTTGACGCTGAACACGCCCTGGATGTGCAGTACGCCCAGAAGCTGGGTGTGCAACTGTCTGACCTGCTCATCAGCCAGCCCGACACCGGCGAGCAGGCGCTGGAAATTGTGGACAGCCTGGTGCGCTCGGGCGCTGTGGACCTGATCGTGGTCGACTCTGTGGCCGCCCTCACGCCCAAGGCCGAAATCGAAGGCGAAATGGGCGACGCGCTGCCCGGCCTGCAGGCCCGCCTGATGAGCCAGGCGCTGCGCAAGCTCACCGCCACGATCAAGAAGACCAACTGCATGGTCATCTTCATCAACCAGATCCGCATGAAGATCGGCGTGATGTTCGGCAGCCCCGAAACCACCACCGGCGGTAACGCGCTGAAGTTCTACGCGTCGGTGCGCCTGGATATCCGCCGCACCGGCACCATCAAGAAGGGCGACGACGCCATCGGCAACGAGACCAAGGTCAAGGTGGTGAAGAACAAGGTGTCGCCACCGTTCAAGACGGCCGAGTTCGACATCCTGTTTGGCGAGGGCATCAGCCGCGAAGGCGAGATCATCGACATGGGCGTGACGGCCAAGATCGTGGAAAAGAGCGGCGCCTGGTACGCCTACAACGGCGAAAAAATCGGCCAGGGCCGCGACAACGCGCGCGAGTTCCTGCGCGAGAACCCCGACCTGGCCCGTGAAATCGAGAACAAGGTGCGTGAAGGTCTGGGTATTGCGCTGCTGCCTGGCGCTTTGCAGGCACCGGCGGCGGCAGACGAGTGATTCGGCTTTCTTAAAGCCAAATAGGCTGCTAGCGCTTGACAGAAAAGCGCTAGCAGCTATCAAAATGGAAGCAATTTAAAACATCCAGCCCACCATGGGATTCGCCACGCTCTCGCTCAAGGGCCGCGCGCTGCGGCTGCTGAGCCAGCGGGAGCACTCGCGGGCCGAGCTAGTGCGCAAGCTCAGTCCGCATGTGCAAGAAGGCGAAGATCTGAGCGCTGTGCTGGATGAGCTGCAGTCCAAAGACTTCATCAAGGAGGCACGGGTGGTGGAGTCGGTGCTGCACCGGCGCGCAGGCCGCCTGGGTGCATCGCGCATTCGGCAAGAACTGCAATCCAAGGGCTTGGGCGCCGAGGCGGTGCAGCAGGCGGTGACGCAGTTGCAGGGCAGCGAACTGGAGCGAGCCCGCGAGGTGTGGCGCCGCAAGTTTGGAGAGCCCGCAACCGACCCGAAAACCCGCGCCAAGCACATGCGTTTTTTGCTGACGCGGGGGTTCTCGGGCGATGTGGTGCGACGCGCTGTACAGGGCGCTGCACCGTCAGACGACGAGTGACTGTGCGCCTGGCTGGGCACGCCTGGCCGTTGGGCCAGCTTTTCTCGTCCGCGCGGGTTTACACACCCAGCATCAGCTGCAGGTTCTGCACGGCGGCGCCGCTGGCGCCTTTGCCCAAGTTGTCCAGGCGTGCAATGACGACGGCCTGGCGGTATTGCTCGTTGGCAAACACGCGCAGCTCCAGCTTGTTGGTGTCGGTCAGCGTATCGGCTGCCAGCTTCAAATCATCGGTGGGCGGCAGCACGTTGACCCACTGCTCGGCCGTGTTGGTGCGGCGGTAGTGGCTGGCCAGTGCATCGTGCAGATCACTGGCCTTGGGCGCGCCCGGCAGCAGGTCCAGGTGCAGCGGCAGCTGCACCAGCATGCCCTGGCGGAAATTGCCCACGGCAGGGATGAACACCGGGCGGCGTGTGAGGCCGGTGTAGCGCAGGATCTCAGGGATGTGCTTGTGCGACAGGCCCAGCGCATAGGCTTCGTAAGGCGCCGCGGTGCCAGCCTCATAGGCTTCGATCATCGTGCGGCCGCCGCCGGAGTAGCCCGACACCGAGGGCAGGCTCAGGGGGTAGTCCGCAGGGACCAGGCCCGCATCCACCAGCGGGCGCAGCATGGCAATGGCGCCCGTGGCGTAGCAGCCGGGGTTGGAAACCCGGGCGGCGTCGCGCACCGCTTGCGTCTGCGATGCAGCGAGTTCTGGAAACCCATACACCCAACCGTCGGCCGTGCGGTGGGCCGTGCTGGCATCGATGACCTTGACCTTGCGGCCCGAACTGCGTTCGATCTCGTCCACCATGGCCACGGTGTCGCGCGCCGCATCGTCGTGCAGGCACAGCACCACCAGATCCACCCCCGCGATCAGGTCGCGCTTGGCGGCCGGGTCTTTGCGCAGCTCGGGCGCAATGCTGACCAGCTCGATCTGCGGCATGGCCTGCAGGCGCTCACGGATCTGCAGGCCCGTGGTACCGGCTTCGCCATCGATAAAGACTTTGGACATGGAGGTGCTCCTGCAAAAAGGCGGCAGCGTCTGCCGGGTCGAAGTGGAATGGGAAGGCCGTTCGGCCCACCCAAGGTGTAAGTTGCGCACAAGGATGGTGCGTTGCAGCATGATACAGTCGCGGGTTGCCATGTCCCAAGCCCGCGGCCAGACAACTGTTCATGGTAAACGGGTAACAACCACCCTTCCCTGAGAGAGACCTCATGAAGATTCACGAATACCAAGGCAAGGAAATCTTGCGCAATTTTGGTGTGCCCGTTCCGCGTGGCATTCCCGC
>CAXIRU010000073.1:0-35425 GCA_964031875.1 Acidovorax facilis
CCGCTTCCTGGCCCTGGTGCCTTACAGCGACCAGCACAAGATCTAAGGAGCACAACCCATGCAAATCATTCTGCTCGACAAGGTTGTGAACCTCGGCAACCTCGGTGAAATCGTCAAGGTCAAAGACGGCTACGCTCGCAACTTCCTGATCCCGTCGGGCCGTGCCCGCCGCGCTACCGAAGCCGCCAAGGCAGAGTTCGAAGCCAAGCGCGCTGAACTCGAAAAGGCTGCTGCCGCCAAGCTGGCAGAAGCCCAAGCGCAAGGCGAGAAGCTGGGTGGCACGACCATCAAGCTGACGCAAAAGGCTGGCGTGGACGGCCGTCTGTTTGGTTCCGTGACCAACCATGACATCGCCGAAGAGCTGAACAAGCAAGGCTACAAGGTTGCCAAGTCGCAAATCCGCCTGCCCAACGGCCCGATCAAGGTCGTGAGCGACAGCGCTGTGAGCGTGGCTCTGCACACCGACGTGGTCGTCGAAGTCAACGTGTCGGTCTACGGCGAAACCGCCTGATCGTCCGGTCCGTCAGGACTTTGTGAAAAAGCCGCCTTCGGGCGGCTTTTGTCTTTGTGCGACTGTGGTTTGTACACGGTTACCCACTGGTTGCCCCCGCCTTATCCACAGACTTGTGCCATGACGACGCGCCGTGTGGGCGCTAGCATGCCGGGTTACCTCCGAGGATTCCATGTCTGCCGTTTTCCCCCCCCTTGACGATGGTTTCACGCCCGTACCGGACCGTGAGATTGCCCAGTTGCGTGTGCCCCCGCACTCCATCGAGGCGGAGTCCAGCGTGCTCGGCGGTTTGCTGCTGGACAACAACGCCTGGGACCGCGTGGGTGACCTGTTGGTAGAGAGCCATTTCTACCGCCACGAACACCAGATGGTCTTCACGGCTATCGGTGCGCTGATCAATGCCAGCAAGCCCGCCGACGTGATCACGGTCTTCGAGCATTTGCAGAACCTGGGCAAGGCGCAGGAGATGGGAGGCCTAGCCTATCTGAACAACCTGGCGCAGTACGTTCCCAGCGCCAGCAACATCCGGCGCTATGCCGAAATCGTTCGCGAGCGCGCTATCCTGCGCAAGCTGGTCACGGCCAGTGACGAGATATCGACCAATGCGTTCAACCCCCAGGGCAAGACGGTGGAGCGGATCCTGGACGAGGCCGAGGCCAAGATCTTTGCCATTGGTGAAGAGGGTTCGCGCACCAAGCAGGGCTTCCAGTCGCTCGATACGCTGGTGATCGACCTTCTTGACCGGGTGCAGGAGATGGCGGACAACCCCGTGGATGTGACGGGCGTTCCCACTGGGTTTGCCGATCTGGACCGGATGACCAGTGGCCTGCAGGCGGGCGACATGGTGGTGCTGGCAGCGCGTCCTTCCATGGGCAAGACCTCTTTTGCGGTGAACATCGCCGAGCACGTGGCGCTCAACGAGGGCTTGCCGGTCGCAATCTTCTCGATGGAAATGGGGGCCGCCCAGCTGGCGGTGCGTATCGTGGGCTCGATTGGCCGGGTGAACCAGGGCAACCTGCGTACCGGAAAGCTCACCGACGACGAATGGCCACGCCTGACCGAAGCCATCGAAAAGCTGCGCACGGTGTCGTTGCACATCGACGAAACCCCCGGTCTCACACCCAGCGAGCTGCGCGCTAATGCGCGGCGCCTGGCACGCCAGTGCGGCAAGTTGGGCCTGATCGTGGTGGACTATTTGCAGCTCATGAGCGGCTCGGGTGCTGGCAGTGCCGACAACCGGGCGACCGAGTTGGGTGAAATCTCCCGGGGCCTGAAGATGTTGGCCAAGGAGCTGCAATGCCCGGTGATTGCGCTGTCGCAGCTCAACCGTTCGGTGGAGCAGCGCACCGACAAGCGCCCCATGATGTCCGACCTGCGCGAATCCGGTGCCATCGAGCAGGATGCGGACATCATCATGTTCATCTACCGCGACGACTACTACAACAAGGACTCCAAGGAGCCCAACGTGGCCGAGGTCATCATCGGCAAGCAGCGTAACGGCCCCACGGGAACCGTGAAGCTGTTCTTCCAGAAGAACCAGACGCGCTTTGAGAATCTGGCGATGGGTTCTGGCGACGATTTCTAATAAAAATAGCTGCTAGCGCTTTTTCCAAAAGCGCTAGCAGCTATCAAAATAGTAGCATCATGCGATGCGTGCTGTGCGTGCTGTGCGTGGTGATGCCGTCAAGCCGACCTGCAACTTTGGCGCTGCTGCGTGGCATGTGGCGGTCAATGCCGCAGTGTCGACATCAGCAGGCCTGCACACAGCGCGCCCAGTGCCACCACGGCAATCACCAGCCGCAGGGTGCGCTGGCGCAGTCCCTCTACGGTGCGGATCACTTGTGCGTTCTGCTCCGCCAGGGATTGGATCAGAAGGGCTGAATCCCGTTGCTCCTGTTCCAGCTGTGCTACCCGCGCCTGCAGTTGCGTGATCTGGGCGTCCGCTGGCAATGCAGGCGGGGCGCTGCCTTCGGCCACAGTACCTTCGGTGTCCGTGGATGCTGCCTTGGTCTTGCCCAGGAGCTTCCTGGCGGCCTGCAGGATCTGGGGCGTTGCCTCAATGACATCGCGCCAGGGCACCAGCTTCAGCGCGGTCATCCACCCTACGGCCATGGATCAAGTGCTCCTGTGGGTCACAGCACTTCGCTGGCGAAGTCTGCCAGGCGTGAACGTTCACCGCGCGCCAGCGTAATGTGCCCGCTGTGCGGCCAGCCCTTGAAGCGGTCCACCGCATAGGTCAGGCCGGAAGAGCCTTCGGTCAGGTACGGCGTGTCGATCTGTGCCAGGTTGCCCATGCAAATGATCTTAGTGCCGGGGCCTGCGCGCGTGATGAGCGTTTTCATCTGCTTGGGCGTCAAGTTCTGCGCCTCGTCGATGATCACGTATTTGTTCAGGAAGGTGCGCCCGCGCATGAAGTTCATGCTCTTGATCTTGATGCGGCTGCGGATCAGTTCATTGGTCGCAGCGCGGCCCCATTCGCCCGCATTGCCGCCGTCGCCCTTGGCCAGAAACTCCAGGTTGTCGTCGAGCGCGCCCATCCAGGGACCCATCTTTTCTTCTTCGGTACCCGGCAAAAAGCCGATGTCCTCGCCCACGCTCACGGTGGCGCGGGTCATGATGATTTCGGTGTAGCGGCGGTCGTCCAGCACCTGGGTCAACCCCGCAGCCAGGGCCAACAGGGTCTTGCCAGTACCTGCGGTACCGGTCAGCGTCACGAAGTCGATTTCCGGGTCCATGAGCAGGTTCATGGCGTAGTTCTGCTCGCGGTTGCGCGTGGTCACGCCCCATACGGCATTCTTGGCCGAGCCGTAGTCCTTCAGAGTCTGCAGTACCGCTGTTTTCTCGCGGATTTCACTCACGCGCGCAAAAAGGCTGGGCTCTCCGGGGGCTTCGAAGTACACGAACTGATTGATCATCAGCTGCGGCACGATGGGCCCGCCAATGCGGTAGTAGGTGTGGGCGCCGCTTTGCCAGCTTTCCACGTTTTTGCCGCTCTTGGCCCAGAAGTCGGGTGGCAGTGCCAGCACGCCGGCGTACAGCAGGTCGCCATCTTCCAGCGTCTTGTCGTTCTGGTAGTCCTCGGCGGTCAGGCCCAGGGCACGCGCTTTGACGCGCATGTTGATGTCTTTGGAGACCAGCACCACTTCGCGCGGTGCGTGCACTTTGCGCAGAGCCTCGACCACACCGAGGATCTGGTTGTCGGCTTTGCCCGGGGGCAAGCTGGTGGGCAGGCTGTAGTCCAGCGGCGCGGTCTGGAAGAACAGGTGGCCGCCCGCAGCGCGCTGGCCGGTGGAGTCGAGCTTCAGGCCCATGGCCATGTCAGCCCCCTGCGCGGCGGCCAGTGCATCCAACGTGCGGCTCGCCTGGCGACCGTTACGGGCGACTTCGGTCATGCCCTTCTTGTGGCCGTCCAGCTCTTCCAGCACGATCATCGGCAGGAAGATGTCATGTTCTTCAAAGCGGAACAGGCTGGTCGGGTCGTGCAGGAGGACGTTGGTGTCCAGTACAAAGAGCTTGGTCGGGCCTTGCGGGGCGGACTTTTTGCTGCGCGTCACGGAGGAGGTGGGTGTAGCCGTGTTCGCTGGTGCGGGCGCTGCGTTGGCAGTGCGCGCTTTGCGTGTGCTGGTCGTGCGGGCTGCGGGAGTGGGCGCTGGTTCCGCTGTGCGGCTGCGGGTTTCGACCTGGACGAGCGGGACCGTGCTCAGTGCAGCGGCTGCAGATGCCCCGCTGTCGGCCTTGCGTCCGGAGCGGGCCGCAGGGGTTGCACGTGCTGTTGCTGCCACTGCAGGTTCGTTGGCGGAGGGTTGTGCAACCCGTGGGCGGGCCGTGATTTCAAAGGCTTCTGGCGCGAGGAGTGCAGCGCGCCGACTGGGGGCGGGGGGCAGGGGCATGGTGGCAGGGCCTCGGTCGGTAAGGTGAAGAAGGGTCAAAAAGCAAAAAGCCGCCTGGAGGCCAAGGCGGCTTTTGGGAGGTGGGCAAACGTTGCGATAACCAGGGGCATAAAACCATTATGCCTACTCCAGATGTCTTGACTGGGCAAAACATCCGGGGTGTCGCGCCGATGCTCCAGTGTGCGGATCAGGCTGCCTTTTTCAGGGCTTTGATGGATTTGACGGTTTTCAGGACTTCGTCGACATGTCCGGGGACCTTGAGGCCACGCCATTCCTGCACCAAGAGACCATCAGGGCCGATCAGGAAGGTGCTGCGCTCAATGCCCTTGACCTTCTTGCCGTACATGATCTTGTTCTTGACCACGCCGAACATGTGGCACATCTTTTCTTCCGTGTCTGCGATGAGTTCAAAGGGCAGCTCCAGCTTTTCCTTGAATTCATCGTGCGACTTCATGTTGTCGCGGGACACGCCGAACACGGCAGCGCCTGCCTTCACGAAGTCCTTGTACTTGTCGCGAAACTGCATGGCCTCCGTGGTGCAGCCAGGCGTGTTGTCCTTGGGATAGAAGTACAGAACCAGAATTTGGCCAAGGTGGGAGGTGTTGGAGACCTTGAGTCCACCGGTAGCGTTGGCTTCAAATTCAGGGAGGGGTTTGTTGACAACGATCGCCATATCACTTCAATCTCTCAGGATGTAGTCGTTGGTAAGCCGGGGGAGGTAGGGTGTGATTGCCAAGGCTTGTGCAAAACAGAACTGAGGCAAGCGGCTCGCCCCACACAGGAACGGCTGTTGCATCCGGATTTGCATAAGCCCAAATTGCTCTTGGTGGTGCCCCCGACCGCAACCGCTGATTTTACTCCGAATTCACCTTCGGCCCAAATGTAAGACAGTGTGTCTGGCCCGGAGCGCCGGGCATTTGGGTGGGGTTTCGCACTGGCGCCGACGTCAAACTGTCGACCCCTGTTTCAGACTTCCAGAATCAGCGCTGCCACGACATTGCGCCCTTCACTGGCCAGGATGTTGTAGGTGCGGCAGGCGGCCGGGGTGTCCATGGTCTCCAGTCCCAGTCGGCGGGCGATGAGGGGGGCCAGCCACGCTGGGGGTGGAAACCTGTTGCGTGTGCCGCTGCCAAAAATGATCAGTTCTGTGTCTATGGTGGCGAGTTGCGCAAAGTGCTCGGGTGTGAGCTCTTCAAAGCGTGTGCAGGGCCATGCCTGCCGCAGGCCCGATGAACCGATGACAACGCTGTGTGTGATCTTTTCGGCATCCACACCGATCCAGCCGGGGCCGTACCCGCTGATGGTTTGTGCGTTCGAGCGGTCGGGCTGGAATTTCATGGGTCTGGGTGTGGGTTGCAGTCTCTGGCGCGGCAGGTGGGCCGGGCCCGGGCGCTCAGGGGCGCGCGTGTGATCTGTGGTCAAATTATAGGTTTCGCCAACGTGCCAGCCGCTCTGGCCGCCACCTGACCTCACTGCACCATCGTCAGCGCATGAAAACCGTCCAAAAATCCGCCAAGCTCGCCAACGTCTGCTACGACATCCGGGGGCCGATCATGGACGCGGCCAAGAAGATGGAGGAAGACGGGCACAAGATCATCAAGCTCAACATTGGCAACCTGGCGGTGTTCGGCTTTGATGCGCCCGAAGAGATTCAGCTGGACATGATCCGCAACCTGCCCAACTCGGCAGGCTACTCGGACAGCAAGGGCATTTTTGCCGCGCGCAAGGCGGTGATGCACGAAACGCAAAAGCAGGGCATCAAGGGTGTGGTGCTCGATGACATCTACCTGGGCAACGGCGCCAGCGAGCTGATCGTGATGGCCACCAATGCGTTGCTGGACAACGGCGACGAGTTGTTGTTGCCCTCGCCCGACTACCCCCTGTGGACGGCTGCTGCCAGCCTGTCGGGCGGTACGCCTGTGCACTATGTGTGCGATGAGGCCAACGGTTGGATGCCCAACCTGGCCGATATCCGCGCCAAGATCACGCCCCGCACGAAGGGCATCGTGGTCATCAACCCCAACAACCCCACTGGCGCGCTGTACTCCGACGAGCTGCTCAAGGGCATCATCGCCATCGCACGCGAGCATGGCCTGGTGATCTTTGCCGACGAGGTGTACGACAAGGTGCTGTATGACGGCGCCAGGCACACGGCGATTGGCTCGCTGAGCGAGGATGTGCTCACCCTCACCTTCAACTCGCTGTCCAAGAGCTACCGCTCGTGTGGCTACCGCGCGGGCTGGATGGTGGTGTCGGGCGACAAGAAGCCCGCCAAGGACTACATCGAGGGGCTGAACATGCTCTCGAACATGCGCCTGTGCGCCAACGTGCCCGGCCAGTGGGCGGTGCAGACCGCGCTGGGCGGCTACCAGAGCATCAACGAGCTGGTGGGCGAGGGCGGCCGCCTGCGCAAGCAGCGCGATCTGGCCTATGAACTGATCACCGCCATCCCCGGCGTGACCTGCGTGAAGCCCCAGGCGGCGCTGTACATGTTCCCTCGCCTTGACCCGGCTGTGTATCCCATCGTGGACGACCAGCAGTTCTTCCTGGAGCTGCTGCAGGAGACCAAGGTGATGCTGGTGCAGGGCACGGGCTTCAATTGGGCCGCGCCGGACCATTTCCGCATTGTTTTCCTGCCCCATGAAGACGACTTGCGCGATGCGATTGGCCGTGTGGCGCGGTTCCTGGAGCAGTACCGCAAGCGCGCTCAGCTGGCGGCGGCTACGTCTGCACCCGCATCTTCACCCGCATCTGCGACGGCGTGAGCACCGCACGTTGTGGAATAAATACTCACATTTTTATAGCTGTTAGCGCTTGATGAATAAGCGCTAGAGCCAATTTTTACTGGTAGAACTCCCATGAAACCCATCCAAGTAGGCCTTCTGGGCATCGGCACCGTCGGTAGCGGCGTGTTCAACGTGCTCGGACGCAACCAGGACGAAATCAGCCGCCGCGCTGGCCGTGGCATTCAGATCACCATGGTGGCCGATCTGGACGTGGAGCGCGCCAAGGCGGTTGTGGGTGCTGACATCCAGGTCGTCAACGACGCCCGCGCCATCATTGCCAACCCGGACATCGACATCGTCATCGAGTTGATCGGCGGCTACGGCATCGCGCGTGCGCTGGTGCTCGAAGCCATTGCTGCCGGCAAACACGTTGTCACCGCCAACAAAGCACTGCTGGCCGTGCACGGCACAGAGATCTTCGCGGCCGCATCGGCCAAGGGCGTGATGGTGGCCTTCGAGGCCGCCGTGGCCGGTGGGATCCCCATCATCAAGGCGCTGCGCGAGGGCCTCACGGCCAACCGCATCCAGTGGATCGCCGGCATCATCAACGGCACCACCAACTTCATCCTGAGCGAGATGCGCAGCAAGGGCCTGGACTTTGATGTGGTGCTCAAGGAAGCCCAGCGCCTGGGCTACGCCGAGGCGGACCCCACCTTCGACATCGAAGGCGTGGACGCAGCCCACAAGGTCACGCTGATGAGCGCGATTGCGTTCGGCATTCCGGTGCAGTTCGACAAGGCCTATGTCGAGGGCATCACCAAGCTGGGCGCAGCCGACATCAAGTACGCCGAGCAACTGGGCTACCGCATCAAGCTGCTGGGCATCACCAAGCGCGCTGAAAAGGGCATCGAGTTGCGCGTGCACCCCAGCCTGGTGCCCTCCAAGCGCCTGATCGCCAATGTGGAAGGCGCCATGAACGCCGTGGTGGTGCAGGGCGATGCCGTGGGCACCACGCTGTACTACGGCAAGGGCGCGGGCTCCGAGCCCACCGCCAGCGCCGTGATCGCCGATCTGGTGGACATTGCCCGCCTGCACACGGCAGACCCGGAGCACCGCGTGCCGCACCTGGCCTTCCAGGCCAACACGCTGCAAGGTGCCATGGACCAGTTGCCCGTGCTGCCCATGAGCGAAGTGGTCACCAGTTACTACCTGCGCCTGCGCGTGGCCGACCAGGCCGGCGTGCTGGCCAAGGTGACCGGCCTTTTGGCCGAGGCGGGCGTGAGCATCGACGCCGTCCTGCAGCGCGAGGCTGACGAAGTGGGCGGCGAGGGCTCTACCCAAACGGATCTCATCATCCTGACCCACGACACCCGCGAAGGCACGATGGACGCCGTCATTGCACAAATGCAGGCGCTGCCCACCGTGCTGGCTCCCATCACGCGCATTCGCAAGGAAGAGCTCAACTGATGATGGGCCACGCCGCGCCATGATGCCGACCCGCCATGCCCACGCTGGTTGCCGTGCTCACGCTGTCGGCGCTGCTCAAGCTGGCGCATGTCGATCTGCCGCGCTGGCATCTGGCGTTCTGGTTCGGCCTGCTGGTCGCGCTGGCCCTGCTCGGGTCCATGCCGCGCACACAGGCGATCCTCAACGGAGCGGGCAGCTTTGCGGCCGCGTGGCTGTACTTTGCGCTGCTGGAGCACACCGACAACCGCCAGGACCGGCTATTGCATTGGCTCATTTTGATCGGCGGGTTTTTCCTGCTGATCGGCTCGCGTTTCTACATTGACCTCCGTGTGTACGGCATCAGCCTTTAGCCAGTTCACCACATTCACAGATACGGACGGGAACCCCTCATGAAATACCTCAGCACCCGCGGCCATGCAGACCGCAAACAGTTCTGCGACATCCTGCTCGAAGGTCTGGCCCCCGATGGTGGGCTGTACCTGCCCGAGACGTACCCCAAGATCACTGGCGCCGCATTGACCAAGCTGCGCAAGGCTTACCACGAGCAAGGCTACGCCGAGCTGGCGTTTCAGATCCTGTCGCTGTACATCGACGACATCCCCGCTGCGGACCTCAAGGCCATCTGCGCCAAGACCTACACCGCCGAAGTGTTTGGCACGGGCGAGATCGTGCCCCTGCGCCACCTCGAAGATGGCCTGTGGCTCGAAGCCCTGTCCAACGGCCCCACGCTGGCCTTCAAGGACATGGCGATGCAGCTCTTGGGCAACCTGTTTGAATATGAACTGGGCCGCCGTGGCGAGCAGCTCAACATCCTGGGCGCGACCAGCGGCGACACCGGCAGCGCGGCCGAATACGCCATGCGCGGCAAAGAGGGTGTGCGCGTCTTCATGACCAGCCCGCACGGCCGCATGAGCGCTTTTCAGCAGGCGCAGATGTTCAGCCTGCAGGACGCAAACATCCACAACATCGCCATCGAAGGCGTGTTCGACGACTGCCAGGACATCGTCAAGGCCGTGAGCAACGATCTGGAGTTCAAGCGCAAGTACAAGATCGGCACCGTCAACTCCATCAACTGGGCACGCCTTTTGGCGCAGGTGGTGTACTACTTTGCGGGCTACATCCAGGCCACCGAGACCAACAGCCAGAAGGTCAGCTTCACCGTGCCCTCGGGCAACTTTGGCAACGTCTGCGCAGGCCATGTGGCGCGCATGATGGGCCTGCCGATTGCCAAGCTGGTGGTGGCCACGAACGAGAACGATGTACTCGACGAGTTTTTCCGCACCGGCGTGTACCGCGTGCGCAGCAGCGCCGACACGCACGAAACATCGAGCCCGTCGATGGACATCAGCAAGGCCAGCAACTTCGAGCGCTTCATTTTTGACCTGCTGGGCCGCAACGGCCAGCGCACGAACGCGTTGTTTGCCAAAGCGCTGCCCGCCTACGGCCGCTTTGACCTGAGTGCCGACCCACTGTTTGCCGATGCCGCCAAGAAATACGGCTTTGAAAGTGGCAAGAGCACCCACGCCGACCGCCTGGCCACCATCAAGGACAACTTCGAGCGCCACGGCGTCACCATCGACACCCACACCGCTGATGGCGTAAAGGTGGCGCGCGAGCACCACAAGGACCCCAAGGTGCCCATGATCGTGCTGGAGACGGCCTTGCCGATCAAGTTTGCCGAGACCATCCAGGCGGCCCTGGGCCATGCGCCCGAGCGGCCCGCCAAGTTCGACGGCATCGAAAACCTGCCCAAGCGCGTGCAGGTCATGCCCGCCGATGTGGAGTTGGTCAAGGCCTACATCGAGCGCCACTGCGCGCCTGCCGCGTCGGCGTGATGCCGAACCCTCCGGGGGCGTCTCGCGCAGTGTGTGGGCGCAGGGCGGCCCCGGATTGCTGGATTGGATACAAAAAATGCCCCTGGCGCTTGTCTGGTAAGCGTTAGCAGCTATAAATAAAATAGCTAACCCAAGGAGCCGTGGATGAAGGTTGTCGGTTTTGCCGGTTTTTCCGGCAGTGGCAAGACCACGCTGGTCGAGCAGTTGATCCCTGAGCTGCGGCTGCGCGGGCTGCGCGTGTCGGTGGTCAAGCATGCCCACCACAGTTTCGACATCGACCACCCGGGCAAGGACACGTACCGCCACCGCGAGGCAGGGGCCTTTGAGGTGGTGGCGGCTTCCGACAAGCGCCTGATGCTGGTGCGCGAGTTTGAACAGCGCGCCACGCTCAGCGTGCACCACCTGCTGGCCGAGCTGTACCAGGGGGTGGACTGGGTGCTGGTGGAAGGGTTCAAGGACAGCGATCTGCTCAAGATCGAGGTCTGGCGCGCCCCCGAACCCGGCCTGACGGCCAAGCCCGTGCGCTATCCCGAAGACGATTTTGTGGTCGCGGTGGCCACCGATGCCCCCGCGGGCCTGCCCGTGCCCACCCAGTTGCCCCTGCTGGACCTCAACAGCCCGGCGCAGGTGGTGGACTGGCTGGTCCAGAACCAGCACCGTTTTGACTACGACTGCGAGCTGTATGGGGCGGGCCTCGCATGAACCGCCCGAACCAATCCCTGAAACCGCTGGACGAGGCGCTGGCCGACCTGTTGGACAAAGCCATACCTTTGCCAGAGGCCGACACGGTCGCCACGTTTGACGCGGACGGCCGCGTGCTCGCGCAAAACTGCGTCTCCGCCCTGCAGGTGCCGCCGCAGGACAACAGCTCCATGGACGGCTACGCCGTGCGCTGCGCCGACGTCGCTGCTGCGGGCGGGGCGCTGCCGATCACCCTGCCTGTTTCGCAGCGCATTGCAGCAGGCAGCGCGGGCGAGGCGCTCTGGCCCGGCACGGCGGCCCGTATCTTCACTGGCGCGCCTGTGCCCGAGGGGGCGGATGCCATCCTGATGCAGGAAGACTGCGAAGCCCTCTCCACGGGCGAAGGCCTGGGCCAGGTGCGCATCAATGCCGTTCCCCCACAGGGACAGTGGATCCGCCGTGCGGGCGAGGACATCACCCGGGGCGCCGTGGTGCTGGCCGCCGGCACCCGCCTGACCCCGGCCGAACTGGGCCTGGCCGCCAGCATTGGCTTGCACGAACTGCAGGTGGCGCGCCGCCCGCGCGTGGCCCTGTTTTCCACGGGTGATGAACTGGTCATGCCCGGCGAGGTGCCGCCCGAGCAGATGCGCCCTGGTGCCATCTACAACAGCAACCGCTTCTTCCTGCGTGCCATGCTGCTGCGCCTGGGCTGTGAGGTGACCGACTTTGGCATCGTGCCCGACCGGCGCGAGGCCACCATCGCGGCCTTGCGCAACGCGAGTTCCGCACACGACCTGATCCTGACCAGCGGCGGCGTGAGCGTGGGCGAGGAAGACCACATCAAGCCCGCCGTCGAGACGCTGGGCACGCTGAGCCTGTGGCAGATCGCCATGAAGCCCGGCAAGCCGTTTGCTTACGGCCAGATTCTGCGTGACGGTGGTGCTGCGCATTTCATGGGCCTGCCCGGCAACCCGGTGTCGAGCTTTCTGACGTTTGCGCTGCTGGTGCGGCCGTTTGTGCTGCGCCTGCAGGGTGTGGTGGATGTTGCTCCTCAATCCATAGCTGCTCGCGCTGATTTCGCCTGGCCCAAGGCCGATAAACGCCGCGAATTTCTGCGCGTGCGCCACAACGCAGCGGGCGGGCTGGATCTGTTTGGCAACCAGAGTTCAGGCGTGCTGACCTCGGCCGCCTGGGGCGATGGTGTGGTGGACAACCCTGCAGGCCAGACCATCGCAGTGGGCGATACCGTGCGGTTCATTGCCTTCTCGGAACTTCTGTCATGAAGATCACCGTCCGCTACTTCGCCTCCATCCGCGAGGCCATCGGCACCGGGCAGGAAGCGGTGGACACCGCCGCCACCACGCTGGGCGCACTGCGCGACGAACTCATCGCCCGTGGCGGCGCCCATGCCAGCAGCCTTGCGCGCGGCCGGGCGGTGCGCATGGCGCTCAACCAGAGCTTGAGCGATGAATCTGCCACCCTGGTTGAGGGGGCCGAGGTGGCGTTTTTCCCCCCAGTTACCGGGGGCTGAGCCCCAGCAGGGTTTGCAGGCGCTGCTCCAGGGGGGCAGAGGCCGCTGTCATGGGTGCACGCAATTCATTGCGCATCCAGCCCGCACGGGCCAGCACGGCCTTCAAGGGGGCGGGGTTGGGCTCTGCAAAGCAGGCCTCTATCCATGGCAACAAGCTCTGCCAGACGCGGCGGGCTTCGGGCAGGTTGCCCACACGCAGCAGCGCCATCAGTTCTAAAAAAAGCGGCGCCTGCCAGTGCGCGCTGGCGGCGATGGCGCCGTGGCCGCCCCAGGCCAGGGTGGTGAACATGTGTGCATCTTCGCCCGCCAGCACGGCCAGGCGCCCGTCCGCGATCAGCGCCTGGGTCTTGGCCGCATTGCCGCCGCAGTCCTTGACGGCACGGATGCGCGGGTGCCCGGCCAGGGCCAGCAAGGTGTCGGTGGCCAGCGTGGCGCCTGTGCGGTAAGGGATGTCGTAGACGATCAGCGGCACCGAACTGGCATCGGCCAGGGTGCGAAACCACAGCAGCAAGCCCTCTTGCGAAGGGCGGATGTAGTGCGGCCCGGGCACCAGTAACCCGGCCAGCGGGTATTGCGCCAGGGCCTGCACCCAGTCTACCGTCTGACCCAGGTGGTAGCCCGACAGACCCATCACCACGGGCAGGCCTTGGGCGGCGCCGAGCACGGTCTCCAGCACGGCCAGCTGCTCGGCCTTATCGAGTGCCGCGGCCTCGCCGGTGGAGCCGCAGGCTACAAAGCCAGCTACGCCCTGGGTGGCCAGGGTCTTGGTCAATGTGGCAAGTGCAGGGTGGTCGACATCGCCATCCTTGAATGGCGTGACCAGGGGAATCCAGAGACCCTGGAATGGGGTTGGGGATGCAGAGACTGCAGGCATGCGAAACGTCCTTGAAAAGTTCAACCGAGGGAAGAACCGTCACAGGTGCGCGCGCAGATGGCCAGGTGTCAAAAAGGGGAGTTTTTGCCCAAGGGTTCCGTCGCTCATCCGGGACGGAACCACACAGCTCCGGTCAGATGAGCTGGGGTTTTTTGGCTTTGACCACGCACTGCAATGCCGCCGCAGGCGCGGCGGGCATGGCAAGAAGGGTGTGCGTAGGCATGGGGCGCAGTATAGCCAAGCCTGTCGCCAGCAAAATGCCGTCAGTGCGCGGATGGCAGCGGGGGCGCGTTGTCTGTGGGCTGGGGCTGCGGCGCCACCAGCATGGGGCATTGCCACACCAGCAGTTCGGCCAGCCGGGTGACGACCCAGGTGGCTTCTGCCACCGACACGCCAGATTCGGCCGTGCACAGCCCCGCGTGGATGCGCTGCAGGATCTCGGTTTCAGAGGGCGCCTGCACGTGGTAGAGCGTTTGCGCATGCTCCACCAGGTGGCCTGCCAGGTCTTCGCACAGCTCGTAGCGGGCACGCACGCTGTCTGCCTTCTCCGTGAGGCGACCGCGTGCATCGGTATACACCGCCATGAAGGAGGGCGGCACGTGGATCTGGTTGTCGTCGTACATGAGTGGTTGGGAAATGGGCGCGGTTGGGGCAGGCAAAAGCCCGCCGAAGCGGGTCAGTCAGTGGTTGTGCCCATCAGCAGCCTTGGGGTGCCCGGGAGCGGGCGGGTGGGTTTGCAGCTGGTGGTGGGCCATGGCCGCTGTCTCGGCAAACCAGCCCAGCAGGTGCCTCAGCCAGATTTGCAGCTCTGCCTGAAAACGGGGCGTGAGTGCGACCAAGCCGCGCGGAGCGTCCTGCGTGAGATGGCCCTGCGCCGTGGCTTCGTTGACCAGGTTGCGCACATGGGAGTGCGAAAAACCTAGGCGCTGTGCAAGATCATTGGCCCGCAGGGGGAACGGCGTGGACCCTTCATCCCCCGGGCGGTGCACCCGGCAGTGTTCGCGCAGCAGCAGCATGGCAATGCGGCCACCGCCGTCGCGCTGGTCGAACCAGTCCCAGCCACCAAACCGGCCCCGGGTTTCAGCCAGGCGGTCCAGGACGTGGTCGGCCCCGGCCAGAAAGGCGGCAAAGTAGTCCGCATCGCTGTCCAGCCGCTGTGCATGGCCGGGGGGCAGGGCGCCCAGGGCCTCGGCGCAGAGCAGGTGGTGCCGCAGCCAGGTGCGCAGGCCGTCCAGCAGCCGGGGGGTGGGCACCAGGTAGCGCACCCTGCGGTCATGCGGGTCAACCTCTACCGCCACCATGCCCGCCAGGCGGAGCACCGCAAAAAACGTGGCCAGTGTGCGGGCGCCCCCGGGCATGCGCCGCTGCAGCAGCGCCAGCGTGGGTCGTGGGCCCCCCCGCAGTTGCCATTGGTAGTGCTGTACCACCAGCCGTCCCGCCGCGTGCGACTGCAGTGCCCGGCCGAAGATTTTGTTGATGAGACGCTCGTTCCAGTGCAGCCGCAGAATGCCGTCGCAATAGGCTTCTACAGCCTGGGCATAGGTGTCGGGGGCTCTGGAGTCGAGCGCCTCGAAGGATTCTTGCAGGTCCATGGGCGTTGAAGTGGCTGGGCTACCGATTCAGTCCGGTGTGAACAGACGTTCGAACTTGGCCTGGTCGGAGGCCAGCTCAAAGGTCACCACCTGGCCCATTTTCATGTCCGACAGTCGGCAGGCGCCAAACAGGGTAGTTTGGCCCGCCAGCTCCATCACATCCAGGTCAATGATGGCGTAGGGATGGGGGATGAACACCTGGTGCTCAAACACGTTGCGAACGGCATTGCGCGGGGACGGGTAGAGCTTGTAGTGAGCGGTCTGAATCGTTTGTGTGGCCATGGGCTTTGTGTACTGAGGGGGCGGCAGCGCGTGCAAGTGCGGGTACAGTGCGGGCGAATCGTACAGACAAACCTTTTGACCTATCTATGGCACGCAACAAAAGTGAATGGCCCGCCAAGGTGCTGGCGCTGGTCCGCGGCGGCAATCTGCCCGCCGCCATTGCACAGATCAAGGTCGCGCCCAGCGTGGGCGACGTCACCCGCCTGCAGACCCTGCTGGCCCAGCTGCCCCCATCTCCCGCACTGGCGCAACTGAACAAAGTGGTCGAAGAAGAACGTGCCTTGCTGGCCGCGCCCCGGCTGCACCGCTCGCCCTGACGCGGCTTTTGCCCTACCTCCACGCGCCTTGTAGAGAGCTTTTTTGCCATGACCTTGCCCCGCGTTTCCATCCAGATCGAGGACTTCGACCTGTCCACCGAAGTCGCTGCGCTGCGCCGCGAAAACAAAGGCATCGGCGCAGTGTGCAGCTTTGTGGGCACGGTGCGGGATCGCAACGAGGGCGACCAGGTGTCGTCCATGGAGCTGGAGCACTACCCCGGCATGACCGAAAAATCCATCGAAGCCATGGTGGACGAGGCCTTTCGGCGCTTCGATATTTTTGGCGCCCGCGTGATCCACCGCGTGGGCCTGCTGCAGCCGCTCGACCAGATCGTGCTGGTGGCGGTGACCAGTGCGCACCGGGGCCAGAGCTTTCAGGCCTGCGAATTTTTGATGGACTACCTCAAGACCCAGGCGCCGTTCTGGAAGAAGGAAGAAACCGCCCAGGGCGCGCGCTGGGTGGATGCGCGGGTGAGCGACGATGCGGCGCTGGCGCGCTGGGGCATTGTGGCGGGCAACGCTGCCTGAGTGAGCGCGCTGTGTGCTTGGTCTCTGTTGTTTGCAGAGCAATGCACAGATGCATGCAAACTTTGGACTTTGTGGCGGCCGTAAGTTTGCCGATACTGCGCGTTTTGTTTCATTACCCTGGCTCTCAACGGGCCAGCAACAGGTTATGCAGCTTTTCGCACTGCAATGGCGCACTATGGGTTTGCGACGCTCGCCTTTCTTTCGCACTTGCCGTCGGTGGCTGAGTCTGAGTTGTCTGGTGTGGCCGCTGTGGGGCGGTATCGCGCCAGCTGCGGTATGGGCACAGACAGGGACTTGGAGTGCCGAACCCAATTACAGCCTGGGTATCCCCAGAACCGAGCACGCGACGGCGTTGCTGGGGAACCCCGCCTCGCAGGCCCTGATGGTGACGGGAGGGATCGGTAACGGGAACCTAGGCATCACATCTTTTGCAGAGTTTTTCAGCGACAGCGGCCGCTTTTATGGCGCTGGTGAGATGGATGAGGGGCGACAGGGGCATACAGCCACCAGCGTGTCGCTTCATTCACACCGCGCACTGATTGTCGGTGGCTTATCGGCGACGGTTGGGCTTGTCGCTTCTGCCGAATTTCTGGAACTTGACTTGTGGGGGAACGTGCAGAGCGTACACGCACCTTCTATGCGAGTGCCTCGGGATCGCCACACAGCGACCTCGTTGCCGGACGGAGACGTGTTGGTGGTGGGGGGCAACTTGACCGAGGGTGAGGCCGAGATTTTGCGTATTCCTGAAGCCTGGGAGACTTCATCCTATCCCTACTGGTCCTTGACCGGCCCGGTGCAGGTTCGCAGGCAGTGGCACACCGCCGTACTCCTGCCCTCTGGCAAAGTGCTGGTAGCTGGCGGCTTCACTCTCGGTGGTGCTACTACGGCTTCTGCTGAACTGTTCGACCGTGCGACCAATGCCTGGTCGTCCGCGCGATCCATGGGGACGGCGCGAGCTCAGCACACCGCGACGCTGCTGCCGTCCGGACAGGTGTTGGTGACGGGGGGGGTTGGGGCATCAGGCTATCTCAACTCCGCCGAGTTGTACGACCCCGAGACAGACACCTGGATACCAGTGGGCTCCATGGGGTCTACCCGTCACCGCCACACGGCAAGCCTGTTGCCAACGGGCGAGGTGCTTGTGGCAGGCGGCTACCGGGGCGGTAGCAGTGCAGAACGGTTTGATCCTTTCACCAGAACCTGGCAACCGGACGCACCCATGCCTGAGGCCCGAGTCAGCCACACTGCCACGGTAATGGCTGGTGGCGAGGTGTTGCTGCTGGGTGGAGAGGGGAACGGCGGGGCCCTGTCCAGTGCCGTGAGCTACCGCTATCAGCGGCCCCTGTGGGCAGATGCGCAGGATCAGAGAACTGCGCGGGGCGATCAGAAAGCCGTGGTGCTTGCGTCTGGCAAAGTGCTGTCGACTGGCGGGGTGGATGCTGCGGGGCCGGTCGCCACAGCCGAACTTTACGACCCAGCACTCAATAGCTGGGCAGCTGCCTCGTCCATGGGCGCGCCCCGGCACCGGCACACAGTCACGTTGCTGGCGTCTGGCAAGGTGTTGGTGGCTGGTGGCATTGCGTCCCGATCCGCCGAGGTCTACGACCCCGCCACGGACGCCTGGACATACACCCCGGATATGAGCGTGGTCCGTGAACGACCTTCTGCCACATTGCTCGACGACGGTCGTGTTCTGGTGTTGGGTGGTGAGGGGACGGCGGCGAGCTCTGCAGAGATCTACGACCCCGCTCTCAATGCCTGGACGATGGCCGCTGCACCGGGACGCTCTTTCTCCGAGCATTCTGCCGTGCTGCTGGCTTCCGGCAAGGTGCTGGTGGTGGGCGGGGACACTGGCAGTGTGCCCCAGACCTCTCAGCTCTACGACCCAGTGACCGACAGCTGGAGCGACCAAGGGCCGATCAGCATGCGGCAGGCCACCCTCACGAAGCTGCGCTCCGGCGTGGTGTTGGCAGCAGGCGGCTATCACGCTGGTCAAGCTCTGAGCGAAGCCTATCTTTACTATCCGCGATTGGGTTGGCGTCGCATCGCTGATCTGCCGCAGCCCCGAGCGCGGCATGCAGCCGTGCTGCTCGATGATGGTCGCGTGCTTATTGCTGGCGGAGATGGTGCGACGTCCGGTGCGCCTGTGTCGAGCCCGTATGACAGCGCGCTGGTCTTTGATGAATCCAGATTTGGCTGGACCGAGGTGACGAGCTTGCGCACCGCGCGTGCTGAACTTGGGTTGGTCCTGCTGCCCTCGGGCCGCGCGCTGGGGGTGGGGGGCACGGTCGGAGGCAACCAGTACACCGCCGAGGTGGACCAATTCGAGCAGCGGTTTGCGGTCACGCCGGCTTGGCGCGAAGGCGGAGATATGTCACCAGCACTGCCAGTGAGCGCGCTGAGGGGAGAACGTGTCTCTTTTACAGTGCGGTCCAACCCAGGCGCGGTAGCGTCTGTTCAGGGCTGCGGCGGTACGCTGGTGGGCACGGTGTACACCACTGGCCCCATCACCGCCCATTGCAATGTGACCGCCAGTTTCGCGGCCGGACTCACTGTGACGGCGGTGGCCGGGACCGGGGGCAGCATCACCCCAAACGGTGCGCAGGTGGTTGCTGCGGGAGACTCCATCAGTTTCACCGTTACGCCCCAAGCGGGTTATCAAATTGCCTCCGTGGTCGGTTGTGGTGGTACACGCGCTCAGAATGTCTACACCATCAATGCGGTCACACAGAGCTGCACCGTGACGGCTGCTTTCACGCCCATCCTTCACGCCGTAACGGCTTCTGCCCTCCCTGGCGGCAGCATCAGCCCCGCTGGGATGGTCAACGTGACCGAAGGGCAGGTCAGCAGCTTCACCGTCACCCCCGCAACGGGTTACCGCATTGCCGCCGTCACGGGCTGCGGCGGTGCGCTGGCGGGCAGCACCTACACCACGGCTGCTGTGACGGCTGCCTGCACAGTGCAGGCGCGTTTTGAAACCTTGCCCAGGCCCACGGACACAGGCTCGGGGCCCGTCAATGTGGGTGTGGTGGATGACGCCACCAGCTGCCAGCTCGACCTGGCGGGTACCGGCCCGATAGCGGCGCCTGCACCGTACCCGGGGGGCACCCTGCCGCACGGGGCGTTCCGCGTGCGCCTCGTCAATTGCCAGCCGGGCGCAACGGTGCGGGTGGCGGTGACCTTTCCAGACCTCACGGGCTTCACGGTGAAGAAGTACGGCCCCACACCCGATAGCCCCTCGCGCAGCCGCTACTACGACCCCGTGAACCTGCAGATCAGCGGCAACACCGTGACCTATGACGTGACGGACGGCGGCTGGGGTGACAACAGTTTTGGCGTGCAGGACGGCACCATCAACGACCCCGTGGTCCCCGTGCTGCTGGGAGCGCCGAGCCCTGCGGCCATCCCCACCCTGTCGGCCTGGGGTCTGGGCGCACTGGCTGCACTGCTGGGGCTGCTGGCGTGGCGGGGAGGCCGACCCACGGCCCAGCGGGCCTGCCGCGCTGCGGGGTGATCCGAAAAATCAAGCAAAATTGACTGCTGGCGCTTGTTGAATAAGCGCAAGCAGCTATAAAAATAGTAGCAATCAGGAAATCCGCTGGCTGGATGATTCACTGACGCAGGTCAATGGACGGGCAGGGGGCGTGTCTTGAAATCAGGCACGTTCCGCCTCAAGTGCTCTGCAATTCGGAGGACATCCACCATGCGTCTCGACAAATTCACCACCAAGTTCCAGGAAGCCCTGAGCGATGCCCAAAGCATTGCGCTGGGCAACGACCACGCCTACATCGAGCCCGTGCACATGCTCGTGGCCATGCTCAAGCAAGACGATGGCCCCAAGGCGCTGCTGCAGCGTGCGGGCGCCAATGTGCCCGGCCTGCTGGCGGCGGCCGAGGCGGCCGTCAAGCGCCTGCCCCAGGTGCAGGGCAACGACCAGGTGCAAGGCGGCCCCGAGCTGGGCCGCGTGCTGCAGGCCACCGAGAAAGAAGCCATCAAGCGCGGCGATCAATTCATTGCCAGCGAGCTGTTCTTGCTGGCCGTGATCGACAGCAAGGGCGAAGCCGCGAAGATTGCCAAGGACAACGGCCTCACCCGCAAAAGCCTGGAGGCTGCGATTGAGGCCGTGCGCGGCGGCCAGAAGATGGACAGCGCCGAGGCCGAAGGCCAGCGCGGTGCCCTGGCCAAATACTGCATGGACCTGACCGAGCGCGCCCGCCTGGGCAAGCTCGACCCCGTGATCGGGCGCGACGATGAAATCCGCCGCGCCATCCAGGTGCTGCAGCGCCGCACCAAGAACAACCCCGTGCTCATCGGTGAGCCCGGTGTGGGCAAGACCGCCATCGTCGAGGGCCTGGCCCAGCGCATCGTCGCTGGTGAGGTGCCCGAAAGCCTCAAGGGCAAGCGCGTGCTGTCGCTCGACATGGCCGCGCTGCTGGCGGGTGCCAAGTTCCGGGGCGAGTTTGAAGAGCGCCTGAAGGCCGTGCTGAACGAACTGGCCAAGGACGAAGGCCAGACCATCGTCTTCATCGACGAGCTGCACACCATGGTGGGCGCGGGCAAGGGCGAAGGCGCGATGGACGCGGGCAACATGCTCAAGCCCGCGCTGGCCCGTGGCGAGCTGCACTGCGTGGGCGCCACCACGCTCGACGAATACCGCAAGTACATCGAAAAGGACGCCGCGCTGGAGCGCCGCTTCCAGAAAATTTTGGTCGGCGAGCCCAGCGTGGAAGCCACCATCGCCATCCTGCGTGGTCTGCAGGAAAAGTACGAAGTGCACCATGGCGTGGACATCACCGACCCCGCCATCGTGGCCGCCGCCGAGCTGAGCCACCGCTACATCACCGACCGCTTTTTGCCCGACAAGGCGATTGACCTCATCGACGAGGCGGCGTCCAAGATCAAGATCGAGATGGACTCCAAGCCCGAGGTGATGGACAAGCTCGACCGCCGCCTGATCCAGCTGCAGATCGAGCGCGAGGCCGTGCGCCGCGAGAAGGACGAGTCCTCGCAAAAGCGCTTTGCGCTCATCGAGGAAGAGATCTCCAAGCTGCAAAAGGAAATCGCCGACTACGACGAAATCTGGCAGTCCGAAAAAGCCCAGGCGCAGGGCAGCGCGCATGTGCGCGAAGCCATCGACAAGCTCAAGTTCCAGATCGAGGAGTTCACCCGCAAGGGCGACTTCAACAAGGTGGCCGAGTTGCAGTACGGCAAGCTGCCTGACCTGGAAAAGCAACTCAAAGAAGCCCAGGCGCAAGAGGCTGGCAAGGACGGTGCACCCGCTGCGCACCGCTTGCTGCGCACGCAAGTCGGTGCCGAAGAAATCGCCGAGGTGGTGAGCCGCGCCACGGGCATCCCGGTAGCCAAGATGATGCAGGGCGAAAAGGACAAGCTCTTGCAGATGGAGACCAAGCTGCACGAGCGCGTGGTGGGCCAGCAAGAGGCGATTGCTGCCGTGGCCAACGCCATCCGCCGCTCGCGCTCGGGCCTGTCCGATCCCAACCGGCCCACCGGCTCATTCCTGTTCCTTGGTCCCACGGGCGTGGGCAAAACCGAGCTGTGCAAGGCGCTGGCGGGTTTCCTGTTCGACAGCGAAGACCACCTGATCCGCATCGACATGAGCGAGTTCATGGAAAAGCATAGCGTTGCGCGCTTGATCGGTGCGCCTCCGGGCTATGTGGGCTACGAGGAGGGCGGCTACCTGACCGAAGCCGTGCGCCGCAAGCCCTACAGCGTGCTGCTGCTCGACGAGGTGGAAAAGGCCCACCCCGACGTGTTCAACGTGCTGCTGCAGGTGCTCGACGATGGCCGCCTGACCGATGGCCAGGGGCGCACCGTGGACTTCAAGAACACGGTGATCGTGATGACCAGCAACATCGGCTCGCACCTGATCCAGGCCATGGTGGGTGAGGACTCTGACGACATTAAGGAAGCGGTGTGGGGCGAACTCAAGAACCATTTCCGCCCGGAGTTCCTGAACCGCATCGACGAGACCGTGGTGTTCCACGCGCTCGATGCACAGCACATCGCGTCCATCGCCAAGATCCAGCTGCAACTGCTGCAAACCCGGCTGGGCAAGATGGATTTGGAGTTGCAGGTGTCGGACGCTGCCTTGGCAGAATTGGCCAAGGTGGGGTTCGATCCGGTGTTCGGTGCGCGGCCGCTCAAGCGGGCGATCCAGCAGCGCATCGAGAACCCGCTGTCCAAGCTCTTGCTGGAGGGGCAGTTCCCGCCCAAGAGCGTGATCGCTGTGAGCGTGAACCCGGTGCTGGAACCGGGCGTGTTCCAGTTCAGCGCCGCGCCGCAGGGTTGACTGCGTCCTGGGGAAAAGGGGGAATCCCTTTTCCCCGCATCGCAGATGTGAAGGAGAGGTGACGTTTGAATGATTTTGTTGCGGGCTTTGTGCGCCTGTTGCTGCGGGTAGTGGTCATCGCCATGGGCTTGGTGCTGTTTGCCAGCCTGCTGCTGGCGGTGATGGTGCTTGCACTCGTCTGGGCGCTGCGCGCGGGCTGGGCCCGCTTGACCGGCCGCCCCGTGACTCCGTGGGTGATGCGCATGGACCCGCGCACCGGGTTTAGCACGGTGTTTCGTTCTACCGAGCGCTGGTCCTCGGGCCGCCGTGGTGCCGGGCCAGCAGCGGCTGACGCCAGTGACGAGGCCGCAGCATCGCGCCGGGGGGGCATCCTGCCCGGCTCCGCAGAGGTCACGGACGTTGAGGCGCGCGAAGTGCGCTGAAGGGGCGCTGAAGGGCGCTGACGTGGCTTGGGTGGAGTGCTCTACGTCGGTGCTCCGAGCCTTTGACTGCCCGGCGTGGAGCCGCTTGCCTGGCAATTCAGTGTGGCGGACTCGCCGGTTTTTTCGTGACGCGCCTGCTGGGGTGTCTTCTATGATCCGACCATGACACCTGCCGATATCCACGCCCATTTCGATCTTCAACGCCAGGCCAGCCGCGCGCATGTGGATGTGCCGCTGCTCGTGCGCCGTGAGCGGCTGCTGCGTCTTCGCAAGATGCTCGATGAGAATGGCCCCGTGCTGGCAGCGGCCGTGCAGGCCGACTTTGGCATGCGTTCGCCGCGCCTGACCGAGGTGGCCGACTTCTTTGTGCTGCGCACCCTGCTGTCGCACACGCTGAGTCACCTGGCAAAGTGGATGAAGCCCCGCAAGGTACGCACGCCCCTCTTCCTTCAGCCTGCCAGTGCCCACATCCAGCGCCAGCCGCTGGGTGTGGTGGGGGTGATTGCCCCGTGGAACTACCCCGTGCAACTGGCCCTCGCACCCGCCATCACGGCGCTGGCTGCGGGCAACCGCGTGATGCTCAAGCCCAGCGAGCTGACACCCCACACCTCGGCCCAGCTGGCGTTGCTGGTGGCACAGTTTTTTTCACCCGACGAGTTCTGTGTGGTGCAGGGCGATGCCAACCTGTCGGCCCTGTTTGCCTCCCTGCCGTTCGATCATCTGGTGTTCACCGGCTCGACCGCCGTGGGCCGCAAGGTGGCCCAGGCGGCGGCGCAGAACCTGACGCCGACCACGCTGGAGCTGGGCGGCAAGTCGCCGTGCATCATCGACGGCCACTGCGACATGGCCGATGCCGCCCTCAAGATCGCCCACGGCAAGCTGCTCAACGCAGGGCAAACCTGCATTGCCCCCGACTACGTGCTGCTGCCGCGCGGCCGTGAGGGCGAGTTTGCGCAGGCCTACCGGGCTGCGGTGGCGCGCCTGTTCCCCACCATCGAGGGTAACGGGGACTATGCATCCATCATCACGCCGCGCCACCACGCCCGCCTGCGCACCATGCTGCAGCAGGCCCAGACGCAGGGGGCCGAAGTGCAGAGCATCGACCCCGCCGCTGGTAAGCCCGTCGCTAACACTGTGGGTACCCTGGGCGACGGTGCCAGCCGCCAGATGCTGCCCACGCTGGTGTTTGGCGCTACATCACAGATGCAGCTCATGCAGGAAGAGATTTTTGGCCCCATCCTGCCGGTGATCTCGTATGAGCGGCTCGACGATGCCATTGCCCACATCAACACCGGGCCACGCCCGCTGGCGCTGTACTGGTTTGGGCAGAGCGAGGCCGTGCGCGACGACGTGCTGCGCCGCACCGTGAGCGGCGGCGTGACGGTGAACGACACGCTGATGCACATCGCGCACGACAACCTGCCGTTTGGCGGCGTGGGCGACAGCGGCTGGGGCGCCTACCACGGTGAGCAGGGCTTTCTGCGCTTTTGCCACCAGAAGTCGGTGCTGGTGCAGTCGCGCTGGGCCATGGGCTCGCTGTTCTATCCGCCCTATGGCGCCCGGTTTGACCAGGTCATGGGGCTGCTGCGGCGCTGGTTGTAGCTGCCCCCTCGTCGTCTCCCTGCGGCAGGCTGTCCGTGGGCGCAGGCTGCGGCTGGGTGATGAGCTGCACCATGGCATCGCGCAGCTGGCCGGTGGACACCGGCTTGTGCAGCAGCAGCGCCGACGTGGATTGCGCATCGCGCAGGCGCTGGGGTGATGTGTCTCCCGTCATGATGATCGCAGGTACGTTGGTGCCCAGGTAGGCGCGCAGGGCTTGCAGCACCTGCTTGCCGGTCTCTTCATGGCGCAGCCGGAAGTCCGTGATGATGATGTCGGGGGTGATGTCTTCCAGGCATTCGAGCGCATCTGCGCTCGATTCTGCGGTGATGCACAGGCAGCCCCAGCTGTGCAGCAGGGACTGCATGCCCAGGCGCACGGCCTCATCGTCGTCAATGGCCAGCACCTTCAGGCCCACGAGGCTGACGGTATCGGGCGCGGGCGCGGTGTCGTCCTCCAGCGCACCCTGCCAGCGGTCAAGCCAAAGTCGGAACACCGAACCCCGCCCCGGTTGCGACAGCACCTCGACCGAGGTGTTCATCTCGCGCGCCAGCCTCTTGACGATGGCCAGCCCCAGGCCCAGGCCTTTGCGGCGGTCGCGCTCGGGGTTTCCGAGCTGGTGGAACTCCTTGAAGATGTTGTCCCACTGGCTCTGGGGGATGCCCGGGCCCGTGTCCCAGACCTCCAGGGCCAGCCGTCTGCCGCGCGTGCGGCACGCAATCAGCACGCCGCCTTTGGCGGTGTAGCGCAGCGCGTTGGAGATGAAGTTGTGCATGACCAGCCCGACCAGCGAGCGGTCGGCATAGGCCGCTGCCGACGTCTCCCGGGTGCGGTACACCAGCCCCGCCGTGTCAGCCTGCACACCAAACTCCTGCTCCAGCGCCGTCAGCAGTGGCTGCACGGCAAAGGCATCGGGCCGAACCTTCACGACGCCCGCTTCCAGCCGCGAATAGTCGAGCAGGGTGGTCAGCATCTCGGCCGCTGCGCCCGAGGCCGCATGGGCGTGCCCCAGCACGGTGAGCTGGTGGTCGTTGAGCGGGCTGCGCTGTAGCGATTCGAGGAACAGGCCCATTGCGTGCAAGGGCTGGCGCAGGTCGTGGCTGGCGGCTGCCAGGAAGCGGGACTTGTCGCGGTCTGCTTTCTCGGCGGCCTCCTGGGCCGCGAGGGCACGTTGCGATTCGGAGCGCAACTGGTTCACAAGCCGGTCGTTTTCCAGCTTGAGGGCGATGCTGCGCCGTGTGGCCCGGTCGGCCGTGCGGGCCTGCATGCAGGTCAGTGCGTAATAGACACCGGTGAGAAACAGCGCAGGCCACACCACAGGCCCACCGGCCAGCCCCACTGCCATCATCACGCCCCCAATGGCGCAGGTAAGGTAGGTCACATACGCGCGGTACAGCGGGGCGCCCAGCCCCAGCGCGCCGGACGACACGGTGCTGATGATGCCGATGGCGTAGATCACGCTCTCGGGGGTGCCCCAGTCGAGCACCACATACCCCAGGCTGCCCCAGCTCAGCCCCATGGCGGCCATGCAGGTGATCAGCTTGCGCGCCGCCTGCGGTGCAGGGTCTGCAAACGGTGCAATGCTGCGCAAGGTGAGATACACCCCGGCCACCACCAGCGCGTGTGACACCACCCACAGGGCGATGGCCTGTGGCTCGACCACCCGCGCCATGACCCACAGCGTGCCCAGTGCGGTGGCCAGCGATGCCAGCAGCGTCATGGGGAAGTTGTGCCGCAGCAAGGCGACCTGCTCGCGCAGCACTTCATCGCGCTCCCATGCCGGCCATCCCCAGCGCATCGGGGGCTGGGCAGTATCCGGCTGTGCCCGCAGGGCCTCAGAGGGAGTCATGGAGCTGCGGGGTGGACAGGCCCAGGCGCTGGGCGGCCAGCAAGGCGGCGCTGCGGCTGTTGACGCCCAGTTGCGCAAAGATGGCGGCCACGTGCACGCGCACGGTGTTTTCGCTCAGGCCCAGGTCGCGCGCGATGACCTTGTTGGGCTTGCCGGTGCACAGCAGCGACAGCACATCGAGCTGGCGTGCGGTCAGTGAGGGCGTGTCCGGGCCGCGTGTGGTGGCACTGTTGCCGCTGTTGATCGGAAAGCAAGGCTGCCCTGACAAGGCGCAGGAAATCGCCTCCAGGATGTCCTCGGCGCTGGCGGACTTGGGCAGAAAGCCATCGGCGCCACGCACGCGGGCTTCGTGGATGGCGTCGGGCGCCACGCTGGCTGACACCAGAACGATGCGCGCTTTGGGGCAGGCTTGGCGCAATAGGCGCAGGCCGTCCAGGCCGCTCATGCCGGGCAGCTGGATGTCCAGCAGCACCAGATCGGCATCGGCCAGTTGCAGTGCACAGGCTTCGGCAATGGAGCCCGCCTCTGCAATCGTTCCAACGCGGGGGTGGTCCTGCACGATCAGGCGCAGCCCGGTGCGGAACAGGTTGTGGTCATCCACCAGCAAAAGGCGTGCAGTCATACAGCAAACGGACTTTCGCACACCGGGATGCAACGCCCGCATGGCCTGGGGATGAAGCGCTGGTCTGAACTCTGTCTTGCGTAGGTCATGAGCAAGTATTGCGCACAACGCACTGTTGCGGACTAGTCCATTTGTGCGATGGACGCTCCCATGTGCACTTTCTAGACTTTCCGTCAAGCATTGAAAAGCACCTGGGGGGTGCACAACAACGACTTGGCTTGCGTAAAACGGGTTCAGGCAAGTGGCGCGCCCCAGGGCAAGGCGCTGGTGCCATCCCTGTGTACGCAGGTCCTCAACGATTGATCAGTGCGCAATTTTCGTTCCCATCCTTCGTTTTCAAAGGGGTTTCCATGACTGCCAACGCTCTTCCACAAGGTTCAGCCGCTTCCAACGTGTCCCGCCTCCAGGGAGAGCGACGGCCCGGGGCGTCCAATGCGCCACAAGGCGGTACGGGGCTGGGGGGCAACACGCTGGCGCAGATCGTTGAAGAAAACTGCCCGGGCCTGCAAGCCTCGGCAGGTGTGGTGATTGAGCACCTGGATGCCCAGGCAGGCACCTGGCAGTTTTCGATGGATGAGGGGAAGACATGGCGCGCCGTGCGCACCGACCTCATCAACCGTGACGGCAACATGGGGCTGGCGCTCGATGGCGATGCGCGGCTGCGGGTGCTGCCCTTCGGTGGGCACCGTGCGGAGGGGGTGCGTGTTGCATTTCACACCGTACAACGCCGCCATGGCCAGGGCAATGGCAGCTACCGCGCCTATGCCAGCGACGAGCGCGAGGAAGGATGCTCGCGCACCGTCACGCTGGTGCTGGGGCTCTCGGCCATCAACGGCGCTCCACCCGTCGTGCATGTGCCGCGTCCCCGCAACAAACGTGCGCTGGTGCAGCGTGCGGCCGCTGCGGCGGCTGGGGCCTCGATCTCGGGCTCCATGGCGCTGGCCTGAGGCCCTGCCCAGGCCCCGCCTGTTGCGTGTTGCGTGTTGCTGTGCGGCGCCAGTTACCAATTCGGCAACTGATACGAGGCGGTGTTATGCCCTGTTTTCGGGCACTCGAGGGGGCTGCGTCGGGGGCTTGATAGGGGAGGCGGACAGGGGGGAAAACCGTTTGCGGCGACAATGCCGGTCCTTTCGTTTTTTCATTCTCTGTTTTCGTTCGGTTTTTTCATGTCCAGTATCCAGGTTCGTCCCGCCACGCTTCGCGATGCCAAAGCCATTGCCCAGATCCATACCGTCTCAGCCCAAGAGGTTTACAAAGGGCTGGTGCCAGACGAGCAGTTGAAATCCATGTCGGTCGAAAAGCGCCAGGCCTACTGGCGTGAAGCCATTGAATATTGCGAGCCCCAGGTCCAGGTAGCCGTGGACGGCGAGAAGATCGTCGGTTTTGTCGGCTACGACCGCTCGCGCGATGAGAAATCCCGCCCCACCACCGGTGAAATCTGGGCTATCTACGCCGCTCCCAGCCACTGGAACCAGGGCGTGGGCCTGGCCCTGTGGGATGCCGCCCGTGACGGCCTGCAGGAAGAAGGTTGCACCAATGTGACGGCGTGGGTGCCTCTGCGCAACGAGCGCGCCATCCGCTTCCATGAACTGGCGGGCTTCAAGCGCGAACTCTCCACTGCCAAGACCGCGGTGGTGGGGGGGGTCAAGATCGAAGAAGTGCGCCTGAAGCGCCCCATCAACGCGTAGTCGCGCAAAGGCACTCAATGATCGAATGGAGCCGCCAGGGCCAGATTCAGCAAGCCCAGTGGCGCTCCGAGAGTGGTGCCCCGGCCCCGCGCCGGATCGTGACCGCCGACGATACCCTGGCCGCCGATGCGGCCTACCGCATGGCCTGCGAAGGCACGGGCTTGCTGTGGCAGGGCGACTTTCAGAACGCCCGCATGCTGCTGCAGGCGCTGATGCGCCGGTCCGATGCCAGGTCCGGCAAGGCGGGCAAGGCAGGAAGGTCGGCCAGGCTCCGCAAGTCCGACGCAAGAACTGCCGGGAAAGCTGCTGCTGCCACTCCCGCCGAAGCCTTTCACCTGCACCGCCAGGCGCAGGCGCAGCGCGCGCGGGTGCTGGCGTCGGTGCTCATCCCCCTTGAAGGCGACTACCGCATCGACCTGCGGCGGGCACCCGACTGGCGCCAGGCATGTGCCGAGGCCTGGGGCGCCGCCACGGGCGAGCGCTCCGTGGCCACGCTGCGCGAGCTGCTGGGGCTGGTGGGCGCGCACGAGTGGCGCAAAAAAGGTGTGGAAGTGCCGGCCTTGGGGGCCCCACCGCTCAACCGTATCCACCCGCACTACGGTGTGTTCTCCCCAGTGCGCGGCGAGTACGTGGGCCTGGTTGCCGACACTGCATTGCCCAGCAAGGCCCTGGCCTTTGACATTGGCGTGGGCACCGGGGTGTTGTCGGCCGTGCTGGCGCGCCGTGGGGTGCAGCGCGTGGTGGCCACCGACCAGGACCCGCGCGCACTGGCCTGCGCTCGGGAGAACCTGCAGCGCCTGGGGGTGCTGCCTCGGGTAGAGCTGTTGCAAGCTGACCTGTTCCCGCCCGGCCGCGCGCCCCTGGTGGTGTGCAACCCCCCGTGGGTGCCCGCACGCGCCAGTTCGCCCATTGAGCACGCGGTGTACGACGAAGGCAGCCGCATGCTCCAGGGCTTTCTGGCGGGTTTGGCCGAGCATCTGGAGGCCGGTGGCGAGGGCTGGTTGATCCTGTCGGACCTGGCCGAGCACCTGGGCCTGCGCCCGCGCGTGCAGTTGCTCGGGTGGATTGCGGACGCCGGGCTCGTGGTCCTTGGTCGGCACGATGTCAAGCCCCACCATGGCAAAGCGACGGATGCGGGGGATGCCCTGCACGCCGCCCGTGCGGCGGAGGTCACATCGCTGTGGCGGCTGGCTGCGGCCTGATGACCGCCTAACGTCAGAAGTCCTGCCCCAGCCCCTCAAGCCAGTACCGAGGGTTGGGTGGAATCAAATGGCTCAGGGGCCAACGGTGCAAAGGGCAGCAATTGCTCGAACCTTTCGCGCAGGCTGGCAGCGCGTTCGGCCCCGGCAGCCAGCGCCACTTCTTCAAACATGGCTTCGCCCACATCCAGCATGCTCGCGCGGTCCTTGGCGGCGCGAAGCGCTTCGCGGAACTGCTGTGCCAGCACCGGGTCGCGGCGCGCAAACAGACGCTCGCAGGTGTCGAACAGGTACATGCGCGCACCAGCCAATGAGCGCAGCGCGTCGCCGGGCTCCGGGCGCTGGATGGAAGGCCTGTTGTCCGCTGCGTTTGGTGCGGTGGAGGAGGGCGGTGGCAGTTCGGCCGGGCCAGCGAGATAGCCCTGACGCATGAGATTTTCAACAATCTGCGCGCCGATGCCGTTGTACATGGCTTGCAGGTCGGACAGCGATTTGCCGTCCACCAGGAGCAGCAGCGAACGCTCACGCAAGCTCAGGGTGCGGACGCCGGGCAAGAGTTCCAGGCGGGCTTTTTCAGTTTTTTGTAGCAGCATGGGGTGTCTCCATTCACGGGTGAATGGCGGTGATTCCAGCAAGCCGCCGTGACGCTGTGATGACCCCGCTGCCGCACAATGGCGGGCTGCCCCGGGTCGTAGCATGGCTGCGAAAGTGGTGTTTGCTATATATTTGATAGCTGCTTGCGCTTATCCATCAAGCGCTAGGGCCCTGTTTGATTCATATTTTGGCTGTGTGCGGGCCGCGCTCTGTGCTGGGGTGCTGGGCCCGGCGGCCTTTCTCGCGATGACCTTGCTACTTGCACCCATGGAGGGGCTCCTGGATTTTGTGTTGCGTGACGTGCTGACCCGCGTGGGGGGGGTGGACCGCTGCGTCTCGGAGTTCATCCGCATCACCGGCACGCTGCTGCCTGACAAGGTATTTCTGCGCTACGTGCCGGAGTTGCACAACGGCAGCCGCACGCTGGCCGGTGTGCCGGTGCGTGCGCAGTTGTTGGGCTCTGATCCAGTTTGCATGGCCGAGAACGCTGCACGCCTTGCAGCCCTGGGGCCCGAGGGGATCGACCTGAACTTTGGCTGCCCAGCCAAGGTGGTCAACCGCCACGGGGGGGGCGCGGCGCTGCTGCAGGAGCCCGAACGCATCGCCACCGTGGTGGCCGCTGTGCGCCGCGCGGTGCCTCTGCACCTGCCGGTGTCTGCCAAGATGCGCTTGGGCTTCAACGACACCGGGTTGATGCGCGAATGCGCGCAGGCCATGGAGGCGGGCGGTGCTGCCGAGCTGGTGGTGCATGCCCGCACCAAGGCCGACGGCTATCGGCCACCGGCGTATTGGGAGCACATCCCCACCATCCGCGCGGCGGTCGGCATCCCTGTGGTGGCCAATGGTGAGATCTGGACTGTGGCTGATGCGCTGCGCTGCCGCGAAGTGTCGGGCTGCGATGCGCTGATGCTCGGGCGCGGCATGGTGGCCGACCCCGGCCTGGCCCGCGCCATCCGCGCTGCGGATGCGGGGCAGCCCGGCGTGGATACGGTGGCCTGGGCCGATCTGCTGCCGCACATGACGGCCTTTTGGCAACTGGTGTGTGATGACCTGGAGCCCCGCCAGCGCGCGGGTCGGCTCAAGCAATGGCTCAACCTGCTGCGCAGGCGTTTTCCGGAGGCTGAGGTGGCCTACCAGCACGTGCGCACTATGACGGACCAGCGGGCGATCACCGCATGGGTGGCAGCGCTACCCGGCGGTGCTGTCGACGCAGCCTAGAGCAGGTGATCCGGCGCGAGTGGGCCCAGCAGTTGCAGCATCAGTCGCAGTGGTGCGCTGGCGTCGGGTTCGGTGGTGGCATTGGGCAGGCCGCTGCCCTCGGGGGTGTGCCACACCAGCTGGCCATCGTCGCGCAACTGCACATGCCAGGCGGCTTCGCGCAATGCGGTCTCGATCTGCGTGGTGGCGCGCCGTGACAGGTCGCTGCTGCGGATCAGCAGTGCGATTTCGGTGTTCTGCCGTTGTGAGCGGATGTCCAGGTTCATCGAACCCACCACCAGCAGGCGACCGTCCATGATCAAAATCTTGGAGTGCAGCATTGCGCGTGAGCTGCCCACCGAACTGGCCCCACTGCCGCCGCCATCACGTCCCCCCATGCTGCCGCCGGAGCCGAGCGCGCCGCGCAGCTTGCCTGGTAGCTCGCTGCGCATTTCGTACAGCTCGACGCCCATGGCCAGCAGATCGGGCCGGTGGCGCGCGTACCCTGCGTGGGCGATGGGCGCATCGTTGGAGGCCAGCGAGTTGGTGAGTACCCGCACCCGAACGCCCCGCGCGCGTGCGGTCGCAAAGGCCTGCTTCATGTCGGGCCCTGGCACGAAGTAGGGCGAAATGATGAGCAGATCCTGCCGTGCCTGGCCCATGAGGTGCAGCAGGCCATCCACCACGGTGTCGGTCTGGGCATCCGGGGTTGCAGGTGCGGGCATGGACACTGCGGTGGTGGCCGATGGGATGCCGTTGGCGGGGTTGGGGACGGAGGGTTCGGTAGAGGCAGCCGCCCCAGCTGCACCCGGCAGGGCTTCGATAGGAGCCTGTGCTTGCGCACGCGCGGCACCCCGCGACACGATGGTCACGGGGGTGGCGCGGGCCGGGAGCTTTTCGGGCAGCGTGGCCAAGGAGGTGCCATCGGCTGGGATCTTGGCAGGCTTGTCCACCAGCACTGCCGCCGGTGCCCAGGTGAACTGGGCGTGCGCCAGGTCCATCGGCTGGTAGTCCCAGATGCGCGCACGTTGCGCGGCGGTGGTGCGCCGGCCGTCTTGCGCGGGCTGGCTGTCAGGTGCCAGAGCGCCCCCCTGGCCCGCGATACGCTCCCGCTGTACGGCATCCGAGCTGCGCATGCGTTCGCGCAGCAGGTCCAGCTCTTCCCGTGTGACCAGCGATTGCACGGGGTATGCGCGTTCGTTGTTCCAGTAGCTGTCGAAACTGCGGGAGAGGTCCTGCACCACAGGTCCTGCGGCCAGGACATCCAGGTCCACAAAATTGCCAGAGTCGGCATTCCCGAAATAGGCATCCCCCAGGTTGCGGCCCCCGGTGACGCCCATGGCGTTGTCGGCAATGAAGAGCTTGTTGTGCATGCGCTGCTGCACCCGCGAAAAATCGCTCAACGCGCTGAACATGCGCCATAGCGGCGAACCCCTTGCCCCGGTGAGCGGGTTGAACATGCGCATCTCGATGTTGGGCACAAAGGCCAGGCGCATCACCTGAGCATCGCGGCCCACGCTGTGAAAGTCGTCCAGCAGCACCCGCACACGCACCCCGCGCCGGGCTGCTGCCACCACGCTGAGCAACAGTCGTTCTGTGCTGGCATCGGCATGGATGGCGTAGTACTGCAGGTCCAGCGTTTTCTGCGCGGCATCCACCAGCGCCAGTCGGCTGCTGTAGGCCGCCTGGGGGCCGCTGAGCATCACAAACCCCGAGGCATGCCGCCCGCCCGCTGCAGCCCTGTGCTCCTCAACGAGTTGGCCCAGCGCGGTGCCTGCAGGGGAGGCCAGGGCGCTCGATACCGGTCGCTCTACATCCTTGGGCAGGCCGGCGCAGCCGCTGATGGCGCCTGCGATTGCAAGGGCCAAGATGGACAGCCAGACACGGCGGGTGGCGGCGCCCCAAGAAGCGCAAAGGGCAGAGGATCGTGCAAGCATGGCGAATTGTCACCGCGCAGCGCTGGCCGCGTTTGTCAGACGCGGCGCCAACACCCTCGCCATAGTGGGCGAGCCATGCCAGGTGTGCGTGTTGAGCACCCCAGCTCTTGGCTTTGAGACTCTTACCAGCTCACTTCGCGGTCTGGCGTGGCGCTGATCTTGTGGATCGACAGGTCAGCGCCGTCAAATTCTTCTTCTTGCGTGAGCCGCAGGCCTACGGTGCTCTTGAGGATGCCGTACACCACCAGGCCACCCAACAGCGCCCACACCACGCCCAGGCTGGTGCCAATCAGCTGCGCCGAAAAGCTCACGCCACCCAGTCCGCCCAGCGCCTTGCTGCCAAAAATGCCGGCAGCCAACCCGCCCCAGGTTCCACACAGCCCATGCAAGGGCCACACGCCGAGCACGTCATCGATCTTCCACCGGTTTTGCGTGAGCGTGAACATCACCACAAAGATGGCCCCGGCCACAGCACCCACCACCAGCGCCCCCAGCGGGTGCATCAGGTCCGACCCCGCGCACACGGCCACCAGCCCGGCCAGCGGGCCGTTGTGCACAAAGCCCGGGTCGTTCTTGCCCAGCACCAGGGCTGCCAGCGTGCCGCCCACCATGGCCATCAGCGAGTTCACCGCCACCAGGCCGGAGAGCTTGTCCACGGTTTGCGCACTCATCACATTGAAGCCAAACCAGCCGACCACTAGCACCCAGGCGCCCAAGGCGAGAAAGGGGATATTGGAGGGCGGGTGCGCGGAGATCGCCCCATCCTTGCGGTAGCGGTTGGCGCGTGAGCCCAGCAGGATCACAGCCGGCAGTGCGATCCATCCGCCCATCGCGTGTACGACGATGGAGCCCGCAAAGTCGTGGAACTCCTCGCCTGTCAGTCCCTTGATCCAGGCCTGCACCCCAAAGTGCTGGTTCCAGGCAATGCCTTCAAAGAACGGATAGACAAACCCCACGATGACCGCCGTGGCCATCAACTGAGGCCAGAACTTGGCCCGCTCGGCGATACCGCCCGACACAATCGCCGGAATGGCAGCCGCAAAGGTGAGCAGAAAGAAGAACTTGACCAGTGCATAGCCGTTTTGCTGCGCCAGCGACTCGGCGCCCACGAAGAAGTGTGTACCGTAGGCCACGCTGTAGCCCACTGCGAAATACACCACGGTTGAGACCGAGAAATCCACCAGGATCTTGACCAGAGCATTCACCTGGTTCTTTTTGCGAACCGTGCCTAGCTCCAGAAAGGCAAACCCAGCATGCATGGCCAGCACCATGATGGCCCCTAGGAGAATGAACAGGGCATCCGTGCCCTGTTTGAGTGCTTCCATAACGTCCTCGCGCAATTGGTTGATCTTTTCTGGTGCGTCTTGAACCTTGCCACCAGATTTGCACCAAGTTGAAGCAAAAAGCGCGCCAGGAAATGGTGCGTTGTTTTGCACTGTTTTGGTGTGGTGAGAAAAGCGGGGGCGGAGAGTGCCGGCAGGACGCGCGAGGAAGGTAGGTGCCGAATTCAGAACGTCGTCAGGAATCGCGGAACAGCCCTGCAGCAGCGAACACGGCGAGGGAGCGCGCTGCAGTAGAGTTTGGATGACTCGATAAATGGGGCGCTAGTGTGGTGTCTCAGAAATAATTTGAATTATTTTTAAGTTTGTCGGTCAAAGTAGCTTCGATAGAGGAAAGTACGCCGATGGCCCACGCTGGACGCCCCGCCACAAAGCTGCAGATCACCGATGCCGAGCGCGCACAGCTGCAGGCGCGCTTGCGCGTACGCAAAGCG
>CAXIRU010000074.1:0-39672 GCA_964031875.1 Acidovorax facilis
CACTTACACGGTCAGCGCCACGGTGAGTGCATCGGCCACCGGCACGCTGAGCAACACCGCGACCGTGACGGCGCCGGGCGGCGTGACCGATCCGACCCCAGGCAACAACAGCGCCACCGATACCGACACCATCACGCAGCAGGCCGACCTGACCATCACCAAGACCGACGGCGTGACCAGTGTTGCGGCGGGGGGCTCTGTCACTTACACCATCACCGCCAGCAATGCCGGGCCGTCCAACGCACCCGGCGCCACGGTGGCCGACACCTTGCCTGCATCGCTCACCGGCACCTGGACCTGCGTGGGCGCGGGCGGTGGCACTTGCACGGCTTCAGGCAGCGGCAACATCAACGACACGGTGAACCTGCCTGCAGGTGCATCGGTGACCTACACCGTCACTGCGGCTGTCAGTGCATCGGCCACCGGCACGCTCAGCAACACCGCGACCGTGACGGCGCCGGGCGGCGTGACCGATCCGACCCCAGGCAACAACAGCGCCACCGATACCGACACCATCACCGCAGCCGCTGCCAACGCCATTCCGACACTGTCCGAATGGGCGATGCTGTTGCTTGCAGGTTTGGTGCTGCTGATGGCGGCGCGCAGCCGCCGCACGCTGCGCTAAGCGGGCCACTACAATCGCCCCTCGGTCCAAGGAGCGTTGCAGCGGTCCGCCTTGCCCTTTTCGTGGCAAGGCAGTTCGTCAGGCTTGGGCCGCGCACAGGCCCTGGCCTTCCTTTTCGACAACGACGCTCACCTGAACCCCTTGTGCCGCGCAGGTGAGCCTATGTCCGTTTTGTCCATCCCCCCCATGAAGCTGTCTGGCCTGGAGCCCGTCTCCATTGGCGAGGGCACGCTGTTCGTCAACATCGGCGAACGCACCAACGTCACCGGCTCCAAGGCGTTCGCGCGCATGATTCTGAATGGCCAGTACGAAGAGGCCCTGGCCGTGGCCCGCCAGCAGGTGGAGAACGGCGCACAGGTCATCGACATCAACATGGACGAGGCCATGCTCGACAGCAAGGCCGCCATGGTGCGGTTTCTGCAGCTCATCGCGTCCGAGCCCGACATTGCCCGTGTGCCCATCATGGTCGACAGTTCCAAGTGGGACGTGATCGAGGCCGGGCTGCGCTGCATCCAGGGCAAGGGCATCGTCAACTCCATCAGCATGAAAGAGGGCGTGGAGAAGTTCAAGCACGAGGCGCGCCTCGTCAAGCGCTACGGCGCTGCCGCCGTGGTGATGGCGTTTGACGAAGTGGGCCAGGCCGACACCTACGCCCGCAAGATCGAGATCTGCGAGCGCGCCTACCGCGTGCTGGTCGATGAAGTGGGCTTCCCGCCCGAAGACATCATCTTCGACCCCAACATCTTTGCCGTGGCCACCGGCATTGAAGAACACAACAACTACGCGGTCGATTTCATCGAAGCCACGCGTTGGATCAAGCAGAACCTGCCGGGCGCTAAGGTGAGCGGCGGCGTGAGCAACGTGTCCTTCAGCTTCCGGGGCAACGACCCGGTGCGCGAGGCCATCCACACCGTGTTTCTGTACCACGCCATCCAGGCGGGCATGGACATGGGCATCGTCAACGCGGGCATGGTGGGCGTTTACGACGACCTGGAGCCCCAGCTGCGCGAGCGCGTGGAAGACGTGGTGCTCAACCGCCGCCCCGACGCCGGAGAGCGCCTGGTCGAGATTGCCGAAACCGCCAAAAGCGGCGCCAAGGACGAGAGCAAAAAACTCGAATGGCGCGGCACGCCGGAGGCGCCCAAAACCGTGGGCGAGCGCCTGAGCCACGCGCTGGTGCACGGCATCACCGACTTCATCACCGAAGACACCGAAGAGGCCTACCGCGCCATCTTGGCCAAGGGCGGCCGTCCGCTGCACGTCATCGAAGGCCCGCTCATGGACGGCATGAACGTGGTGGGCGACCTGTTTGGCGCGGGCAAGATGTTCCTGCCCCAGGTGGTCAAAAGCGCCCGCGTGATGAAGCAGGCCGTGGCCCACCTGATTCCCTACATCGAAGAAGAAAAGCGCCAGGACGAGCTGGCGGGGCGCGATGTGCGCAGCAAGGGCAAGATCGTGATCGCCACCGTCAAGGGCGACGTGCACGACATCGGCAAGAACATCGTCACCGTCGTGCTCCAGTGCAACAATTTCGAGGTGGTGAACATGGGCGTGATGGTGCCCTGCCATGAAATTTTGGCCAAGGCCAAGGTGGAGGGCGCAGACATCATCGGCCTGTCCGGCCTCATCACCCCCAGCCTTGAAGAAATGCAGTACGTGGCGGGCGAGATGCAGAAGGACGACTACTTCCGCATGAAGAAAATCCCGCTGCTCATCGGCGGCGCCACCACCAGCCGCGTGCACACGGCGGTGAAGATCGCGCCGCACTACGAAGGCCCCGTGGTCTATGTGCCCGATGCCTCGCGCAGCGTGAGCGTGGCCCAAAGCCTGCTGGGCGACGGCGTTGACAGCTACGTGGCCGAGATGAACGCCGACTACGACAAAGTCCGCACCCAGCACGCCAACAAAAAGGCCACGCCCCTGTGGTCCCTGGCCAAAATCCGCGCCAACAAGACGCCAATCGACTGGTCCGCCTACCAGAGCGCCGTGCCGCGCGCGCTGGGCCGCCGCGTGTTCAAGAACTTCGACCTGGCCGAGCTGGCCAAGTACATCGACTGGGGCCCGTTCTTCCAGACCTGGGACCTGGCCGGCCCGTATCCCGCCATCCTCACCGACGAAATCGTGGGCGTAGAAGCCACGCGCGTGTTTGCCGATGGCCAAGCCATGCTCAAGAAAATCGTCGAGGGCCGCTGGCTCACCGCCAGCGGCGTGATGGCGCTGCTGCCCGCCAACAGCGTGGGCGACGACATCGAGTTCTACACCGACGACACCCGCACCGAGGTCGCCATGACCTGGTACGGCCTGCGCCAGCAGGCCGAAAAGCACACGATTGACGGCGTGACGCGCCCCAGCCGCTGCCTGGCTGACTTTGTGGCGCCCAAAGAGAGCGGCATTGCCGACTACGCGGGCCTGTTCGCCGTCACCGCCGGTCTGGGCATCGAGAAAAAAGAAAAAGCCTTCATCGACGCGCTGGACGACTACTCGGCCATCCTATTCAAGAGCCTGGCCGACCGCCTGGCCGAAGCCTTTGCCGAATGCCTGCACCACCGCGTGCGCACCGACCTGTGGGGCTACGCCGCCGGTGAACAACTCAGCAACGACGACATGATTGCCGAGAAGTACCAGGGCATCCGCCCCGCGCCCGGCTACCCCGCCTGCCCCGACCACAGCGCCAAGACCGACCTGTTCCGCGTGCTCAACGCCGAAGAGATCGGCATGGGCCTGACCGAAAGCCTGGCCATGACGCCTGCGGCCAGCGTGAGCGGCTTCTACATCGGCCACCCCGACGCGGTGTACTTCAACGTCGGCAAGATCGGTGAAGACCAGCTGCACGACATGGCCCAGCGCCGGGGCATGGACGAGAAGGTGCTGGAGCGGTTGCTGGCGCCGAACCTTTGATGCTATTGAATTAATAGCTTGTTGCGCTTGATGGATAAGCGCTAGAGGCTGTTTTCTCTCAGATATTCAGAGCCCCTGCATGCAGGGGCTTTCTTCGTCCGAGGGTGAAATTTATCCCTAGCGCTTTTCCTGATCCATGGATACCCTGCCTCTGCAGAGATTGGTTCGGGCGCCGCCTGGCATGTCATTGCTTGCGCCTGGACCGGCCTGTGGTGGCGTTGCATCATGGGGCTTTCAGCAGGCAAGGATTGCCGCCGCCGTCTGCATAATGCCGCTCCGGAGCAAATGGTTACAAACGGGGGGACATACCCATGCTGCATTTCCTTGGAATCTCGGAGCGTCGTCTCCGCCATTGCGCCACCCGCATAGGGGTCGGCCTGGTGCTCACGCTGGCGAGTTTCTGGCCCCTGCAGGCCAGTGCACAGCACTCCTCGGGGCTGTGCCCGGCCCAGACGGCAACCGTCACCGCCGGGGGGACGGTCACCATCGATATCAGCGCCTGTCAACAGGCCGGCAACGGTGGCATCGGTCTGATTGATGGCGGCAGCCAGGGCCCTGCGGACTTTGCAAGCCATGGCACGGCAACGACCCGGCTTGAGTCTGGTGGTACCCAGTGGTTTCTGGACTACAGCCACGATGGTTCCACAGGAATCGGTTCGACCGATGTCTTTGAGCTCAGCGATGGCTCCCTGTCAGGCAACGGCGACATCCTGTTCACGATCACCATCAATGCGTCGGCCTCGCCGATCACCGTCACGCCGGGCTCCCTGCCCACGCTGACCGCTGGTGCGGCGTTCTCGCAGACGCTGTCTTCCAGCGGCGGCCTGGCGCCTTACACCTACGCTTTGCAGAGCGGCGTGTTGCCGCCCGGCCTGAGTCTGACCAGCGGCGGCGTGCTCAGCGGCACGCCCACCGAGCGCGGCGCCTACAGCTTTAGCGTGCGCTCAACCGACTCCACCTCGCCCACGGCGCAGTTCGTGGACAAGGGCTACACCGGCTCGGTGCAGAACCCCACGCTGACCCTGGCCACTCCGAGCGGCACCGCCGCGCAGGGCGCGCCCTTTTCGCAGACGCTGTCCACCACCGGCGGCGTGGCGCCCTACATCTACCAGCTGGAAACGGGCAGCTTTCCCTCGGGCATCACCATCTCCAGCGCAGGCGTGGTCAGCGGCACCACCTCAGACACTCCTGGCAACTACCCGGTCACCCTCCGCGTGACGGATTCCAGCACCGGCCCTGGCACGTACTTCGAGGTCGAGAACTACACCCTCACCGTCAGCGCACTGCCCAATCTCACCATCAACGATGTCACGCTCAGCGAAGGCAACGCGGGCATCACCAACTTCAGCTTCACCGTCAGCCTCAGCGCACCGGCGGGCCCAGGGGGCGTCACGTTCGACATCGCCACGGCCAACGGTACGGCCACGGCGGGCTCTGACTACGTTGCCAGCAGCTTTACCAGCCAGACGATCCCTGCGGGCAGCAGCACATATTTCTTTACCGTGATGGGCAATGGCGATCTGCTCAACGAGCCGACCGAGACCTTCTTCGTCAACGTCACCAACGTGGTGAACGCCACCGTGGTGGATGGCCAGGGCGTGGGCACGATCACGAACGACGACCCGCTGCCCAGCCTGTCGATTGACGACGTGTCCGTGGTGGAGGGCAATGCCGGCACCGTCAATGCCGTGTTCACCGTGACCCTGAACGCCGCGAGCGGCCAGACCGTCAGCGTCAACTACGCCACCGCCGACGGCACCGCCACCCAGCCCGCCGACTACACCAGTACCAGCGGCACCCTGACCTTCACCCCCGGCCAGACCACCCGCACCATCACTGTCCCGGTGATTGGCGAGACCGTGCCCGAGGCGAATGAAACCTTCTTCGTCAACCTCAGCGGCGCCACCAATGCCACCATTTCCGACAACCAGGGCCAGGGCACCATCACCAACGATGATGTGCCGGTGTCGGTCAGCCCCCCCAGCGGCAGCCTGCCGGGCGGCACGGTGGCTGCAGCCTACAGCCAGACCTTCACGGGCAGCGGCGGCACAGGCCCCTACACCTTTGCGGTCACGGCGGGCACGCTGCCTGTCAACATGATGGTGTCTTCGGGCGGGGTGCTCAGTGGCACGCCTACGGGGGGCGGCTCGTTCAACTTCACGATCACGGCGACTGACAGCAGTGCCTCGCCAGGGCCCTATGCTGGCTCGCAAAGCTATACCCTGGTGATTGCCAGCCCCACGCTCGTGCTGGCCCCCAGTACGCTGCCTGACGGCACGCGCACTGTGGCCTATAGCAATGTGCTCACGGCATCGGGCGGTACGGCTCCGTACAGCTACGTGGTCACGGCCGGTACGCTGCCGGGCGGGCTCACGCTCACCACGGGCGGCGTGCTGTCGGGCACGCCCACAGCCACGGGTTCCTTCAATTTCAGCGTGACCGCCACCGACAGCAGTACCGGCACCGGCCCCTACACCGCCGTGCGCGCCTACACGATGGCGGTGGCCGACGCAGCGCCCGTGGCCAGCAACTCGGTGCATACCGTGGCCTATGGCTCGGCCAACAACACCGTGCCGCTCAGCCTCTCTGGCGGCCCGGTTGCATCCCTGGCCATCACTACGCCCGCCGCGCATGGCGCAGCGGTGGTGAGCGGCACCACCATCCAGTACACGCCCACGGCGGGCTATGCAGGCAGCGACAGTTTTGCCTACACCGCCACCAACCCCTCTGGCACCTCGGCACCCGCCACCGTCACGTTGACAGTGAGCCCGCCCACCCTCGTGGTCAGCCCCAGCACTGCGCAGACTGCCACGGTGGGCACTGCCTACAGCCGCACGTTCACCTGGAGCGGCGGCGCGGCGCCCTACACCAACCTGCAGGTGCAGAACCTGCCTGCGGGCCTGTCGGTCACGGCCACCACGGCCACCACCGTCACGGTGTCGGGCACGCCCACAGTGGCCGGTACGGCCAGCCTGAACCTGACAGCGACCGATAGCAGCACGGGCACCGGTCCGTTCAACGGCACGCAGACCGTGGCGCTCACGGTGGGTGCGCCCACCGTTACCCTCGCGCCCGCCTCGCTGCCCGATGCCAGTGCCTACAGCGCCTACAACCAGAGCATCACAGCCACTGGTGGCCTGACCCCGCACACGTACGCCGTCACTGCAGGCTCCTTGCCTCCGGGCCTGACGCTGAGCACGGCCGGCGTGCTCTCTGGCACCGCAGGCGCGCCTGGCACGTACAACTTCACCGTGACGGCCACCGACGCCAGCGGGGCCGCCTACACCGGCAGTCAGGCTTACACGCTGCAGGTGGTGATGGCGAAGACGTACAGCGGCCCATCGCCCACGGGCTCGGGCACCATCACGGCCACTTTCAGCGGCGGCGGTGCCACCTGCGTGTTTACCAGCGCACGGTTCATCCCGCTGACGGGCGATGCCGCCAGCCCACCGGCCAACAGCGCGCCACCGGGCGTGCAGTTCCCCCACGGCCTGTTCGACTTTGCCACCACCGGGTGCACGCCGGGCAGCACGCTGCAGTTCACCATCACCTATCCCAGCGCGCTGCCGAACGGCACCCAGTACTGGAAGTACGGCCCCACGCCCGCCAGCCCGCCCGGCCCCTCGCCACGCTGGTACACCCTGCCTGCTGCGGTGGCGGGCACGGTCGTGACCTTCTCCATCACCGACGGCGCGCTGGGGGACGATGACCTGACCGCCAACGGCGCCGTCGTGGATGCAGGCGGCCCCGGCGTGGGTGCCACGGCGGTGCCTGTGGGCGATGGCCTGCTGGTCTGGTTGGCCCTGGGCATGCTGGCCGTGGCCGCATGGCAGCGTCGCCGCAGCGCTGCCTGATGTCCAGTTGAATCAAAAATCATAGCTGCCAGCGCTTGCCAGGCAAGCGCTGGGGCATGATTTGATTCGGATGGATTGCAGATTGAATTCAGATGGGGCCGCGGGCCTGCAGCGTCCACCAGCGATCCCATCCCATGGCGTTCCAGGCCCTACGCGCCCTTGCGTTGCGGCCGTTCAGCGTGTTGAATTTCCGTGTCCGGCAGCTTTGCAATCACCTTGATCTCGAACTGAAATCCGGATAGCCAGGTCACCCCCATGCCCGTCAACGCAGGGTGGGGCGCCTCGCCCCAGAACTCGGGCACCACGCTCCACACGGTTTCAAGGTGAGCCTCAGGGTCGACGACAAACATCGTCACATCCACCACATCGTCAAACGTGCAGCCGGCTGCCTGCAGCACAGCGTTGAGATTCGAGAACGCCTGGCGCCCATGCCGCTGTACGTGGCCTACCCACCCCAACGGCATGTGAGCGCCAAGTTGCGGGTGTTCATCGACTGGGTGGCGGGGCTGATGGCGCTGCATGCGCAGCAGCAGCAGCAGGGCGTGCCGGGGCAGCCCGCCCATGCTTACAAAAGCAAACAACCGTAACGCTTGGAGTCCTGGGCTGCCCCGTCGGCCGTGCTCCACTACGCGCGGCCCGGAAAACGGTGCGCAGCCAGGGGTTGCCACCCTGCAAGCCCACAGAGGCGCCCAGGGGCCACCACCCAACGGAGGGAATCCACGTGTTCAAGCAAATTGCCGCGCCATTGGCGGCTGCGGCGCTCTTGGCGGGCTGCGCCACGGGCTACCAAGACGGCGTCAGCCCCGTGCTCGGGTTTCATCAGGGATACCGCGAGGAGAAGGCGCCCGGGGAACTCATCAAGGTCACGTTTCGCGGCAACGTACTGACCGCGCGCGAGACGGTGGGGAAGTACCTGCTGTACCGATGTGCCGAAATCGCCCAGCGCGAAAACAAAGCGTACTTCGCGTTCTACCCCACGCTGGTCTCTGCCGTGACGGACAAGCGCGGCAACGGCAACCCGGCGGGTACGTTCACCACCCAAAGCAGTTCGTACGCCTACATCCTGCTTTTCAACGCCCCCGCAACAGGGTTGATGAGCACGAAAGAGGTGCTGGCCCGGCTGGGGCCCGAGGTCAAGAAGGAGGCCACACCATGAAGCGCTGTTTCCTGGGGGCGATGGCGCTGGCCGTGCTCTGGCTGGCGGGCTGCGCGGCGCCGCGCGAGTACCGGCCAGCAGCGGGCACACCCACGGCGCGGCTGAATCTCCAAGGCCTTGGAGACAAGCGAATTTGTGCAGACGGGTTGTGGCACGCACCCGTCAAGGAGGGTGACGGGTACGCCGCCATCCCAGCGGGGCGCCGGGTCATCGTCCGTGCGTCCCACAGCGAGACCCACTACAACGCAGTCTTCAACACCCGTGTCCGTTGCGAGGCGAGCGCCAGCATCGTGCCCGCACCGGGCCAGAAGTACCTGGTGGACTATGAATTTCACACCGATCGGTGCTACCTGATGATCTTCAAAGAAGATGCCTCCAAGCGCACCGGGCTGGTGATGGAGCCCACGCTGGCCGCCGCACCCGCCTGCAAAACGCCCTGAGAAGGCTGCGCCCGAGGGTCTTTTAGGGGTGCTATAAAAATATGAGCTATTAGCGCTTGCCAAACAAGCGATAGAGCCGATTTTGACTCTATCGGTCAGGTGCCACCCCTGCCCAGCGTCAGGCTGCCACCCACACCTTGCGCACCGTCTCCAGCGTGCGCCAAGTGCCCAGGTAGCCCGGCTTCATGATGAAGCAGTCGCCAGCGCGGTAGGTGACGGGGGCGTGGCCGTCTTCGGTGATCTCTGCCACGCCGCTCAGGATGTAGCAAAACTCCCAGGTGTCCCCTTTGATGGAACGGTTGGTGCCGGGCGTGGATTCGAAAACGCCCGCGCGCACCGTGCCGTCCTTGGCGCTGTCGATGTCCCAGTTGCGGCACACGATGTCGCCCTCGATCACACGGTCGGCAGGAGGCCGCGATTCGCGGGGCTCGCCCAGTTGGTCGAAATGGAAAGTGACGAGTTTGCGGGTCATGGCAGGCCTTGCAGGGGTTGGGTGAGGCGTTGTGGTGTGAAGCACGCCTGCAACCCGGGCCCGCGTGCGGCAAACCCCTGGGCGCGCAGGTGCGCCGGACAGGAAGAATGCTAGGCCCGCCCGCCCAAAGTCGGGTGCCAAAGTGGCGACCCGCCGTGGTCGCAAATGTGCGATACAGGGGGGCTCGCAGCGCAAAGTGCTGCGGGGGCATTGGTTGGCGGGGTGGGTGGCACTGCACGCGCCGGTAGTGAATCGGTGCAGTGATGTGGCGCTATTTAATTAATAGCTGGTTGCGCTTGGTGGGTAAGCGCTAGGGATCAATATGGTTCGAAAAAACTGCGCCTCAGGCTATCTCGATCAGCCCTGCTCGGGCCACCTGCGCCAAGCCTGCTCGCTACCTGAAACGAGAACACCCCTGTGTGCGTGGATGCTGGGGCCCGCTCGATCCCAGGCGCTGCCGTGGCTTTTGCTGTACGGGACTCGGATGGGTCGAACCGGCGAAAGGGAAGGCGCCGGAGCAGGCGGTGGATATAGTGCTGAACAGTGGTCGTGATGGTACCTGTAGGGCAAGCTGGCGGCTGGCAGCCGTACGTCAATGTTTCAAGTGGAAATTCATGAGAGCGCTCCTGTCTCTTTTTTTCGCGTTGACTTTCGTCTCCGCAGCAGCCGAAGTGAAGTTTCCAATGCTGGAGATCGAGACGAGTTGTTCTGCGAGTAGAACGGCGATCGAGCTGCATTTCGAAATTCGCAATCTAGGCGATAGGACCCTATGGATTCACCCGGATACCGAACCTTGGTCACCTGCGTATGTGAGCAATAGATTTTCGGCCCAAGTGGGAGAAGGGATACCCCAGGTGCTTCGCGGACCACTGGCGTCTGGACACTCTGCTGATCAGGTGAAAGTGCCCGGACATGGGTCTGCGAAGGGGACTGTTCATTTGCACCATGCGTTTCCCGAGATTCTGCGTACTGCTGCAAGTCAACCAGTCAGGGTGTCTTGGCGATGGCAAGGACTTGTAAGTTTCTCGGAGCTGTTCGAGGAATTTTCTCCAACGTCGCCTTTCGAGGGGCGTGTGACCATTCGTGCAGCAGACTGTTCCGAATCCGTCGCTGAACGTGTCTGAAGAACGTGCTCCACCTTTACGAAGAGCGATTTCTTTTTTTGATGCTGCGATGGACAGCTTCTTGCCCGAAAGAAGTTACCGAGAATCCCTCCCTTCAACCTACCCCTGCGCCCCCTCCGCCATCTCCAGCTGCATCATGATCATGTTGACCAGCGTATGCACCGTGGGGCGGCCCGTTTCGATGACGTAGTGGGCGGTTTCGCGGTACAGGGCGTCGCGCTGGGCGTACAGGTCGCGCAGTTTTTCCATGGGGTTGCCGCCTTGCAGCAGGGGGCGGGTTCGGTCGTGTTTGACGCGCTTGTAGATTTCTTCGGGCGAGGCGCGCAGGTACAGCACGTTGCCAAATTGGCGCAGGGTTTCGCGGTTTTCGGGGCGCAGTACGGCGCCGCCACCAGTGGACAGGACCATGCCGCCGGGCTGCGCGGCCACGTCGGCCAGGGTCTGCGATTCCAGGTCGCGGAAGCGGGCTTCGCCCTCGGCTTCAAAGAAGCTGCGGATGGTGGTGCCGATGGTCTGTTCGAGCCTGTGGTCCAGGTCGACGAAGGGCACCCCCGCCCGGTGGGCCAGCTGCCGGCCAATCGTGGATTTGCCCGAGCCGGGCATTCCGACCAGAGCGCAGCGAATCTGCATAGATGTTGTCCTGTGTACGTGCGGGCTCGCTTGCTTGCTTGTCTGTCTGTCTGCTTATCTGCCGGTTTGGCAGCGGCCGCCGCTGGACGCCGAGTGTAAGGGGGTGGTGCGCACTGGCCTGCGGCAGTGGGGTCTGTCGTTGGTGTGGGGCAATTCAAGCGGGCGGCTCAGGCAACTACAGGGCGGCGTAGACCATTGCCGGGTACAGCTCCCACAGGGTGCGCAGTTGGCCGGGGGCCTGGGTGAGCAGGATGGCGAACAGGTCTTCGGCGGGGTCGACCAAAAAGATGGTGCCCGCCATGCCGCTCCAGCTGTAGGTGCCTGCGGAGCTGGGGTGGGTGGCCAGGCCGGTGGCTGTGCGCACGGCCACACCCAGCCCAAAGCCGTAGCCTGCGGGCAGAAGGTCGCCCGCCGCAGGGATGCTGCCCAGGTGGTCTGCGGTCATGAAATCCACGGTGGCGCGGCTTGCCAGGCGGATGGTGCTGCCGTCGGGGTCTTGCAGGGTGCCCCGGCCCAGCATCAGTTGCAAGAAGCGCGCGTAGTCGCCAGCGGTGGAGACCAGTCCGCCGCCCGCGGATTCAAAGGTGGGGGGTGCAGAGACGTCGATCAGCGCCACCTCGGCCCCAGTCTGCGGGTCGCGCGCGAACGGCTCGGCCAGGTTGGCCAGGCGGTGGGGCGGTACCGAAAATCCGGTGTCGTGCATGCCCAGGGGGGCCAGAATGCGGCGTTTCAGGAGGGTGCCCAGGCTGGCGCCTTCGATGACCTCCAGCACCGCGCCCAGCACGTCGGTGGCGCGGCTGTATTCCCAGCGACTGCCGGGCTGGTGCACCAGCGGTAGCGGCCCCAGCGCAGCCGCCAGTTGGGCGTTGCTGTGGCGCCGCGAGCCCACGCGGGCCGCGCGGTATTGGTCGGGCACGGTGCCAGCCTCCCAGGCGTAGCTCAGCCCGGCGGTGTGGCGCAGCAGGTCGTGCACGGTGGCCTCGCGCGCTGCGGGTGTGGTGGTGCCGGTGGCTTCGTCGTACACCCGCTGGTTGGCAAATGCAGGCAGGTAGTGCGAGACAGGGTGCGACAGCAGAAGGCGGCCTTCCTCCACGAGCATGAGCGCTGCCAGCGATGCGATGGGTTTGGTCATGGAGTAGATGCGGAACACGGTGTCTGGCGCCATGGCAGGCGCGTCGGCCCCAGGCCGCTGGGCGCCCACGGCTTCGTGCAGCACCGTGCGCCCTTGGTGGTGCACCAGGGCCACAGCGCCTGGCAACTGGCCTTCGCTGACGAGGTTGTCGAGTGCGGCGCGCAGGCGGGCAAGGGCAGGGGTGTGCATGGGGCTGTGTCTCCGGGCAAGGTGGGGCGGCCACCAGAATACCCCCGCCAGCGCCGCGCAGCGGGTCACCTGGGCAACATGCCTGCGCAGCAGGCGCGGGTACTGGAGCATCGGGCCTCGGCGGGAATCCGAGAGCGGGGCCAATGTCGGACCGGGCCTACTGCCTTTGCAGCGAAAAGCGGGTGGACGCACAGCGGGTGCCGCCGTAGGCTTGCCGCATATGGCAGCCCCCTCCCTGAAGCGCCGCGCACTGCGCCTTGTCAAACCCGCGTGGGCCCTGTTCCAGCCCTTCTGGCGTGCCACCACGCTCTGGCTGGATGCGGACGGCTTGCGCATGAGTGCCGCCATGTCGTTCTACGGCATGTTGAGCCTGGCGCCCCTGTTGTTGTTGCTGGTGGGGGTGCTGGGCTGGTGGATGGACCGCAATTACCTGGAAAGCAATCTCATCGCACAGGTGCAGGCTGTGATGGGGCAGCAGGTGGCCGATGTGGTGCGGCAGGCGATGGCCAGTGCGCAGGCCCCGGCCGAGGGGCGTTTGGCATCGCTGGTGGGGTTTGTGGTTCTGGTGTCGGGCGCCACGGGGGTGTTTGTCGAGTTGCAGTCGGCGCTGGAGCACCTGTGGCGTGGCCAAGATCCCCAACCCCAGCGCGCAGCCTGGTGGCGCGTGGCATCGCTGCGCTTGCGGGGGCTGGCCTATGTGTTGGCGCTGGGATTTCTGTTGCTGGTGTCGCTGGCGTTGTCCACGTTGATCCATCTGCTGGCGGGCTGGGCGGGCTCGCGCCTGGCGCTGGCGCCGCTGGCACCGGCCCTGCAATTGGTCAACGAGGTGGTGGCGTTTGGTTTTGCCGTGGCGCTGTTTGCGGGCCTGATGCGCATTGGCGTCGGTGCCAAGCCGCCCCCGCGCTGCATCCTGGCCGGGGCCGTGGTGGGGGCTACCCTGTTCACGGTGGGCAAGCAGTTGCTGGCCTGGTATCTCTCCACCGCAGCCGTGGTGTCTGCATATGGCGCAGCCGGGTCGCTGGTGGTGCTGCTGATGTGGATCTATTTTTCGTCGGCGGTGCTGCTGTTTTCGGCCAGTTGCGCCCGGGCTTTTCAGGAGCTGGGGGCATTGCCCGCAGCGCGGGGGCGTTTGCAGGTGCCGCAATAGGTGGGGCTGACAAGCTTGCGAGGTCGTAAACAGGTTCTTACGTCCTTTACAGACGCAACGCCCAGATTTTTGCGCTGGCTGGTTACGCTGGCGACCACCTGTTCAGAGCCGTCTGGACCTTTCGGAGAAAAATCATGAGTCTTATCGTTTCGCCTTCCTCCAACACCTCTGCCGTTCCTATGGCGCAGGCAGGCGCCTTGGGCGGCGCGGCCACCCCTTCGCTCAAGTGGCTTTGGGCTGCCATCGGTGTACTGGGTGTGAGCGTGGTGGCGCTGGGCACGACATTGGTGGTGCAGAACACAGGCAAGTCTGCCGCCGAACCGCAACCCCTGGCCATGCTGGCGCAGCCCGCGCCGGGGGCACCTGGAGCCCAGGATGCAGAGCAAAAACAGGCGCCAGCGCTTGTTGGTAAAGCAAATGGTGCTACTAACGGCATAGCAGTTCAGTCGCCCGCTGTTTCGCCTGCCCAGGTGGGGCAAGCACCGCAGCGGTACCCACCCCAGCCGCAACAGCTGCCGCAGCAGCAACCGCTGCGCACGGCGGCGCGGGCCCCTCTGTGTGCCACCTGCGGCCGTGTCGAGTCGGTGCAGGCCGTGCAACAGGCGGCGCCGGCCACGGGTGTGGGGGCGGTGGCGGGCGGTGTGCTGGGGGCCGTGGTGGGCAACCAGATCGGCAAGGGCAACGGCCGCACTGCTGCCACTGTGCTGGGCGCCGTGGGCGGCGGCTATGTGGGTCACAAGGTGGAAGAGCGCACGCGCACGCAGACGGTCTACCAGATGGTGGTGCGCATGGAAGATGGCTCGGTGCGCCGCTTCACCCGCGCACAGCCCACCGCCGTGGGCACGCCTGTGGTGCTGCAGGGCAAGGGCTTCCGCGTGGACGATGGCGCTGCCATGCACACGGAAGAACCGTACCCTCGCGCACAGCCCGGCGCGGTGCGTGTGGCGGACACCTATTGATTGGACCGCATCACCCCCTTTGCAAAAAAAGCCCGCGGATCGCGGGCTTTTTTGTGGGCTGAGCGTGGGTTACAGCACCACCGGGATCTCGGTCGCGGGCGGCGTGTTGCGGCTGCGCCCGCAGCGCACCAGGCCGTCGATCATCACCATGCCGATGCCCGGGATGTCGCCCAGCTGCACGCTCTCCAGCAGCGTGGCGCCCGCCGTGTGCTGCGCCCGGTCCATGAAGACGAAGTCCGCCGCGCGGCCCACTTCGATCAGGCCGCAGTTCAGGTTGCGGATGCGCGCCGTGTTGCCCGTGGCAAAGCAGAACACCAGCTCGGCAGGGATGTCGGCAAAGCTCGATATCAGCGCAATCATGCGCAGCATGCCCAGCGGCTGCACGCCCGAGCCCGCCGGGCCGTCGGTGCCCAAAATCACGCGGTGTGGGCACTTGAGTTCGATGGCCGCGCGCGCGGCCTGGATGGCGATCTTCTCGTTGCCGTTGTGCACCAGCTCGATCGCGCGGGACGACTTCTCGCACAGTTCGCACACATGCTTCCAGGGCAACGAGGTGTGGCCGCCGTTGATGTGGCCGATCACGTCGGCATCGGCCTCCAGCACCACGTCCTTGTCGATCAGGCCCGAGCCGGGGATGGAAGGTCCGCCTGTGTGGATGGTGCTCTGGATGCCATGTTTGCGCGCCCAGGCCACCATCTCTTTGGCCTCATAGCCCGCCTTGACGGAGCCCAGGCCCACCTCGCCCAGCAGGGTCACACCGGCGTCGGCCAGGTCCTTGAAGTCCTGCTCGGTCATGCCTTTCTCGATGACCGGAGCGCCTGCAATCACCTTCACGCCACCGGGACGGAAGTTGTCGAACGAGCGCTGCGCGGTGATGGCCAGGGCCTTCAGGCCCACGATGTCTTTGGGGCGGCCAGGCAGGTGCACTTCACCGGCCGAGACCATGGTGGTCACGCCACCGTTCATGGTGGAGTCGATCCACCCGATCTGGTTCTGGCGCGGCGTCCAGTCGCCAAACACGGGGTGCACGTGGCTGTCGATCAGGCCCGGCGCGACGCAGGTCTGGCGTGCGTCGATCACGGTGTGGGCGTGGTCGGTGTCGCAGTCTTTGTAGCGGCCCACGGCCACGATGAGGCCGTCATTCACCACGATGGTGTCGGCGTCGAGGATGGGGCGGTCCAGGTCGCCCGACAACAAAAGACCGATGTTCTGGATAACGACCTTGCCCGATTTGCTGCCTGCTGCTGCTTCTGCCATGGATTCTCCTCGTGGGGTGGGGGCGGGGCGCCACGCGGGACCCCGCAGGGAAAAACCTCTTGTTGATTCAGGCCGTTGCTGCCGCCTTGCCCTTGGGTAGGTGGGGGCCGGGTGCCACGGTGCGCAGCACGCTGTCGATGACAAACGACTCCCAGTGCGCCAGCGCGTCGGGCGTTTCCAGGTCTTCGCCCAGAAAGGCCGACAGCGTGTGCCGGTTGGACATGTAGAAGTAGCCCGTGGCGGCGATCAGCAGGTACACATCGCGCGCTGACACGTCCTTGCGGAACAGGCCCTGCGCCTGGCCGCTGTCGAGCACGCGGCGGATCACCTCGATGGCGGGCGACGAGTATTCACGGGCGCGCATCGACTTGGAGATGTGCTTGCCCTTGTGCAGGTTCTCGGTGTTGAGCAGCGTGATGAACTCAGGGTTCTTGCGGTAGTAGCCCACCACAAAGCGGATTACGGCCTGCAGCGCCTCCACCGGCTTGGCGGTGTCCAGGTCCAGTTTGGATTCCGCGTCGTTCATGCGCCGGTAGGTTTCCTCCAGCACCTCGATGAACAGGCCTTCCTTGCTGCCGAAGTAGTAGTAAATCATCCGGTCGAAGGACTTGGCCGCCTTGGAGATCTTCTCTACGCTGCCGCCTTCGTAGCCATAGCGCGCGAACACCTTGGTCGCCGCCTTCAGGATGTTGTCGCGCGTGGTCTGTGCGGCCTGCTCGCGCACGCCCGTCTTGCGGGCGGAGGCGGCGCGGGGGGACGCGGTCCGGGTCTTGGTGGGAGTGGCAGACATGGCGGGTCCTGGTGGATGAGGCGAGCCCCCGGTAAGGGGGCCGCCGTGGGATCACTGCTCTGCGAACGCGCGTTCGATCACGAAGTCGCCGGGCTTCGTGGTGTTGCCTTCCTTGAAGCCGCGCTCTTCCATCATGTGCTTGAGGTCACGCAGCATCTCGGGGCTGCCGCAGATCATCACGCGGTCTTCGGCCGGGTTGAGCGCGGGCAGGCCCAGGTCGCGCGCCAGCTGGCCGTTCTCGATCACGGTGGTCACGCGGCCCTGGTTCTTGAAGGGCTCGCGCGTCACGGTGGGGTAGTACTTGAGCTGCTTGGAGACGATCTCGCCCAGGAACTCGTGCTTTGGCAGCTCCTCGGTGATGTAGTCGTGGTAGGCCAGTTCCTTCACCTCGCGCACGCCGTGCACCAGGATGACCTCTTCGAACTTCTCGTAGGTCTCGGGGTCGCGCATCAGGCTCAGGAACGGGGCCACGCCCGTGCCGGTGGAGAGCATGTACAGCCGCTTGGCGGGCAGCAGGTAGTCGATCAGCAGCGTGCCGGTGGGCTTCTTGCCCACCACGATGGTGTCGCCCACCTTGATGTGCTGCAGGCGCGAGGTCAGCGGGCCGTCAGGCACCTTGATCGATAGGAACTCCAGGTGCTCTTCGTAGTTGGCGCTGGCAATGCTGTAAGCGCGCAGCAGGGGTTTGCCGTTCTCGCCGCGCAGGCCAATCATCGTGAAATGGCCGTTGGAGAAGCGCAGCGCGGTGTCGCGTGTGGTGGTGAAGGAGAAAAGGCGGTCCGTCCAGTGGTGGACGGACAGGACGCGTTCTTCAAGAAAGGCGCTCATGGTGCGTTAGATGGAAAAGTTGGAAGCTAATAAGAAAAACTGGCTGAAGTACAGGCCCCGGAACGCCCTAAAGCGCGATGTCCAGGCCGGAAAGCTTGTGGCTCACAACCCTCCATTGTTCCGCATCTGGCAAAGCCGCTTTTCTTTTGGTGATTGGGGGTAGCTTAGGTGCCAGCTTTTCGTTGAACTGCAGGAAGATTTCCATGCCTTCGGGCAGATCGTCTTCGGCATAGATGGCATTGGCCGGGCACTCCGGAATGCACACCGCGCAGTCGATACATTCGTCCGGGTCGATGACCAGATATTCGGGTCCCTCTTTGAAGCAATCGACCGGGCACACATCGACGCAGTCGGTGTACTTGCACCGAATGCATGCGTCCGTCACAACGTGCGTCATTTTGGGGCTCCTCTTGCACCGTTTTTGGGGGCGCAAAAACACCATTGCAGAGTCTGGTTGATTCCGCTACATTGACATGAAATGTAGTGTTCACAACATTTAAGTTAAGTGAATGCTACACAAAATGCAAAGCGCGTACAAGCACTTGCAACAATGCAATGAACGGGTCGCCACGATGACTGAACACACCAAGACCGATGGGCTTCCGGGCATGGATGCGCCAGAGTTGCCGCAGGTGCTCGAGCGCGCCCGGCCCCGCAACGAGCGCATGAACGCTGCCAAGGTCGAGTGCAATGCGTGCCCGGTGCTGTGCCAGATTTCCGAAGGCCGCGCAGGGGCTTGTGACCGATACGCCAACCAGTCGGGCGTGCTGGTGCGGCTGGACCCGGTGGTGCTGCTGCGTAAGACTCTGGAGGCGGGCACGGCCACGCTGGTGCCGTTTGTAGGCCGCGCACAGCCAAAAGAAGGCGCTGATTCCGAGGTGACTTTAGAACCCACATGGAACGGCGATCTGCTGCTGTCTGAGGAGGTGTTCGTAACGGGCGTGGGCTCGTCCACCACCTACCCGGACTACAAACCCGCGCCCTTCATCGTGGGCTCCCAAACCGACGGCGTGGACATGGTCACCGTGGTCACCGAGGGCATCTTCAGCTACTGCAGCTTCAAGGTGAAGATCGACACCGACCGTTTCCTCGGCTCCGAGCAGGCCAACGTGCGTTGCAAGGGCGAGGTGGTGGGCCATGTGACCACGGCCGAATACGGCTCGCAGATGCTGTCGCTGGGCGGCGTGCACCACCTCACGGGTGGCACCAAGAAAGAGGGCCGCATCACCGCCGAGATGATGCAGGCGCTGGGCAACAAGCAGGCGGTGGAGTTCACCATCGACGGCGGCTCGCAGCTTGTGATCCAGGCCGGGCGCGCGCCCATCGTCAATGGTGTGGCCGAGCAGCGCATGCGCGTGGGTTGCGGCTCGGCGGCCATTGGCATCTTTGCGCGCCAGTTCTTCGGCCATGCGGACGAGGTGGTAGTGGTGGACGACCACATCACCGGCGTGCTCACCGAGCACCAGGCGGGCCGTTGCCTGGACATGAAGCCTTCGGGCATTCAAATGCGCGGGCGCAAGTCCACGCCGGGCCGCTACTTTCAGGTGGCCAACCCCGGCACCGGCTGGGGTGGCACCGACATTGCCGACCCACTGTCCATCATCGAAGGCTGGGACGAATCCGTGGCCTGGCCGGGGCTGCGCCTTTTGATGACCTCCACCACCGGGGAGCATGCCTCCTGGTACGTGCTGGACGAGCAACTGAATCCGGTGGAAGCCGAGATGCCCGTCGAGGTGCGCCGCATCGTGGACCGTATCGGTGAAAACTGCGAGCCTTCGCTGGCATCCGTGCTGTTCCTCGGCGGTGCGGGTGGCAGCCTGCGTGCAGGGGTGACCGAGAACCCGGTGCTGCTCACGCGTTCCATCAAGAACGCGCTGGTCAACGTGACCTGTGGCGGAGCCCCCGCCTATGTGTGGCCGGGCGGCGGTATCACCGTGATGGCCGACGTGCTGCGCATGCCGGACAACAGCTTTGGCACCGTGCCCACCCCCGCCATCGTGGCGCCCATCGAGTTCAGCATGCGCCGTGTGGACTACGAAGCGCTGGGCGGCCACACCGAGCAGATCCGCAGCCTGCGCGAAGTGCTGGAGCGCGGCGCGTGGCACAACGACGGTGCACCGCAGGCGCGCGTTTGGCAGACCTTGCCTGCCGCCAATCCGTGGCCGCTGGGCCGCCCACCCCTGCTTGGCTGAGTGGGCCTCGCTGTGAACGCTTGCCGCAAGCTCCTGTCCGATGGCCGCTGGCATTTCCAGCATGGCCCGATGGACCTCATCCTCCAGGCCGAAGGGGCGCGCGACGCCGTGGCCCTGGCGCACGAGCGCGCGTGGCAGCGTTTTGACGGGCTGTTGCAGGAACTGGTGAGTGAACTCCCGGGTTTGCGGGCGCCGGTGGGCGAACGCTGTGGTGTGAAGGGCGTGGTGGCGCGCCGCATGTGGACTGCTTGCAGCCCCTACCGCACGGGCTTCATTACATCAATGGCGGCAGTGGCGGGTGCGGTGGCGCAGGAGATTCTGGCCTGCTACGAGCATCCGGGCATAGACCGCGCCTGGGTCAACAATGGCGGCGACATTGCGCTGCACCTGGCGCCGGGCCAGTCGGTCACGGTGGGGGTGTACGCTGACATTGCCGCACTGAATGCTGCACAGTTGCGCAACGGTTTGGTGCTGGATGGACAGATCCGCATCGACAGCGCCATGCCGGTGCGCGGTGTGGCCACCAGCGGCTGGAGGGGGCGCAGCCAGTCGCTCGGCATTGCGGACAGCGTGACGGTGCTGGCGCGCACGGCGGCGCAGGCAGATGCGGCGGCGACCATCGTGGCCAACGCGGTGGATGTGGCCGATGCGCGGATTGTGCGCAGGCCCGCGTGGCAAGTGCGGGACGACAGTGACCTGGGTGCCATTCCTGTCACCGTGGATGTCCCTGCCTTGCCTGAAGAGTCGGTGCGCCAGGCCTTGCACCAGGGGCTGCAAAAAGCGCAAGAATTGCAGTCCGGCGGCCTGCTGTGGTTTGCGCTGCTGGCTTGCAAGGGGCAGTTCGTGACGACCTCGGCGCCTCAGGCGCTGGCGGATGCGGTATGACCTCGACTTGCAGAGGTGGAATCGGAAGTTGGTTCAGTATTTGCTTAACGAAATGCACAGGTCTCCAGAATGATCCAGATACGACGCGTTTTTACCCATCTTGAGGAAATCCGGCACGAATTCGGGCCGGTGGCCGATGTGCCGCTGCTGCGTGGTGCCATTGGCGCGGTGCTGACCAACCCATTTGCGGGACGGTATGAGCCCGACATCCTCCCCATGATGGACGCGCTGCAGGACGTGGGGCTGGACATGGCCCGGCGCCTTCTGAACGCCATGTCCGTGCCCGCCGAGCGCATCGAGACCTATGGCAAGGGTGCCATCGTGGGCGCGGCCGGCGAGCTGGAGCACGGCGCGCTGTGGCATGTGCCCGGTGGCTACGCCATGCGCGAACTGCTGGGCTGGAAGGGCGACCGCAACGCCTACGCCAAGGGCCAGGCAGAGGAGAAGACCGGGCAGCCCGCCAACGCGCTGGCCATCGTGCCCTCCACCAAGAAAGTGGGCGGCCCCGGCGCGGCGCTGGATGTGCCGCTGACCCATATCAACGCCAGCTATGTGCGCAGCCATTTCGACGCCATCGAAGTGCGTGTTCCGGGTGCGCCCTCCGCTGATGAGATCGTCTTCATACTCGCCATGACCACGGGCCCGCGTATCCACGCCCGCGTCGGAGGGCTCAAGGCGGCAGACATCAGCCAGTGGAACGGCCTGCGCTGAGCCGCACGCCGACCCGCACACCATCGAACAAGACAAGATCGCAAGGAGCCAAAAAATGCCAGCCAAGATTCGAAAGATCATCGTCCAGACCGACGAAGTCCGCGTGGAAATGGGGCGTGACGTTCAACCCCCGGTGCGCAAGGCACTGGCCATGGCCGTGATCGAGAACCCCTGCGCAGGCCGCTATGTGGAGAACCTCGACGAACTCATCGCCATCGGTGAGGAGCTGGGGGGGCTGTTGGGCGCCCGCTGCGTGCAGGCCCTGGGCATTGCTCCGGGCGATGCGCACAGCTATGGCAAGGCCGCCATCGTGGGCGAGGCGGGCGAGCTGGAGCACGCCGCCGCCATCCTCCATCCCAAGCTGGGCGCACCACTGCGTGTGGCTGTCGAGAAGGGCGCCGCACTGGTCCCATCCAGCAAGAAAATGGGCGGTCTCGGCACGGCTATCGACGTGCCCCTGGGCCACAAGGATGCGGCTTACGTGCGCAGCCATTTCGACGCCATGGAAGCCCGTGTGGCCGATGCCCCGCGGGCCCATGAAATCGTGGTGGCCGTTGTCGTGACGGACGGCGGGCGACCGTTGCCACGTGTCGGCGGCCTCACGGCCTCTGAAATACAGGGCGTTGATGGCCTGCGCTGAGCCCGGCGCGCGCACAACACCCACCTGCCTTGTCTTACCCCCCGTTCGATCTCTCTCCCACCATCCTTCAGGAGTCTCCCCATGACGATGCGACGAAACCTCATGCGTGCCACGGCTGCGGCTGCATTGGCCCTTACCCTGGCCCCTGTATTTGCCCAGGGCGTGATCAAGATTGGCGAGGTCAACAGCTACAAGGCGCAGCCCGCTTTCCTGGAGCCCTACAAGAAGGGCATGGAGCTGGCGGTCGATGAGATCAACGCTGCGGGCGGCGTCAATGGCAAGAAGATCGAACTGATCACGCGCGACGACAATGCCAACCCCGGCGACGCCGTTCGTGTGGCCGAAGAGCTGGTGTCGCGCGAGAAGGTCGATGTGCTGGCTGGCACCTTCCTGTCGAACACAGGCCTGGCGGTGGCCGACTTCGCCAAGCAGAAGAAGTTCTTCTTTCTCGCAGGCGAGCCGCTGACGGACAAGATGACCTGGCAGGGTGGCAACCAGTACACCTTCCGCTTGCGCCCTGGCACCTACATGCAGGCCGCCATGCTGGTGCCTGAGGCCGCCAAGATGAAGAAAAAGCGCTGGGCCGTGGTCTACCCCAACTACGAATACGGGCAGTCTGCTGTGGCGGCGTTCAAGCAACTGCTCAAGGCCGCCCAGCCCGACGTGGAGTTTGTGGCCGAACAAGCCACGCCACTGGGCCGGGTGGACGCCGGCAGCGTGGTGCAAGCGCTGTCGGATGCCAAGCCCGACGCAATCTTCAACGTGCTGTTTGGCGCAGACTTGTCAAAGTTCGTGCGTGAAGGCAACACGCGCGGCCTCTTCAAGGGCATCGAGGTGGTCAGCGTGCTGACGGGCGAACCCGAATACCTGGACCCTCTGAAAGACGAGGCCCCCAACGGCTGGCTGGTAACTGGCTATCCCTGGTACGGCATCAACACCCCAGCACACAAGGCGTTCGAGCAGGCTTACCAGGCCAAGTTCAAGGACTACCCGCGCCTGGGTTCGGTGGTGGGCTACAGCATGATCAAGTCGGCTGCGGCCGGTATTGCCAAAGCCAAGAGCACCGACACTGACAAGCTGGTCGCTGCCTTCAAGGGACTGCAGGTGGACACCCCGTTCGGCAAGATCACCTACCGGCCTGAAGACCATCAGGCCACCATGGGCGCGTTTGTCGGGCGCACCAAGAACGAAGGCGGCAAGGGCGTGATGGTCGACTACGTCTACCTGGATGGTGCCGATGCCAGGTACCAGCCGTCCGCTGCCGACGTGAAGAAGTCACGAAGCGCTGATTGATTCCTCTGAGGTTTGAGGCGCCTGCGGCGTCTCGGCCCCGGCAGACACTACCGGCGGTCCGGCACAGGCGGATGCTGCGGGTGCTGTCTGGTGTCGGCTGGGGCACGGTCGGATTCTTTCATGGCCTTCGCGCTGGCAAAAATGGTGTGAACGGGCCCTACAGGGTTTATCGAACATGAGTTTTTCGGGTTTCATCGTTCAGCTCATCAACGGGCTTGCGAGCGCGTCGTCGCTGTTCCTTGTGGCGGCGGGTCTGTCGCTGATCTTTGGCGTGACCCGCATCGTGAACTTTGCCCATGGCTCGTTCTTCATGGTGGGCATCTACGTCGCGTACTCGCTGGTCGAACGCCTGAGCGGTGCGCTGGGCTTCTGGGTGGCCTTGCCGCTGGCAGCATTGATTGTTGGTGTGCTGGGGGCGTTGATCGAGGTGGTGCTGCTGCGCCGCATCTACAAGGCGCCCGAGCTGTTCCAGCTGCTGGCCACGTTTGCGCTGGTGCTGGTCATCAAGGACGCCGTGCTGTGGCTCTGGGGCCCCGACGAACTGCTGGGCCCGCGCGCGCCGGGCCTTTCGGGTTCCGTGAACCTGCTCGGGCGGCAGTTCCCCAGCTACGACCTGTTCCTCATCGTGGTCGGTCCGCTGGTGCTGGGCGCGGTCTGGCTGCTGCTCACGCGCACCCGGTTTGGCACGCTGGTGCGTGCCGCCACACAAGACCGCGAGATGGTGAGCGCCCTGGGCGTCAACCAGGCCTGGCTGTTCACGGCCGTGTTTGCGCTGGGCGCGATGCTGGCCGGGCTGGGTGGCGCACTGCAACTGCCGCGCGAGCCCGCGACGCTAGAGATGGACCTGCACACCATCGGTGCCGCCTTCGTGGTGGTGGTGGTGGGTGGCATGGGCTCCATCCCTGGCGCGTACGCCGCAGCCCTGCTGATCTCCGAGATCAAGGCCATCTGCATCTGGCTGGGTGTGGTCGATGTGTTTGGCCTGAGTGTTTCGTTTTCCAAGCTGACCCTGGTGGTGGATTTTCTGGTGATGGCAGTGGTGCTGGTCTGGCGCCCATGGGGCCTGTTCGGCAGGCCGCAGGCGCCCAGCCGCTACGTGGGCATGCAGGAGGAGCCGCTGCGCCGGCCTGGCAAGGCCTACCTGGTGGCGGCCGCCGTTCTGGGCCTGCTGCTGGCGGCAGCGCCGTTGCTGACCGCGCAGTCGCCGTACACCACGGTGTTGCTGATCGACCTGCTGATCGCAGCGTTGTTTGCGGCCAGCCTTCACTTCATCATGGGCCCTGCGGGCATGCACTCCTTCGGCCATGCCGCCTACTTCGGGCTGGGCGCCTATGGCGCGGCCCTGCTGGTGCGCTCGCTCGGGCTTCCGATGGAGATCGCACTGGTGGTGGCGCCGCTGGTGGCGGCGGCCGGGGCGTTTGTCTACGGGTGGTTTGCGGTGCGGCTGTCGGGTGTGTACCTGGCCATGTTGACACTGGCCTTCGCCCAGATCACTTGGGCTATCACCTACCAGTGGGACAGTTTCACGGGTGGCAGCAACGGCCTGACAGGCGTGTGGCCTGCGGCCTGGCTGGCAGATAAGCGCATGTATTACTGGCTCACGTTGGCACTGGTGGGGGCAGGGGTGTGGTGGCTGCGCCGCGTGCTGTTCTCGCCGTTTGGCTATGCGCTGCGCGCGGGGCGCGACTCTGTGCTGCGGGCCGACGCCATCGGCATCGACGTCAAGCGCATGCAGTGGGCGGCGTTTGTGGTGGCAGGCACAGCTGCAGGGCTGGCGGGGGCGCTGTATGCGTTCTCCAAGGGCAGCATTTCGCCCGAGTCGCTGGCTGTGGGCAAATCGGTGGACGGGTTGGTGATGGTGCTGCTGGGCGGCATCCAGACGCTCGCAGGCCCCGTGGTGGGCGCGGTCACCTTCACCTGGCTGCACGACACCGTGGCGCGCAACACCGACTACTGGCGCGCCATGCTGGGCGCCATCATCCTCATCCTGGTGCTGCTGTTTCCGCAGGGCATCGCGGGCACCATCAAACAGATTTTTGACAACATGCGCGACGCCAAGAACACCAAGAACGCCAAGGAGAGCACAGCATGAGCCTCCTCAAAGTCACCGGCCTGGGCAAATCGTTTGGCGGCGTCAAGGCGGTGGATGGCATCCACTTCGAACTGGCGGCTGGCGAGCTGCTGGCACTCATCGGCCCCAACGGCGCGGGCAAGTCCACCACGTTCAACATGGTCAACGGCCAGCTGCCTGCCGATGCAGGCTCCATCCAGCTCAACGGACAAGAGCTGGTGGGCCGCAAGCCCCGCGACATCTGGCGCATGGGGGTGGGCCGCACCTTTCAGATCGCCGAAACCTTTGCATCGCTGACGGTGGTGGAGAACGTGCAGATGGCACTGATCTCTCACGATGGTCTGCTGTTCTCCCTATGGCGCAGGGCTGCCGACCACAAGCGCGAGGAAGCCCTGGCGCTGCTCGACCAGGTGGGCATGAAGTCGCAGGCCGACCGGCCCTGTAGCGTGCTCGCCTATGGCGATGTAAAGCGCGTGGAGCTGGCGATTGCCATGGCCAATTCTCCCAAGCTGCTGCTCATGGACGAACCCACTGCCGGCATGGCGCCCAAGGAGCGCAATGAACTCATGGCGCTGACCAAACAGCTGGTGATCGACCGCAACATGGCGGTGCTCTTCACCGAGCACAGCATGGACGTGGTGTTTGCCTACGCCGACCGCATGATCGTGCTGGCGCGCGGGCGCCTGATTGCCGAGGGCAAGCCGCTGGAGCTGCGCGACCACCCCAAGGTGCAGGAGGTCTACTTCGGCACCGGCAAAACGTTTGAGAAGAAAGCCGCAGCCAATGCGGAGGCGGCATGACCATGACGACCCACAACCCCAAAGAACTGCTGCTCCAGGCCAAGGGCCTGCAGGCCTGGTACGGTGCCGCACAAATCCTGTACGACGTGGACCTGGACGTGCGCCGTGGCGAAGTGGTGGCGCTGATGGGCCGTAACGGCGCAGGCAAGTCCACCACGCTCAAGACGCTGATGGGCATGCTGGCCAAGCGCAAGGGCAGCATCCAGTTCATGGGGCGCGACCTCTCCAAAAGCGACCCGCACGACGCCGCGCGCCTGGGCCTGGGCTTTGTGCCCGAAGACCGCCGCGTGTTCACCGACCTCACGGTGATGGAGAACCTGGAGGTAGGCCGCCAGCCCGCCCGCACTTGGCCCGACGGTGCGGCCGCCCCGGTGTGGACGCCCGAGCGCCTGTTCAAGCTCTTCCCCAACCTGGGCGAGATGCCCCAGCGCCCCGGCGGCCGCATGAGCGGTGGCGAGCAGCAGATGCTCACGGTGGCCCGCACGCTCATGGGCAACCCCTATTTGGTGTTGCTGGACGAGCCCTCCGAAGGTGTGGCTCCTGTGATCGTGGAGCAGATGGCACACATGATCCTGGAGCTGAAAGAACAGGGTGTGAGCATTCTGCTGTCCGAGCAGAACATGCACTTTGCCGAGCTGGTCTCCGACCGCGCCTACGTGCTCGAAAAGGGCCAGATCCGCTACCAAGCCAGCATGGCCGAGCTGGCCGCCAACGACGAGGTGCGGCGCGCCTACCTCAGCGTCTGACCCCCCGCTGCCAACGCGCACCTGTGGTGTGTGACCCACGTGTGCCGTTGGTTACAAAAAACACCTCTACAAGCACTTGCACGATGTTTGCCCCCGCGCGGAAACTTTGCCTTTTGATGTAAGGAGCACTACATGAAGTGTCGAGAAGTGGTGGATGGATGCATCGACCGCCGCAGCGCCATGGTGGGCCTGGCGGTTGCGGGGGTGGCATGGGCAGGCCCGGCAGCTGCCGAGACCGGGGTGACCGACACCCGCATCAAGGTGGGGCAGTCGGCCGTGTTCACTGGCCCGGCCAAGGATTTCGGGGTGGACTACAAGGTCGGCATTGCGCTGGCTTTCGACAAGGTCAACAAGACCGGTGGCGTGAATGGGCGCACGCTGGAGCTGGTGTCGCACGACGACGCGTACGAACCCAAGAAGACGGCCGAGAACACGGCCAAGCTCATTGACGAAGACAAGGTCTTCGCCCTGATCGGCTATGTGGCCACCGGCAACCTCATCGCCGCCATGCCCCTGGCAGAAAAAGCGGGTGTGCCCATGTTCGCGCCGCTCGTGGGTACCACATCGTTTCGTACCACGCACAACCGCTACCTGTTCCACGTGCGCGCCAGCTACGAGACAGAGCTGCGCAAGATCGTGGGGCACCTGGCCACGCTGGGCATCAACAACATTGCCGTCACCTACCAGAACAGCGCGTTCGGCAAATCCAACCTCGACACCTGCCTGCAGATCGCCCAGGGCCTGAAGGTCAAGGTGGTCGACTCCGTGCCCATGGAAATCGCCGCCACCGACGCCAAGCCCCAGGTCGCGCAGCTCACCAAGGCACAGCCGGGCGCCGTGGTGATGATCATGGCGGGCAAGATGGTGGAGGTGTTCCTGCGCGACTATCGGGCAGCGGGTGCCGCATCACCGCTGTACACCATCTCGGTGGGCATCACCGATGCACCGGGCTCGGCACAGCGCCTGAACGGCGGCATCGAAGGGCTGGTCACGGCCAGCATCGTGCCCTCGCCGCAGGCCAGCCGCATGGGTATCGTGGCCGACTACCGCAAGGACCGCGCGGACGCGGGCGAGAAGATCGACAGCTACACCATGCTGGAGGGCTACATCGCTGCGCGCGTGTTTGTGGAAGGCCTCAAGCGCGCGGGGCGCAACCTCACGCGCGAAAGCTTCATCAAGGCCATGGAAGACATGGGCACCACCAAGATTGGCGACTTTCCGCTGCAGTACGGCCCGGGGAACCACAATGGCTCGAATTTTGTGGACCTGGAGATGTACACGCGCAGCGGGTCGCTGCGACGCTGAGAACAACCCACCGAGACATGCACGCGCCCGCTTCACACTCCTCGGTTGTCGTTAATGGCCAGCCGTTTGCCCTGCCGCAAAGCACCTTGGCCAGCACCACGCTGCTGCACGTGCTGCGCAACGACTTGGCCCTCAACGGCCCCAAGTACGGTTGCGGCCTGGGGCAGTGCGGGGCGTGCACGGTGCTGGTGGACGGCATTGCCGCGCGGGCCTGCGTGATCCCTGCGCAGGGCGTGGCAGGCCGCGAGGTGACCACGCTGGAAGGGCTGCCCAGGCGCTGCAGCCGCACCGCAGGGCTTCACCCGGTGCAGCAGGCCTTTGTGGATGAGCAGGCCGCGCAGTGCGGCTACTGCCTCAACGGCATGGTGATGATGGCCGTGGCCTTGCTGGAGCGCAACCCTGATCCCGACGAAGCCGCCGTGCGCCGCGAGCTGTCGGGCAACCTGTGCCGCTGCGGCACCCATGTTGAAATCATCCGCGCCGTGCTGCGCGCGGCGGTGCTGATGCGCGAGGCCCAGGCATGAGCGCCACACCTGACAACGCCACACCCCTGCGCGCCCACAGCCCGCTCACCCGCGCCGACTTCCATGCCGCCCAGGGCGTGCTGCTGGTGGTGCGCAATCCACCGCCCGCGCCACCGCCCGTCAAGGGCCAGCCCGCGCTGGTGGCAGGCAACCCAGCCGAGGGCGTGGAGATCCTGATCGCCGTGTGGGACGACGGCAGCGTGACTGCACTGAGCGGCCATGTGGACCTGGGCACCGGCATCCGCACCGCACTCGCGCAGATCGTGGCCGAAGAACTGGATGTGCCGATGGCTCAGGTGAACATGGTGCTGGGCGACACCACACGCGCGCCCAACCAGGGCGCCACCATCGCGAGTGCATCCATTCAGATCCACGCCAAGCCCTTGCGCACCGCTGCCGCGCAGGCACGCCACTGGCTGGTGGCGCAGGCCGCAAAGCAGCTGGGCGTGCCGGTGGAGGCACTGCAGGTGCGTGCCGGTGTGGTGCAGGTCACGGCAGAACCGTCGCGCCAAGTGGCTTACGGCGCGCTGCTGGCTGGCGAACACACTACGCTGGAGCTGGCCGACACCACACCCACCAAGGCCGCCGCCGATTACACCGTGGTCGGCCAGTCTGTGCCGCGCGTGGACATCCCCGCCAAGGTCAGCGGCGAGCTGGTGTTTGTGCACGACATGCGAGTGCCCGGCATGCTGCACGGCCGCGTGGTGCGCCCGCCGTATGCGGGGGCCGACCATGGCGACTTTATCGGCAACACACTCGAATCGGTGGACCAGCAGTCCATCGCGCACATCCCCGGCATCCGCGCCGTGGTGGTCATTCGCGACTTTGTGGGCATCGTGGCCGAGCGTGAGGAACAGGCCGAGCAAGCCCTGCGCGAGCTGAAAGTGCGCTGGAAGGACTGGCCCGGCTTTCCGCGCCAGGACAGCGCCGAGGCGCTGGAGCAGGCCATCCGCGCCAACCCTGCCACGCAGCGCCGCCTGGTGGACGAAGGCGATGTCGAGGGCGCCCTGACCGCGCTGTCTGCCAACGGCCAGCCCATGCCGCGCACTTATGTGTGGCCGTACCAGATGCACGGCTCCATCGGCCCGTCCTGCGCGGTGGCGGAATGGCGCAGCGATGAAAGCACAGGCCGCCCGCGCATGACCGTGTGGGCTGGCACGCAGAACCCCCATGTGCTGCGCGCCGACCTGGCCCGCCTGATGGGGCTGGCCGATGTGGACATTGACCTGATCCGTATGGAGGCCGCAGGCTGCTACGGCCGCAACGGAGCCGACGATGTAGCTGCCGATGCGGCATTGCTCTCGCGCGCCGTGGGCGCCCCGGTGCGCGTGCAGCTCACGCGCGAGCAAGAGCATTTGTGGGAGCCCAAGGGTACGGCGCAGCTCATGCAGGTGCGCGGCGGGCTCAAGGCCGATGGCACCGTGGCGGCGTACGACTTCGAAACGTCTTACCCCTCCAACGGCGCGCCCACGCTGGCCCTGCTGCTCACTCGCACCATCGAGCCCGTGGCCCAGGCCTACGAGATGGGCGACCGCACCGCGCGCCCGCCCTACCAGTACGACAACCTGCGCGTGGCCGTCAACGACATGCCGCCGATCGTGCGCGCATCGTGGCTGCGCGGCGTGTCGGCACTGCCCAATTCCTTCGCGCACGAGTCCTATGTGGACGAACTGGCCACCGCGGCGGGCGTGGACCCAGTGCAGTTTCGCCTGCAACTGCTGAACGACCCGCGCGCCGCCGAACTGGTGCAGGCCACGGCCGAAAAGGCGGGCTGGGTTCGCCGCACCGGCCCGCAGCAGCGCCCGCTGGATGGTGACAACCCAGGTGACTGGGTGCAGGGCCAGGGCTTTGCCTACGCCCGCTACATCCACAGCAAATGGCCCGGCTTTGGCGCTGCCTGGGCGGCCTGGGTGGCCGATGTGGAGGTCAACAAAAAGACCGGCGAGGTGCATGTGCGCCGCGTGGTCGTGGGGCACGATGCAGGCCTGATGGTCAACCCTGCCGGTGTGGAGCAGCAGGTGCACGGCAACGTGCTGCAGACCACCAGCCGCGCGCTCAAGGAACAGGTGACGTTTGAGCCCGTCAAGCAGGCCGTGGACAACCGCGAATGGGGCAGCTACCCCATCCTGAGCTTCCGCGAGGTGCCCGTCATCGAGGTCATGCACATGCCCCGGCAGGACGAGGCGCCGCTGGGCTCCGGCGAGTCGTCGTCCGTGCCGGGCACGGCGGCGATTGCCAACGCGATTTTTGATGCGACGGGTGTGCGCTTTCGCGCACCGCCCTTCACGCCCGAGGTGGTGCGTGCCGGGCTCAGCCCCTTGCCCGGTGGCGCGGGCAATGCCGCCGCTAGCGGAACCCCGCCAGCGGAACAGGCCGAAGTGTTGCCCACGTTGGAACTTCCCGCGCCCGCTGTACCTGCCAGCGCCACTTGGCCCGCAAAACGCAGCCCCTGGGCACGCGCCTTGGCTCTGGTCGCTGGTGGCATCGCCATGGGCGCAGCGCTGCTGGGCTGGCGCCCCTCCATCGCCCCCGTGGTGCAGACCGTGGGTGCCTCTGTCTACAACGCCGCCACCATCGAACGCGGCCGCGTGCTGGCCGCGGCGGGTGACTGCGTGGTGTGCCACACCGCCCCCGGTGGCACGCCCAACACGGGCGGCCGCGCCATGGAAACGCCCTTTGGCAAGGTCCCCACCACCAACCTCACGCCCGACCCTGAGACGGGCATCGGCCAGTGGTCCTTCAGCGCCTTCCAGCGTGCCATGCGCGAAGGCATCTCGCGCGATGGCAAACACCTGTACCCTGCGTTCCCCTACACGTCGTTCGCCAAGATGAGCGACGACGACCTGACCGCGCTGTACGCTTACCTGATGGCACAGCCCGCCGTCCGGGCCGAGGTTCCCAAGACCGAGTTGACCTTCCCTTTCAGCGTGCGCCCGCTGATGGCGGGCTGGAACGCGCTGTTCCACGACGCCACGCCTTTCCAACCCGACCCGACCCGCCCGCCCGAATGGAACCGGGGCGCCTACCTGGTGCAGGGCGTGGGCCACTGCGGCGCCTGCCACACGCCGCGCAATGCACTGGGCGCTGAATTGGGCGGTGCCGCGTTCCTCTCCGGCGCCATGGTCGATGGCTGGGAGTCGCCCGCGCTCACGGGCCTCTCAAAAGCGCCCGTGCCCTGGACGGCCGATGCGCTGTACGCCTACCTGCGCCACGGCCACAGCCCGCAGCACGGCAGCGCCTCCGGCCCCATGGCGCCCGTGGTGCGCGAGCTGGCCCACTTGCCCGACGACGACATCCGCGCCATGGCAAGCTACCTGGCCTCGTTCACCGCTGCGGAAGCCGCCACCCAGCCAGCCACCCAGCCTGTGTCTGACCCTCAGCACCGCGCACAAGCCGCCGTGGCCCAGGCCGCCGCACTGGCCCCGCAGCCCGGCCAAGCCCAGCGTTTGTTCGACGGCGCCTGCGCCGCCTGCCACCACGACGGCGACGGCCCGAAGCTGCTGGGCGTGAACGTGCCCCTGGCGCTCAACAGCAACCTGCACAGCGACCGGCCCGACAACCTGCTGCAGGTCATCGTGCACGGCATCCGCGAGCCTGCTACGCGGGACATTGGCTTCATGCCCGGCTTCGGCCACGCGCTCAGCGACGCGCAGATCACCGAGCTGGCGGGCTACATGCGCCAGCGCTATGCGCCGGGCCGTTCGGCCTGGCGCGATGTGCCCGAGGCGCTGGCGCGTGTGCGGGCGGGGCCTGCGCATCCTTGATTTTTAGTTTTTTTGGCCGCTAGCGCTTGATGGATAAGCGCTGATAGCTATAAAAACAGGAGTGATTGAAGCTGAAGGCGGCCTGGCACTGCCGCGCCTGTGGGCCATCGATTGCCCCGTGGGACATAAACAGCGCCGCCAATTCCCCTCACATCGCCGCATTGCCCCCGTGCCACGTTGGCACAGTGGCATGGGGCTTGGTCCATGGTGGGGCAGGCCAGGGTGCTGGTGGGGCTACGGACCTGCACCATGCACCGTGATCCCTCGGCCCACCTGCTTGGTGGCCGAAGAAGACTTCCTCCAAGGAGAACACCATGCCCAATGGCGAACTGGAAATCCACGAGATCGTGCTGCGCATGCTGCGCGAAGGCTATGCGGCCCTGAACGCGGCGCAACGAAAGGTTGTGGATGCGTTGATGGCCGTATGTTGAGGGTCTGCGTCGGCAGCTGCCAGCCTTACGTGGCACCTTCTGGAGGGCGGTCAGTGTTTGCCGTCCATTGGCGTGCCACTATGTCCAACGCAGCAGGGCTGTATCTGCCTCCATCGCTTGTGCAATGAGGCGCATGTCGTTGTCGCTCACGGCAAACAGCCCAAAGCGGAACTTGCTGCCCCAGCGCTGTCGGTCGTCCACAAACTCCAGCGCGTCCAGCAGCGGCGCAATCGCCGCCTCACTTGCAGGCACATAGGTCACGTCCCGCCGCGACGGCACAAACCCGCCACCCATGTCAAACGCATACGGCGCGCCCGGCAACACGATGCCGATGGAGACAAACGCCTGCAGCCGGTCCTTGCCACCCATCGTGATGGTGGGCGCGTAGTACGCCACGCGGTCGCCGGGCCGGATGCGCTGCAGCGGCGCCACCTTGCCATGGCACACCTGCATGTAGCCCGCGCCAGGCGTGGCACAGCCACGGCGGGCGTGCTGGGCGCAGGCCACGGCGATCCAGTTGCGGCGCAGCGGGGTGCCAGCGTTTGTGGGCGCCGCCGATCCTGGCCTACGCGCAGGCTCAGCATCCAGCCAAAGGGGGTGTTGCAGTGCGGCGTCGGTCATAAAAAAGCTCCTGGTCAAAGAAGCCTTGATGGTGCGGGCGCGCTGCTGACACCGCAGTGTCAGTACGTTTGCAGCTGGCGTATCCGCTGGGTCTACAACAGCGCCGTCTTCAGATGCTTCTGAGGCCCTGGCGCTTGATAGAAAAGCGCTAATAGCTATTAAATAAATAGCATGAGGACATCTGCAATGCCCGCACGCCATTTGCCGGGCCGGTGTCCAATACCGCCGTGCCCGGCCCAGGCTTTTGCCGCGCGCACGCTTTCACCATGCACACCCACCACGCACTGCACACACTCAGCGCTCCGCTCGCTGCCACCCGCCAGCCCACCGTGCTGGCGGCCGAAGACATCTCCCGCATCATCGAGATGGCGTGGGAAGACCGCACACCGTTCGAGTCCATTGCGCTGCAGTTCGGGTTGAACGAGGCAGCCGTCATCACCCTCATGCGCCGCCAGCTCAAGCCCGGCTCTTTTCGCCTGTGGCGCCAGCGCGTGACAGGGCGTGCCACCAAACACGCGGCCTTGCGCTCGCCAGAGGTAGACCGGGCCTATTGCCCCACGCAATACAAACACCGTTGAGGCGTTAAGGCGTCAAGGCGTTAAGGCGCGAATGCGTTAATGCCCGTTCGCGCACCGCCCCAGGCATTGGGGGCCGCCACACACCCGCCACCAAGCCCAGCGCAGCGGGGATACGGCAGCAGCCCCGTCACACCCAGCCCTGGTGCCAGCGCGCGGCATCTTGCAAATCGCGCCAGGGCAGCACCATGCTGCGGCCAGAGATCACCGCCTCCAGCTCCACCTCGTCAATCGGTAGGTCGGGGCTTGCGGGCGGCACCACGCGGGTGACCAGAAAGTGCTTTTCCTTGTTCACCGCCACCATGGCGGTCCACTTGTTCAGGGGCAGCTTGTGGGGGTTGATCGGCCGGGCGCGGCGGGAGGTGGGGTAATGCGGCATGGGGCGATTGTGGCGATGGCACGGCAACCCTGGCGCAACCAGGGGTGCAGGCCATGCGTACCGCGCCACCCGCTTCTGCAGCCCGCCCTACGCTGTGCAGCCACAGGCCCCACAGCGTTGTGCGCGTTGTGCAGGGCTCGCCGCGCGGGCCTCAAAAGGTGATCTTGACCGACGGCGCGCTGCGCTGCGCGTCACCGTGGAACACTGCCTCGATGTTGTTGCCATCCGGGTCCAGCACAAACGCGGCGTAGTAGCCGGGGTGGTAAGGGCGTTCGCCCGGTGCGCCGTTGTCGGTGCCGCCGTGGGCCAGCGCGGCTTGGTAGAAGGCATCCACCATCGCCCGGTTCTGTGCCTGAAACGCCAGGTGCGTGCGGCCGGTCAGGTGGCCTTGCGCAGCAAGGCTGTCGGCAGACGACACAAACAGCTCGTCCGCCCAGAAATAGCCCTCGTCCGCCCCGCCCATGGGCACCTGCAGGGCCTGCAGCACCGCTGTGTAAAAGGACTGGCTGGGTGCCAGGTCGCGCACAACCAGCTGCACATGGTCAAGCAGCCTGCCCCGGTGGATTTCTTGTGCTTCCATGCTGTGCTCCTTTCTTTCTTCAAGACAGTGCGTGCAGACCCACGCGGTTGCCATCCAGGTCGTGGATGTGCGCAAAGAACCCCATGCCCGGCGGCAGTGCCTGGCGTGGCAGGGCCACGCGGCCGCCCTGGGCCACGGCGCGCTCCAGCGCCGCGTCGAGCGAGGGTGATGCATCCAGGTACACCAGTGTGCCGCTGCCCGATACCTGCGGGGCAGTCGGGCCCATCATCAATGCGCCGCCCACGCCGTCTGCTGCGCCGTCGTAGGCAAACACGGCGCCTTCGCTCGGGCCCATGGCCTCGCGGCGCATGGGCTGGCCCAGCACGGCTTCGTAAAAGGTCTGGGCGCGGTCGAGTTGGGTGGTGGGGATTTCAAACCAGGCGATGGCGTTTTTCATAAAAGGCTCCTTGTCGTTCAATGGGTGATGGAAAGAAAGAAGCCCCGATGGTGAGCGGAGGCTGCTGACAGCGGCGTGTCAGCAGCCTGTCACGCGGCATCACATCGCCTGTGCGGGCGCCGACGCCGCCACCTGCGCCCGAAACGCACGCGGCGACAGCCCTGCATCGCGCGTGAAGGCGCGGGTGAAGTACGCCGGGTCGGCATAGCCCAGCGTGTAGGCAATGGTGGCCACGCCCAGGTGCGTGTAGGCCAGGTTGCGCCGCGCCTCGCGCATCAGGCGCGCTTCAATCAGCCGCTGGGCCGACACGCCCGTGGCAGCCCGCGCCACGCGGCTCAGGTGCGTGGGCGACACGGCCAGCGCCCGCGCGTAGTCGGCCACCTGCCAGTGCTCCAGAAAATGCGCCTCGATCAGTGCCTCCAGCCGCTGCACCAGGGTGGACTCTGGCGCTGCCGTGTCTGCGGGGTTGTGGTCCTCAATGGCCCGCGCCACCCAGCCCAGCAGCGTGGCGCTCAGGCCGCGCAGCACCAGCGCACGCGCCTTGGCGCGGCCCGAGAACTCCTGCCAGATCTGCCCCATGGCCTGGCTGATGGGCGGGCTGGCGGTGACCACGGCGGGCCGTGCCAGGTCGCGCCGCACATCGCCCACCCGCACAAATATCTCGTCCATCAATTCATCGGCCAGCGTGGCCACCCAGCCCTGTGTGTGCTGCGTGAACCGAAACGCGTGCACATGGCCCGGCGGCACGTTGATGAGCGCACCGGCAGCCAGCGCGTGCTGCTCGCCATCCAAGTGGGCCATGCCGCCGCCCGAGGTGATCAGCAACACCTGGTGCAGCCGCGTGTGCCGGTGCGGCGCCAGCTCCCAGTCGTGCAGCACCGAGCGCTCGGCAATCGTCTCGCAGTGCAGCACGTCGGGCAGGTGCTGCGACTCGCCAAACAGGCTGTACGACTGGATGCTGCTGTGGCTCCCGGCCATGTTCGAAAAGTGCATGTTCTGGCTCTATCCGTCCATTCAACGCGGCGACTGTGCCACGTATCTTTGGGGGGTCCGTTTGATCCATGTCATGAACGCACCAACCATCCAAGGAGACACCATGAAAACCCAGGTTTGCATCATCGGCGGAGGCCCCTCGGGCCTCATGCTCTCGCAGCTCTTGCACCTCAAGGGCATCGACACCATCGTGCTGGAGCGCCAAAGCCGCGAATACGTGCTGGGCCGCATCCGCGCCGGTGTGCTGGAGCACGGCTTTGCCGCGCTGATGCGCGAGGCCCAGTGCGGCGAGCGCATGGACAAGGAAGGCGAGATCCACGACGGCTTCATCATTGCCCACGACGGCAAGATGGACCGGGTCGATTTGCACAAGTACAGCGGCGGTAGCTCGGTGGTGGTCTACGGCCAGACCGAGCTGACGCGCGACCTGTACGAAGCGCGCGACCGCATGAAGGGCATCGTCATCCACAACGCCGAAGACGTGCAGCCGCACGACCTGAAAAGCGCCAACCCGTACGTCACCTACCGCAATGGCGACGAGGTGGTGCGCATCGATTGCGACTTTGTGATTGGCGCCGACGGCTTTCACGGCGTCAGCCGCAAGTCCATCCCGCGCGACGTGCTCAAGGAATACGAGAAGGTGTATCCGTTTGGCTGGCTGGGCGTGCTCTCGCGCACCAAGCCCGTCTCGCCCGAGCTGATCTACGCCAAGCACGAACGCGGCTTTGCGCTGTGTTCGCTGCGCTCGCAGGTGCTCAGCCGCTACTACATCCAGGTGCCGCTGACCGACACGGTGGAAGACTGGTCCGACGAAGCCTTCTGGGCCGAGCTCAAACGCCGCCTGCCCACCGAGGTGGCCGACAAGCTGATTACGGGTGCATCCATCGAAAAGTCCATCGCCCCCCTGCGCTCCTTTGTGGCCGAGCCCATGCGCTACGGCAACCTGTTCCTGGCGGGCGACGCCGCCCACATCGTGCCGCCCACCGGCGCACGGGGCCTGAACAGCGCGGCGTCTGACATCTACTACCTGTACCACGCCATGGTGGCGCACTACCAAAACGGCGACAGCACCGGCCTCGACAAATACTCCGAAAAGGCCCTGGCCCGCGTGTGGAAGGCCCAGCGCTTCTCGTGGTGGATGACGACCATGCTGCACACCTTTCCGGATTCCATCGCGTACGACCAGAAGCTGCAGGACACGGACCTGGCGTATCTGTTCTCGTCGGAGAAGGCGCAGGGGTCGCTGGCGGAGAACTATGTGGGGTTGCCGTTCTGAGCGTTTGGTAGCGCGCATGGGTGCGCTGCTTGCCGAGATGACGGCGCTGCTGGGCGCCTCATAGAAGGCACAACAACCAGTTAAAGGCTTGCATTGGGATTCACCCTTGCAAGCCTTTTTTCGCGTGCGCGGATCGTTCAACCGGCGCACCTTCCTCACCAGGCGACCCGGTGGAAGCCTGCGCGGGATAGAAACGATAGTTTCGATTCCGACTCTGCACCTCGTCATCGCTGTGTAATCTCAACGATCTTTTCGTTTTCTTGTCTTCACACCCCTTTGCAGCATAAAATCGAAACCAAAGCTTCGATTTATGAAAAGAATCTCCATTCAGAGCGTTGCGGCCTTTGGCCAGGTGGTGCGCGCTGTGCGCAAGGCCGGTGGTGTGCGCCAAGACGACGTGGCGGGCAGTGTGGGTGTCAGCCACGTTTACTTGCGCGACCTGGAGCACGGCAAAGAGACGGTGCAGATGGGCCGTGCGCTGCAGGTGCTGGCCGAGATGGGGATTCGCATGGAACTGGAGATCCCGGACGAAGCCTTTGAGAGATTGCAAAGCGATTCCGCACGACTCGCCGCCAAGAAGACCGCCCTGGAACAACAGGCTCGGCAGTCGCAGGAGGTGATGCGTGCCGCAATCAAGCGTAAGAGCGAAGAGGAGGGCGGCAACCCATGAGCCAGCGGCAGTTGCAAGTCCAGATCAACGGTCAGCTGGTCGGCTCGCTGTTCGATCAGAACAACGTGTGGGGATTTCAGTACGCCGAGAGCTGGCTGCAGCAGCCCAGGCCCTTCGCGCTCTCTCCGGCACTCCCCCTCGCCCCCGAGCTTTTGCTGGACGGCGCCACGCTGCGGCCGGTTCAATGGTTTCTCGACAACCTGTTGCCCGAAGAACGGCTGCGGGAGGTCATCGGCAAAGAAGAGGGCATTGAGGCTGCCGATGCATTCGGCTTGCTGGCGCGGCTGGGGTCGGAGTCGGCAGGTGCCCTGGTGTTGCAGCCGCCGGGAGCCCCGGATGCACCCCAGGGGGCAGCGGAGCTGACGCGCGAGGCGTTGTCTGCACGCATCCGCAATTTGCCAAGGGCATCCCTCACCCACCAGGCCCCCAAGCGCATGTCGCTGGCCGGGGCGCAGCACAAGATGGTGGTCATTTTTGACCCGGCCACCGGCAGGCTGATGGAGCCCCTGAAAGGCAGCCCATCCACCCACATCCTCAAGCCCAACTCCACCGCCGATGGATTCCCCCATTCCGTGGTGAATGAGCTTTTCACCATGCGCCTGGCAGGCGCCTTGGGGCTCAAGGTGCCGAAGGTATGGCGCCTGTATGTCCCGGAGCCGGTCTACATCATTGAGCGCTTTGACCGTAAGACGGCACCTGGCGGGGAGATACAGCGTGTTCACGCGCTCGATGGCTGCCAGTCCCTCAACGAAATGGCTTACGCCAAGTACCGCAGCGCTACCTTCGACAAGCTGCTGCAGCTGATCGGGCTGTGCCGCAACAGGGCCGCTGCGCGCCTGGACGTGTTTCGCTGGATCTTGTTCAACACGCTCGTTGGCAACTCCGACTGCCATCTCAAAAACATTTCATTCCTGATCGACGACGAGGGTACGCGCGTTGCGCCCTTCTACGACCTGCTGTGCACTGCCGTGTACCACACCAAATCCATGGCCAACGAGCAAGCCGTGTGGCCTGACGAAAAGCTGGCCATGCCCATCGTGGGCGCCCATTTCTTCAGCAACTTGACCCGCCCCAGGTTGATCGAAACAGGGGTCGCTCTCAAGCTGGGTAAGAAAACCGCTGAGCGGGAGATTGATGCCATGGCGGGCAAGCTCGCCCAGGCCGCAGACAGCGTGATCCAGGCCATGGAGGCCGAGCATGTCAACTCGCCGCAGATGGGGCACCCGAGTTCGACACCAACCGCTGCAAGTCCTTGATCTGTATAGGGCGAGCCTCGTGGCCTGCCACTACAACAAGGACATTTGAGCGTCGTGTGCGG
>CAXIRU010000075.1:0-35106 GCA_964031875.1 Acidovorax facilis
TTCCATCGAGGCCGCCGTCTCTTCCAGCGCGCTCGCTTGTTGCTCTGTGCGCGCCGACAGGTCGTTGTTGCCCGAGGCAATCTGCGAGCTCGCCGACGCCACGCCTTCGGCGTTGCTGCGCACGCCAGACACCACACGCGCCAGATTGGTCCGCATGTCACCGAGTGCGTTGAGCAACTGGCCCATTTCATCCCTGCCGCCCGGCGGGACCTCGGTCGTGAGGTCGCCCTCTGCAATTGCGCGGGCAGCCCGCACGGCATGGTGGGCGGGGCGAGAGACGGTGCGCGTGATCGCCACCCCCAGCAACGCCGCCAGCACCACGCACACCACCAGCGTGCCCACCAGCCACAGGCGCGCCGTGGTGAAGACCTCGCGCCCTTCGGCACTGGCCTGCAAGGCAGCATCGGCGTTGATCTTTTGCAGCTCGCCCAGCGTATCGGCAGTGGCAGCAAACGCGGCCTCCGACTCGCCGGCATAGAGAATGCCCAGCGCATCGCCAGTGAGCTCCAGGGTTTCGGCATTGGAGAAATCAACGCCTGCTGCAATCTCCAGCAACTTGGTCTGGAGCTTGATGTACTCGGCCTTGCGCTGCTTGTAGGTGCTGAAGACCTCGCGCTCCTTGTCCAGATCGATGAGGGCCTCGTACACGGCCTCGGCCTTGTCCAGGTCCTTGTGGCGCACATTGACCTGCTCGGAAAAGGCCTTGACCTCGGGGACGCTGCGCGAGGTGACAACCCCCGCCTCGGCGCGCCGCATGCGGTTGAGCAGCACGCGCAGCTCGCCCGTCTGGGCCACGCTGGGCAGGAGATTGGTGGCGATTTGATCCGCCGACTGGTGGATGCGGGACATCTGCACCAGCGCGATAACGCCCAGCAAGGTGGTGAACAGCACCACCGCCAAAAACCCCAAACCCAACTTGACGCCGATGCGCAGATCGGAAACTCTCATGGATCACCCTTCACATTGCATTGCCCACACAAGGCATTTCGAATGCATGCCCATCAGTGCAGTGCCTGGCACCGCACACCTGCATCTGTAACCAAATGCAGTCCGGGTGCAGTCTATCAGTGCCTGCAGGAACGCATAGTAGGCTTTGGCCCTGCGGCAGCACACCGGAAGGCCAAAAAAAAGCATGCGAGCTTGTGGCTCGCATGCCGTTTCGGAGTCACCAGATAGTTGCGCTGTGGGTAGCTATTAAATTAATAGCTACCAACGCTCTACCATCAAGCGCTAGGGCCGATTTTCGCCAGATCGCCTCAGGCGTTTGCCTTTTTGAAAGCCTCGACGCCGTCGGTGATTTCCTTCTTGGCGGCATCGATGCCTTCCCAGCCCAGCACCTTGACCCACTTGCCCTTTTCCAGGTCTTTGTAGTGCTCGAAGAAGTGGGCAATGGCGTTGCGGCGCATGGCATTCAGGTCGTCAATGTTCTGCCAGTGGTCGTACATGGGCAGCACCTTGGAAGTGGGCACGGCAATGACCTTGCCGTCCACACCGGCCTCGTCTTCCATCATCAGAATGCCCAGGGGGCGGCAAGGCACGACCACGCCGGGGTGCAGGGGGTAAGGGGTGATCACCAGCACATCCACCGGGTCACCGTCGCCCGACAGGGTCTGGGGCACATAGCCGTAGTTGGTCGGGTAGTGCATGGCCGTGGTCATGAAGCGGTCCACGAAGATCGCACCGGACTCCTTGTCCACTTCGTACTTGATGGGGTCGGAGTTCATGGGGATCTCAATGACCACATTGAAGGCTTCGGGGACGTTCTTACCTGGGGGGACGTTGTTGAGGGACATGTCTTTGGAGAGTGGTTTGTTGACGGTAACCCGCGAGGCGCCTGGCGCTGATGCAGCGCAAACAAGCGTCGGGATTAACCCTGATTTTAGGGGCAGGCCCCTTTCTGCCCGCTTGCAAAGCAGTGTTTGCCTGTAAATTGGGCTTGTTGGCCAATCGACTCCTGCCGCGAAACGCACCGGGAGCACGAGGAAGCAACGCAACGGAAGCACCACCGTCCTGCGTTGTGATGTTTCCCTCCGTGCAACTGAATATTTCAAGGAGTGACGAATGGCTGGAAATACAGCGCTGACTGCCCCTCTGATACTGGCCCTGGTTTGCGGATTGATTGCGGTGGCCTACGGCATCTGGGCGCGAGGATGGATCCTCGCCAAAGACCCGGGCAATGCCCGCATGCAGGAGATTGCCGCCGCCATCCAGGCTGGTGCTGCGGCCTACCTCGCCCGACAGTACAAAACCATCGCCATCGTGGGCGTGGTGCTGGCGGTTCTCATCGGCATCTTTCTGGACGGCACCACGGCCGTGGGCTTCGTGGTGGGCGCTGTGCTCTCGGGCGCCTGCGGGTTCATCGGCATGAACGTGTCGGTGCGGGCCAATGTGCGCACGGCGCAGGCGGCCACGCAGGGCATTGGCCCGGCGCTGGATGTGGCGTTTCGCGGCGGGGCCATCACCGGCATGCTGGTGGTGGGGCTCGGGCTGCTGGGCGTCACAGGCTTTTACTGGTTTCTGGCGGGCAATGGCAACCTCACGCCCACGGCCAAGCTGGCCACGCTGCTCAACCCGCTGATCGGCTTTGCGTTCGGCTCGTCGCTGATCTCGATCTTTGCGCGCCTGGGCGGCGGCATCTTCACCAAGGGCGCTGACGTGGGCGCCGACCTGGTGGGCAAGGTCGAGGCGGGCATCCCCGAAGACGACCCGCGCAACCCCGCCGTGATCGCCGACAACGTGGGCGACAACGTGGGCGACTGTGCCGGCATGGCCGCCGACCTGTTCGAAACCTACGCTGTGACGCTGATCGCCACCATGGTGCTGGGCGCGCTGCTGGTGGCCACCGCCCCGGTCAACGCCGTGGTGTACCCGCTGGCGCTGGGAGCGGTGTCCATCATCGCGTCCATCATCGGCTGCTTCTTCGTGAAGGCCACGCCGGGCATGAAGAACGTGATGCCCGCGCTGTACAAGGGCTTGGCGATCGCGGGTGTGCTCTCGCTCATTGCGTTCTACTTTGTCACCATCTGGATCATCCCGGACAACGCCATCACCGCCACGGGCAGCCAGATCAAGCTGTTCGGCGCCTGCGCCACCGGGCTGGTGCTGACGGCGGCGCTGGTGTGGATCACCGAGTTCTACACCGGCACGCAGTACTCGCCCGTGCAGCACATCGCCCAGGCATCCACCACCGGGCACGGCACCAACATCATTGCGGGGCTGGGCGTGTCGATGCGGTCCACCGCCTGGCCGGTGATTTTTGTGTGCCTGGCCATCCTGTCGGCCTACCAGCTCGCGGGCCTGTACGGCATTGCGGTGGCGGCCATGTCCATGCTGAGCATGGCGGGCATTGTGGTGGCGCTGGATGCCTATGGCCCCATCACCGACAACGCTGGCGGCATTGCCGAGATGGCCGAGCTGCCCAGCAGCGTGCGCGACATCACCGACCCGCTGGACGCCGTGGGCAACACCACCAAGGCCGTGACCAAGGGCTACGCCATTGGCTCTGCCGGGCTGGCCGCGCTGGTGCTGTTTGCCGACTACACGCACAAGCTCGAAAGTTATGGCCGGGCCATCACGTTTGATTTGTCTGACCCACTGGTCATCGTGGGCCTGTTCATTGGCGGGCTGATTCCGTACCTGTTTGGTGCCATGGCCATGGAGGCCGTGGGCCGCGCAGCCGGCGCCGTGGTGGTGGAGGTGCGCCGCCAGTTCCGCGACATCCCCGGCATCATGGAGGGCACGGCCAAGCCCGAATACGGCAAGGCCGTGGACATGCTGACCACCGCCGCCATCAAGGAGATGGTCATCCCCAGCCTGCTGCCTGTGGTGGTGCCCATCGTGGTGGGCCTGCTGCTGGGGCCCAAAGCGCTGGGCGGGCTGCTGATGGGCACCATCGTCACCGGCCTCTTTGTGGCCATCAGCATGTGCACGGGCGGCGGCGCCTGGGACAACGCCAAGAAGTACATCGAAGACGGCCACCACGGCGGCAAGGGCTCTGAGGCGCACAAGGCCGCCGTCACCGGTGACACCGTGGGCGACCCCTACAAGGACACCGCAGGCCCGGCCATCAATCCGCTGATCAAGATCATCAACATCGTGGCGCTGCTCATCGTGCCGCTGGTGGTCAAGTTCCACGGCGGTTGAACCGTGGCCCCGGCCTGGCAAGCCGGGAATCCAGGCAAACAAGGGGCCTCAGGCCCCTTTTTGCCGCGTACCATGGCGGGCACCGGTTCCCGTCCTCCCAGAAGATGGCCTTGAAAAACACACCACCGTCGGCCCCAGCCCTCTCCGCCAGCGACACCACGCCGTACGGCCACATCGTCCGTGATGTGCTCGCCCAGGCCCAGCTCCTGATGGAGCGCGTTGCCGAGGCTACGCGCATGGCCCTCCTCGCGCGCCAGGATCAGGCCCGTACTCCGGGCGAGCACAACGCGATGCACGAAGCGCGGCAGCAACTGTCGCGGCTCGCGTCCGTGATGGGCGAGCGCTACCCTGACGCGCTGCGCAAGGCACTCGACCAGGAAGCCGCACAGGGCCAGGAAAAACCCACGCGCTCCCTGTTCACCGTCCATTTCGACGAACTCGAACTGATGGACGAGGCGCAGATCAACGACAGCGTGGAGCGCGCCCGCGCCCGGCAGGTGCTGATCTCAGCCGTGGAAGGACCTCTGGCCGACCTCGACGCCCTGGTGTGCGCGGCCCTGGGCCTGCCCCGCGTGCAACCCGAGCACAACCCCCTGCGCCCCGAAGTCTTTTTGCAGGCCATGCAGACCGTGGTGTCGCAGATGCAGGTGACGCCGCAAGTGCGCAACGACTGGATGGGCCCCATGGCCCAGGCACTGGGCACCGAGCTGCGGGGGCTTTATCTGGCGCAGATTGAACGGCTCAAGCACAGTGGCGTGCAGCCCGTGGGCTATGCGATGCGGCAGGCCGACGGCCAGGTGGTCTATGTGGCTCCCGCACAGGGCGGCGCATCCCCCGGCTTTTCAGCCGACAACGACCTGCTTGCAGCGGCTGGCAGCGCCGACCCGCTGCTGACGCTGGACCGCCTGCGCCGCTTGCTGCTGGGCGAGTTCAGCGAGAGCGCCACCCCTGCGCAGGTGCCCGCCCCCGCCGCCGCCCGCCATGGCAGCGAAAACTTTGCCGAACAATTTGCACGCCAGTTCGAGAACGGGGCCCCACTTCCCCAGATCGATCCACCTGCCACGGACTTCGCAGCCACCGTGCCCGCCGCCTTTGAAGCGCTGCAGGCCATGAACCAGGTGGGCCACATGATGGAGCGGCTGGGGGGCCAGCGCACCCCGACAGGCGGCGGCGCGGGCGGCAGTGCCGATGGCGGCCTCACAGCTGCGCCACGCAAACACTCCGGCGGACTGGGCGAGGCCTTGAGCATGGAAGTGGTGGCGCTGATGGTAGATAACATCGCGCGCGACAGCCGGCTGCTATGGCCCGTGCAGCAGTTCATCCGCGCCCTGGAGCCCGCCCTGATGCAACTTGCTGTGGCCGACCCCCGGTTCTTCAGCCACAAGGAGCACGCCGCACGCCGCCTGCTGCAAGACATCACCGACCGCAGCCTGGCCTTCACCAGCCCCGAAGCCCCCGGCTTCAAGAGCTTCATGCGCTCGCTCATGAACATCGCAGGCCCGCTGGCCACGGCCACCATCGAAGGGCCCGATGATTTCGAGCATGTGCTGGAGCAGTTGCATGCCAAATGGGCTGAAAAGGACCAGCAGCGCAAGCAGGAACGCCAGCGCGCCATCGAGACCCTGCAGCATGCAGAGCAGCGGCACCTGCTGGCCGCCCGGATTTCGCGCGACCTCTCGCTGCGGCCTGATTTCGGCAAGGTGCCCGACGCAGTTTCCCGCTTTCTGCTGGGCGCCTGGTCCCAGGTCATGGCCCAGGCACGCCTGACCGACACCGCCCGCAGCGCTGACCCGGGCCGCTATGAGGAACTGGTGGACGCCCTGATCTGGAGCACGCAGCCCGCGCTAACCCGCGCGAACACCGGCCAGTTGGCCCGCCTGCTGCCCAAGCTGCTGGCCAAGCTGCGCGAGGGCCTGGCATCCATCGACTACCCGGCCACCCGGACCGAGGCTGTCTTCGAACTGCTGATGGAACTGCACCAGCAGGCCTTCAAACCGGGGCCCAGGGCGGCGCCCCAGCAACCCGAACCGCCCACCCAACCCCACGCTGCGGCGCAGCCCGCCCCGCTGGAGGACGACGACCCGTGGGTCGCCCCCTCAGAGGCCAAGGAGTCGGGCTATGTAGACATCTCAGAGCCCCCCGTCCCGGAGAGCGCGAAGCTTGCACCGGAGACCACCACCAGCGGCAGCACGGCCGCAGTGCCCCCTCTGCATCCTCTGCCCCCAATCCCACCATTGGCAACCTTGGCACCACTGCCGCCGTTGGTCCCGTTGGCGATTGGCACCTGGGTCAATCTGCAGGTGGCGGGCCAGTGGGAACGCACCCAGCTGTCCTGGGTCGGCTCGCAAGGCAATCTATTCCTCTTCACCAGCGCATCGGGCCGAACCCAGTCGATGACACTGCGGCTGCTGGAGAAGCTCTTCCACCAGGGTGCCGTGCAGGTCTTGACCGAGCAGACCGTGGTGGACGGCGCGCTGGACGCCGTGGCGCAGGCCGCCATGCGCAACAGCGTAGAGAGCAGGCTTTGATTTGCTCCTAAAAATATAGCTTATAGCGCTTGATGGATAAGCGCCAGGGCTATTTTTTACATATATTTATTGTCCCCCCACTGCCTCGATCCTCGCACCAGGACCTCCCCCCGTTGGCACTGTGCCTATCGCTTGCCGGGTGGTCAAACTCTGGCGGGGGTGATACGCTGGCACCGTCCAGTCCAGGGCTTTGCAACATCCGCGAGATCGGGGGATTTGTCAGGGCCTTAGCCCGCTCAGGCGGGCTTTTTTACGCCCACCATACCGTCGTCCCCTGCAGGCAGCATCAGCACCACCCGCAGCCCCCCCAGGTCGGCAGGCTCCAGGGCCAGCCGACCACCGTACAGGGCCGCCAGGTCTTGCACGATCGCCAGGCCCAGCCCCGTGCCGGGCACCGTTTCATCCAGCCGCACGCCGCGCTCCAACGCCAGCGCACGCTGTGCTGCACCGATGCCTGGGCCATCGTCCTCGACACTGACCACCAGTTGCGGCGGCTGACTGCCATCGATATGCCCCTGCACCCGTACGGTGGACTGCGCCCATTTGCAGGCGTTATCCAGCAGATTGCCTAGCATTTCCTGCAGGTCCTGCGCCTCGCCTGCAAAGAACAGCGGGGCATCGGGCAGGGCCACCGTGATGTCCACTCCGCGCCCGGCATGCACCTTGTTCATCACACGCACCAGTCCGCCCACCACCGGATCCAGCGCCGTGCGCTGGCCGGGCAGGTGTGCCGATGCAGCCACGCGGGATCGCGCCAGGTGCCAGTCGATGTGGCGCCGCGCCACCTGCACCTGCTCGCGCACCAGTGCGGCCAGCGCTGCGCCATCACCGGGTGCTGGCGCGCAGGCCGCGTTCTCCAGCACTGCAAGCGGTGTTTTCAAGGCATGCGCCAGATTGCCTGCCTGGGTGCGCGCGCGCTCCAGCACCTCTGCATGGCGGGCAAGCACTCCATTGAAGTCATCGACGAGCGGCTGCACCTCGGCAGGGAAAGTGCCCTGCAACTGGGTAGTGCGCGCCTGCTGCACATCCTGCAAGCCCCGCTGTAGCACACGCAAAGGCTGCAGCCCCACGGCCACCTGGGCCCACGCAGCCGCTGCCAGCAGCACCAGCAGCGCCGCCAGCGACAGCGCCAGCACATGCGTGAACTGCGCGGTGGCCGCCTGAGTGGCCTGCAGATCGGCCGCCACGATCAGGCGCCAGCGTGCCGCATCCGCGCCCTCTGCACGCACGGTGCGCTCCAGCACCAACAAGGGAGCGCCCTGCGGGCCTGCCACCTCGTGCACATGCACGGCACCATCGGCCAGCGCATCCACCTGCAAGGCCAGGCTGGTGTCCCACAACGAGCGCGAGCGCAGCACCCCGGCCCGACCGTGCCCGTCGGCCGCCATGGCGTCCACCTGCCAGTACAGGCCCGAGTAGGGCTTGAGCCAGCGCGGGTCCGACAGCGCCTGGGCTGCGACCACCGGCTGGCCCTGGGCATCAAACTCCAGCCGTGCCGTGACCTGGTCCAGCTGTTGCAAAAGGGCCGCCTCGAACTGGCGCTGCACGTGCTCGCGAAACAGCCCACTGAGCACCAGGCCCGCCAGCACGACCGCCACCGCCACCCCCGCCACCGTCACGGCCAGCAGCCGAAACCGCAGGGAACGCGACCAGTGCAAACCGCTGCGATTCGCGTTCCGGTTCGCGCCCCGGTTCATGGCGGCACCAGGCGGTAGCCCATGCCGCGCACCGTCTCGATACGGGCCGCGTGAGCCGACGGCGACTGCAGTTTTTTGCGAAGGCGCCCCACAAAGACTTCGATGGTGTTGGAGTCCCGGTCAAAGTCCTGCGCGTAGATGTGTTCGGTCAGCTCAGCGCGTGACACCAGCACGCCGGGCCGGTGCATGAGGTAGTCGAGCACCTTGAATTCATGCGCCGTGAGTGCCACGGGCTGGCCCGCGCAGGCCACGCGGCCACTGCGGGTGTCCAGCGACCAGTCGCCGCACTGCAGCACCGCAGACGCCAGCCCGCTGGCGCGGCGGATCAGCGCACGCAGGCGTGCCAGCAGTTCTTCGAGGTGAAAGGGCTTGGTCAGGTAGTCGTCGGCCCCGGCGTCGATGCCCGCCACCTTTTCGTGCCAGTTGTCGCGCGCGGTGAGGATCAGCACCGGCATGTTGTGCCCCTCGGCCCGCCAGCGCTTGAGCACCGTGAGCCCGTCCACCACCGGCAGGCCCAGGTCCAGCACCACGGCATCCACCGCCTCAGTCTCGCCGAGGAACTGCGCGTCGCGCCCGTTGTCGGCCTCGTCCACAGAGTAGCCCGCGCCCTGCAGCGCGGTGCGCAGTTGGGTGCGCAGCAGCGTGTCGTCTTCTACCAGGAGGATGCGCATGGGCGGTTAGTGGCGGGGCCGGTCTTCGCGTTGTTCTCGGCCGGTGCGTTGATCATCGCGCGATTGGATGCGCAGCACCTCGGCCGTGCGCGCATCCAGCTTGACCTTGGTCAACTGCCCTGCAGGGGTCAGCAGCTTGATCTCGTAAATCCAGCGGTCCCGGTCCCGGTCCCGGTCCCGCTCCTGCTCCAGCTCCACTTCGAGCACCTGGCCGGGCACTTCGCGCTGCAGGCGCTCCAGCACAGCGGGCAAGGGCAGCACCTGGCCTGCCTGCACGGCCTGCCGGGCGCGGTCGTGGTCGCTCTTGCTGCTGGCCAAGGCGTTTGGCGTGGCCACCACAGCCGCCCACAGCAGACAAGCCGCCGCGCCCCAGCGCATGGGATGGCGGCCCGCTGAAGCACGGTGGGGGGAAAAAAACATGGGTGCATTGTCCCGCGCAGTGTCTGAACGGCCGATGAACAGCCCTTTCACGCGCCGTTCAGGCAGGGATTTCAACAATGGCTCCACACGACAACAAACACCCACAAGTACAGCACGATGACAACCGCCCGCACCCTGGCCCTGGCCGCGCTGTGCCTCTGGGCCGCAGCCAGCCCCAGCCACGCCGCCGACACCACCGCTGCCCAGCAGCTCGCCCACTGGAGCGCACAGGCTGGCAGCCCTGGCAATGCCGACAAGGGCAAGGCGTTCTTCACCACCCGCCACGGTGGCGAATGGTCTTGCGCATCCTGCCACGGCACGCCGCCCACCGCGCAGGGCAAACACGCCAGCACCGGCAAGTCGATAGCGCCCCTGGCCCCTGCCTTCAACCCCAAGGCCTTCACCGACACCGCCAAGGTCGATAAATGGTTTCGCCGCAACTGCAACGACGTGCTGAGCCGCGAATGCACGGCGGTCGAGAAGGCCGATGTGCTGGCCTACGTTAGCGCCTTCAACGCACTCAAGCCTTGAATCGGAGCACCATGAAAAAACTTGCATCCATTCGCCCCGCCGCCAAGGCCGCAGCCCTGTGCATGCTGGCCCTGCAGACACTCCCCAGCGCCCAAGCTGACAGCGGGCGCGCCATGCCCCGCAACGTGCCCAGCGCCTACACGCAGGAATGCGCCGCCTGCCACACCGCCTACCCACCCGGGCTGCTGCCTGCCGCGTCGTGGAACCGCGTGATGACGGGGCTTACCAAACACTATGGCACCGACGCATCGCTGGACGCCCCCACCGTGCGCCAGCTCAACCAGTGGCTGCAGGCCCACGCAGGCACCTACCAGCGCGTGAACGAGGAGCCGCCCGAGGACCGCATCACCCGCTCGGCATGGTTTGAGCACAAACACCGAAAGATCGAGCCCGCCGCCTGGAGGCTTGCCAGCGTGAAAAGCGCGGCCAACTGCGCAGCCTGCCACAAGGGCGCAGACCAGGGGCAATTTGACGACCACGACCTGCGCATGCCAGCGGGGCTGGATGCCCGCTCGCGCCGCGCCTGGAACGACTGAACCCAAGGAAAACACCATGCACACCACCCCCTCCTTCGACCCGGTCAGCGCCACTGCGCAGCCAACGCCTGCCAAAACGCCCAGCCGCCGGGTCACCGATGCGCCCACACGCATGTTCCACTGGCTGTTTGCGCTCTGCTTTGTGGGCGCCTACGCCACCGCCGATGGCGAACACTGGCGGCTGCTGCACGTCACGCTGGGCTACACCCTGGCGGGCCTGCTGGGCTTTCGCGTGCTGTACGGCATCTTTGGCCCGCGCACTTCGCGCCTGGGACTGCTGTGGCGCAAGCTGGCCGGGGCCCCGGCCTGGCTGCGCTCCCTGCCCAAAGCAACTTCGATCACACCCATCAACTGGCGCCAGGGCCAGAACCTGTTGATGGCGCTGGCCATTGTGTTGCTGCTGGCGATGGTGGTGCCCCTCACACTGAGCGGCTACGCCACCTACAACGACTGGGGCGACGTGCTGGGAGGCGACTGGATTGAAGAGGTGCACGAGTTCTTCGGAGAAGCCATGCTGTTTGTCGTGCTGGCCCACCTCGCCTTGATTGCTGGCCTGAGCATGCTGCGGCGCAAGAACCAGGCGCTGCCCATGCTGACCGGGCGCGTGGAAGGCCCAGGGCCCAACCTGGTGCAGAAAAACCGCACCTGGGTGGCGGCAGCGCTGCTGCTGGCAGTGTTGGCCTTTGGCGCATGGGAATGGCAGCAATCGCCCCATGGTTTGATGGCCAGCGGCACGACGAGCGAGCGCAGCAGACACCACGATGACGACTGAAGCCCACCCAAAAAACCGCTTTCGGAATCAACCCATGAAAATCTATATGTGCGTGGTGTGCGGCTGGATCTATGACGAAGCCGCTGGCCTGCCCGAAGACGGCATTGCGCCGGGCACCTTGTGGGCCGATGTGCCGGACGATTGGCGGTGCCCAGAGTGCAATGTGGGCAAAGCAGACTTTGTGCTGTGCGAGGTGTGATCGGTGAATCGGTGAAATAGCAGCGCCAGCGCACGGACACTGTCAGCGATCAACGGTATAAGAAAGATCGCATTAAGCCCCCCTACGCCTCCACATGCCCGCACATGCCTGCAAAAATCCCACCGACTGGCCTTGACCCGGCCGTTGCCGCCCAACGCCTGCGTGAAGAAGGCCCCAACGAACTGGGCATCAGCCAGCGCCGCACGCTGCGCGACATGGCGTGGGACGTGGTGCGCGAGCCCATGTTCCTGCTGCTGCTGGGTGCAGGCGGCATCTATCTGGCGATGGGAGACGCGCAAGAGGCCCTGATCCTGCTGGGGTTTGTGGTCATCATCATGGCCATCACGGTGCTGCAGGAGCGCCGCACCGACAACACGCTGAGCGCGCTGCGCGACCTCTCCAGCCCCCGCGCGCTCGCGCTGCGCGGCGGCACCCAGGTGCGCATTGCGGGCCGCGATGTGGTGCGCGAAGACCTCTTGATGATTGCCGAGGGCGATCGCATACCAGCCGACGGCACGCTGCTGCAGGCGCACGAGCTGGCCACCAACGAGTCAATGCTGACGGGTGAATCCGAGCCCGTGGTCAAGCAGGTTGCCGACAAGGTGTTTGCGGGCACGCTGGTGGTCAGCGGCCAGGGGCTGCTGCAGGTCAGTACGGTGGGGCGCCATACCGAGCTGGGGCGCATCGGCCAGTCGCTCAACACCATTGCGCTGCAGGCCTCGCCGCTGCGCGAAGAGATGGCACGGCTTACCCACAAGCTCGTGGTCATCGGCCTGGCGCTGTGTGTGCTGCTGGTGGCGTTGTTCTGGGCACTGCGCGGCGACTGGCTGCAAGCCGTGCTGGCAGGCATCACGCTGGCCATGGGCATCCTGCCGCAAGAGCTGCCGGTGATCATGATCGTCTTCCTGGCCCTGGCTGCACGGCGGCTGGCGACGCAGCAAGTGCTGACGCGGCGGCTCAACGCCATCGAAACGCTGGGGCAGACCACCGTGCTGTGCGTGGACAAGACCGGCACCCTCACCCAGAACCGCATGGCCGTGGCTGCGCTTTGCATCGCGGGCGAGGAGCTCGATGTGCAGAACCTGCCCGCCGCAGCGGATGGCAGCGCGCTGCCAGAGGCCTTTCACGAACTGCTCGAATACGCCGTGCTGGCCAGCGAGATCGAACCGCACGACCCCATGGAGCAGGCCTTCCACCGCATGGCGGGGGATCATCTGGCAGGCACCGAGCACCTGCACCCGGCCTGGTCGCTGGCACGCGAGTACGAGCTGTCGCCCCAGCTACTGGCCATGAGCCACCTGTGGCGCGACGGCACCTCGGCGCACGACACCGTGGCCACCAAGGGCGCGCCCGAGGCCGTGGCCGACCTGTGCCACCTGCCCGACGCCGAGCGCGCCGCCGTCAGCGCCCAGGCCGCCCGCCTGGCCGACCGGGGCCTGCGGGTGCTGGGCGTGGCCAAGGCCCGGCACCGCGTGCAAGACGACTGGCCCGGCATTCAGCACGACTTTGACTTTGAATGGCTGGGCCTGGTGGCCCTGGCCGACCCGCTGCGCCCCGAGGTGCCAGAGGCCATTGCGCAATGCCGCCAGGCGGGTATCCGCGTTGTGATGATCACCGGCGATCACCCCCGCACCGCTCGCGCGATCGCAGCCCAGGCGGGCATCGCCCACGACCAGGTCATCACCGGCGATGAAATGGCCTTGATGTCCCCCGACATGCTCACCGGCAAAGTCCGGCAGGTCAGCGTGTTTGCACGCATCAAGCCGCACCAGAAGCTCGCGCTGGTCGAAGCCCTCAAGGCCCAGGGCGAGGTGGTGGCCATGACGGGCGATGGCGTGAACGACGCCCCCGCACTCAAGGCCGCCCATATCGGCATCGCCATGGGCCAGCGCGGCACCGACGTGGCGCGCGAGGCCGCAGCACTGGTGCTGCTGCACGACGATTTCGCAGCCATTGTTCAAGCCATCCACCGGGGGCGCCAGACCTTTGCCAACCTGCGCCAGGCTATGGTCTACACGCTGGCCGTGCATGTGCCCATCATTGGCCTCGCGCTGCTGCCGGTGCTGTTTGGGCTGCCGCTGGTGCTGGCGCCGCTGCACATTGCGTTTCTGGAACTGGTCATCGACCCGGCCTGCTCCATCGTCTTTGAGGCCGAGGAAGGTGCGGCCGACCTCATGCAGCAGCCGCCACGCGGGGCCAGCGAGCCCCTGCTGTCAGCCCGCCACATCCTGCTGAGCCTGGTGCAGGGCGGCGTGGTGACAGCCGCCGTGGTGGGCCTCTATGCCTGGCTGCTGGGCCAGGCCGCGCATGCTGCCACGGCCAGCACGGCCGCGTTTGTGGTGCTGGTGGCGGCCAATGCTGCGCTGCTCTTGCCCAGCCGCAGCAACCAGACAAGCTGGCGCAGCCTGTGGGCAGGCCTCACGCCCGTCAGCCTGTGGGTGCTGGGCGGCACGATGGCGGCTCTGGCCGCCATCACCACGGTGCCCTGGCTGGCTGCCGGGTTCAAGTTTGCGCCGCTGTCGCTGCTGCAGTGGCTGGCTGCACTGGGCGCTGGGTGGGCCCTGGTGGCCGTGTTCCAGGGATGCAAGCGCTGGCTGCGCGTCGCAGCACCCCCGGCTTAGAAGTCTGCCGAAATCGCAGCCCGCAGCAGCGCTGCAGCGGGCTCCACCAGCTCCTGCAGCTGCCCCGCCCGCCCCTGCTCGATGGACTGAAGCACCATCTCATTGATCCCCCCCACCACCGCCATGGCCATCGCGGACTTCAAGGGCGGATGGCGCTGGCCCGGATGGCCCGGGCGGTGGTTCACCACCTCCAGCATCAGGTCCACCAACTGCTGGTTGGCCCTGCGCCGCGCGGCCAAGCCGGGCAGACCCAGGCCCAGGATTTCGATGAACAAGGTGCGCAGCAGCACTGGGTTGCGGGCCAATGCACCGAAATAGGCCGACAGTGCCTGCTCCAGCTGGGCCTGCCAGTCGCTCTGGCGGTCGATGGCGCCGCGCAGCACCGCCAGTGCATTGCCGCTGGCGGATTCGTACAGCGCCGTCAGGCATTCAGCCTTGTCAGCAAAGTTTTCGTAAAAGGTACGGCGCGACACGCTGGCCTCGCGCACGATGTCGGCAATGGTGGTATCGGCATAGCCTTTGGCCGCCACGGCGCGGGCCATGCCCTCCAGCAAGCGGGCGCGGTGCTCGGTGCCCACTGCTGCGTCTGGCGGGGTGGTTGCTTGCAAGGCTGTCATGGCTTGCGGATTCCCATATGAATGGCAGGTACTTGACAGTACCACAGGCGCACCCCATGATTTAAGCCGCCGGTACCAACCAGTACCAAAGCGCACAATGCCCTTTCTTCACAGCGCTCGCGGAGATCCCAACCCATGACCGAACTCGTCGTCAGGCGCCTGCTCATCGACCTGGAAACGCCTTTTGATCGCCACTGGTGCGGGGGCGATGCGTTTCGCACGGCATTCTTCAATGCGCTATCGATGAGTTTTCCGGTGGGCGAACAATTCTTCATCGACGCGGTGCGCGACGGTCACAAGGCCCTGCCCGCCGAAAAGCAGGGGCAGTTTGCCGACGAGGTGCGCGGCTTCATCGGGCAGGAGGCCACGCACCGTCGCATCCACGCGCTGTTCAACGGCCACCTCGACAAGCAGGGCCTGGTCAACGCATGGGCCCCGCGTGCGCAAGAGCGCATGAAGCTTTTTGCCAATGCCGATCCGCGCCATCCGCTGGCTGTGACAGCGGCCAACGAGCACTTCACCGCGCTGCTGGCCGAATGGCTGCTGGCCCACCCGGAAACACTGGCGGGCGCCGAACCCCGCCTGGCCACGATGTGGCAATGGCACTGCGCCGAAGAGGCCGAGCACAAGAACACGGCGTTCGACATCTACCAAGCCCTGGGGGGCAACCACGCGTGGCGCATCACCTGGTTCCGGCGCATCACCCTTGTCTTCGTGGGCGATGTGCTGCGCCAGACGGTGCTGAACCTGCACCGCGACGGCACGCTGTGGAAGTGGCGCACCTGGGCCAGCGCAGCGCGCACGCTGTTCGGCCGGGGCGGCCTCGTGCGCGAAACCTGGCGCCCATGGCGGCAGTACCTGCGGCCAGACTTTCACCCCAGCCAGCATGGCACAGACCTGTCACAGCAATGGCTGGCCCAGCACAGCGACGCCTACGTGCCCGTGGGTGCACGCTGAGCGGGCCGCCAGGCTTCAGGCGCGGGCAGCGGCCCCAGGCTGGGCTCCGCGCCGCAGCACCAACACACCAAACAGCGTGGCCAGGATGTACATGCTGACCGAGTAGATGGCCGCAGGCAGTGCCAGCTGGAAGTTGCCCAGCACCGACAGTGCGATGAAGATGGCCAGCGTGGAGTTGTGGATCCCGATCTCAAAACTGATCGCCGTGGCCATGGATTTGTCCAGCCCCGCTGCGCGCGACAGGTAGTAGCCCGACATGAGGCTTATCACGTTGAACAACAGCACGGCAGGGCCCATGCCAGCGAAGGACTCCACAAGCGCAGACCATTCTTTGACGATGGCGATGAGCGCGAAGGCCGCCAGCACCACGGCGCTGAATGTCTTCATCGGTTTTTCCATGCGCGCGCTGAACGAGGGCACGCGCCGGTGCACCACCATGCCCAGCACCACCGGCACCAGCACGATGACGATCACCTCCACCACCTTGCCAAACTGCAGCGGCACCACCTGGCCCGTGTGGGCAAAGGTGTTGATAGCCCAGTTGGTGATGAATGGCAGGCTCACGATGGACAACACCGTGTTGATGGCGGTGAGCGAGATGTTCATCGCCACATTGCCACCAAAAAGGTGGCTGAACAGGTTGGCCGACACCCCACCCGGTGAAGCCGCCAGCAGCATCAGCCCCACCGCATAGAGCGGTGCCACGCCCAGCAGCACGATGAGGGCGTAGCACGCCGCTGGCAACACCAGCACCTGCAGCACCAGGGCCAGCACTACGGCACGGGGGTGGTTCAAGAGGCGCTTGAAATCCCCCACCGTGAGGGAAAGGCCCAGGCCGAACATCACCAGCCCCAGGGCGATGAACAGCAAGGTGGGGAGTACGGAAACAAAGCTCATGGCACCCACTCGGGTTCATGCGGGGTTCAAGCGGCAGCCTGGCCGGTGCGCAGTCGCACCGGGCCGCTGCGCTGCTCAACAGCGGCCTGCACTTCCTTGCGCAAACCCAGCGCGAAGGACCACTCGGCCACCACAAACAGCGGGCCGACAATCAGGCCCACCAAGTCGTCCACAAACGCGGGTTTGCGCCCTTCGTAATAGTGGCCCACGAACTGGATCACCCAGCCCACGGCAAACAGGCCGATGCCTGTCGCCAGCCACACGGTCAGGCTTTGCGCTGCCACCCACTGGCCCCCGACCAGCATGGCAGCCAGCAGCGCTGCCATCGCAAGGCCAAAACGCATATCCAGCCGGAAGTAGAAGACACTGGCGGCCAGCGCAGCGAACAGCGCAGGGCTCAGCGGCAGCGCGCCCGCCATCCAGGTCGGGCGCGACAGCAGGATGACCACCGCAAACATGATCATGGGCACGCCCACAAAATGGGTGTGGATGTTGCGCGGGTCGCGGTGGTAGTCGGCGTATTGGGCCAGGTGGTCGATCAGGGTTTTCATGGGTGTCTCCGTGGTTTGTTTTGAGCAGGATCAATGGTCGCCCTGCGGCGACGCCCGCGTCTGTCAGACAGACGACAAAACAGGGCTGGCGCAAGCGAAGCCAAGGCAAACGGCTCGCCCCAAGGCGAAGGCGTTTGTTGCATGCCGATGTGCGCAAATCCCACAAAGGAATGCCAGAGCCCGCACACACCCTCTCAACGAACCTTGTCCAAGCCCCCTCCCCCCCGCACGCTGGCAGACTTCTCTCCCCGCGATCTTTTTGGTTGCAGCCGCACTTTGTTCCCGCATGACCCACCCCGCCGCCTATCTGCCCGTCCTCCAGTCCGGCCGCTGGTTTGCCCACCTTCCGCCCGACTTTGCCCAGCCGCTGATTGCCATGGCACAGCTGCGCCATCTGCAGGCGGGTGAAGTGCTGTTTCTGCGCGGAGACGCTCCGTGCGGGCTGTATGCCGTGGTGCGGGGCGCGGTCAGCATCTCGGGCACGGGCGGGCGAGCCGATGAAGCACGGTCAGCACTGCTGATCCGGCTGGAGCCGCCGCACTGGTTTGGCGAGATCTCGTTGTTCGACAACTCTGCACGCACCCACGACGCACAGGCCACCGAGCCCACCACACTGCTGCACATTCCGCATGAGCGGCTGCAGGCGTGGCTGCAGGCCCACCCACAGCACTGGCACCCACTGGCCCTGCTGCTCACCGACAAGCTGCGCTCTGCCTTTGTGGCCATGGAAGAGCTGGCGCTGCTGCCCGCGCCGCAGCGCCTGGCGCGCCGCCTGGTGATGATGGCCGAGGGCTACGGCCAGTGGACGGCCGAGGGACAGTCGCGCCGCGTGCTGTCCATCTCGCAAGAACAGCTGTCGCTGATGCTGGCCATCTCGCGCCAGACCACCAACCAGATCCTCAAAGACCTGGAATCGCGCCACCTGGTGCGCGTGCACCGCGGTGAGGTGGAGATTCTGGACCTCCCCTCCCTGCGGGCCACATGCCACTAAACGCTATTAAAAATATAGCTGCTTACGCTTTACCTTAAAGCGCTAGAGGCACTTTACGCACAAATACTAAGAATACATTCCATTTCCGGGCAAAATGACGGCCATGCAACTGAACTTCATCGCCAACGCCTCGGTGCCCTCGTCTTCGGGCCGCACGATCCCCGTGATCGACCCGTCCGACGGCCAGCCCTTCGACGAGATCCAGCGCAGCAACGCCGACGACATCGACGCGGCGGTGCATGCAGCCCGCCAGTGCTACAACGCCGTGTGGCAAAAGCTGGCCCCGGTGGAGCGCGGCCGCCTGCTGCAAAAGCTCTCGGCCAAGATCCTGGAGCATGCCGACGAGCTGACAGCGCTGGAGCAGCGCGACTGCGGCAAGCCCACCAAGCAGGCGCGGGCCGATGCGATGGCGCTGGCGCGCTACTTCGAGTTCTATGCCGGTGCATGCGACAAGTTCCACGGCGAGACCATCCCCTACCCCGACGGCTACAGCGTGCTGACCTGGCGCGAGCCCCATGGCGTCACAGGCCATGTGATCCCCTGGAACTACCCCATGCAGATCTTCGGCCGCAGTGTGGGCGGTGCCCTGGCGGCGGGCAATGTGTGTGTGGTCAAGCCTGCCGAAGACGCCTGCCTGTCGCTGATCCGCGTGGCGCAGTTGGCGGCCGAGGTGGGTTTCCCCTCTGGCGCACTGAACATCGTCACCGGCTACGGCCACGAGGTGGGCGACGCGCTGGCGCGCCACCCCGGCATTGACCACATCAGCTTCACCGGCAGCCCCAAGATCGGCACGCTGATCCAGCAAGTGGCCGCCGAGCGCCACTGCCCCGTGACGCTGGAGCTGGGCGGCAAAAGCCCGCAGATCATCTTTGCGGATGCCGACCTGGACGCCGCCATTCCCGTGGTCATCAACGCCATCGTGCAGAACGCCGGGCAGACCTGCTCGGCGGGCTCGCGCGTGCTGATCGACTCGCTCATCTACGAGCCCCTGCTGGAGCGCCTGGGCAAGGCGTTTGAAAAGCTGCGCGTGGGCCCCGCCGCCATGGACCTGGACGTGGGCCCGCTGATCCGCCAGACACAGCAGCAGCGCGTGTGGGACTTTTTGTCGGACGCGCAGGTCGCAGGCATCCCCATGGTGGCCCAGGGCGTGGTGGTGGACGAAGCCCCCGAAACCGGCTTCTACCAGGCCCCCACGCTGCTGCGCGATGTGCCCGTGCAGCACCGACTGGCGCAGGAAGAGGTGTTCGGCCCCGTGCTGTCGGCCATGGCCTTCCAGGACGAAGACCACGCGGTGGAGCTGGCCAACGCCACGCAGTTTGGCCTGGTCGCTGGCATCTGGACGCGCGACGGCGCCCGCCAGTTCCGCATGGCCAAGCGCGTGCACAGCGGGCAGGTGTTCATCAACAACTACGGCGCTGCGGGCGGTGTGGAGCTGCCCTTTGGCGGCGTCAAGTCGAGCGGCTACGGGCGCGAGAAGGGCTTTGAGGCGCTGTACGGCTTCACCACCTTGAAGACGGTGGCCATCAAGTACGGTTAATCGCGCTTCAGTGGTGTCACGCCTGCGCACGACGGCGCGGCCGTGCACCGCTAATCTCTGATTCCTCTGTACGACGATTTTTCTTTTGCCATGCCCCTGAGCCCCCCCGCACCCCGCACCCTCAAGCATGTCCGCCGGGTCAACTACCAGGGCTTTGAACGCGACGATGGCCTGTGGGACATCGAAGGCGAGCTGCACGACAGCAAGGCCTACGACGCCCCCTCGCACCGCGACCCGACGCGCACGCGCCTGGCGGGTGAGGCCATCCACCACATGTGGCTGCGCGTGACCGTGAACCGCCAACTGGTGGTGCAGGCGGTGGACGTGTCCATGGACTCGCACCCACTCAAGGGCTGCACCGAGGCCCAGGCCGCACTGCAGCGCATGGTGGGCTGCAGCATGGCACGCGGCTGGCGCCAGGCCATCCAGAAGCACCTGGGCGGCGTAGAAAGCTGCACGCATTTGCGCGAACTTCTGTTCAACCTGGCCACGGCGGCCTTTCAGTCAGTGCCTGCCGTCTTTTCGTCCAGCAACCCCGACGAACCGCCACGCCACCTGGGCCAGTGCACGGGATGGGACTTCAACGGCAGCGGCGTGAAGGAATACTTTCCGCAGTTTTATGGCCGGGTGCCGCAGGCGCCTGCCGCCATGGCCACAGACACCTCCCCGCAGTCACCCACCACCGAAACATCCGTCAAATAAGCCTCTAGCGCTTGATAGACAAGCGCTAGCAGCTATCAAATTTGATACTACCTAACAAACCCATCGGAGAGCCCATGCGCGCACAGAACAAATCCATCATCGTCACCGGCGCCGGCAACGGCATTGGCGAAGGCATCGCCAAGCGCCTGGCCGCTGAAGGCGGCAAGGTCATCGTCAACGACATCAACGAGGCCGGGGGCCAGCGCGTGGTGGCCGAAATCGCGGCAGCCGGCGGCACCGCCGCGTTCTTCAAGGCCGACGTGACGAAATCCGCCGAAGTGAAGGCCATGGTCGACGAAGCCGTGCGCCTGTACGGCCGCCTGGACGTGGTGGTGAACAACGCAGGCTGGACGCACCGCAACCGCCCCATGCTCGAAGTGAGCGAGGAGGAGTTCGACAAGGTCTATGCCATCAACATGAAGAGCATCTACCTGAGTGCCATCCACGCCGTGCCCGCGCTGCGCCAGGCCGGTGGCGGCAGCATCATCAACATCGCCTCCACTGCCGGGCTGCGCCCGCGCCCCGGCCTGACCTGGTACAACGGCTCCAAGGGCGCCGTCATCATCACCAGCAAGTCCATGGCCGCCGAGCTGGGCCCCGACAACATCCGCGTGAACTGCATCAACCCCGTGTTCAACCCCGACACAGGCCTGGCCGCCGAGTTTGCAGGCGGCCCGGTGGACGAGGCACGCCGCGCCAAGTTTTTGGCCACGATTCCGCTGGGCCGCTTCTCCACCGCGCTGGACGTGGCCAACGCCGCGCTGTATCTGGCCAGCGACGAGGCTTCGTTCATCAGCGGCGTTTGCATCGAGGTGGATGGCGGGCGCTGCGTGTGACGCACGCGCTCCCAAAAACTGACAGCGATCAACTTTGAACCTAGGGGCATCCGCCAGTTGTGGCTGACCATGCGGCAAAATCCGTCGCTATGGCCGAACGTGTGATTCCTCTGGTGGACCAACGCATCGCCGCTCTGGCGGCACGTGTGCCCACGCACCCCGTGGCCCCCACCGGCCAGCTCACCGACACCCGGGGTCGCCCGCTGCGCGACCTGCGCATCAGCGTGACGGACCGCTGCAACTTCCGCTGCAACTACTGCATGCCCAAGGAAGTGTTCGACAAGGACTACCCCTACTTGCCGCACGGCGCGCTGCTGAGCTTTGAAGAAATCACCCGGCTGGCGCGCCTGTTTCTGGCGCATGGTGTGCGCAAGATCCGTCTCACGGGCGGGGAACCCCTGCTGCGCAAGAACCTGGAATCGCTGGTGGCGCAACTGGCCCAATTGCGCACGGTGGATGGCGTGGCGCCCGACCTGACGCTGACCACCAACGGATCGCTGCTGGCGCGCAAAGCACAAGCGCTGAAAGACGCAGGTCTGAACCGTGTGACCGTGAGCCTTGATGGACTGGACGATACGGTTTTTCGACGCATGAACGATGTGGACTTTCCCGTCGCGGACGTGCTGGCGGGCATTGAGGCGGCGCACGCGGCAGGCCTGTCGCACATCAAGGTGAACATGGTGGTCAAGCGTGGCACCAACGACCACGAAATCCTGCCCATGGCCCGCCATTTTCGCGGCACAGGCACCACACTGCGTTTTATCGAATACATGGACGTGGGCGCCACCAACGGCTGGCGCATGGACGAAGTGCTGCCGTCGGCCGAGCTCATCAAACGCCTGCGCGCCGAACTCCCCCTGGTGCAGCTCGACCCCAGCAGCCCCGGCGAAACCGCCGAGCGCTGGGGTTACGCCAACGCGGCAGGCCAGCACGACCCGGCGCTGGGCGAAGTGGGCGTGATCAGCAGCGTGACCCAGGCGTTCTGCCACGACTGCAACCGCGCGCGGCTGTCCACCGAGGGCAAGTTGTATCTGTGCCTCTTTGCTTCCGAAGGCTACGACCTGCGCCCCCTGCTGCGCGGCGGCGCCAGCGACGAAGCGATTGCCTCAGCCATCGCGCCCATCTGGCAGCAACGCACGGACCGGTATTCGGAGCTGCGCAGCAGCCTGCCTGCGGATACAAGCCAAGGCGTGCGCCGGGTGGAGATGAGCTATATCGGTGGATAACGATTGAACGAATGATTGACACCCAAGACATCACCGGCCTGGTCCTCGCAGGTGGCCGAGGCTCCCGCATGGGCGGGGTCGACAAAGGCCTGCAGAACTTTCGCGGCCTGCCGTTGGCGCTGCACACGCTGATGCGGCTGCAGATGCAGACGGGCGCCACCATGGTCAATGCCAACCGCAATCTGGCGGCCTATGAGGCCTTTGGCACGCCCGTGTGGCCCGATGTGCTGAGTGACTATGCGGGGCCGCTGGCGGGCTTTCTGACCGGGCTGGAGCGCTGCGAGACGCCCTGGCTGCAGACGGTGCCCTGCGATACGCCCCTCTTCCCGCTGGACCTCGTCCAGCGCCTGGCAGCAGCGGCCGAAGCCCAGGGCGCAGACATCGCCATGGCCGCCGCGCCAGAGGACGACGGCCAGGGCCGCATCCAGGTGCGCCCCCAGCCGGTGTTCTGCCTGCTGCGCGTTGACCTGCTCGAAAGCCTGGTCGCCTTCACCCAGGCCGGGGGCCGCAAGATCGACGCCTGGACCGGCCAGCACCGCTGCGCCATCGTGCCGTTTGACCAGCCGGGTGATGACCCGCAGGCCTTCTTCAACGCCAACACGCTGGCCGAGTTGCATGCGCTGGAAAGCCGCAGCGCGCCGCAGGCCTGACCCACGCGCCACCGCCATGAACAGTTGCCCTGCGGTGGATGCTGGCCCCGTGCAGATCCGCCCCCTGGTCGCCGCCGACGCCGTCGCGTACAAGGCCCTGCGCGACGAGGCCCTGCGCACCGCGCCGGAAGCCTTCACCTCGGACTACGCATCCTCCGTGGGCCGTGATGCCAGCGAGTACGTGACGCGGTTTGGCGCGCTGGAGTCCGGCCAGTTCTTCCTGGGCGCTTTTGGCGCGTCAGGCCAGTTGCTTGGCTGCCTGGGCTGCGAGCGCGAACAACGCGCCCAACAGCGCCACTGCGCCGTGCTGGTGAGCATGATGGTGTCGCCCGCTGCGCAGCGCCAGGGCATTGGCCGCCAGCTGGTGAAGGCCTGTGTGCAGGCGGCCAGCCAGGTGCCAGGGCTGACCCAACTGGTGCTTACCGTCACCGCGTCCAACCCGCATGTGGTGCGCCTGTACGAGCAAGCCGGGTTCCGCGCCTGGGGCTTGCTGCCCAACGCCGTCGTGGTGGATGGCGTGGGCTACGACAAGCTGCACATGGTGCGGCGGCTCTCCCACTGAATTCAAGCGAATCCCCCATGAAAACCATTGCCCAGATTGCCGCCGAACTGCAGGGCTACGACCCCAAGGCCCTGAGTGCTGCCGATGTGAATGCGTTTCTGGACCGGCTGGTCGAACCCGTCGCGGCCACCGAAGAAGTGAGCATTTTTGATGCCCTGGGCCGTGTGCTGGCGCGGGATGTGATCTCGCCCATCAGCGTGCCGCCGCACGACAACTCGGCCATGGACGGCTACGCCTTTGCGGGGGCGCAGCTGGCGGCTGGCCAGCCGCTCACCCTGCGCGCAGTGGGCACGGCGCTGGCGGGTAAGGCGTGGACAGGCACTGTGGCGGCTGGCGAGTGCGTGAAGATCATGACCGGGGCCATCATGCCCACGGGCCTCGATACCGTGGTGCCGCAGGAGTTCACCACGGCCACGGACAATGACCAGATCACCATCGCCGCCGATGTGCTCAAGACCGGTGACAACCGCCGCTTCAAGGGCGAGGACATCCTGCAAGGCAGCGTGGCGCTGCCCCAGGGCACGCTGCTGCGCCCCGCCGCGCTGGGCCTGGTGGCCAGCCTGGGGCTGCCCACGGTGACGGTATTCCGCCGCCTGCGCGTGGCGTATTTTTCGACCGGTGACGAGATCCTGAGCCTGGGTGAGGCCCCTCGCGAGGGCGCCGTGTATGACAGCAACCGCTACACCGTGTTCGGCCTGCTCACGCGCCTGGGCGTGGAAGTGATCGACCTGGGCGTGGTGCGCGACGAGCCCGCAGCGCTAGAGGCCGCGTTCCGCGACGCTGCGCAGCGGGCCGACGCCATCATCACCAGCGGCGGCGTGAGCGTCGGCGAGGCAGACCACACGCGCACCATGATGAAAAAGCTGGGTGATGTGGCCTTCTGGCGCATCGCCATGCGGCCGGGCCGCCCCATGGCCGTGGGGCGCATTACGGCCGCAGACAAGTTAGAAATTATAGAAAAAACAGGCCCTATCGCTTATCCATCAAGCGCAGATAGCTATAAAAACAATAGCAAACAAACTCACCGCGGCGCTGTGCTGTTTGGCTTGCCTGGCAACCCCGTGGCGGTGATGGTGACGTTTCTGGCCTTTGTGCGCCCCGCCCTGCTGCGCATGATGGGCAGCACCCACACCGCACCGCCCCTGCTGCGCGCCATCAGCACGGAAGCCATGCGCAAAAAGCCCGGCCGCACCGAATACCAGCGTGGCACCGTCACCACGGCTGCGGACGGCACGCTGCAGGTGCGCACCACGGGCAACCAGGGCTCCGGCGTGCTCAGCTCCATGGTGCAGGCCAACGGCCTCATCGTGCTGCACCACGGCCAGGGCAACGTGGCCGTAGGCGATGCGGTGGATGTGATGGTGTTTGACGGCGTCATTTGAGCCCCTTGATTCCGTTTCCAAATCATTCGTGTCCAGGCGCGAAGCCGCAGACAGTGCTGTAGCACGGCAAGGCGAAGCAACAACGACACGGATGATTTGGAAACGGAATGAGTCGCTGCGCGCCCTCCCCCTCAGGGGGACGACGCCCTCACTGCGGAGCGGCCCTTGCTCGGCGTGCCTCACAGGTGCCGCGCCCATGGCACCCTGCGCGGGCGAAGCGCAGCACCATGGTTTTTTCATTTGCACTCGTTTAGAAATCTTCGGCCTATGCCCTACACCGCCCAACACCTTGCCCAGCCCCCCACCCGCGACGAGGTGGACCAAACCAATGGCGCCGCCGTCGTCGAGTTCGGCACCCCCTGGTGCGGCCACTGCCAGCGCGCCCAGCCCCTGATCGAAGCCGCGCTCAAAAACCGCCCCGAGGTCGCCCACATCAAGGTCGAAGACGGCCCCGGCCAACGCCTGGGCCGTAGCTTTGGCGTCAAGCTCTGGCCTACGCTGGTGTTTTTGAGAGATGGGAAGGAAATGGCGCGGCTGGTGCGGCCCCAGAGTGGGCAGGAGCTGCAAGAGGCAGTGCAGGTGATCGCGGCCTAAACTTTGAGGTTCCTACGGCAATCTCGCGCCACTGAGCATTGGGCGGTGCGAATGCATTTTGTGAGCTCTCGCATCCCACTACATCCGCGCTGATGCAGGATCGGAATCGGCCAGGAGCGGACGTTCACTATGAAGGAATTTTCTTGCGGCGCTATTGGGGCGATTCAGAACAGTACTAAGCCCGGCCACATGGTTCGGGTTGATGACGACCGCGCGAACTCCGGTGGTTTCCTAATACTTGAGTGGTGGGAAGGCTCAACCGGCCCGAACGTCAACGGCGCTTTCGATTCTTGGGTCGATAACGAGTTGGCCGTGTCGAAATTCTTGCAAGAGACCGGTTGGTGCATTGTGTGGCGCTAATATTTCACCTATCGGCCAGCAGCTGTCTCCCGGAGATACCTTCCGTTATGCAGATGACAAAATCTGGGGCTCTCGGATGAAGCAGGTCCACGCGACAATTCTTGGCTTTTTGCTTGCACCCCTGGTCCCTGCGGCCCTGCTCTCGCTGACAAGCCCTGATCTCACAAATGGCAGTTGGAAAATGACTGGCACGTGGGTCATAGTTTTCTACCAGTTCACGTTGATTGTCACGGGCGCTTTAGGAATTCCCCTTTACCTTGTCGTTCGACGCTGGGGGCAGGTAACGTGGTGGTCTGCCCTGTTGAGCGGTGCCGCCGTTGGGACGGCTTTGTGTACGGTGACACAGGCGACCGCTCACGCGGCGCTATTCGGCGCAGGCGCGGGCGCGGCTGAGGCGCTTGTGTTCTGGGCAGTTTTGCGCCTAGGTCGCGCCAGCTGAAGACGGCCGCTCCTTTTAGACATGCTTCGAGCACTTGATCAAGTGCTGTTGCCGTAAGAGAGCGTCTGACGAGTGTCCGCTAAGGGCCCCAAGCAGTCTTCGAGCAGTTGAAGGGCCAAGTCGAGCCATACTTATCTTCCTGCTGACTACTTGGCCACGTAATCATGCCCCTGCGGGTGCTGCGGATGCGTCGGCCCCTCCGCCGCCACCGCTGTGTTCGCGCCCGGTACCGCCTTGCGCGCAAACAGGGTGTACATGGTGGGCACCACAAAGATGGTGAGCAACGTGCCCAGCGACATGCCACCCACAATCACCCAGCCGATCTGCGTGCGCGTTTCGGCACCCGCCCCGGAGGCCAGCGCCAGGGGTATGGCGCCCAGCACCATGGCACCTGTGGTCATGAGGATGGGGCGCAGGCGCTGGGCCGAGGCCTTGATGAGCGCGTCCACCATCTCCATGCCCTCTTCGCGCAACTGGTTGGTGAACTCCACGATCAGGATGCCGTGTTTGGTGATGAGCCCCACCAGGGTGATCAGCCCGATCTGCGAATACACGTTGAGCGAGCCGCCGCTCCACTTGAGCGCCAGCAGCGCGCCCACCATCGACAGTGGCACCGACACCATGATGACCAGCGGATCGATGAAGCTTTCGAACTGCGCGGCCAGCACCAGGAAGATGAACACCAGCGCCAGCACGAACACAATGCCCAAGGCGCCCTGGGAGCTCTTGAACTCCCGGGAGGTGCCGTTGAGATCGGTGGTGTAACCCGGTTTGAGTACCTTGGCTGCGGTGGCGTCCATGAAGTTCAGCGCCTCGCCCAGCGAGTAGTCGGGCGAGAGGTTGGCCGTGATGGTGGCCGAGCGGCGCTGACCAAAGTGGTTCAGCTCGCGGGGACTCACGCTCTCACGCACCTTGACCAGGCTGGACAGCGGGATCATTGCGTCATTGCGTCCTCGCACATAAATGGTGTCGATGTTCTCGGGGGTGGTGCGGCCCCGCGCCTCGGTCTGAACGATCACGTCGTACTGCTCGGCATCGCGCTTGTAGCGGGTCACGGTGCGGCCGCCCAACATCGTCTCGATGGCCTTGGCCACCACGTCCACGCTCACGCCCAGATCAGCGGCGCGCTCGCGGTTGACCTCGATACGCAACTCGGGCTTGTTCAGGCGCAGATCCACATCGGGGCCGACGATGCCAGGGTTTTGCGCAATCTCTGCCATGAAGGCGTTCACTACGCTGTTGAGGTTCTCGTAGCTGTCCGAGGTCTGGATCACGTAGGTGAGTGGCCGGGCACGAAAACCCTGGCCCAGCGACGGCGGGGTGATGAGAAACGCGCTCACACCCGGCAGGCCCGAAACCTTGGGCTGCAGCTCCCGCGCCAGCTCCAGCGTGGTGCGATCGCGCTTTTCCCAATCCACGGTGCGGTAGATCACGCTGCCCTGGGCCACGGTGGGGTTGCCGATGTTGGCAAAGATGCGGTCGAACTCGGGGTAGCCCTGGCCGATCTTTTCCAGCTCCAGCGCGTAACGGTTGGTGTAGTCCAGCGTGGCGCCGTCGGGCGCGGTGACGTTGACCAAAATCGTGCCCCGGTCTTCCAGGGGCGACAGCTCCTGCCGCATGCTGGGGTACACCACCACCAGCGCTGTGCCGCTGACGGCCATCACGGCCAGCACGATCCAGCGGGCCTGGAAGATGGCGCCACGCACGCCGCCGCGTTCGCTGCCCTGGCTGCGCCAGCGTGCCGTCACCAGCCACCGCAGAAGTCGTCCGTAGGCGTTCGACAGGGCTGTCAACCAGCGCTCCATCGAACGGTCGAACCAGTTGGGCTGCGGGTTGTGCTTGAGCAGCAGCGAACACATCATGGGCGACAGCGTCAATGCCACAAAGCCCGACACCACCACCGCGCCCGCCAGCGCCAGCGCGAACTCCACGAACAGGCGCCCTGTTCGCCCCGGGGTGAAGGCCAGCGGGGCGTACACCGCCACCAGCGTGAGCGTCATGGCCACGATGGCAAAGCCGATTTCGCGCGCTCCCTTGATGGCGGCAGAGAACGGATCGAGCCCGTCTTCAATGTGCCGGTAGATGTTCTCCAGCATCACGATGGCATCGTCCACCACCAGCCCGATGGCCAGCACCAGGGCCAGCAGCGTGAGGGTGTTGATGGAGAAACCGGCCAGCGACATCAGCGCAAAGGTGCCCACCAGGCTCACCGGGATGGTGATGATGGGAATGATGGACGCGCGGAACGTGCGCAGAAACACAAAGATCACCAGCGCCACCAACACCACGGCCTCGGCGATGGTGGTGTAGACGCTCTTGATCGAACGGTCGATGAACAGCGAGTTGTCGTTGGCAACGTCGATACCGATGTCTGCGGGCAGGTCGGCCTGGAGCAGGGGCAGCATGGCACGCACGCCCTGCGACAGCTCGAGCGGGTTGGCCGTGGCCTGGCGGATCACGCCCACCGAGATGGCCTCGCGGCCATTCAGGCGCACACGGCTGCGGTCGCTGGCAGCGCCCTCCTCCACCTTCGCGATGTCGCGGATACGGACCGGGAAGCCATTCACCGTGCGGATCACCACCTCGGAAAACTGCGCGGGTGTGGCCAGGTCGGTCTGGGATGTGACGCTGAACTCGCGCTGCTGCGATTCGATGCGCCCTGCGGGCAACTCCAGGTTGTTGCGGCGGATGGCATCTTCCACATCCTGGGTGGTCAACCGGTAGCCCGCCATGCGCTCGGGGTCCAGCCACACGCGCATGGCGTACTTGCGCTCACCAAAAATAGGTACATCGGCCACCCCGGTCACGGTTTGCAGGCGGGGTTTGACGATGCGGTTGACCAGGTCGTTGATCTCCAGCGGGCTGCGGGTTTCGCTGCTGAAGGCGAGCCACATCACGGGCGATGCATCCGCCTCCACCTTGGCAATGACCGGCTCGTCCACCGCCTCAGGCAACCGGTTGCGAACGCGGGCCGTGCGGTCGCGCACCTCGGCGGCGGCGTTGTCGGCGTCTTTCTCCAGGCGAAAGCGCACGCTGATCTGGCTCTGCTCGGCACGGCTGATGGAGGTGATCACATCCACTGCGTCGATGCCGGCAATGGAGTCTTCGAGCGGCTTGGTGACCTGCGATTCGATCACTTCGGCCGAGGCACCGGCGTAGCGCACGCTCACCGTGACAACCGGTTCGTCGATCTTGGGATATTCGCGCACCGACAGTTGCGTGAAGCTCACCGCGCCAATCAGCAGGACCAGCAGCGAGAGCACGGTCGCAAAGACCGGTCGGCGTATGGATATTTCAGCGAGTTGCATAGCGATCCTGGGGCGTTATCGGTCACGCGGGAAGGCGGGGGGCGCCTTGTGCGGGCCGACCGGGCATACCCACAGGCTGCTGGCAGGGGTTCGGTCCGGGCAACGGTGCCACCGCAGCATGGGCTGGTGCGGCGCTGGCTGCCGTAGCCGCCGTGTTCGCCGTGGTGGTTGGGGTCAGGGAAGCGGCGGCCGCTGGCGACGCACCCGCCGGAGGACTGCTGGCACCACCGGCTCTGGTGTGCGACGGTGCATCGGCCAACGCCAAGGCGCCTGGCGCTCCGCCCGGTGCCAAAGCATCCGCTGCGCCCGAGGCAGCCGGGCGCACAGCCGCTGGTGATGGTGCATCGCCATTGCCGGGCTGGCCCGGCGTCCCCGGTTTTCCAGGCTTACCCAGCTCCACCACTCGCACTGCCGTGCCGTCCTTCTGAATACGCTGCTGGCCGGCGGTCACCACCATGTCCCCCATGGCCAGTCCATCCACCACTTCCACAAAGCCTGGGGTGCGCGCACCCAGCTTGACGGGCGTTCGCTTGGCCATGCGGCTACCGGGCTCCTTGCCGTCCACAACCTTGAAAACATACGGGCTGCTGCCGTCGGGCACCACAGCCTCCTCGGGGATCACCCGGGCATCGCTGCGCTCCGAAAACACGGCGGTCACGCGCGCGAACATGCCGGGGCGCAGCTGCAGGCGGCGGTTGTCAACGCAGCCGCGCACCACCACAGAGCGGCCATCCGCATCAATCTGGGGATTGATGGCCTGCACCAACGCGCTGTAGCGAACACCAGGCAAGGCGTCGAACTTGACCTGCGCAGTCTGCCCCGTGCGGACCTTGCTCTGCAGCCGCTCCGGGAGGCGGAAGTCCACATACACCACATCCAGGTCTTCGACGTTGACGATGTCGGCACCATCCTTGAGGTAGTCGCCCACGTTCACACCGCGAATGCCGACGATGCCATCAAAGGGCGCCACGATCTTCAGGCGCGACGCTGTGGCCTGCGCCAGGGCCAGCTTGGCCCGCGCCACCTCCAGATTGGCGCCACTTTCATCGACCGAACGCTGGCTGATGAAACCCTGGGCCACGAGCTCTTGGTTGCGCTTGTGGTTGGCCTCGGCAATCGAGAGCTCAGCCTGGCTCTGCTGCACCTGGGCCCGGGGCAACTGGTCGTCAAACTGCACCAGCACCTGCCCGCGCCGCACGCGCTCACCATCGCGAAAGTTAAGTGCCGTGATGCGGCCGCTCACCTCAGGGCGCAGCACCACACTCTGGCGCGACCGCAGGCTGCCCACAGCCTCGGCCTCGTCGCGCAGGGCCATCTGCCGCACGGCCACCGCCTCCACCGATACAGTGCGACCCGCGCCCGCGCCCGCACCACGGGCTCCAGCTCCAGCTCCAGCTCCAGCAGGCGCGGCGCCAGCCCTGCCATCGGCAGGTGCCTCGGCACGCGGGGGCTGCGCTGGCTTCTTCTGAAGCCACCAGGCCGCGCCCGACGCGGCAGCAATGCCGATGACAGCGAAAACGATGTATTTGTTCTTGGACACGATGGATCAATCAAGCAGGTATGTGGGACACCAGCCAAGCAATGTATCAGTGCGTGTCTTGCGCTGCAGCAAACCTGAGCAAGACCCCAACGGCAATTGCGGCAGATTTACGCAGGCTTTACATGCGACCGAAACAATCCGGCAAACCTCTGCCGGGGCCCGGACCCTGGCGCGCATGGCGGTCAGCGAAGATCCCTGGACGGGGCGTTGCAGGTCGCACATGCGCTAAGACACGAGACGGAACGCAGCCGCCAGGGGAGTCGGCCGTTTTGTAAGCAGCTCTTAATGCGGCCTTAAGTCTCGGACGCCACAGTGCGCCCCATGCCCATGATCCTGCAGCGCCTGCTGCTTCCCCATCTGGCTGCGGGCGCCGCGCCCCAGCCCGCTACCACCCCATCACGCCACCTGCACCCCGCCTGGGTTGTTGTGCTTGTCAGCACCTGGCTGGCAACTGCCTGCAACGTGCCACTGTGGCGCGAGGTGGCGCAGTTGCCTGGGCAGGGCAGCCTGCGCGGCTGGGGCTTTGCAATCGTGTTCGCAGTGATCGTGGCCGCTGGCAATGCCGCACTGCTGAGCCTGCTGGCTTGGCGCTGGACGCTCAAGCCCGCTGCCACGGTGCTGGTGGTGATGGCCGCATTCGGCGCTTATTTCATGCTGGCCTATGGCGTGGCCATTGATGCCAGCATGCTCACCAATGTGCTGCAAACCGATGTGCACGAGGCCACCGACCTGCTCAACCTGCGCATGCTGGCCACCGTGCTGGCCCTGGCCGTGCCACCGCTGTGGTGGCTGCTGCGCCGCCCGGTGCAGCGGCTGAGCCCACTGCGCCACGCAGCACACAACGGGCTGCTGCTGACGGGCTCCGTCGCCCTCATCGTGGTGTGTTTGCTGCTGGTGTTCCAGGACTTTGCCTCCACCATGCGCAACCACACCAAGCTGCGCTACCTCATCAACCCGCTCAACAGCGTGTACGCGCTGGGCAACATTGCCACCAAGCCCCTGCGCATGGACACCAGCAAGCTGCTGCCCCTGGGGCGTGATGCGCAATTGGGCGCCACCTATGCCGGCCAGGCCAAGCCTCCACTGTTGGTGCTGGTGCTGGGCGAAACCGGCCGCAGTGGCAACTTCGGCATCAACGGCTATGAACGCAACACCACGCCAAAGCTCGGTGCACGCACCGACCTCGTGAGCGCACGCAATGCCTGGTCGTGCGGCACCAGCACCGCCGCTTCCGTGCCGTGCATGTTCTCGCACCTGGGCCGCACAGGCTACGAGTCACGTTCTGCCAACTTCGAAAGCCTGATCGATGTGCTGCACCACGCAGGCCTGGGGGTGCTGTGGGTGGACAACCAATCTGGGTGCAAAGGCGTGTGCGATCGCATCGGCGAAGCCCGCACGGCCACACTGGAAGACCCGGCCCTGTGCCCCACCAGCGGGGAGTGCCTGGACCGCGTGATGCTCAAGGACCTGGATGCGCGCATTGCCGCTCTGCCCGCCGAACAACGCCAGCGCGGCACCGTGGTGGTGCTGCACCAGATCGGCAGCCATGGGCCGGCGTATTCCAAACGCTCTGCGCAGGACCTCAAGAAGTTCATGCCCGAATGCACATCGACCGCATTGCAGGAGTGCGACCGCCAGCAGGTGGTGAACGCCTACGACAACAGCATCATCGAAACGGACTTCTTCCTCGATTCAGTGCTCAAATGGCTTTCAGCGCAAGAGGATAAAGCGCAAACAGCTATGATTTATGTAGCAGACCACGGCGAATCCCTGGGCGAAAACAACCTCTACCTGCACGGCCTGCCCTACGGCATTGCACCCGACGTGCAAAAGCACGTGCCCTGGATCACCTGGCTGTCACCCGCCATGCAGACACGCACAGGCGCACCCACAGCCTGCCTTCAGAAAGACCTGGGTGAACGGCGCATCACGCACGACAGCTACTTTCATTCGGTGCTGGGCCTCATGGATGTGAAAACAGGCGCCTACAACCCCGACCTGGACATGCTCACCCAGTGCCGGAACCTGGCAGCAGACACGGCCACGAAGCCGGTTGCGAGAGCCCATGGCGCGCGGCCTGCATGAACGTTGGGCTCACTACCACCGGAGATCGGCGATTGGCGATTGGTGATTGGCGATTGGCGCGCATCAGTCGAGCTGCCCCTGGCAGACATACTTGGTATGCAGGTAGTCGTCCAGCCCATGCGTTGAGCCTTCACGCCCATAGCCCGATTCCTTCACGCCGCCAAACGGCGCAGCCTCTGCGGCCAGCGCTCCTTCGTTGATGCCCACGATGCCGGATTCCAGCAGCTCGGCCACACGCCAGATGCGTCGCACATTCTGGCTGTAGAAGTAGGCCGCCAGGCCGAACGGCGTATCGTTGGCGGCGGCAATGACCTCGGCCTCGTCGTCAAACACGGTCAGCGGTGCCACGGGGCCAAAAGTCTCTTCGCAAGCACAGGCCATGGTGGCATCCGCGCCGGTGAGCACGGTGGGTGCGTAATAGGTGGCCCCCAGCCCGGCCAGGCGCTGGCCGCCGGTCAACACCTTTGCACCACGGGCCACAGCATCGTTCACATGGCGCTCGATCTTCTCCACCGCACGGTCGTTGATCATGGGGCCGATCTGCGAAGCCGGATCGCTCGCCGGGCCCACCTTCAGCGCCGCCACGCGGGCGGTGAGCCGGGTGGCAAATGCATCGAACACACTGCGCTGCACAAACACCCGGTTGGGGCACACGCAGGTCTGGCCGCCGTTCCTGAACTTGGCGGCAATGAAGCCGTCCACCGCGGCATCCACATCGGCATCGTCAAACACGATGAAAGGCGCGTTGCCTCCCAGCTCCAGCGACAGCTTCTTCAGCGTGTCCGCGCTGCGGCGCGCCAGGTGCTTGCCCACGGGGGTAGAGCCGGTGAAAGTGATCTTGCGCACGCGGCTGTCATCCAGCCACACATCCACCACTGCGGGCGTGTTCTGGCGTGATGCAGTGACGATGTTGAGCACGCCGGGCGGCACCCCGGCCTCGTGCGCCAGCAGCACCAGGGCCAGCGAGGTAAGCGGGGTGTCTTCGGCGGGCTTGCACACCACGGTGCAGCCAGCGGCCAGGGCCGGCGCGATCTTGCGCGCGATCATCGCGGCGGGAAAATTCCAGGGCGTGATGGCCGCCACCACGCCCACGGGTTCCTTGAGCGCAAACATGCGGCGGCCCGGCACTGGCGCAGGGATGACCTCGCCGTTCATGCGCGTGGCCTCTTCGCCAAACCATTCGATGTAGCTGGCCGCATAAGCCACCTCGCCTTTGCCCTCGGCCAGTGGCTTGCCCTGCTCGCGCGAGATCAGTTTGCCCAGGTCGTCCTGGTGGGCCAGCACCAGATCGTTCCAGCGCTTGATGATGGCGGCGCGTTGCTTGGCAGGCACCTTGCGCCACGCGGGAAACGCGGCATGCGCGGCGTCCAGCGCCGCCAGCGCCTCGGCAGCGCCAGAGTCCGGCACGCAAGCGATGGTGTCGCCCGTGGCGGGGTCGGTCACCTCCAGCTGGGCACTGGTGGTCACGGTCCATGCGCCAGCGATGAAGTTGGCGCTGCGGATCAAGTCGGAACGGGTGAGGGTCAGAGACATGGCACGAAGTTAAAATTTTGAATAAAAAATGGCCCTAGCGCTTTACAGACAAGCGCTACTAGCTATCAAATAAGGAGCAACTGAGTAAAGCCAGTCAAACAGCCGCCACCCGCGCTGCAATCGCCTCCCCCACCTGCGTGGTGCTGGCCGTACCGCCCAGGTCGGGCGTGCGCGGCCCGCTCTTGATGACTTCTTCGATGGCGCTCACGATGGCATCGTGC
>CAXIRU010000076.1:0-92651 GCA_964031875.1 Acidovorax facilis
CTGCGTGTACTGCGCACGCACCTGCTTTGCTGTCATCTCTTGACTCCTTGTCGGTATTTTCAACAAGGCTAAGAACTCCACTTTTCAGGGGCAAGGTCACCTCGCCACGCAAAGCAGGCTCGATTACCGCGACCGTGTTGAACACCCGTGTAAAGTCACGAGGCTGCTCCAGCAGGTCGCGGAGCCCTGAGAAGTACAGCAGAGAGAGCCGATCCTCATCGTGGGGAAAGTGCGCTTTGGTTGCATCGGGCGACAAGTTCTTCAGTGACCGATTGATGAGCGTCTCTCTTGCATGCAGCGACAGTCCCGGTAATGGCATGCGAACTTGCACGATTTTGTCCAAGTAGGTATGGGACTGCGGCACCGATGCCGTCTCAAGTGCACGGGTGATATACCCTGGATCCCAGGCAAGCACGTAACCCACGTTGGGCAGATCGCCTATAGCCTTGACGATTCGCACCATCTCAAATACTTCCAACGGAAACAGGCGATCCATGTCATCGATGAACACGATGATGGGCCGCGAGAATTTCTGCAGCGCTTCCTCGACCTTGCTCTTTTGCCGCTCAAGATCGGGGGTCTTGTATTCCGACACATCTCCAGTCGCATCTGCAACAGCCGTGACGACTGTTTTAACCATCGATGCCCAAGGCTCCGCACCAGGAATCAGTTTGAGCACGTCGAAGGCCTTGGAATATGCCTTCAGCTCCCTAGCAACCTTTTGTCCATTTTTAGCGTGCTCGGTCATGCGTGCTGACGAGGCGATCTTGGCAAGGAACAATCGCAGCAACGCATCGCGATCACCGACCAGCCAAGGATTGAAGTGGACGATCACTGGCGGTAGCGTTGACTCCCGCTGAAGCACATCCTGGATCATCGCAAGTGTTGAGGTTTTGCCACTGCCCCATGCGCCTTCGATGGACAGTACAAATCCCGAAGTCGCTGAAACCTGTCGAAGTGCAGCGGCCGCGGACTGAGCGAACCCATCTCGATCCAACTCGTCAAGGTCGATAGCGCTCCCGACCGGCAGAGGCCGATCCATCCCAACCATAGTTTCGTGCTCGTTTTTGTTCATTGCGCCTCCCAACCGCGAGTGGCATTCATCGGTGCGCTGATTCTTCCACCGTGTTGTTGGATGAAATCATGAAGCTGTACCGTCCTTGCACCGAGCTGCCTGCTTCCACAGGGATATTTGGCGAGCTCCAACAACGAATGCCCAGTATCCAGAAACACGGGGCAAGTCGCAGATATCCACACGTCCCTGGCTCGCTTCCACTCCAGGTTGAAATGCCCTACGTGGTGAGCATCGATTTCTGACTGGATTTCCTCCATCCGGTGGAGATGCTGCAGGCTCATACCGGGGGTGAAGGTTGACGGCCGAAAAAACCCAACGGGCGCCGCGAGCAAAATATCCGACAAGAAAGGCGCCGAGGGAACAGGCAAGCGCACCTTCCCAACTTCAAGGTTTTGGCAGAACGAACTTGCGTTCACTATCCACACCATGTTGCGATAGAAGCTTTCCCGTGATCGCATCTCTTGTAAATCCATCGGGGAGTTCTGAAACTCTAAAACAGTGCCGCTTGGCAGCTTCACGTCGGCGATGTGAAGTTCGCTGGCGCTGGATCTTGCTGAACAACCTCCTGCCATGTGAGGTCGAAGCAGGCCTTCCATGCACGGTGCCAATCGGTCTCGTTCTCCCACCATGGATCACAGTGTTTACGACCCTTGTGAGACCAGTGCCAAGCCTTCAGTTCGCCGCATTTGGGAGTGGCCGGTTGGCCACAACCAGGGCACACGCCTTTCAGCCCAGGGGATGGAGCGCTTTTCTGTCCATTTACCAGCGCGGTCAGCATGACGAAATCTCCCTGTTGAACAACCAGTTTCTAGTCCCGCCTATGCCCCAAGAAATTGCCATTGAGGATCAAGCGGACGTGCCAGGCAGTACGGAACTATGCCGGACCTAGGTCGGCTCCAGCGTCGCCCACGCAAGTCCCTCAATCAAACCACCTCCCTGTACGGAACTAGGTCGGTACTAGGTCGGAGACATGGAGGCACTCAGCGCCGCTGAGGGTAGCGCATAAAGGAACTAAGTCGGTACCAGCGCGGAACTAGGTCGTACAAGCTCTTGCCAGTGCCCACGGCGCGGACGCAAAAAAACCCGCCGAAGCGGGCTTCTTTCTACGGAAACAATGGATCTTTTATTCTGCGATTCCGCAGCCGCTCAGGCTATGAAATCAACCTCAGTCAGCGACAGGCCGTCGAAGTAGCACTTGGCGACACCTCTATTTCCAGGCTCTGGCCCGCTCAGCGTCTTGAACTCTACGGACACAACCGTACGGCCAACAATGGCTCTGTAGGCTGTTGAATCGCCAAAGAAGCAATCGCTCTGCAGCCTTGCCTTGATTGCCTCTTGGGCAATTTCCAGCAACTGCTGGTCACCAAGCCATTTGGACTTGTCGTTCTGAGACACAACTTGGCGCTTTGCAGCAACATCACTCTCAGTTATGAAAAAGCGGCTGCCATTCTTGCAGTCGGCGAAGAACACGATGTTGTCTGGTGGCGAACTTCGGACATTGCTAAGTTCAAGCAACTCCAAACGATCACACCCAGGTGATGAGGCGACTATCTCGGCCGCAGGCTGCATCAAGGCATTGATGCGCTCTACGCCAAGTGGCCCCCAGGCGGCGTACGTTTTGGGGTAGTTCTTCTCTGTGATCGGTATGACCGCGTACTCTGCGATGTCTCCCATAGGCCCTCCAAATAAGGAACCATGGTAGCGGATGGTTCAAAGACAACCAAAGCCTTTGGCCATGACTTGGCTTCTGCATACGAAGTCCTGGCGGCGCGAGGTGTAGACATATCTCCGACCTAGTTCCGCACGAAGCCGTTCCCCTGATGCTGGGCTTCTTTGGTACGTAATGGAACCGACCTAGCTCCGGGCTAGGTAGGCGCCACGTACGCGCCCCGAGACATCGCGCACGTCAGTACAGAACCCTGCAGGCTGGTCGGTACCGCGCCCCCTTCAACAAAAAAGCCCGGCTAGCCCGGGCTTCTGATCGGAGGAGGACAGTCGTTTACGGCATGCTGAGCGCGTAGTTCTTGCGCCAAGCCTGCGCTCCATGGCTAGAGCACCAGTCGTCCCCGTGCGTGGGCGCACACCCGCGTTTTTCATGCGAGACCGAGTTGCTGGTCAACCTTGTCGATAGCTGCATTGAACTGGTTCGCTAGCGTACGGCCCAAATAACAGTAACCAGCAAACACACCCACCGCTGGAGCTGCCCACAGCCCAAATAGGACCAGCGACGGTGACAAAACGCAGAAAAGAACAAGAACTCCGATCGCACCACAACCAACAAGAACAGTAGTGGTGAACGCACTCAACGGGCTCCGAGTTGCGGAGGCCAATCCCAGAGCAAAGATCACAAAGAAAATGGCAACAAGCGCGTTCAGAAGAGGGACGATGAGAGCCAACGCAAACATCGGGTGAACGCCAAACAAAGTGCCCACGCCGGCCCGGACCAGCCCCAGAAAACCGCTGGTATCTTGACGCTCATGCATCTCCTGGATCCCGTGGAGAGCCTCGCCGGTGGTCAGGTTGAAGCCCTTTACCAGCTTGTACCCAACGTCTGTCGCCAGGATCGCGATCTTGACTTTATGCCCTACGCGGAATCGGTCACTTGATTCTGGGTAAGAAATCGAAGTTTGCCGGCCATGCCGATCCTCCACCCAGACGCACTCCGGAGAAACCTCAATGACCGAGCCCTCGCAAACGGGAATTTCGTTTTGCAGCACAGCTTTACTCGACATTCGGTCCCTCTCACTTTGTTCTCAGTGACCTTGATTATCAACGTCATGCGACGGCATCCGCCACCCTGGGAAAGCACACACTACTCCTCGGTCTTGGTGTCATTTGAACCTCTTCGCAGACCCGCAGCCGCTGCTCCCCCGTCCTTGCCTCGCTTAGGCTTCGGAACGGAAGAATGCACGCCTCCACCCATGGTTCGCCCCATGTTCACGAACATCTGGTGAGCCTTTTCCTCAACCTCCTTGCCCAACTGGGTATTGCCCATATTACCGACCCAGCCCAACACCTGATCGGGGATCAACGTAATCAGGTTGAACAGGCCGTGCATCAAGGTGATGTTCAGCATGCAAAAGATGCCCAGCAGCATCAGGATCGAGGCGGCGCCCGTCAACGAATTTCCCTGAACGTTGGCCATCGCAGGCATGAACAACACCATCTGCAGCGTGCCCAGGACCACGAGCAGGCCCGCTGCGAGGACAAAGCCCAGGACCATGAGAAACGGTCTGAACAACATGTTTAGGATGAAGATGTACCCCCGCTCCGCCCGCTGCCCCATGCCCTCCCCTTCAGCGTCGAGGTGGGCAAATGCCCAGATCGGCGCTGCTACGAGACCTTCGAAAAATATGGTCACGTACTGCACCAGACCACCCATCCACGCGATAAACGGAATGAATGGAAAGTACAAGGACATCAATGCGCCGACAACGAACAATGAACCCATGCTCGCCCCAATAAGGTCCATGGACTTTTCCCCTGCCCCCCCGCCTGCCGACGCGATGCTCTTGATACCAGCGCTAAGTACGCCGCCCACGCTAGCGAGCTTCTTAGCGGCGCTCAAAGCAGGAACAGTTTCTGTGACAGCGCCGCGGAAATAGACCGCCTGAACCGCACTCATCAGGTAGTCGCCAAGGTTCTTCAGCATTACGATCGGGTTCACGAAGGTGTGTTGCCCTCCCCCGGTCCCAAGGCCCTTCAGAGCCATCGCCACGAGTGTCTGGCCCAAACTGGCGTTCCCGGTCTGATTCTCCATATCTCCGAACCTGCCGAAGGCCAGCGACAGCGTGTCCGAAGCACCGTTTCCGTTTGCGCGCGCCCCCAGCAGCGTTAAGTACCCTGACATGGCAGTCCGCGCGTCTTCTGAGTAGGTGAACTTCTCGTCAATCAGAAGGGTCGTGGGATCGACAACCGTGATCTCGACGCTCTTGAACGCATCGCTCATGGCCGTCTGCGCCTCGGCCAGAGTGGAGTACCAAGCTCCCGCGCCAAACCAGCCATATTTGGTCATTGCCTGCTTGGCCTGATCCCGAACGGCCCCCCTCATCAGGCGCAGCCGACCTACCAGCCCTGGCCAGGGTGCTTGCGAACCTGCCTGCAGCGGCTTCGATCTCCTGCATTGGGACCGGCGGCATCTGGCCAGTGTCCTTTGCTAATACCCAATTGGCATGCCACTGCACGGCCAAGGGCGCGACCGCAGACCATAGCTCTTGCGATGCGCCGGGAATACCCGCCCGCATCGCGTTGCTGATCGCGTAGTAATTTACGCTGTTCACACTGAACCCGAAGGTCGGCGGCGTGCCCGATGTGTCCCGCACTTCCGCCTGGAGCGACTTGACCTCCATACGGCCGCAAAAGTCGTCTGTGCCACCGAGATCCTTCACGCGTCCCCAGCCAATAATGGCCTGAGCTTTCACCGCGCCGACTGATGACGTGTGCCGAACAAGCCGCTCGCTCGGCGACACATTGGGCATCTGCGAAAGGTACCGGGCATGTGCAGCGGCACAGACCTCCGACGAAAAGATTCCATAGGCCAAGCCCAGCGGCGTGCCGTCACCAATCTTTTCGCCCACGGCTGGACGCACCATGCCACTGAATTGATCGAAGCCAGTGATGACTTGGTTCCATCCGTAGTTGGCCAGCCCAATGCCCAACAAGGAAGCGAGCATCATCACAGCCTGGGCAAGGGAGAAGCCGCCAAAGAATGGAATCATGCCGGCGACACCGGTGACCATCCGCACAGGCATCCAGATCGCCGACATGCGTCGCCCCAGCACCTGGCCCTCGTGCGCGGTCTGTACGATGCCAGCACCGATTCCCTAGCTGGCAAAGATCACACCGATTAGGAACACAAACGTGTTCAGGGTCAGAAACAAGTTGCCAAACAGCGTCTGTGGAGCTCCCAACGTAGTGAACGGATTCTTCAGGTGATCGCCGATCAGGTGCTCGAAGACCCGCATTGAAGCATCACCAGCCGGAATAGTGCTGAGCACGTCCTCCGCCTTCGACAGGCCCTGACCCTGTGCCCACGCCTGCAGTGGTATCGCCAAGCTGGCCACCAATAGGCCCAGGCCCGCAAGCGCGAGCAGCCATGGAAAGGGAGAGTTACTTTTTTTCATGGCTGCTCCGGGTGATTAGAGCGTGGTGAACGTGTAAGCCTTGCTCCAGGCCGTAGCGTTGCCGGTCATGCTCTTCGTGGGGTACACGTTCCCGCGAGCCTCGACGCGGTAGCTGGTGTTCATGGACAGCATGCCTTTGCTGATCCACACCGAGCGCCAGGCCACACCCTCCAGGTTGTGCCCCTTGACCTGCTGCACAGGGATCATGTCGCCAGTGGCCACGTTGCGCAGCGAGATCGAAGTGACCTCGATGGCGCCGTCCTTGTTGGTCTCGAAGTTCAGGCCAGGACCGAACCTGCCGCCCAGCTCGGGGGCTGGGTCAGGGATCTCCGGGCCACCATTTGCCGAAACCAGCGTACTGCCCTCGCACGGGAAGGTGCGGACTTCATTGGTGGGGACCGCGTTCAGGCGGCTACCGCCGTAGTTGAACACCACTGTGCTGCTCATGGCACCCGCCGGATAGTTTGCGCTGTCTGGATCTGGCGCGTTGCCAATGCCGATTTCGGTCCATTGGCTCAGCAACGATGCCTGGTGGTAGGGAGCTGCCAGCAACCCTGTCGTGTACCGGCCATTCAAGCCACCGTAGCCGCCGACACCCTCGCTGGCATTGTCTGCGCGCTCGGAGGTGCCGCCCGCAGCGACGATGCGCTCGAAGAATGTCACACCAGTGAAGCCAGGGCGGCTCGGATTCTCCTCATGCCCCCCTGAAAATTATTCAGCGCGATGTAGTTTGCATGGGCCTGGGCCGCTTTGCTCAGATCACGAACCGCGGCCATGCGAGGGTAGCCACAGTGGCCAATCACCTCGTTCAGTGTGTCGAGCGCGAGGGCCGGGGTGGACCCTGCGGCGTAGGTCACAGCTGAGCCTGCGGGGACGGTCGTTCCGGGCGTGCTGGGGGTTTCGGGTGTGCTAACACCGGACTGACTATCACCGCCACCGCCGCCGCAGGCCACGAGCACTGCGGCCACAAGGATGGATGCTGCTGCAGCAGCAGCGCGACGAGAGTTGGAGTTGAGACGTGCATTCATTTTTGGACTTTCGGTTTGTTTGAGATCTGGGTGAATGGGCAAGTAGTAGCAGCAGCCACCGCGTCAGTACCCGCCGCTTGAGGAGCACTGAGGCACGAGACCAGGCGTGCGACTGGGAGTCACAGTCCAGGTGGTACCGCTGCACGTCGCCGTTGCTTGGCCAGAGCAGTACACGGGAGGGGAATTACCATCCCCGCCAGGCGCATACAGGGCGCCCGCGCCGCCAATCTGCGATGCCTGATACCAAACGAAGGGCGGCATCATGTTGATGACGCTGGAGGAACCGCTCGAAGCCGCCTTCATGAGGAAGCGAATCCCTCCGTTGCCCACGCCATACAGCACGCCGTCGGCAGCCGCGCAGCCTGTCGGCGCAGGGGGCAAATATTGCTGGTTACAAGAGCCGCTGAAGGGATTGCCCCACGAACCATTGCTTCCGCACGTCACGTACGCTGATCCAGTAGTGCCCGTTGTGTCGACCAGTTCGAGGGTATTGCCCGGCTGTGTCGCCCGCGCCCACGAATCGCATAAGAACCCACCGGCCGTCCAACTGAACGTCCCAGCTGGACAGGTGCTCGTGCTTGGAGCGGGGGGTGTTGGCGGTGTCACCACCGCCGCATTGCATGTTGCGCTGTAGGGCGTACCCCAGGTGCCGCCGTTGCAGGTGGCATTGGCCGAGCCAGTCAGGGGTGCAGTGCTGTCCGAGAGGAACGCATACCCGCCGTTCGATGTCGCCGAAGCTGTGGCCGAGCAGTAGTTCGAACCGACATACCAACCCAGGTTGGCCGCAGCACAACCAGTCGATGGAGGAGTCGACCCACCGCAAGTGCGGGAGCTGTCACTTTGCCAGGAACCGTTGTTGCAGGTGAATCGAGCACTGCCTGTCGCTCCGTCCGACCCCTGAGAGTCCGTCAGTTGGACCTGCTGGCCTTGCGTGCCATCAGGCAAAGGCCCAGCCATGCATGTGGCGCTGGCGCCACCACCAAAGACAGGACCGCCGTGCTGCCAGTAGGCCATGGACTGGTATGGGCAGCCAACGTTTTCAACACACGACTTGGCGCCCATCACCCACGTGCCGTTCGTGCAAGTGAAGCTTGCAGAACCAGTCGTGGGCGCGATGTTGTCGGACAGCGTCAGGGATTGCCCAGGCGTGCCCAAGGGCAGTGCGCCACCAGAGCAGCTAACGCTAGCCCCTCCGCCAATGGCGAAGCCACCTGGAGACCAGGTGGGCGTCGTTCCACCCGGGCAGTTGGCCGGAGCGCAGGTTGCGCCAGCATTGGCAGTGCCCCATGTGCCGGTCACGGAACAGGTGAAGCTTGCAGCGCCCATCGTCGCGCCGGACGCGGTCACAGAGGCCGTCGCACCAGCGGAAGTGGACAACGCCGGGCCCGAGCACGAATAGCCATTGGCCGTCCAAGACAACGTGCCTGCAGCGCATGGCGCGGCTGTGCAGGAGGAGGCTCCTGTTTTGGTCCAGGTGCCGTTCGTGCAGGTGAAATTCGCGTTGCCGGTGCTCGTGTTGGTGGAAGACACCGTTTTGACGATGCCATCGAGCGCCGCGCCAACACTTGCCTGGCAAGTTACGCCAGGCGCACCGGTCCAGGACACCGTGCCGCCATTGCAAGGGATGGGCGACGCCGTGCCGCCTGCCGACGGAACACAGGCTGGCGGTGTTGCGTTGGACCACCGGAATCCAGCGGGGCAGTCGAAGCCAGGAGCCGCTATCCCAGGGCTCCCCAGGGCTGCACCCTGGGCTATTGCGGAGGTTGCACACAGCAAGGCCGCCAAAGAGAAAAGGGTATTTTTCATGAATCTTTTTGAGTGGATTGATGGTTGATGGGATACGGGCCGCTCTATGCGGCAGGAGTGAGGCGCGGGCCCGTCACAAAGCATCTCCCGCTGCAGAGCCAACGAGTCGCCTTGTGGTCTCCGATGCCTGGTATGCGACCCATGCCTCGTAATCGGTGAAAGAGCAGCTGACACTCACGCGCGTCTCGCCGCCCCAGTAGCTCTCCCACGTATGGGCTCCCCGGTGGTTTTCCCGGGCCTTGCCCAGCGTCCAAGCAGCCCGAGCCCGAAGCGTTGTCACGCGCGGTTCGTAGGCTTTGTTGCGCGCCGGGGATTCCAGTCGGGTAATCGGCGGATGGATGTTTTCAGCGGCAACACCGAGGTGTCCATACGTCCCCCTGGATGCCATCCAGCGCCCGAACGCGGCACGGCCGCTGTCGCTGCCCAACTCCTGCATCAAGCCACTCTCCCACTGGACTGCGGCGTCGTCGGCCCACCGAGCCTGAGCCTCAGCTTCAAGTTCCCGCTCAGCAGCCGCGCTGAACTCGGATGCGAAAAACGCGTGGAATTGACGGGCCCAGTCCGCCAGCTCTTCCAGTTCTTTTGCCAGTTCGACCAACGCGGATGAAGCGGCAGATAGCGCCAACTGGTGTTGGGGTTTGAGGTTGGTGAACTGCTTGCCGGTGTTCTGCATCAGCGTGACCGCACGTCGTGCGCTCGCTAGCTCTTTCCGAATCGCCGTGTCTCCATTCCACTGCGCTTCGGATTGCCACCGTTGAATCAGCTCCGGGGATGGGGTGCCACGGCTACGGCCTCGCTGGGATTCGAACAGCGCCAGGTAGTCAGTTGTGAAGTAGTCAGCTGTGGGCATAGGGTTCTCCAGTTGAATTGAGGTTGTTGTGCAAGGCTGCGGCCATGGGCCCAGCCGTCGCTCGCTACCGGCGGCGCCGGTGGTGAATGGCCTGACGATTGCGTTCTCGTGCCCAGCCCTGGCGCCAGCCGACCCGCGCAGCGCTGCAGGCGGTGGCCAGGAATGCCAGGCAACGCAGGGCGGCATGAAATGCCACGAGCGTCAGCAAGAGGGAGAGGTGCGCCAATCCAGCCATGTGCCCTGCCCCTTAGAACTCGCGGCCAGTCAGCGCCGCAATTTCAGTCCGCATGACAAAGCACGCAGCGACGTAGCCGCTCCACCAATCGCTGGGTGGCGACTTGAGCAGAGACACCAGTTCCTCGCGGCATGCGATCCCGGGTGACAGGTCTTCAATACGTGCTCGATCTCCTGGTGACAGGGCGTCCAACGCTTCCGTCTGGAGCCTCTGGAAAAGCTCAAAATCGTGCACAGCAGGTGTGGTGGTCAAGGTGTTGGTCTGCATGCCGATCACTCCTCAACGCTGGTCGCGGCGGCAAGCTGCTCGACCCAAACACCACTGGTCACCTCCTCCATCAGCCCCTTGCGCAAGCGAACTACAGCCTCTTGCGTGAGTCGGTCAGGAGTGACGCCTTCGTCGTCTTCTTCGGCCATGGGCAACAGCTCGCCCTTGTCGAATTCCTGCTGAGCCTCCAGTTCAAAAACGCACCCGGAGGCGAAGGCTTCGCGAGTAGCTCCCCAGTTCTCATGACCCGCCAGCAACTCAAAATCACTGAAGTCGAAGTCCTGAAGATCTGCCCCCCGCGAGAGACCGATGTAGCCGCCGTGTGCCCCAATCTTTTTGATTTCAGGGTCAGTCAACGATCCGATGTAGGTACTGAGCGCTTTCTCGATTTGGGTCTTTGTCATAGACATAGAAATTCCTCCGTTGGTTGATGCCCCTTGGGCGGTTTTCGGATCCCGGCTTTCAGGCGTACCGGGTCCCTAGATTCAGAGCCGTTCAACAGTTGTCTGTTGCCCGTACAAGCGGCCTCCGCCTGCACCGTTTCCCTGAGTTCTTCGCCGTGCCATTAGCGGTATCAGGAGCGGTTTTCGTAGGGGGGAAGGTTTGTAAAGCGCAAGCTTTATGAACACCCCCCGCAGAAAGCCGCAGCGCCGCAAAGCGGCGCGGTCCTGATGTAGCGTTGGCCGAAGAGGCGAAGAAATCTGGGAAACGGTGCTGGACGCAATCCAGACGGGCAACGGACGCCGCGCGGCGAGCGCCTTTTGCCGCTGCAAGCGGCACACATGCCGTGCGCAGCACGGGCGCCGCAGGCGAGAGCGCGCCAGCGCATGGCGTCCGCTTCGCGGTCGCCTGAAACCCAGGGGGTGAGCGAAGCGAGGGGGATGGCGAAGCCTTCCCCCTGCGTGAGGGACAGTCGGGCCGCATTGCGGCTGGTGACCGCCTACGGCGGGCACCACCCGTAGGGCCATGGCCCGACCCGCGAAGCGGGGCACGCCCATATCAGCCACCGCGCCCACGATCACGCCGAGCCGGTGCCCGCTCAGCATCATCAGCAACAGCCCCACCAGCCTCCAGCCGCGCCTCCTCGACGATCTGCTCCCGCTGGCGCAGATCCTGGACGTCTTTGGTTTCACGACGCACCGCAGCCGCCACCCAGCGAGCCAGCTTGGCGAGAACTTGCGCAAGCGACTGAGCCAAGGTGCCAATAAACGGTTGGTCGAGCGCCTCCTTCTCGGCCCAATAGGCTGCCTGCCGACGCTCGATTTCCGTCGCAGCGAGCTTCCCGGCCTCGCTCTCGTCGAACTCGCGGCGGGCGCGCAGCGATGCGCGCTCGGAACGTCGGAGCTCATCCTCCAACTGCGATACCTCCGCCGCCCGACGCCCGCTGACCGATTCCGCGGCTTTCTCCAGAAAGCCCATGCCCTCAAACCCCGCCTTGGCGGCATTGAGCTTGGCGCGCACGTCGGCAGTAGCCAACCGGGTCACCTCAGTGGCCAGCGGCAACCCTGCCACACGAGCGTCAGACTCGGCACTCGCGAGCGCGATCTCCTGCGCGCTGCTGCGACCCAAAGCCGCTTCTCGCTGATGCCGCTCCGCCGTCACAGAGGCCCATTCCTTTACAGGCCCCAGTTGCCCCCAAAGCAGCTCCACTCCGCGCAACTCCGCCGCGCCCATGCGGGCGGCCTCCGCCTCCGTGGGGATCGGGGGCAGCAGCTTGGCGAGGGCGGTCACCTGATGAGCCCGCTGAAGCCTCCCGTCAATATCTCGCTGACCAGGCAGCGGGGGAACAACCCGAGGCGGGAAACCACGCGAGAGCGAGACACCCAGACCTAGCGCGTCCAGCGCGTCCAACCGGGCCACATCGGCCTCGTGACTGGCCCCCAGGTCCTTCAGCGCCTCAACAACGAAGTCGCCCTCATCGTGCTCGGGGGCCTCTGGCTCAGCGCTCTCCTCTGCTGCCTCCACAGCGCGGCGTAGGTCAATCAGCTGTGCCAAGGGCGCCCCCTCACCCTCCGACGCGGCTGCGGCCGACGCTCCCGCGCTGCCACCAGCGGCCGGGTCCACACCGCCCTCATCTTCATCCCCGTCATTCGCCGCAGCCACATTCAGGAAGTCCAGGGCCGGCTCGGTCGGCTTGGCCTCCGCCTTACGCTTAGCGTCAGCTGCCGCGGCCAGAGCCTGACGGTGCGTGGCGATTTCCGCCTGGAGCGGGTGGATCACTGCGCCTGCAGCACAAGCTGCAACCACGAGCCGACGCCGGAACTCAGGGTCCTGAAGGGCCGCGCCACTGCAGTCCAACACTGGACCGTGACGCTGAACGGCTAGCTTCACCGCGGCCAGAACTGCATCGTCTGTCTGGGCGAAGATCAGAATGGCATCAGGAACGTCTTGGTCCTGGAAGGCAACATCGCCCGCGCCATCCAGGTATTGGTAGTACACACGCCCTTCGCCAGTCTCCTGACGCTGCATCTGAAACCCTGCCACTGGCATGCCGACGTCAGCCAGTGGTCCAGGGACCTGACCCAGCGCGGCCTGCGCAGCAGGTCGGGCGAGCGAGGCCAGCGCGATTGAGGCCTCCATCACCTCAGCATCGGCCGCTCGCGCCATGCGGCGGCGACGGGCCTGGTTTTCGGCGATCTCGGCCGCCACCTTCGTCCAACTCAGGTGCCGGCCTAGCTCGGAGCCCTTAATGCCAGAGCCGAGATCAGAAACCAAAGAAAAGCCATAAATTTCGTTCTCGGCGCCGCGCCGAGCGAATTTCACCTGGCGGCCAATTCCCTGCTCTTCTAGATCCTTCTCCAAGCTCTCTTTGAACTCACTCTCGCTCGTCGCGCGCTGCATTGCCCGCTCGACAGCCGCCGCCATTTTCTCGATATTCTCCTTAGTTGCCATTTTCTTTGGTCCTTTCAATGAATTTTTGGCAGACACATAGCCATTCTTTTTTTCTTGAATATCTTCTTTCAAACGATCTTCGCGCCGCAGCGAATCAAAAGCTTTCTGATTGCTGTACGGGCGCCTTTCTTTGGGTCGCGTCTGTATGAGCCCTAAACCAAATTCCTTTTCAATATCACGAGCCGCTGCCTCATTTTTTCTAAACGAGTTCGAGTCAGAAATGACAGTAGCGTCATACCTAATTCTGGAGAATGCAATATGAAGATGGGCATGATTGGTCTTTCCATCACCTTCTGAATGCAGATAACAGACAAATGGGGCATCAGAAATTCCATGCGCCGCAAGTGCAATATCAACCGCCCTCGTCCACTCTTCTTTTGTTTTCAGCGCCCGCGATGGGCAGATCTGCAAATGCCCGATCGCCGTATTCAGGCCAGGGCGCAAACGTCGAACTACCGCTATTTCTCGACTTAGCTCGCGGGGAGTCCGGCCAAGCATATTGGTATAAAGCGGTTGCTGAGTAATGACGCCGTCCATATCGATTCCGCGCTCCGACTGGTAATTCACCAAACCCCTAAATGAGCGGCCATTCGTCTTTATTTTCAGGATGCACCCCGACTCAGGACGGCGAATTTCCTCCTTGGAAAAATCCTCCTTCGCCATCAACCAGCCATTTTGATAATCTTCTTGCGCAACTCGTCTACGTCCTCGGCCATGGCAGAAATCACAAATTCCAGATCAGAGCAACGATTGGCAATTGCCGGCTCCAGAAGTCCCTGCAAGCTCGCACTATTCAGCTGGTGGGCTAGCTGGTTCAAAAGGCCCGACCACCGGGCAGTTTCTGCATACGCTTTCATCCAATCAGGGCTTGGCGCCGCCTAGGGAACGACGGCTTCCAACAGCACTTTGCGGCTGAAGCTAGACATAGGGAGGGCTGCGCGCCGCGCGTTTTCCACAGCGGCGGCTTTCTCGGCTGGCGTCATCCAGACCGTCACGTACTCACGGCGTTTTTCCGCCAAGGGCATCGCCGAGTCGTTTTTCTGAGCTCGAATTTTTTCCATCTCGCTTGCATCCGTTTTGGCTTGCCTGCTGCGACCGTAGGGAGCGGCAGGGCCTGGTTTTTGACTGCGACCCGGAGGGAGCAGACAGGGGTCTGGGGGTACCCCAGCAAGCGTCGATTACAGGTGGAACACCGGTAATCGACATGGCTTGCTGAGCTGAAAGCGACTCACCGGAGCCAATGGTGCCGAGATAGAATGGATTCGTCCGAACAACTTTGATTTTTTAGAAATTCAAACTTGCTGGGGACGCTATCCAGGGGATTTTTATGTGCGCAGAAGCATCTACCGCAAAGCAAATGGCCCAGCGGGTCAAGCCGAAGTTCAAGAAGCGGAACGAGCTGACCGCATATTGGGTCAACAAGGCAATCGAGCATTCAGGGATGACGGCAGCGCAGCTTGGCGCCGCATACTATGAATGGATACAAAAATTCAATCGCAATCCCGATGCCAATCCGAGTAAGAGTATTGATTATGAAAGGATGAATTTCGAGCGCTACGCGAACATAAATCGCGACGGTTCAATGAACCTTAAATACCTAGCCACCTTTGTTACCTGGGCGCGGGAATTTGGCCATCTTCCAAAGCGTGGAGGGATCAGCCACAGTTCAGAAATACTACTTGCGTCAGAGGATCCCAATAAAATAATCAGCGACGCCCAGGAACTTCATAAACGAGTTCAGGCAAAGAGAGACGCCCTAATAAAGGCGCTCACTGAATATAGAGAGTGCTTCGAGGCAAGCGACAAAAGTCTTTATGGCTTCTCGGTGTTTGACTCGCGCACAGCAATTCCAGAGCAGGAACTAGTGCCTGGCGATAAGTGGGGCGAGTGGAAGTGGGTTGAATATGAGGACTACCCCGAAGTCCATGTCTCGCAGATAACCGATTTTCTGGATTTTGTAGAAGCACACAAAATTCATACATTTGATCCACTGGAATAGCCGGCATCCAGCTGAAATCAAAACTCATAAAAAATAAAAGCCCGTGAATTTCTTCATGGGCTTCTTTGCAGTAGCTTCAAATTTAACTAATCGATCTCACCTTGGAAGACCGCAGCATTCTTGCTCCACTCGTCCAAATCCGCCTGGGTTGGGATGCTCACGGCGCCCAGCCCAAAGCTGCTGCTCGCAGATTTTCCGATTAGGTGAGCCAGAAAAAGGATTGCACGCTCTTCTTTCGGTGCGCACTCAGCAGCGAATTGGCCTCGCCTTCCTGAGAGAAGCTGCAGGGCCGTCGTCATAGACCAGTTTGAGCCATGGGTGCTTTTCAAGTCGGCAATTGCGGTGTCTAAATCACCCGCCACACCCGCCCAAGCGAGCGCCACAGCGGCGCAGTGGCGCATCAATGGCAGTTCGCTGGGGGCTGCCGCTCGTGCGACGCGAATTTTGTGGGCTAGTGCAGGGCTGTTCATCCTGGCATTTTGCATATATAGCCCGGTGCCCCGGCCTCCCGAGTCCTGATTGAGACCAGCGGGGGGAGCCGCCCCGCAGAGGGCGGGGGGCCGCAGGCCACCCGTTGGGGGACTTCCCTGCCCCCTCTGGGGGCCTGTTGAAGAGGTTATCCACAGCCCCCTGCTCCCACCTATAGGTAAAAATATATCGGTACCAATAGGATGCGGGGCGATTTGCGATGCCTTCTGGGGACGGGATGCGGGGCGATTTGCGAGACCTGCGGGGCAATCTGCGACACTAGCCCTCCCGCTGCGGGGCGATTTGCGACGCCCCGCAGCAGGCTCAGGGTCGAGCCACTGGAGGCGGGGACCTCTCCAGCACGAGTCCCCCGGCGTGCACCTGGACGCGTGCTCCAGGGTACACCTCCAGCACCTTCTGGATGGCCAGTCGCGCCACACCACGAAAATCGTCAACGGCACGCGCGCCTTGATACTCCTGGCCAAGTTGCGCCCGAAGGCTGGCCCACGGCATTTCAAGCTGCTTTTCAAGCCGGCAAAGGCGCTGTGCGAGCCACGTGTAGAAGTCCAGGGCAAGGGCAGAACCACTGAGCTGCGCCAGCGCCCGTTGATCTAGGGGTACTGCGTGCCGCTGCAGATCAGCCGCAAAATCTCGCCCCACCACTAGCCGCGCCCCGCCAGGTGCACCCCACGTGTGCAGTTGATGAACTGGCGAAGCGTTCAGCGTTCGCGATTGAAACCCCAACTGGAAGCGGGCGGCGGCGAGGTCGTGCAGGCCGTCGCGCAGCGACGTGTAACGCGCCGCCTGGCCGCCAAGGCCAAGCTGGCGAAGCAGCTCGCGCGGCGTGTCGCCAAGATCCAGCTCAAGGTTCCTGGAGCGGACGACCTCGTTGCAAATCCAAGCGACGAGGAGGCGCGGCATTACCCCGTGCGGCACGTCACGCAGGACGCGCCCAGCCCCATCGTCAACGGATCCGGCCTGAATCACCATCCAGGCAGCGCCGTTGCGGCGCGTAAATTCTCGTTCAGGGTGTCGGCGGCGAGGCATCCCGACCTGGCAGAAAACGGAGTGCAGATAACCAATATCTTCGCCACGCGGCGACTCAGCCAAAGCTGTTTTGGGGGCGGCCATCGTTAGCCTCTCCCTTTCTCAACCTCCTTTCTCATGCTTCACCCCCCACCTGTTTGCGCGCGCTAGCAAGTTGCTCGGCCTTGGTGGGCCGACCGCGACGACGACGTGCTGGCTCAGCAGCCGGCTGCGGTTGTGGAGGTTTCTGGCCGCTCTCATGGCTTTTCAGCCAAGCCTCGACTGTAGAAACCAGCCACAAGGTCTTACCGCCACCCGGGATGCGAACCATAGGCGGGAGCCGGTGTGGAGCGCGGGACACATCGCCGCGCACGCTGGCCAGGCTCTTGCCAAGGATGGTCGCCAGCTCGACGGCGGTAATGACGCTGAGCGCAGGCGCAGCAACAGTGGTGAACGAAGCGCCGACAGGCGCAGAAATTTCTAGTTCAGGGGTCCTAGTAGGCATGGGCGAACCAAAAGAATGGCTGCGCGCAAAGCGCGGCCGGGTCTTCCTTTGATGCGCTGCTGCTCACGCCTTCTGGCACAAGCGGGGGAGCCTACTCCCCCGGCCGACTGAGTCGGCCTGAGCACTGCCTTGCACCTGCCCGCTAGGCCCGCCGTCGGATGGCGGTGGCATTGCTGCCCAGCGGTTAATCTCCTCTACGCGCTTCGGTTTCCCTCAGGGTGTCCCAGGCCGGCAGGCTGGGGACAAGCGGTTGCCGTGCCTCGTGGAGGCGGGCGGCGCACGCTGGCAGAAAATTCGAGGTGCTGCTGCAGATCGCTGCAACGTCCTCAGTTTACATGCGGAGACAAGTAGATGCCAGCACGTGCATCCACATTGCGTCCTCCCCACAAGAAACTTAAGTGGATTGCGCGCATGGTATGCAGCAGAGAAGATGTTGGAGCCATGCCAAATGCGTGCCAACAGCGGATGCAAGCTGATGCAAGCGGGTGAAACGCCATGCCAATTCCATGCCACTCGTTCTGGCTATGGGCAAAAAAAAGCCCAACCGGTTGGTTGGGCTTTTCGCCAAAATCAACGTAAGTCGTTGATTTTATTAGCTGGCGGAAACGGAGGGATTCGAACCCTCGATGAGGCTCTACACCCCATACTCCCTTAGCAGGGGAGCACCTTCGGCCACTCGGTCACGTTTCCAATCCCGCTATTATGCCCCAATTCTGGGGCGTTTCTGACGGCCTAGACGGGTTCCTGGTTCGGTTTGCACGCTGTGCCTTGCAAACTCGGCTTGGTACTCGTTAATCACTACCGAGGTTTTGCATTCAGACCTGAAAACTGCCCGGGCTATGCACTGCGCGCACCAGGACCCGCGCTGACGGCGCACACTGCGGCACAGGCGCTTGTTGCATACAAATTTGCGCAAGTCCCATGGATGTTGGTCGCCGCACCGATCAGGGGGCAACCCTTGCTGGCGATCTCTACACCGCTACACATGCAGGTACTCAAGGTGTGCCACAGACCGCGCCACAAAGCCACGTCCCACCTTGATATGAATGCGGTGGCCACGTGTGGTGCAGGCCGCCACCTGGTCCAGCAGCTCGCCCAGCTGCGCTGCTGCCGGTGTGGTGTGGTGAAACTGGCGCAGCCAGTGGCGCAGCACATTGGCCTGGCGCGGACGGCTCAAGCCCTGCAGCGCAACGATCTGCGGCGGCACGCCGATCTGCGCAAGGTCCTGTTGCGCAAGTTCTTCCAGCAGCTCGGCCGCCTGCGCGGCGTTGGAGGCCGAGCGGGCGAATGTGTCACGAAACGCTGGAAAGGCGGTCTCCAGCACAGGCAGCAGCTGCGCGCGGATGCGATTGCGGGTGTAGCGCTCGTCCGTGTTGGTGGGATCTTCCACCCAACTTTGCCCTTGTGCTCGCAGCCAGCTGCGAATGTCCATGGCGGCCACGGGCAGCAAGGGACGGTGCCACACCACGCCAGCGCGTTCCCAGCGGGCTGGCATGGCGGCAAGCCCGGCAACACCCGCACCGCGTGACAGCGCTAGCAACAGCGTCTCGACCTGGTCGTCCGCATGGTGCGCAATTGCTATTGATTTGATAGCTGATTGCGCTTGACTGGAAAGCGTTACAGCCTCAAAAGCCTTGTATCTTGCTTGCCGGGCGGCATCTTCGGGACTCTGGCCGGGGGCATGGCGGGCATCCAGCCGCTCTACCCTCAACGGCACGCCAAGGCCTTGGCACAAGGCGGTGCAATGCTGCTCAAACCCATCGGCCGCCGCCTGTATGCCATGGTGCACGTGGATGGCCTGCACCTGTCCGGGCCACCGGCGCGCGCAAGCAAGCAACAGCGCCGTAGAGTCTGCCCCACCACTCAGACCTACAGCCAGTGGCAGTGCAGGCGCAAAGGCCTGGATAGCAGCGTCGAACGACTGGGTCATTCCGACATCCGCCCCTGGCAACCGGGCAAACGTGGCGAGTCAGGCGCCCAAAGGCAATGGACAGAATGGGATTGCATGGGCGCCGATTATCACGGGCGACCTCCCTGCCCTCACCTCACGTTGTGCCCCGCGCACGGTCCATCAACCTGCAGGTGCCGCCAGACGGGGGCTCGCCCGCGAACCCTCGTCGGACAGGCGGAACGTGCCCACCACCTCCGACAGCCGCACCGACTGGTCCTTGAGGCTCTGGGCGGCGGCAGCACTTTGCTCCACCAGCGCTGCGTTCTGTTGGGTCATCTGATCCAGGTGCGATACCGCCTGGCCGACCTCGTTGATGCTGGTGCTTTGCTCGTTGGTAGAGGCTGTGATCTCGGCCATGATGTCTGTGACGCGCTGCACCGAGGTCACGATGTCTTTCATCGTGGTGCCCGCGTCATGCACCAGGCGCGAGCCGTTTTCCACTTGTTCCACCGACGCGCTGATGAGCTGCTTGATTTCCTTGGCAGCCTCTGCACTGCGCCCGGCCAGGCTGCGCACTTCACTGGCCACCACCGCAAAGCCACGGCCCTGCTCGCCCGCGCGCGCTGCCTCCACCGCCGCGTTCAGCGCAAGGATGTTGGTCTGGAAGGCGATGCCGTCGATGACACCGATGATGTCGTTGATCTTGCGTGACGCGGCATTGATCTGCTCCATGGTGGTCACCACATTGCCCACCACCTGGCCACCGTGCTGCGCCACGCTGGATGCCTGGGCCACCAGTTGGTTGGCCTGACGGGCAGAGTCTGCGTTATGGCGCACGGTTTCCGTCAGCTGCTGCATGGATGCGGAGGTTTCCTCCAGGCTAGAGGCCGTGAGCTCCGTGCGCCCGCTCAGGTCCTGGTTGCCGGTGGCAATCTCCTCGGCAGCCACACGCACCGAGCTGCTGGCATCACGGATCTGCGCCAGCACGCCCGAGAGCTTGCTGGTGAAGCTGTTGAAGCTGGTGGCAATCTGTGCCAGCTCGTCCTCGCCCTGCGCGTCGATGCGGCGCGAAAGATCACCGTCACCGGTGCCGATCTCTTGCATGGCGTCGCGAACCAGGGTCAGCTGGCGTAGGCGCCGGGTCAGGATCACGCCCAGCAACCCGACAGCAACCACCAACACCAGCACGCTGGAGCCCAGGGATGTGGCCAGCATGGAGCGGATGGGCGCCATCGCTTCATTCTCATCCAGAGCGACCACCAGCATCCAAGAGGTACCGGCGATCGGGACCACACTCAGCAACCGGTTGCGCCCGCCAATGTCGGCCTGCAGCAGGCTAGCGCTGTTTTTGGCAGCCGCGACCAGCTTGTCCACCGCAAGGTCTTTGGAAAGCTCCGCAATGGGTTTGAGGGTGAGCGCTTGGTCGCGGTGGGCGATGATCTTGCCGTCGGACGATACCAGGAAGCCAAAGCTCTGGGGCGTGGGCCGGATCGAAGCCACGTTGGCCACCACAGACTCCATGTAGACGTCGCCCGCCGCCACGCCTTTGAGGCCGGCACCCGCGCCCACCGGGGTGGCGAACGTCACCACCAGCTTTTGGTCGGACGCGGAAATGTAGGGAGGAGTGACAACCGAAGTGCCCGCCTGCGCAGCCTGCTTGTACCAGGGCCGCGCTGTGGGGTCATAGTCCGCCGGCAAATTGCGGGCCTCGGAGAACACGTATTTTTTGTCGGCATAGCCAAAGTAGGCGGTACTGAATTTGCCAGCATCCCGCAGCATGGCCAGCGACTTGGCTGGTTCGGGATCTTCAAAGGCCGTGACGGACGCAGCAATGATTGCCGACTTGCCACGCGCCCACTCCTCAATGGTCTCAGCATGGCTTTTGGCCGTGTCCAGCCCCTCTTCTGCCAGCGCCACCTGTGCCTGCCCGCGCGCCGAAAAGTAGTTCACCAGCGTCAACACCAGCAAAGCCGCGACCATGCAAACGGCAGACAACACCAAAATCTGACCCTTGAGCGTCTTCAGAAGTGACATGGGGCACCCTTTTAGTTGCACCCGTCCAGGCGGGCGTAGGCCATGTTACATCCTGTATCGCGCGGTGCGCCAGTGGGGTTTAGCGCGCAAAGTGGTGGGCTCTGCCGCAAAAACAACAATGGCCCCGAAGGGCCATTGGTCAAAGTTGCAGAGCGCTTTTACCCACTGATCAGCGGCTGTCAGCCTTGGTGTCGCTGAAGCGGCCGTAGCTCTGCAGGCGCTCGTAGCGGCGGTCCAGGAGGTCTTTGGTTTTGAGGTCGGCCACTTGGCGGAAGGCATCGCCCAGAGCGCGCTTGAGAAAAGCTGCCATCTGTTTGTGGTCCCGGTGAGCGCCCCCCACGGGCTCGCTCACGATCTTGTCCACTAGGCCCAGGGCCTTGAGGCGATGGGCGGTGATGCCCAGCGCGTCAGCAGCTTCTTGCGCCTTCTCGCTGGTTTTCCAGAGGATGGAGGCGCAGCCCTCAGGGCTGATGACCGAATAGATGGCGTACTGCAGCATCACGACCTGGTCGGCCACGCTGATGGCCAGAGCGCCGCCAGAGCCGCCTTCGCCGATGATGGTGGTGATGATCGGCACTTCGAGTTGCGCCATCTCGAAGATGTTGCGGCCGATGGCTTCGGACTGACCGCGTTCTTCGGCGTCGATACCGGGATAGGCTCCGGGCGTGTCCACAAAGGTGAACACGGGCAGTTTGAACTTCTCGGCTGTCTTCATGAGGCGCAGGGCCTTGCGATAGCCCTCGGGCTTGCTCATGCCGAAGTTGCGCATGGCACGCTCTTTGGTGTCGCGCCCCTTCTGGTGGCCCAGCACCATGCAGGCATGGCCGTTGAAACGCGCAAGACCGCCCACGATAGACAAGTCGTCGGCATAGTGCCGGTCGCCGTGCAGTTCGACAAAGTCGGTGAAGATGTCACGCACGTAGTCGAGCGTGTAAGGGCGCTCGGCGTGGCGAGCGATCTTGGTGATCTGCCAGGGCGACAGTTCGCTGTAGATGTCCTTGGTGAGCTGCTGGCTCTTCTTGCTCAGCTGGTCGATCTCTTCCGAGATATCGACAGCACTCTCGGTCTGCACGTAGCGCAGTTCTTCAATTTTGGATTCGAGTTCGGCGATGGGCTGCTCGAAATCCAGAAAGGTCTTTTTCGCCAACGTTTTTCTCCTAGGGGATCGCGCCGGTTGCGGCTGCCACGAATGGCACGCACTGTAACCGACGGTTAACGAGTTTTGTAAAGCGCGTCAGGCTGCGTCAGCCGTTCAATAAGCCACCGGCAGGGGGTCGAGCGAGCGCCAAATATACCAAGTTGCCACACTGCACCAGGGCTTCCAAGCCTCTGCCACCTCGCGGGCGTCGCTGCGGCTGACAGGATCGCCCGAGAAATAGTTGTGACTGATTCCCGCAATCAACCCCGGATCGTCCAGGGGCAATACGTTGGGGCGCATCAGGTAGAAGATGAGGAACATCTCAGCCGTCCAGAGGCCGATGCCCCGGATGGCCACCAGCTCGGCAATGATGGCTTCGTCATCCATCGCCGCCCAGTCTTTCACATGCAGCTTGCCCTGATCGAAGTGGATGGCCAAATCGACGAGATAGTCCACCTTGCGCGCCGACAGGCCTGCGGCCCGCATGTCGTCGATCTTGAGCTTGAGCACGCTGGCGGGCTTCATGCTGCGGGGCAGCGCCACAAAACGCTCCCACACGGCTTGTGCGGACTTGACGGAAATCTGCTGGCCCACGATGGAGCGTGCCAGTGTGGTGAACGCGTCACCACGGGTCTGCAAAGCGGCATCACCAAACTGCGGGATCAGGCGCTTCATCACCCGGTCCTTCTTCATCAGGTGCTTGCAGGCCTCGGCCCAGTAGTCGGGCGTGGCCAGCACCAAGGGCGGGCTGGCGGCATCGCTCGCTATCTTTTTAAGAGCTGCCACCGCTTACCCCACTTGCGCCAGAGGCATTTTTGACACAAAAACCAGCTTCACTGTGCGGCTTCCCAGGTCGTTCCTGCGGCGGAGTCCTTGAGCACGATGCCCTGGGCGAGCAGTGCCTGACGGATGCGGTCGGCCTCGGCGAAGTTCTTGGCAGCTTTGGCGGCGGAGCGGGCAGCAATCTGCGCAGCGATGTCCGCGTCGTTCACACCGGCACCCGCTTGCAGGAACGCTATGGGGTCGCCCTGAAGAATCCCCAGGCATCCGCCCAGCGCCTTGAGCAGACCCGCCAATGCGGCCGAGCGGGTCTTGTTGACGTCACCGGCCAGGTCAAACAGGACGGCTACGGCCTCGGGGGTGCCAAAGTCCTCGTCCATGGCCGCCTTGAAACGCGCGGCATAGGGGTCGGCCCAGTCGATGACCGCCAGATCCGCAGGCGCCACCAGGCTGAGCGCCGTGTAAAGGCGCTTGAGCGCCTGGCGTGCGTCGTCCAGGTGGGCATCGCTGTAATTCAGCGCGCTGCGGTAGTGGGCCCGTACGATAAAAAAGCGCACCGTCTCGGCGTCGTACCGCTGGAGCACATCGCGGATGGTGAAAAAGTTACCCAGGCTCTTGGACATCTTTTCGTTGTCCACGCGCACAAAGCCGTTATGCACCCAGAACTTGGCCAGGGGCTTGCCCGTGGCGCCTTCGCTCTGGGCGATTTCGTTTTCGTGGTGGGGGAACTGCAGGTCGGCGCCCCCGCCGTGGATGTCAAAGGTCTCGCCCAACGTGGCGCAGCTCATGGCCGAGCATTCGATGTGCCAGCCAGGGCGGCCAGCGCCGAACACGCTGTCCCACTTGGCTTCAGGCGGCTCCTCAGGCTTGGAGGCTTTCCACAGCACGAAATCGAGCGGGTCTTCCTTGCCATCGAGCACGGCCACGCGCTCACCTGCGCGCAGCTCGTCGAGTGACTTGCCCGAGAGCTTGCCGTAACCGTCGAACTTGCGCACCGAGTAGTTCACGTCGCCATTGCTGGCGCGATAGGCCAGGCCTTTGCCTTCGAGCTGTCCGATGAGCGACAGCATCTGTGGCACGTATTCGGTGGCGCGCGGCTCCGCCGAGGGCGGCTCGATACCCAGCAGGCCGATGTCCTGGTGCATGGCCGCAATCATCTCGTCGGTGAGCTGGCGAATGGTGATGCCGCGCTCCAGCGCACGCTTGATGATCTTGTCGTCAATGTCGGTGATGTTGCGCACGTATGTGACGCGCAGACCACTGGCCTTGAGCCAGCGCTGCATCACGTCAAACGCCATCATCATGCGGGCGTGGCCAATGTGGCACAGGTCATAGATGGTCATGCCGCACACATACATGCGCACATGGCCAGGTTCGAGCGGGGAAAAGTCTTCCAATGCACGCGACAGCGTGTTGTAGATGCGCAAACTCATGGGATTTCAGTAACGGGGGATGGGGTGGTGGGTGAATGAAATCCACCCGGCAGCTGGGGGCGAAGGCCCCTGGCAAAGGGTTGGCCCAGCGAGGGGCCTACAGCGAAATCACCCGCGACAACAGCGTTCCGTCATGACAACCCCCTCAGCTACAATCCGCCGCAGTATAAGCCCCCGCATGGGACAGACGCTGCCCCACACCTTTGAATCCCCCATGAAGCAAGTCCGCCGCACACTTCCACGCCTCTTGCGCCTGCTGGCACTGACCGCGCTGCTGGGCACGGGCGCGGCCCAGGCCGACGACTACACAGAGATCACCCAGCTGATCAAGGCTGGCAAGTCCACCGAAGCACTCGCCAAGGCCGACCAGCGCCTGGCCGCCAATGCACGCGATCCGCAGCTGCGCTTCCTGCGCGGCGTGGCGCAGGCAGACTCGGGCAAGCCCGCCGACGCCATCACCACCTTCACCAAGCTGACGGAAGAATACCCGGAGCTGCCCGAACCCTACAACAATCTGGCCGTGCTCTACGCGAACCAGAACCAGCTGGACAAGGCCCGCACGGCGCTGGAGATGGCCATCCGCACCAACCCCAGCTACGCCACCGCTCACGAAAACCTGGGTGACATCTACGCCAAGCTGGCCAGCCAGGCCTACAACAAGGCGCTGCAGCTGGATGCCACCAACGCCAACTCCGTCAAGCCCAAACTGGCGCTGATCCGCGAATTGTTCTCGGCAGAAACTGCAGGCAAGGCCGGACGCCCTGCAGCAGCCGCTCCGGCAACAGCCCCCGCCGTGGTGGTCACGCAGCGGCCAGCACCGGCTGCAGCGCCGACCGCTGCACCCACCCCGGCTGCAGCGCCAGCGCCCGCGCCGGCACCGGTGGCATCACCCGCACCTGCTGCAACCCAGGCTCCTGCAGCCGCTCCTGCTGCGGCCAGCGATGCTGCCGCAGTGCAGGCAGTCACAACGGCCGTACAGGCCTGGGCTGCCGCATGGTCGGCCAAGGACATGCAGGCCTATCTGGGCGCCTACGACAAGTCATTCGATCCACCCGGCCGCCAGACGCGTTCTGCATGGGAAAAGGAACGCGAGGCACGCATCGTGGGCAAGTCCAAGATCAGCGTGCAACTGTCCGATCTCACCGTTGCGGTCAGCGGCGACAAGGCCACCGCCCGCTTTCGCCAAGCCTACACGGCCGACGCGCTCAATGTCACCAGCCGCAAGACACTGGACCTGGTAAACCAAAGCGGCCGCTGGACCATCGTCCGCGAATCCACAGGCGGCTGACGGTGAACCCTTACGCCGGGCCTGCGCATCGTGCGCGGGCTGTGCCTGCAGCCGCGTCCCCGAAGGCCTGAACCTGAAACCGCGCATGTTTGTGGAGTTGTCCGCACCAAGCCGCCGGGCTGCGGCAGGCTCCCTGCTCTTTGCGGCACTGCTGCACGCCGCGCCTGTGCACGCCCAAAGTGGCAAGGCCCGCCGTGCTGCAGCCCAGCCAGCGCCAGAGACGGCCGCCGCCAAAGTGCCCGATCTGCGCGACGGGGAAGCAGAAACACGCCTGCTGGCGGTCTATAAGCTCATCGCAGAGGGCCGCAGCCGCGAGGCCCTGGTCCGGGCCGAGTCCCTGGCGCGCGACTATCCCAACTTCCAACTGGCACAACTGGCCGTGGGCGACCTGCTGACGTCGCGCACACGGCCCATCCGCCGCATGGGCGATGTGCCAGAGCCCGACACGGCACGCAGCCTGCAGGCGGCCACCACGTTGGAAGACCTGCGCAACGAATCGCGCCAGCGCGTGGACGCCCAACGCAGCCGCCCGCCCGCACACACCATACCCGCCCAGTTTCTGGAGCTGTCGCCCCGCTCGCGCCACGCGATTGCGGTGGACGCGTCGCGCTCGCGCCTGTACCTTTTCGAGAACACGCCCAAGGGACTGCAGCTGGTGGCCGACTACTACGCCTCCGTGGGCAAGCTGGGCATCGAAAAGAACCTGGAAGGCGACCAGCGCACGCCGCTCGGCGTGTACTTCATCACCAGCCGGCTCGACCCCGCCACGCTCAAGGACTTCTACGGCGCGGGCGCGCTGCCCATCAACTACCCCAACCCGCTGGACCAGAGCCGGGGCAAGACCGGCAGCGGCATCTGGCTGCATGGCACGCCACCCGACCAGTTCGCCCGTGCGCCCCTGGCCACCGATGGCTGCCTGGTGCTGGCCAATCCTGACCTCGAACGCATTCTGCGCACTGTGGAGCCCCGCTCCACCCCCGTGGTCATCGCCCGCCAGCTCCAATGGGTGCCCCCCCATGCGGTGCACGCCGACCGCAAGTCCTTCGACGCCGTGCTCAACGCCTGGCGCAGCGCCAAGACCCAGGGCGACATGAACCGTTTGCTGGGCTTTTACGCGCCGGATTTCCAGAGCCACCGCAAAAAACCGCTCAACGAATGGACCCAGGTGCTGCAGGCCGAGACCCGCGCACTGAAAGGCCGGGAACTCCACCTCAAGGACAAGTCTTACCTGCGCTGGACGGACTCCGCCGACACCATGGTGGTAACGTTCGGCGAAGTCGCCGAAGGCGCCCGCACGGGCCCCGTCAAACGCCAGTACTGGGCGCGTCGGGGCCAACAATGGCAGATATTTTTCGAAGGAGTGATTGGATGATTTCCAGAAGAAATTCGACGCTGGCGCTTGCTGGTATTGCGCTAACAGCTATTATTTCAATAGCACCTGCACAGGCACAGGATGCTCCCAAGGTCAAGCTCTCCACCTCGATGGGAGACATCGTGGTGCAACTTGATCCCGCCAAGGCGCCCAAGACGGTCGAGAACTTCCTGGGCTACGTCAAGGACAAGACCTACGACGGCACGGTGTTCCACCGGGTGATCGATGGCTTCATGATCCAGGGCGGTGGCTACACCGCCGACCTGATTCCCAAGCCCACAAAGGCTCCGATTCCACTCGAGGCCAACAATGGCCTCAAGAACGACACCTACACCATCGCGATGGCGCGCACGGGCAACCCCAACTCGGCCACATCGCAGTTCTTCATCAACGTGAAGGACAACGCCATGCTCAACGCACCCAGCCCCGACGGCCATGGCTATGCCGTGTTCGGCAAGGTGATCGAAGGCACAGCCGTGGTCGACAAGATCAAGGCCGTGGCCACCGGCAACAAGGGCCCGCACCAGAACGTGCCCACCACCCCCGTTACCATCAACTCCGCCACCCTGGTGAAGTGAACCCGCCAATTTTTTAAGGAAGCATTTCCATGAGCAACCCCCAGGTCGAACTGCACATCACCGGCTACGGTGTCATCACCCTCGAACTCGACGCCGCCAAGGCCCCCAAGTCGGTCGAGAACTTTCTGGCCTACGTGAACAAGGGCCACTACAACAACACCATCTTCCACCGCGTGATCCCTGGCTTCATGGTGCAAGGCGGCGGCTTTGAGCCCGGCATGACCCAGAAGGGCACCGATGCCCCGATCGAGAACGAAGCCAACAACGGCCTCAAGAACGCCAACTACACCGTGGCCATGGCCCGCACCAGCGACCCGCACTCGGCCACCGCACAGTTCTTCATCAACGTGGCCGACAACGGCTTCCTGAACCACACGGCGCCATCGGCCCAGGGCTGGGGCTATGCGGTGTTCGGCAAGGTCGTGTCGGGCACCGACGTGGTGGACAAGATCAAGGCCGTGAAGACAGGCCGCAAGGGTTTCCACGACGACGTGCCCAAGGAAGACGTGGTGATCGAAAAGGCTGTGGCACTGTGACCCCCACGCTTGCCACTTCGTGTGCTGCGCTGCCCCCCGAGGGGGCCGCAGTCGCCTTGGGGCGGCCCGGCGGCGACTGAGGGCTGGCATGCCAGCCCCCATGCCTGATCAGGCCACGACCGTGCCCCGGTTCGAGGAGCTTGCCGCTCCCTCGCACTGGCGCACGGTCGAATTCATTTCAGACCTGCACCTGCAGGCCAGCGAACCCGCCACAGTTGCCGCATTCGCGCACTACCTGGCCACCACCACCGCCGACGCCCTTTTCATCCTGGGCGATCTGTTCGAAGTGTGGGTGGGCGACGACGCCCTGCAGGAACCCGGCAGCTTTGAGGCCAAAGGCTGCGTCCCCTTGCGGGACGCCGCGCAACGCCTGCCCGTGTACTTCATGCACGGCAACCGCGACTTTCTGGCGGGCCCAACCTTTCTCGCACACTGCGGCATCACCGGCCTGGCGGACCCGACCGTGCTGGTGTTTGGTGGCCAGCGCGTCCTGCTCAGCCATGGCGACCTGCTGTGTCTGGACGATGTCGAGTACCAGCGCTTTCGCGTGCAGGCCCGCAGCGCCGAGTGGCAGCAGCAGTTTCTCGCCCAGCCCCTGTCCACACGTCGCGCGCAGGCGCGTGGCATCCGCCAGGAAAGCGAGGCGCGCAAACAGTCGGGCGCCCCCTACGCCGACCTGGACGGCCCGGCCACCCTGACCTGGCTGCAAGCGGCCCAGGCGGACACGCTCATCCACGGCCACACCCATCGCCCCGCCGACCATGCGGTGGCACCCGGTTTGCGGCGTGTGGTGCTGAGCGACTGGGATGCCGCTGCATTGCCGCCCCGGGCGGAAACACTGCGTTTGTCGCACATGGGCTTGGAACGGCTGCCCCTGGCCCCCAAATACCAGCGGTCCTGAACTGCGCGCGGCTTCATCGCCCGCTGCCTGATCGCCATGCCCCCACTTTTCAATCGGCTCTGGAGCCGCGTCCGCGCCACGGTGGCCCCCGTGCCCGACATCTCTGCCACGCTGTGGCTGCAGACCCTGCAGCGCTACCCATTTCTGGCAGCACTCTCGCTGCACGACCAGTCCAAGCTGCGCGCGCTCAGCGCCCTCTTTCTGCACCACAAGGAGTTCCACGGTGCCCACGGCCTGGTAGTGACCGACGCCATGGCCATCGACATCGCGGCCCAGGCCTGCCTGCCCCTGCTGCACTGGGGCGAACCAACCAAGGCGCTCGACTGGTACGACGATTTTGTGGGCATCGTGCTGCACCCTGGCGAGGCAGTGGCACGCCGCAAGACGGTGGACGAAGCCGGCGTAGTGCATGAACACACCCAGGTGCTGCTGGGCGAGGCCATGGAGCGCGGCCCCATCATGCTCAGCTGGGAGCATGTGGCCAATGCCACCGAGAACACCGCGCGTGGCCACAACGTGGTGGTGCACGAGTTTGTGCACAAGCTCGACATGAAAAGCGGCGAGCCCAACGGCTGTCCTCCCCTGCCTGCAGGCTTCATGGGTGCACGCACCGGTCGTGCGGCGTATGAGGCCTGGTGGAACGCCTGGGAGCCGGCTTACCAGGACTTTCGCGAAGCTGTCATCAAGGCCGAACGCTTCGGTGCCGAACACCCCTGGCTGGACGCCTATGGGGCGACATCGCAATCCGAGTTTTTTGCGGTGGCCTGCGAGGCCTACTTTGTGAACCGCGAACGCTTTGGGCAGGAGTTTCCAGGGCTAGTGCCCGTGCTGGACGCCTTTTTTCTCCCCCCCACACGCTGACCTCCACACGCTGACAGTGCATCAGGCCTCCAACTCCGCACTGGACCGCGGAGGCTTTGCGGTGCCGCAGAGCACGCCTGTTAACCCGTGGTGACCCCAGTGTGAATCAGCCGGGTAGCCATTGCCCGCCCGCTGGCTCGGCGCATCAGAATGCAACAAGCGCTTCGATCTGTGGGCTCACCACATGCCTGAGCACGGCATCGCGCCACGCGCCACGACCGCCCAGACGACCGCGCCACTGCAAGGCATCCCGCATAGACTGTTACAGCTGCACAGCGCAAGCAACGCCCATACTGGGGGATGTTTTGGCAGCATTTTTTCAACAGGGAATCTCAGAGGTATTCGGTGCAACACAATCCATCCCTTCCTCACCGCGCCCGCTGGGCACTTCTGGCATCGCTGGCCATCCCGTTGCTGGCCTCCTGCGGTGGCGGCTCTGGCGACACCCCCGCCCCACCCGCGCCCCCGGCCACGGCACTGTCTTTGCTGGCCGGTAGCACCGATGGCCCGGGCAACCAGGACGGGGCCGGGACAACCGCCAAAATCAGCATCGAAACGGAGGGGATGGCACGCACCCCGCAGGGTGACGTGATGATTGCGGATTTCGGCAACAACACCATCCGAAAGCTCTCGCCCACCGGAGAACTCACCACCTTCGCAGGGGGCGGGCCCGCACGGGCAGACTCCACCACCACAGAGGCGCGCTACCTGAACGGCGCGGGCACTGCCGCCCGCTTCAACGGGCCCCTGGCAGTGGCTGTGGATGCAACGGGCAACACCTATGTGGCGGATTCAGGAAACCATGTGGTGCGCAAGATCGATCCATCCGGCAACGTCACCACACTCGCCGGGCAGGTCGGCGTGTGTGGCAACGCCGACGGCACTGGCAACGCGGCCACGCTGTGCAGCCCCACCAGCATTGCCGTGGACAAGGATGGCAATGTCTATGTGTCTGAATGGGCACCCCTGACACAAACCCTGCCCGCAGAGCCCTCCGGCAACCCTGTCCGCAAGATCACCCCTGCGGGGGTGGTCAGCACGGTGGCGTTCAAGGTGAGCCAGATTCCGACACCTGGCCAAGGGCGCAACAACCCTGCGCGCTTCTACCCGGTGCAGCTGGCCGTTGACTCCAATGGAGTCTTGTACGCAGCCGACCCCAATGACCATGTGGTGCGCAAGTTTGCACCCGATGGTCAGTCCACCGTGCTCTCCGGCACCGTGGCGCCCGGCAATGCGGGTTATGTAGACGGCTCCGCATCTGCCGCCAAGTTTGGCGAACTGCAAGCCATTGCCATCGACCCGTCCAACCGGGTGTACGTGCTGGACAACTACACAGGCACCCCGCTGCGCGAAATAGCCGCCGATGGCTCTGTGACTACACTGCGGCGCGCACAAGGTTGCGACTGGGGCGCCGACGGCCTGCGCCCCGTCTTTTGCGCGGCCCGACGCCTGGTGGTGGATGCCGCCGGCCGCTTCCTGGTCACCGAGCGCGATAGCACCCGCACGCAACAGGCCTATGCGCAAATCCACCGCTACACCCGCGATGGCGCTGCGGACCTGAAGCTGGGAACACCGCCCAACCCCGGATGGGCCGATGGCAACGGCAGCGCGGCCCGCTTCGATGGCTCCGGGGCCATCGCCGTGGGTAAGTCGGGCACCCTGTATGTGCGCGACCGCAACAACGGTGCCCTGCGAACCATCGCACCCGATGGTGTGGTGGGCACCGTGGGCAAGCCCAACAATCCGTGCGCTCAACTCACGGGGCCCATCAACGACGTCGCGTTCTGCGGCCCAGCCCCCCTCGCCGTGGATAGTGCTGGCAACATCTACTACCCTGCTGGCAAGCAAATCCTGAAGGCCACACCCGCAGGCAATGTGGCAGTTTTTGCAGACTTGACCGCCCTACTGGGTGCCATTCCGGTCGTTGTGGACCTGGGTATCCGGGGGCTGGTGTCCGACGACACGGGCACGCTGTATGCGTCGTCGCTACACGGCGTGATTGTCAAGATCAGCCCAAGCGGTGCCGCCAGCCTGTATGCGGGCAACCCCAATGCCCGGGGGCATGCGGACGGCCCCGCAGCCTCGGCCCAGTTCTCGGGCCTGGGCAGTATGGCCCTGGACCCGGCAGGCAATCTATATGTGGTGGATGGGCTTTACCACTTCATCACGGGCGTGGGCCCCACCATCCGCAAGATCACGCCGACAGGCCTGGTGAGCACGCAGGCGGGTCGTCCGGATGTGCCCCCCGGACTGGTGAACGGCCCGGTGGCCCAGGCGCGTTTGACGGTGGAAAAACTGGCTGCGCTGACCGACTCCCAGGCCTACCTGGCGGCCGATGCCAAGGGCAACGTCTATGTGACAGACCCCGTCCATCGCGTCGTGCGCAAGATTGGGGCTGATGGCCAGGTCGGCACGCTGGTGGGCAAGCCCTGGGGCCAGGGCTTTGCCGCAGGAGACCTGCCCGGCCTGATTGACGAGCCCTGGGGCCTGGCCGTGCGCGACACCACACTTTTCATTGCCACATCCAACGCGGTAGCGGCTGTCAAACTGCCCTGACCTCCGCCCCTCAACTCTGGCGAATGGGCTGTGCCCCAGGGGTTGGTCCGCCTGGACCCAAGCCCTCTCGGGGCAGGATCAGCCCGCGCATGGACAGCCTGTCTATTTTTTGACAATTTATCCAATTCTGGATAAATTGTCGAAATGCCAGACGCAAAGTCCAACCCACCGCCCCCGCCAGCAAGCACAACCCGGCGCACAACAGCCCGGGCCCCCAAGCGTACGCCCGAGCAGGCTGCCCTGCTGAGCCAGATCGAGCAGGTCGCCCAGGGCCTGGCCGCCACGTTCGCCCCGTTCTGCGAAGTGGTGGTGCACGACCTGCTGGACCCCAAGCACTCCATCCTTGCCGTCCACAACAACCTCTCGGGCCGCAGCGTGGGCGATCCCACCACCGAGCTCGGATTGACGCGCATCGCCGACCCCGACTACCCCCAGATCGTTGCCAACTACGCCAACCAGTTTGCCGATGGCCGCCAGGCCAAGAGCACGTCGGTGGGGATCAAGGATGCGTCGGGCAACTACATCGCTGCGCTGTGCCTGAACGTGGATCTCACGCTGTTTCGCAGCCTGCAAAGTGTGGTGGGCCAATTCACCGCCATCAACGGTGACACCGGGCTCAGCGAATCGCTCGACCCTGCGGGCGCAGAGGCCATTCGCCAACGCATTGATCAGTTCGCCGCCCGCCTGTCGACCGCACCGCGCGCGCTCAAGGCCGCCGAGCGCCGCGCGCTGTTGCGCGAGCTCAAAGACTCGGGCTGCATGGAAGTGCGCCGCGCCATGGAGGTGGTGGCGCAGCACCTGGGCGTCTCGCGCGCCACGGTGTACGGCGACGCGAAGTAGCGCCCTGCCAGCCCCCCCCGCACCCCTGCCTGCACCCAACTCCCCAGTTTCCCGGCTCCCCAAGCGCCGTCCAGGCGCCAAGCCCTGGGTTGCTCGCCTTGTTCACCCCTTTTCCTGGAGACCCTCGCCATGACCCTTGCCACCCCTGCCCTTCCCACCTATGACGACGTCGTTGCAGCCGCCGGTCGCATCGCAGGCCACGCGCACCATACACCGGTGCTCACTTCGCGCACCATCAACGAAGAGTTTGGCGCGCAGGTGTTCTTCAAGGCCGAAAACCTGCAGCGCATGGGAGCCTTCAAGTTTCGCGGCGCTTTCAACGCGCTGGCCAAGTTCAACACAGCGCAGCGCAAGGCGGGCGTGATCGCGTTCTCGTCGGGCAACCATGCGCAGGGCATTGCGCTGGCCGCACGCGAGCTGGGCATACCTGCCACCATCCTTATGCCCCAGGATGCGCCTGCAGCCAAGGTGGCGGCCACGCAGGGCTATGGCGCGCGGGTGGTTTTCTTTGACCGCTACAACCAGGACCGCGAGAAGCTCACCCGCGAACTGGCCGAGCGCGATGGCCTCACCATGATCCCGCCCTACGACCATGCCGATGTGCTGGCAGGCCAGGGCACTGCTGCCAAGGAACTGTTCGAGGAGGTCGGCCCGCTTGATGCCTTGTTTGTGTGCCTGGGCGGTGGCGGGCTGCTGTCGGGCTCGGCGCTGGCCACGCGGGCGCTGTCGCCCCAGACCAAGCTGTACGGCGTGGAGCCCGCAGCGGGCAACGACGGCCAGCAATCGTTCCGCAGCGGCACCATCGTGCACATCGACACCCCGCAGACCATTGCCGATGGCGCGCAGACACAGCACCTGGGCCACATCACCTTCCCCATCATCCAGCGCGATGTGGACGACATCCTGACGGCGACAGACGCGCAGCTGGTGGACGCCATGCGCTTTTTTGCAGAACGCATGAAGCTCATCGTAGAGCCCACGGGCTGCCTGGGTTTTGCAGCGGCGCGCGCTATGCGCGATCAACTCAAAGGCCAGCGCGTGGGCATACTGATCAGCGGCGGCAATGTGGACCTGGCACGGTTTTGCGCCTTGCTGGCCGGATAGATGGGCTGGCGGCTTGGCGGGCGCCGACCTGGCGCCATCGCCCGACGAAGGTCAGGCCGACAGCGCCTGCTCCACCGCCGCCTTGGCTTCTTCGAGGCTGCTGAAAAACCGCATCGGCTGGGGCGTTGCCTTGGGCAAATGGGGTGGCGCTGGCCACAGCCGCTCGTCCTCCCAAACCGCGGTCCAGCCGCCGATGTCCTTGCGCCTGACGGAGCAAATCGCCTGACCGTCCACCACCGCGTTCCAGGTGGTGGGAGGTGTGTGGTCCCAGCTGAGATGTGCCATGGTGCCCTCCAGCAGTTGCGTAGTTGCTCAGTTGCAAACCATTCTAGGAAGCCGCCACAGGGTGGGCAACGTGCGCAACCCTAGGGTGCTGGATTAGAAGCCCGTTGGTGAGATAAATGCGACAGATGCACCCATCGCCCCCTGGCTGGGCGCACGCAGCAGCAATGACTGCAACGCTACACTGCCAGACCAGCCACCTGACGATGCGGAAACTTTCAGCGCACTGATAAAACGGGATGCTCGCCGAGGACACTCGGTTGCCTTGAGCGCACGGGTGTCTAGGCGTACGGGCGGGTGATCGAACCGACCGGCGGTAAAGGCATGCCGACATGGCATGAAAAATCCACACCCCCATCAGCCGATAGCGCTCTACCAGATTGCGCTAGCAGCTATTAAATATATAGCAATTATTCCCAATGGAAGTTCAGCCCCGCACCCTGGTTGAGCAAGGCCTCAAAGCGCAGTGGGCACATGCCTCGCCACACCCAACCCACAAGGCACGTGACGCGTCGGGGCAGAAGCCGCTGGCGCAGAGCTTGTTACCTTGGCAACAGCAACCGTGCCATGCAGCCCCCACCCTTGGGCGTTGGTCAGGGCCAAGCGCGGCCCCATGCCGGGCGTGGGGTCATGCAGCACGCCCAGCCCGCGCATTGAGTGCAGCGCGTGCTGCGCACGCTATGGCCTGCGCGTCTACGCCAAAGAACGCGCGCAGCGCAGCCCGTGTGTCACTGCGACCAAAACCGTCTGTCCCCAAGGTGAGGAACTTGCGGCCCTCGGGCACGAAGGCACGCACGGTTTCTGGCACAGCACGCACGTAGTCGGTTGCAGCGATCACCGGACCGCTTGTGGCGGCCAGCTGCGCTGCAAGCCAGGGGGTACCCGGCTTGTCTTGTCCTGCGATGGCCCGCTGCTCGCAAGCCACGCCGTCGCGGGCCAGCTCGCTCCAGCTGGTCACGCTGAGCACCATCACGTCCAGGCCCTCGGCGGCCAGCAGCTCGGCGGCCTTGACCACCTCTGTCAGGATGGCGCCGGAGCCCATCAGGGTGACAGATTGGGATGAAATCATTGCCTCGCGCTTATCTGGAAAGCGTGAGTAGCTCTTAAAAACATAGCAACCGCGCAGCACCCCTTCTGCCGCATCGGCAGGCAGATCGGGCTGGGCGTAGTTCTCGTTCATCAGCGTCACGTAATAAAAAACGTCGCGCTGCTCGGTCACCATCTCGCGCATGCCCGCGTCGATGATCACAGCCATCTCGCTCGCAAAGGCCGGGTCGTAGGCCTTGCAGTTGGGAATGGTGGCGGCCACCAGATGGCTGCTGCCGTCCTGGTGCTGCAAGCCCTCGCCGCCCAGTGTGGTGCGGCCCGAGGTGGCGCCCAGCAAGAAGCCGCGCGCACGCTGGTCTGCCGCCGCCCAGATGGCATCACCCACACGCTGAAAGCCAAACATCGAGTAGTAGATGTAGAACGGCAGCATTGCCAGGCCGTGCACGCTGTAGCTCGTCGCGGCGGCTGTCCAGCTGGCAATCGCGCCCGCCTCGCTGATGCCCTCTTCCAGAATCTGGCCGTCCAGCGCCTCGCGGTAGCTGAGCACCGAGCCGATGTCTTCCGGCGCGTAGCGCTGGCCCACGCTGCTGTAGATGCCCACCTGCTTGAACAAATTGGCCATGCCAAAGGTGCGCGCTTCGTCGGCCACAATGGGCACGATGCGGGGGCCCAAGGTGGCGTCTTTGAGCAGCGTGCCCAACATGCGCACAAAGGCCATGGTGGTGCTCATTTCCTTGGCCTGCGGCTGCAGCGCGAACTGCGCGTAGCTTTCGATGGCCGGCACGGGCAGCACGTCGCAGGTGGTTTCGCGGCGCGGCAGGTAGCCGCCCAGGCTCTGGCGGTGGCTGCGCAGGTAGCGCATCTCCGGGCTGTCTTCGGCAGGTTTGTAGAAGGCCAAGCTGGTGGCCTGCTCGTCGCTCAGCGGCAGGTTGAAGCGGTTGCGGAATTCGATGAGGTCCGTCTCGTCCAGCTTCTTCTGGCTGTGGGTGGTCATTTTGCCCTGGCCTGCCGTGCCCATGCCGTAGCCCTTCTTGGTGTGGGCCAGGATCACCGTGGGCTGGCCCTTGTGGGCGGCGGCTGCAGCGTAGGCGGCGTGGATCTTCACCAGGTCGTGCCCACCGCGCTTGAGGCGGTCGATCTGCTCGTCTGTCATGCCCTGGGCCAGCGCGGCCAGTTCGGGGCTTTGGCCGAAGAAGTTGTCGCGGTTGAAGCGACCGTCTTTCGCCGCAAAGGTCTGCATCTGCCCATCTACCGTGCCCTGCAGCGTGCGCACCAGCGCGCCGGTCAGGTCGCGGGCAAACAAGCCGTCCCAGTCGCTGCCCCACACGAGCTTGACCACGTTCCAGCCCGCACCGGCAAACAGGCGCTCCAGCTCGTCGATGATGCGGCCGTTGCCGCGCACCGGGCCGTCCAGCCGCTGCAGGTTGCAGTTGACCACCCAGACCAGGTTGTCCAGCCCCTCCCGTGCGGCCAGGGTCAGGGCGCTCATGCTCTCGGGCTCATCCATCTCGCCGTCACCGAACACGCCCCACACCTTGCGGCCCTCGCAGTTGAGCACATTGCGGTGCGTGAGGTAGCGCATGAAGCGCGCGTGGTAGATGCTGCTGATGGGGCCGATGCCCATCGAGCCGGTGGGGAACTGCCAGAAGTCGGGCATCAGCCAAGGGTGCGGGTAGCTGCACAGGCCCTGGGCTCCGGCTGCGGGCGCCGTGAGTTCCTGGCGATAGTGCAGCAGGTCTTGTTCAGACAAGCGCCCTTCCAGAAACGCCCGCGCATACACACCCGGTGCGCTGTGCGGCTGAAAGAAAACCAAGTCCCCACGGTGCTGCCCCGCGCCCAGGCCTTCTCTGGCACGGAAGAAATGGTTGAAGCCGCTTTCAAAAAGGTCCGCAGCGCTGGCGTAGCTGGCGATGTGGCCGCCCAGTTCTCCATACGCCTGGTTGGCACGCACCACCATGGCCAGGGCGTTCCAGCGCACGATGGAAGCCACGCGCTCCTCGATGGCCAGGTCGCCAGGGAACACCGGCTGATCCTGCACGGCCACGGTGTTCACATACGGCGTGTTCAGGTCGGGCTGCCAGCCAATGCGCTGCGCACGCGCCACCCGCACCAGCTCTTGCAGCATGTGCCGCGCGCGCTCGGGGCCTTCGGTGGCGACCAGCGCCAGGAAGGCATCGCGCCACTCGGCGGTTTCTTCAGGGTCGGCGTCCTGGGTGACGCCAGGGGCTTGCTGCAGCAGGGCGTGGGGGGTGAGAGCGTTCATGGCACCCACTGTAGCGAGGCTCGCCCCAAATGAGTTGCTGTTTTGCCTTCTGTACCGCGATGCCATGGCACTTTATGCTGCCAAATAGATAAACTGCAGCACATGAAACTGGACACCCTCGATTTGCGCATCCTGGCTGAACTGCAGGCCGATGGCTCCCTCTCCAACGTGGAGCTTGCGCGGCGCGTGCACCTGTCGCCCTCGCCCTGCCTGGCACGGGTGAAGGCGCTGGAGGCCGCAGGCGTCATCAGCCGCTATGTGGCGCTGGCCAATGCGGCGGCGCTGGGGTTGGGGCTCAATGTGTTCATCAGCATCAGCCTCAAGACACAAAGCAAGGAAGCCCTGGCCGACTTTGAGCGCCGCATTGCCGAGCACGATGAGGTGATGGAGTGCTACCTCATGAGCGGTGACAGCGATTACCTGATCCGCGTGGCGCTGGCCGACATCGGGGCGCTGGAGCGGTTCATTCTGGAGCAGCTGTCGCCCATTCCGGGCGTGGAAAAGATCAGGTCCAGCTTTGCGCTCAAGCAGGTGCGCTACAAAACGGCGCTGCCCTTGCCCTGCGCGTGATGAATCGCGACGGGGCACTGTGCTGCGTGTGCTCCAGGTAGAAGGTAAGGCAGGACTACTTGGGTGCCACTTCGCTCGTCGCCACACGCTTGCGCAGGTCGCGGATCAGCGCCTTGGCGCACGCCCCATTCGCAGGCGCCAGCCGCACCAGAACTTGCTGGCCGCTGGAGAGCGATTCAAGCGCTGGGTCCACAAACTCATACCGCACCTAGACATCATGGTCGCGGCCGCCCCCCCCGGGACGGGCGCGACCATGATGTCTAGCGCGGGCGATGGCCTGATTGGAAACCTGATGGCGGAGCGCCGGTATCGCCATGTAGCGCTACCTCAAAAGCCGCCCCGATAACCGCCCCGATAACCGCCCCAATAGCCGCGACTAAAACGCCGTCGGCGTGGTCGACAACGACTCCAGCCACGACACCGTGGCCGCCAGTTCGGACGGCCGGATCTCGTGCGCGCTGGGGAACTCGTGGTACGCCACCGTCACCGGCAGCGGCGCCATGTGGTGGGCAATGGCCTGCGCGTGGGCCAGCGGAATCACGTTGTCGTGCGTGCCGTGACTCAGCCACAGCTGCTTGCCGCGCAGCGCGTCGGCGGGTGCCGTCAATGGCACCACCTGCTGCTGCAGGCGGCTGTGCCACACCATGGCCGCCTGCATCAGCGCAGGCTTTGTCAGCAGCAGCGACAGCGCCATGATGCCGCCCTGGCTGAAGCCGCCCACCACCACGCGCTCGGGCGGAATGCCCAGTTGCTCGGCTGCAGACTCCACCACCTGAGCCACCAGCGCGCGGCTTTGCGCCTCTTGCGCCTCGTTGATGGTGCGCTCGCCGTTGGGCTCAATAGAGAAATCAAACCACGCGTGCGACCCCGGCCCCATGCGAAACGGGGCACGCAGGCTCAGCACATGAAAGCGCTCGGGGATCTGCGGCGCCAGGCTGAACAGGTCCTGCTCGTTGCTGCCCACGCCGTGCATCAGCACCAGCAGCCAGGGGCGGGGCGTGGTAGAGGCAGCGGGACGCTGCAAAAAAGTGAGCGGTAGATTGAGCATAGACAAGCGCCAGTGGCAGTTTTTATTCAAAAAAATATGAAACCGACTGTCAATGCACCGGTTCCAGGGCGAACGCATCCATCGACAGCATGCTGTACATCACCTCACGGCTCAAGTAGTTTGCGCGCAGGTCGTCGCCCGCCGCGCCCAGCGCAAAGAAGATGGGCAAAAAGTGGTCTTCTGTCGGGTGCGCGCGGCGGGCGTACGGGGCCTGACGGCGGTAGTTGAGCAGCGCGGCCATGTCGCCGCGCGCCAGTGCATCCTCAATCCAGCGGCTGAACTCCACCACATAGGGCGCGGGTTCACGGTCACCGCCAAAAAACTCGGCCAGGTTGTGCGTCATGCTGCCCGAGCCCACCACCAGCACCCCCTGGCTGCGCAGGCTGCGTAGCGCGGCACCCAGTGCATACACCTCGGCCGGGCCAGCGCCCGCAGGCAGAGCCACCTGCACCACGGGTACATCGGCCTGGGGGAACAAGTGCATCAGCGGCACCCAGGCGCCATGGTCAAAGGGGCGCGCGGCGTCACCCTGGGCTGCCACACCAGCAGCCTGCAGCAGGCCCAACACCTCCTGCGCCAGCGCGGGCGAACCCGAGGCGGGGTATTGCAATTGGTAGAGCGCGGGTGGGAAACCGCCAAAGTCATGCCAGGTGGCGGGCTGTGGCCCGGTCATGACCTGGGCAGAGCGCGCCATCCAGTGCGGCGACATGATGACCACACCGCGCAGGCCGGGATATTGCGCCTTCACGCGCTGGCCCCACTGCGTGAGCGCCGGGCCGGTGGTGCCCGCGTCGATGGCAAACAGCGGTGCGCCGTGCGATACGAACAGGGCCGGGAGCAATGCAGGCGCTGTGGCAGGCGACGTGGCGGGGGTTGGGTCGTTGGCTTGGGCCGGGGCAATGGCAGACATGGCAGTTCCATCCGTGGATACAACGAATGTAGGACCGACGGCACCCCACACCAAGCCCTGCAGGCCAGACAGATTGTTCTACCAGTGATACCAATACACCCTTGCCACTCGCGCAGACTCCTGGCTGGGGGCTAGTCCAAACGGGTACTCAGCCCCCGTCCCGCACCCGCCCACGCAGCGCCTTGGTCTCGCTGCGCTGCGTCTTGCCCTGCAGCCGCCGCTGTTTGGATCCATAGGTGGGCTTGGTAGCGCGCCGCACCCTGGGCGGCACGGCCACCGTGGCAACCAGCGCGTTCAGTCGCGCGAGCGCATCGGCGCGATTGAGCTCCTGGCTGCGGTATTGCTGGGCCTTGATGACCACCACACCCTCTTGCGTGATGCGGGTGTCGCGCAGGGCCAGCAGGCGCTCCTTCACATCCTCGGGCAGCGACGACGCCGCAACATCGAACCGCAGGTGAACGGCGCTCGATACCTTGTTGACGTTCTGCCCGCCCGCGCCCTGGGAACGCATGGCAGTGACTTCAACTTCATCCTCAGACACCTGCAAGGGCAGCGGCGCAGCCATGTACCGACCCGCCCCCGTGCCAGCGCAGCGTCAGGCCGCTGGCTGCTGGGCCAGCAACTGCGCCAGGCCGTCAATGGCCAAGCCATAGCCCAGCACGCCAAAGCCGCACATCACGGCCTTGGCGGCCGCGGCCATGTAGGAGTGGTGGCGGAAAGACTCACGCGCATGCACATTGCTGATATGCAGCTCGATCAGCGTGATACCCGTGCCCTTGGTGGCATCGTGCAATGCAATGCTGGTGTGGGTGTAAGCCCCGGCATTGATGACCACGCCCGCCAGTTCGCCCGCAGCGTGCAGTCGGCCCGCTTCATGAATCCAGTCCACCAAGGCGCCTTCGTGGTTGCTTTGGTGAAAGCGCAGCGCAAAACCATGGCGCTCGCAGGCATCGGCGCACAGCTTTTCGACATCGGCCAAGGTGGCTGCGCCGTACACGGCGGGCTCGCGTGTGCCCAGCAGGTTCAGGTTGGGGCCATTCAGCACAAAAACGGTTTTTTTCTTCACAGACATGCAGCACTCCGGGGGCTTGGCGCCTGCCACGCTGGCAGGCCAGAGTGCGCGATTATGCGGCGGCGCAGGCGCGCCTCACCAAGCAGGCGACCAAAGAAAAGCGGCCCCGAAGGGCCGCTGTAAAAGGCAGCCTGTGCAAAGACGCTGCCTGCGAGCGACTCGCGCCCAAGAGGTTATGCAAAAACGGCCGCCCGGTCAGGCTGCCTGGAAGTCACCACCCCGCAATCAACGGTCCCACCGGCCGTGGCCGTAGCCATGCCCGTAATGGTCGTGGTGGCGATGATGGCGATGATGGCGATGGGGCCGGTAGCCATGGCCGTAGTACACCACCGGGGGCGGTGCGTAATAAGCAGGAGGAGGCGCGTAGTACACAGGCCGGGGGGGCGTGTAGTAAACCGGTGGGGGCGGTGCCACATACACCGGGGCGGGTGCGTAGTAGCCATTGCTGGCCCCCACCACCACGCCAGGCACGCCAATGCCCACCGACCAATTCACGTCTCGAGCCTGGGCTGCGCCCGTGCCGGCCAGCAATGCCAGCGCCACGCCAGCCGAAGCGGCCATGGCACAGATAGAACGGGTTTTCGTCATGGAAATCTCCTGTTTGAGCGAGGAGAGCCAGCCAAATGGACACACCTCACCGGTACACAACGCACCAACTGGCCAAAAGGATGGCACAAAACCGTCTTTACGTTGTGTCTGAACGTACACGCGCTGGTTTTAATGCGCAAAGCGTCACGAAACCGCCGCCTAAAATGGCTGGATGAGTACCCCCGCCCCCGCCAATACCGCCGCCACTGCCAATCCTGCGGCCCCAGAAACCGTCAAGCCCAGCAACTTTTTGCGCCAGATCATCGAACATGACCTGGAAAAAGGCACATACGCCACCCGCCACTGGGCTGGCACTCCGGGCGATGCCGCCCACCACGCGGCAGGCCAGCCCGACCCCGCCAAGATCCGCACCCGCTTCCCGCCCGAGCCCAACGGCTACCTGCACGTGGGCCACGCCAAGAGCATCTGCATCAACTTTGGCCTGGCGCGTGACTACGGCGGCGTGTGCCACCTGCGCTTTGACGACACCAACCCCGAAAAAGAAGACACCGAATACGTCAACAGCATCATCGACGCCGTGAAATGGCTCGGTTTTGACTGGGCCCAGCTTGGCCAGGCGCCCGGCAGCACCGCGCCCTACCAGGCCAGCGACTACTTCGGCTTCATGTACCGCGCGGCCGAGTATTTGATCGAAGCAGGCCACGCCTACGTGGACGAGCAAACCACCGAACAAATGCGCGCCAACCGGGGCGACTTCAGCAAGCCCGGCGTGGACAGCCCCTTCCGCACCCGCACGCCTGCGGAGAACCTGCGCATCTTCCGGGAGATGCGTGACGGCCAGCATGAAGATGGCTCAATGGTGCTGCGCGCCAAAATCGACATGGCCAGCCCCAACATCAACATGCGCGACCCGGCCATCTACCGCATCCGCCGCGCCACCCACCACAACACGGGCGACACCTGGTGCATCTACCCCATGTACACCTACGCGCACCCCATCGAGGACGCGCTGGAGCAGATCACCCACAGCCTGTGCACGCTGGAGTTTGAAGACCAGCGCCCCTTCTACGACTGGCTGCTGGAGCGCTTGACCGAAGGTGGCCTGCTGGCCAGCCCGCCCCCCCGCCAATACGAATTTGCGCGCCTGAACCTCACCTACGTCATCACCAGCAAGCGCAAGCTCGCCCAGCTGGTGTACGACCACAAAGTCAGCGGCTGGGACGACCCCCGCATGCCAACAATAGTCGGCCTGCGCCGCCGTGGCTACACCCCCGCCGCCATCCAGACCTTTGCCGAGCGCATTGGCGTCACCAAGTCCGACAGCTGGATCGACTACAGCACCCTGGAAGGCTGCCTGCGCGAAGACCTGGAGCTGAAAGCCCACCGTGGCATGGCCGTGCTCAACCCCGTCAAACTGGTGCTGACCAACTGGGACGACGTGATGGGCGCAGGCCACCTGGAGCCCTGCAGCCTGCCCGCCCTGCCCCACCCACCTGAAGGCGTGGAAAGCCCAGTGCGCCACTTCACCATCGGCAAAGAAGTCTGGATCGAACGCGAAGACTTTGAAGAAGTGCCCCCCAAGGGCTACAAGCGACTCTTCCCCGGCAACAAGGTGCGCCTGAAGGGCGGCTACGTTATCGAATGCACCGGCTGCACCAAAGACGCTAACGGGGTCATCACCGAAGTGCTGGCCACCGTGGTGCCCGACACCAAGAGCGGCACCCCCGGCGCCGACAGCGTGAAGGTCAAAGCCGCCATCACCTGGGTGGGCGTGGCCGACGGCGTGAACGCCGAAGTGCGCATGTACGACCGCCTGTTCCTGGACGCCCACCCCGACGCGGGCGGCAAGGACTTTATTGAAAGCCTGAACCCGAACAGCCTGAAGGTGGTGACTGCCATCGTGGAGCCGTCATTGGCCAATGCCAAGCCGGACGACAAGTTTCAGTTTGAGCGGCACGGGTACTTTGTGGCGGACCGGGTGGACCACGCGGCGGGCAAGCCGGTGTTTAACTTGGCGGTGGGGTTGAAGGATAGTTGGGGGAAGTGAAGAGGTAATTTAGCGTCTAATTGAGCAACCATGACACAACAAGAACTCAACTGGATTTCTGTTGACGGATTCAAAAGCATCTCGTCAACAGAGCGAGTTGTGCTGAGACCGATTAACCTCGTGATTGGCCCGAACGGATCCGGGAAGTCAAATTTCATTGGGGTTTTCTCCTTCCTTCAAGCAATCAAGGAAGGTCGACTCTACGAATATGTCAGAACTACTGGTGGTGCGGACGAACTACTCCACTTCGGATCAAAAACAACATCTGTCATTCGGATTAGGTTGTCTTTTTGTGACGATGTAAACGCATATTCGCTTCAATTGAAGGTTGATGCTGAAGACAATCTCTTCCCACTTACAGAGTCTGTGAGTTTTTGGAATAAGTCATACGCGACTCCGCTTACCACTTACCTCTCAGCTGTCCAGGGAGGAAAAGAGGCGGGTATTAGCGACGTGAACTTAAAGCAGGGAATCGCCTCTTGGATACGAGCGCGCCTTGATCGATGGCGCCTCTACCATGTGCATGACACCAGCCCCAGTTCGCCTCTGAGAAAAACAGCGAAAGTTTCTGACAACGACTACCTGAGGCCCGATGGCTCTAATCTAGCGTCATTCCTCTACAGGCTGAAAGAGACAGATAAATATTCAAGCTCATATCACTTGATTCGCAAGACAGTGCAACGGGTAGCGCCATTTTTTGATGACTTCATACTAAAACCAGACAATCTAAATGAAGATTTCATAAAAATCGCATGGAAGCACAAGTCATCAGACAAGTATTTCGGTGCATCAGCCTTTTCTGACGGGACACTGCGATTTATCGCTCTAGCGACGCTTTTTCTTCAACCCTTAGAGTTGCGTCCTTCCGTCATTCTGGTTGACGAGCCGGAATTAGGACTACATCCCTCAGCAATCACACTGCTCGCATCACTAATCAGGCAAACGTCTGCTGAAACCCAAATCATTGCGTCAACCCAGTCGCCTCTGTTACTGGATCACTTTGATCCAGAAGATGTTCTAGTTGCGAACAGAGTTGACAGCGCAACTACATTGACGCGACTAAATAGCGGTCCATTAGAAGCATGGTTAAAAGATTACAGTCTTGGACAATTGTGGGAAAAGAATGAGTTGGGTGGGCGTCCGCAATCTGAATGATTTTTTATAGATGACAAGACTGCTAGTTCACGTAGAAGGACAAACGGAAGAAACTTTTGTCGAAGAGTTATTGCGCCCTCATTTACTAGACAAAGGATTTTCTCTAGTTTCGGCGAAACTTATGGGCAATGCGCGTCTGAGGGAGAACAGAGGTGGTGTAAAGCCGTGGCCCTCTGTGCGAGAGGACATTGCGCGTCACTTACTAACCGATAGGGGCTGCTATTCGACCTCGATGGTTGATTATTACGCCTTGCCTCAACACGGCCAGCAGGCTTGGCCGGGTCGTGCACATGCAAATACTCTCGCACACCAACACAAAGCAAATTCTGTTGAAGACGCAACACTACGTGACATCGCAACATATCTGAACCTTTCCGTGCACGAAGTTAGGTTTGTCCCCTATGTAGTTATGCATGAATTTGAGGCGTTACTTTTTAGCGAGTGCAATTTATTTGCCAACGGTATAGGTCGAAACAGCCTTGCAGTGGAATTTCAAAAGATACGAGACCAATTTACCTCGCCTGAAGAGATTAATGACTCCCCACTAACAGCTCCATCCAAACGAATTGAGAAGCTAATTCCAGGCTACCAAAAGCCGCTTCTTGGAAACCTCGCTGCATTGGAAATCGGTCTAGATCGAATGCGTGCAGATTGCCCGCAATTTGCGAATTGGTTAAATCGACTCGAAGCGATCGGTATGGAGACCTGAGCGTGTGCCCCATACCTATCAATTTGTTTCAATGCAACCCCAACCCATCCTCCACTTCTGGTTCACCGAACTCACTCCCCAGCAGCACTTCGCCAAAGACGCTGTCTTGGACGCATCCATCCGCACCCGCTTCGGCCCCACGCTAGAGGCCGCTGCCCGCTGTGAACTATTCCCCTGGCGCGCCACGCCCGAAGGCCGGTTGGCAGAAATCCTGGTGCTGGACCAGTTCTCGCGCAATGTGTACCGCGACACCGCCCGCGCCTTTGCGCAGGACGCACTGGCCCTTGCCCTGGTGCAAGAGCTGGTGGCCAGCGGGCAGGACCGCAGCCTGCCCACGGCGCAGCGCGTGTTTGCCTACATGCCGTACATGCACAGCGAATCGGCGTTGATCCACGAGCAAGCCCTGGAACTGTTTGCGCAGCCGGGCATGGAAAACAACCTGGACTTTGAGCGCCGCCACAAAGTCATCATTGACCGCTTTGGGCGCTCCCCCCACCGCAATGCCGCCCTGGGCCGCACCTCCACGCCCGAAGAGTTAGCGTTTCTGAACGAGCCGGGGTCTTCGTTCTAAAGGGGAGCAATGGCTTGGGAATGCTCGAGCACTCCAAGCGCCAGGCCCTGCGCCCATGACAACCGCGATGTGCTTTGAGCTTTCCCTCTCGCTATAGTCAAGCCTTCTGCCAATGCCACCGGAGCCGCCATGACCACCACCGCCGAAGCCCTCAGCGCCCAAGCCGCCCAACTGCCCCCCGCAGAGCGCATGCAAGTGGTGGAGCGCATCCTGGACAGCCTGGACCAGCCCGACGCGGCGCTGGATACGCTCTGGGCCCATGAAGCGAGTGACCGGCTGGCCGCCTATCGGCGCGGCGAGATCAAGGCGGTGGCCTTGTCCGATGTGATTGCGAAGTATTCTGCCGCCGCCCAGAGCACATGAACATCCGCTTGCTGGAGCCAGCGCAGACAGAACTGGATGAAGCCATTGCTTGGTATGCAGAGCAAGCGCCAGGGCTGGGGGTGCTTTTTGGTCGAAGCGCTCAAGACCCTGCGGCTTGTGGAGCAGTTTCCCGAAGCGTGGCACCCGCTCTCCCCTGAGATTCGGCGCTGTCGGTTGCGGCGCTTTCCCTACAGCGTGGTCTACACCCAAGATGGCCCAGACATTCTGGTACTCGCTATCGCGCACGAGCACCGCAAACCCGGCTATTGGAAGCATCGCCACGGCTGAGCACAAAGCCCCGTTTCGGCTTGATTGAACTATTATTTTGATAGCTGCTTGCGCTTACCCATCAAGCGCCAGAGGCTTTTTTATTCATAAATTTGCAGAGCCCAGGCCATCCATGACACATCCCTTCACCCCCACCTATGGCCCCGTGCCGCCCGGCCCGCTGGCGGGGCCGCTGCAGTTGCTGCCGGTCAACGCCGAGGTGATGGCGGTGCACACGGCCACGGGGGCGCATGTGGGTTCGCTCAAAAAGATAGGCGGGGTGTGGAAGTTCAAGGCCATGGGCTACGGCGCTGGCGGCGGCATGGAGCCCGGCCACGGCCCGCTGACGGACCAGCACAACATGGCGTTCGCCGCGCCCGATGCGGCCGAGGTGAGCGCGCGGCTGCTGGGCGCACTGGCGGGTGGATCGGGGGCGTCGGCCTGAATCTCTTTGCACCCAATTTGCTTCTATTTTGATAGCTGCTTGCGCTGGTACCTCAAGCGCTGGGGTCGGATTTGATGCATAAAAATGGGGTCACAGGCACTGCGAATACCATCCCCGGTGCCAAAAATTCCAAAAGTGTTTCTCATATTTGACAAAATAGCATTTTTGCAAATAATGAGAAACACTATGCCATCCACAACCCCTGTCACGCCAGAGCAATGCACCGCCCAATTGCAAGCGCTGGGCTCGCAGATTCGCGCCCAGCGCAAGGCGCTGCGGCTGAGCGCCACGGTGACGGCAGAGGCGGCAGGGCTGTCGCGGGTGACGCTGCACCGCATTGAGAAGGGCGAGCCCTCGGTCACCATGGGCGCGTGGTGCAACGCCATGGCGGCGCTGGGCATGGGGCTGCAGGCCCAAGTGGGCACGCAGACACCGCCCGCCGCAGAGGCAGACCGCACGGGCTGGATTCCGGCGCGGGTGGCGCTGGCGGACTACCCGCAGCTGCGCGCATTGGCGTGGCAGGTGCACGGCACCGACACCCTCACCCCTGCCGAGGCGCTGGGCATTTACGAACGCAATGCGCGGCACCTGGACATGGCAGCCATGCCTGCCCACGAGCAGGCGTTGCTTGCGGCCTTGCGGCTGGCGCTGCAGCCCGCCGCTAACGCAGGGGCCAGCGATGCAGTTTGAGCGCCCGCACCACCAGCGCATTGCGCATGTGCTGAGCGCGCTGAACGGCGAAACGCTTGTGCAGCATGGCTGTCTGTTTGGCGGCGGCACGTGCATTGCGCTGCGCTATGGCGAATACCGCGAGTCGGTCGATATTGATTTTTTGGTGTCGGATGCGGCGGGCTACCGAGAGTTGCGCCATTTGCTGACCGGCCCCAACGGACTGGCCGCTGTTAAGCACCAGCACGCCCCACCGCTGGTAGTGCTGCGCGAGATCCGGGCCGACCAGTACGGCATTCGCACCCAGGTGCAGATGGATGGGCAGGCGATCAAGCTGGAGATCGTGCGTGAGGCGCGCATCACTCTGGAAACACCAGCGCATGGTGACACCCTGTGCGGCCTGAGCACGCTGACAGCCCTCGACCTGGCGGCCTCAAAGCTGCTGGCCAACTCAGATCGGCAAGCCGATGACGGCGTTTTCAGCCGCGACGTGATCGACTTGGCCATGATGGAGCTGCCCCTGCCCGCCTTGCGCGCCGCGCTGGCGAAGGCCGCAGAAGCCTATGGCCCTTCGGTCGCGCGCGACCTGGGCAAAGCCATAGACCGGCTGCAAACCCGCACCGGCTGGCTGGAACGCTGCATGCAGGCCATGGCCATGCAGATGCCCAAGGCGGTGCTGTGGCAAAAGGTGCGGGCGTTGCGGCGCGTGGTGCCTGACGCTTGACATGGGCCTCCGAGATTCCGACACGCTGTAGCAGCTCGCGGAGCCATGCCTCTTTGAGCGCTCAGTTTCTGGCGCAGAATTGCTACATATTTAGTAGCTTCTAGCGCTTACCCATCAAGCGCTACAGGCCTATTTGGCACTAAAACGATCAGCCAACGGCGCTAACGCGCCTGTGCACACACAAACTCCACCGCCGCACACACCGCCGCCACCTGCGCCGCAATGCACTGCTCGGGTGTGGCGCGGGGGCTGTCGGGGTAGACCTCTGTCGTGGTGGTGTAGCGCGCGCCGCTGATGCCTGCGCACAGGCCCCACTGCTTCATCGGGTAGTGGATGACGCCGGGGGCCACCACGGGCGTGCCGATGATTTCGTTTTGGTCGTCTGCGGGCGCAATGTGCGTGACGCGGCCCACGGCTTCGATGAGGGCCTGCTGGAAGGCGGGTTGGGGGTTGTCGCTGTCGTCCACCAGGTAAAAGCCGTCGGGGATGCTGCCGGGTTCAAACGGCTTGCCGTCGCGCGCGGCCACGGCGGGGCGGTATTCGGATTCGTCGGTGTCGGTGGTTTCGTGCAGGTCGATGTGGGCGGCAAACTGGCCTTGCAGGGGGGCGATCAGCGCCAGCAGCGCGGCGGCCTCTTGCACGGGGGTGCCGGGGCGAAAGCTGCGGTTGGGGTCGATGGCGTCGTGGTTCCAGCGCTGGATGTGCTCCCAGCCCCAGGGGCTGACGCAGGGCGCTACCAGCCAGTTCACGCGGTCGGCATAGCGCTCGCCGTGCGCCTGCACAAATCGCAGTGCGCCCAGCACGCCACTGGTTTCGTAGCCGTGCACGCCACCGGTGATAAGAATGGTGGGGCGGCCTGCGGCCCATTGGCGCGGGCGGATGGATTGCAGGGCATAGCGGTCGTCGGCGTAGGCCACCTCTCCGTAGCTGCGCACGTCAAAGCGATCGCGCAGGGCATCGACCACGGCCAGCACGTCGTGCGCGTAGCTGCGCTGGCGCACCTGGCGGGCGCGCCACTGGGCCAGCTCGGCCGGGCCCCAGGGCTGGCCCGGGGTGCCGATGGGGTACGAAGCGGGCGGGAAGGCCGGTGCGGATGTCGATGTGAATTCAGACGCGGGGGCGGTGCCGATGGCCGGTGCAGTGGATGGTGTCATGGTGCAAAGGGTGCAAAGGGTGCAGAAATCAGAGGCTCCCAGGTGGCAGGCGGCAGCAGCGGGCTGCGGTGGGGCGCCCGTGCACAGATTGTGCCGGGCATGGTGGGCTCAACGGGTTGTGGGGGGGTACGCACACAGGCCCTGGCGCTGCGGCGTGGGGGATGCCGGGCCAGCGGGCCGGAGTATTGCCTTGCCCCGCAAGGCCTTTGCCAGGCCAGCCTATGATTCGGCCCGATTGCGCCTGCGCTGCTGTGGGTGCCAACCAGCTCGGCACAACGAGCCAACAAGGGATTTCATGGACAAGATTCTTTCGAGCGTGGGCTCGCTGCTGTACCGCATGCGCTTCACCATGCTGTTTTTTTACGTGGGGCTGGTGGCCATCATCTTCGGCATTCTGGGCAAGTTCTTGCTGGAGACCTTCAAGCTCATGCAGACGCTGCTGCTGGGCGACCTGGAGAAGATTGATCTGATCATCAAGGTGCTGGAGCTGGTGGACATGACCATGGTGGCCCAGCTGGTGTGGGTGGTGGCGCTGGCCGGGGTGTCGCTGTTTGTGACCACCGGGCACTTTGACAAGACCGACATGAAAAAGCCCGACTGGCTGGACCATGTGAACACCTACAACCTCAAGCTCAAGCTGGCGTTTGCCATCATCTCCATCTCGGGCGTGCATGCGCTCAAGACCTACCTGAGCGGCGATCTGTCGCTGGAGAGCGTGAAGATCGTCACCTACATCGCCATCATCCACTTCACCTTTGTGCTGTCGGCCATCGGCATTTCGTTTGCTGAACGGCTCACGCGCGAGAAGGCGCACGGCGAGCACTGAGACCTTGTGAACAAAGCCGCCGCGCCCACCCACCCGCGTCCAACTTGCGCATGGCCCGCCGTCCCCACCACCATGTGTACGTCGTCGAGCTGTCGAAAGACGTGCTGCGGGAGCCGCGCTTTCGCCGCTGCAACCCTGGCTACATCGAGGGCAAGCCCTGCGTGTATGTGGGCATGACGGGCCTGGACCCGGATGTGCGGTTTGACAAGCACAAGGCGGGCATCCAGGCCAACCGGTTCGTGACGCAGTACGGCCTGCGGCTGCTGCCCGACCTGTACGAAGGCTTCAACCCCATGACTTACGAAGAGGCGGTGGACCGGGAAATCGAGATCGGCATCGACCTGCGCTCAGCGGGCTTTGGGGTGTGGCAGGCGTAAGGTGTGCGGCACAGGCTGTGCCAGCGCCACCCTAAAATTACTATACTTTTTATAGCTGTTAACGCTTATCTATCAAGAGCTAGCGGCCATTTTTATTCATATTTTTTGACCATGACAACCCCCATGAACTTCGCAGACCGCCTCAAGCAGCTCCCCTCTGCCAGCCACCTCGCCGCCTTGCACCTGCTGGGCGCAGACGGCCAGGTGCTGGCCACCATCGAAAACAAGCCCGGCCAGGGCGGATCGCTGGTGGTGTATGCCGCGCTGGGGGCGCTGTACGGCGGCCGCATCACGCCCGCAGCCGCCAGCCTGGGGCTGGAGTGGTATGCCGAGCATGTGGCCGATGCGCGGGCCTTCCCCGGCAAGCACCCCAACATCGACCGGCTGCTGGCCTGGGCGCAGGGCAGCGAGAGCTTTGCGGTGCAGACGGTGGCCGCCTGACACAACGCTCGCTGCGCCTAAAAAACACGAGGCCGCAAGCTCCTGGGAACCAAGACACTTGGGACCCCGCACCGTGTTGTGTGGCAGTTGCCAGGGCCCCAAGCTGTGACAGACGCTGGACCTGGCGGGCTCCACCCTGTCTGGCACAGCCCTGCAAGGGGGCGCATGCCATGCAGAAAGGGTTATCCTGCGCGCCCCGATTGATTGCACAGACAAGGACCCAGCCATGAAAAAACTCAACGTCACCATCCAGCTCGAAATGACCGTCCCCGACGACTGGACCCTGGTCGAAACCTCGGAGGGCACACCGGTGATCCAGATGGCCGACGGCAAGTTTCTGGACATCGCCATCGAGCCGCTGTTTGCCACCGACCCCGAAGACATGTGGAGCAGCACCGACAGCGAGGAAGAACTCCATGAAGTGCTGGACATGGTCGAGACCGAAGCCGTGACCTACGAGTTTGTGACGCACTGACCCCTGCCGGGCCACCAGCACAGCAGCACGGCAGCCCGCCAAACCACCGGCCAGCTCCCAGCCACGCCGCTGGTGCACACCCTGCTGGGCGGCCCGCCCCGCCTGCCCACATCCCCACTCCTGTCACAGCCGCTGCCGCAGCGCTTGTGCCACGAAGGCCCTCAGCCCTCCTCCCTGCCCTGCCTGTGCCAGCCTTTTGCACCCACCCCACTCCCCCTGCATCCACCCTGACCCGCCGCGCCGCACTGGCCAGCGCGGGTGGCCTGCTGCTGGCGCCCACCATGGGCCTGCACGCCAAGCCGCAGCCTGCATCCACCACCAAGCCCCCTGCAGCCCCTGCCGTGTGGCCCCAGGCGCTGCAGGTGCCGGGTGGCGTGGCCCGGCTGTCACTGGGCCCCGCCGCCACCCGGCCCCGGGCCCTGGTGCGCCAGGGCGAGGTGGATGTGCCGGTGCTGGTGGTGGGCGATGTGATCGAGTGGACGGCCATAGTGGGCATCCCGCTGGCGGCGGTGCCGGGCGATGCGTTCATCACCGCGCTGACCGAAGGCGGCAGCCCGCGCACGGCGCACTACACCGTGGTGCCCAAACAGTACAAGGAGCAGCACCTGAAGGTATCGCCCCGCACGGTAGACCTCTCGCCCGAAGACCAGGCCCGCTACGAGCGCGAGCGCGACCACAAGGCGGGCGTGATGGCCGCCTTCACCGAGCAGCCCGCTGGCGTGGCCCTGCCATCGCTGCGCATGCGCGTGCCGGTGCCGGGGCGGCGCTCCAGCTCGTTCGGGCTGCGGCGCGTGTTCAACGGCCAGCCGCGCAATCCGCACAGCGGCATGGACATCGCCGCCGCCACGGGCACGCCCATCGTCGCGCCGCTGCCGGGCCGGGTGATCGACGTGGGTGACTACTTCTTCAACGGCGGCACGGTGTGGCTGGACCACGGCCAGGGCCTGCTGAGCATGTACTGCCACCTGAGCCGCATGGACGTGCGCGTGGGCGACGTGCTGCAGGCGGGCGACACGTTCTGCCAGGTGGGCGCCACCGGCCGGGTGACCGGGCCGCACCTGCACTGGGGCGTGATGCTCAACCGCACCATGGTGGACCCGGCGCTGTTCATCCCAGCATGACTATTATTTTGATAGCTACTCGCGCTTGATAGATAAGCGCTAGCGGCCAAATTCACTCAAAACCATACGCCTCGCGTGCCCGCATGACCTCGCGCCTGATCCGCTTTAACAAACCCTATGGCGTGCTGAGCCAGTTCACGGCCGAGGGCAAGTGGCAGGGGCTGAAGGACTACATCGCCCTGCCCGGCGTGTACGTGGCCGGGCGCCTGGACGCCGACAGCGAAGGCCTGCTGCTGCTGACCAACGACGGCCCGCTGCAGGCCCGCATTGCCGACCCGCGCTTCAAGATGGAGAAGACCTACTGGGTGCAGGTGGAGGGCATCCCGGATGAAGCCGCGCTGGCCACACTGCGCAGCGGCGTGGTGCTGAACGACGGCCCCACCCTGCCCGCCCGCGCGCGGCTGCTGGAGCCCGCGCCCGCCGTGTGGGACCGCACCCCGCCCATCCGCGAGCGCAAAAACATTCCCACCGCGTGGATCGAACTCACCATCCGCGAAGGCCGCAACCGCCAGGTGCGCCGCATGACCGCCGCCGTGGGCCACCCCACGCTGCGGCTGATCCGCGCGGCCATCGGGTCGTACACGCTCGATGGGCTGGCGCCGGGGACCTGGGCGGATGTGGACGTGGGGAGCTACGCTGCTACGGCGCCCGTGCGCGGCGAGAACACGGGGCCGCGTGCGCGAAGGAACGTGCGCAGGCCATCGGGGTAATCGCAATCATGGCTATCTGGTGCAGCACGTCGAGGCCTCAACGCTTCTCAGGAGCCCTGCACCATACAGTCGATAAAGCAGTGATTGTTTTGAGTATTCAAGTTCATCTGCTGGGGCCCCGGAGCCGACGGTGGGCATCCCTTCCCAAAAACGGCCATCGATTCAAACCCCATGGATCGGCGCCCACAGCAGACAGTAGGCGAGCTCGGCGGGGTGTAGAGGCACGCTATAGTTTGGCGACTTACCGCTTGCCGGGTTTCACGGAATTTTTATACCTGTGCTTTTGAACAGTGCATTCACCGCAAGCCCAAGCTGCAAGCCGCTTTCAGGAGGATTCAGTGTCCAGAATATCCCGCACGATCCAGTTTATTCCGCAGGTTTTGCGGTCTAAATTACGTTGAACTAAACCGCTGACGCGGTGGCTCGGCAAGCGCTGCGGGCCACCGCGTTTTGCCTTGTTCGGTTGTGAGCTTGCACAAGGCTGTAGAAGGCTCAGCCTTCGGGTTGGGGACTCTTCCCCGGCCTTCAAGGAGAGCAGTCATGACCGAACTACGGCAACGCATGATCGATGCGATGGCAGTGCGCGGATTCGCCCAGCGCACGCAGCAGGCTTACGTCCAAGCCATCTGGCGCATGGCCAAGCACTACCGGCGCGACCCGGCCAGCTACACCCCCCAGCAAGTGCAGGAGTACCTGCTGACCATGGTGCGCGAACAACGTCTGTCCTACAGCACCATGAACCAGGCCGCCTGCGCGGCACGCTTCCTGTTCGAGACCGTGCTGGGCAGATCGCGCCAAGACTTCCTCGTCCCCATGGCCAAGGTGCCCCAGCGCCAACCCGAACTGCTCGGGCGCAGCGAGATCGCGCAGCTCTTGCTCGGCTGCAGCCACCCGCGCCAACGCATGCTGCTGCAAACCGTCTACGCCGCAGGCCTGCGCGTCTCGGAGGTCTGCGCATTGGAGCTGCGTGACATCGACAGCGCGGCCGACCGCATGTGCATACGCGTACGCGGCGGCAAGGGAGGGCACGACCGCCAGAGCATCCTCAGCCCCACACTGCTGTCAATGCTGCGCGAGCACGTGCGCTGCGTGCGACCCCAGCGTTGGCTGTTTGGCGACACCACTGGCCGCCAGCCCATCTCCGTGGACAGCGCCCAGCGCGCCTACCACCGCGCACGGCAAAATGCCCGCATCACCAAGAGCGGCGGCATCCACACCCTGCGCCACTGCTTTGCCACCCACCTGCTGGAAGGTGGCGTGGACCTGTTCACCATCAGCAAACTGCTGGGCCACAGCCACATCAGCACCACCGCACGCTACCTGCACCTGGTCAGCCCGCAGGTGCGTGCACCCAAGGACACCGATCCGCTGGATTTGCTGGCGGCGCTGCGACTTTCCTGACACTGTCCGCAGCACTGATTGAGCCGCCATGGCCACACTGGCCCAGGCCCTGCACCGCCATGGCCCGACGTATCTGGCAAGCCACACCCTGAGCGGGTCACAGGCCAAGGCCTGGCGGGCCATCATTGCCTGCCGCACGAAAGCCCTGGGCGGCGAGCAACTGGGCTGCGACACCTGCGGCCACAGCCACTGGCAATACCACTCCTGCCGCAACCGCCACTGCCCGCAATGCGGCGCCCGCGCCAAGGACGCCTGGTTGCAAGGACGGCTGGCCGAACTGCTCAACGTGCCCTACGTACACCTGGTGTTCACGCTGCCGCACAGCCTGAACGCGCTGTACGGCGCGCACCCGCGCTGGGTCATCGACACCCTGTTCGCCAGCACCGCCCAGACACTCAGCGACTTCAGCGGCAATGCGCGCTGGATGGGCGTAGCTGGCGGCACACCCGCCTTCAGCCTGGTGCTGCACACCTGGACGCAGGATCTGCGCCGACACATCCACGTGCATGGGGTGATGGCCAGCGGCGTGCTGCTCGATGGGCGCTGGCATGCGCCCAGCCGCAAGCCAGACTTCCTGTTCCCGGTACAGGCGCTATCCAAAGCGTTCAGGGGCAAGTTCCTGCAGGCCTTGGGCGATGCCCGCCGCAGCGGGCAAATCGACGCAGACCCCCAAGGCGACGCGAGCGCCTGGCGCGAACGCCAGCGGGCGCTGTACCACCACAACTGGGTGGTCTACGCCAAGGCCCCGCTGGGCGGCCCGGCGCAGGCCCTGGAGTACCTCAGCCGCTACACGCATCGCACGGCCATTGGCAACGAACGCATCCGCGCCGTCGCGGGCGATGAGGTCATCTTTACCGTCCGCGCCGATGACCAGGGCGGAAAAAAGACAATCCGCTTGCAAGGCGCCGAGTTCGTGCGCCGCGTGCTGCTGCATGTGCTGCCCACCGGCATCAAGCGCATACGCCACTACGGCGTGCTGGCGCCCGCTTGCAAGGGCAAGAAGCTGGATGCGGCGCGCCGGGACCTGCAAATGCCCGAGCCCCCTCCGCAAGCCATTGAATCAGCGCGCGAGTTCCTGCGGCGTGTGGCGCGTATCGATGCACTGAAGTGCCCGTGTTGCAAAGTGGGAACGTTGCACTGCGTGCAGACCGTGGCAGCGCCCCAGTGGCTGCCAGCGCCCGGTGCGCTCATGCCGAACAGCCGTGGCCCACCATGAAACGGGAAGGATCGCCAAAGGACACATCGCCGCTGCTTGGTGCGCAGTGGTGCGGGCTTTGCTCGCTCTGGATACCGCGCGCGAGGTGGCGGCAAGCCCGTTGGGCGCGGGCTACCCGCCCACGCCTTGCCTGCAAAGCGCTATTGCGCAAAAGCTGCCCGCCATACCTAGGGGCGTTGCGCATAATGCTGGCAGTCATGCAAGGCTGACTGCCGAGCATTCCCCTATCACGTGTGACCGCCTTGCCCTGTGGGCCGCGGTTTACTCCAACGAGGTTTATCTGACGATATGAATGCCGGTGTGCTTTGCTTGCAGCTTGTCTCGCGTCAGATAAACGCTAATCGTTAGGCACACATGGTCACATCGAACGCTATTCAGCGCACAGTTCACATTCGCTATGCCGGACAGATTGCAACGGGATTCTTCATTGATGTCGATTCACGACAATACTTGGTCACAGCAAAGCATGTAGTTCCAGATCTGCAAGGTGAAGTCTTCATCTCCATCTTTCATGACAAAGACTGGCGAGATATTGGCGTGCACCTAGTTGGCCACGCCCCAGGAGAAGCCGACATCTCAGTTCTTGCTCTTCCATACCGCATTGCCGGCGCCGACCTCACGCTCCCCCCGGATGCGGCGGAGTTGACGGTCGGACAGGAAGTTTTCTTCTTGGGGTTTCCATTTGGTCTGTTTGGCGAGATGGGGGCTGCAAACAGTGACTACCCGCTGCCATTCGTGAAGCGCGCTACGGTGAGTTGCTTCGAACACAACCAGCATGGCCTTCATCGCATATTCCTTGATGGAAACAACAATCCAGGATTCTCTGGAGGGCCTGTTGTCTTTTGCGCTCCCGGAACCAACGAATTTCGCGTCGCAGGTGTTATCTCCGGGTACCGCTACGAAGAACAACCGGTTTTTCACGGAACTGAGTTACTGCCGCTTAGCACGCGGCACAACACCGGGATTATCTTTTCCTACGGGATTGGCTATGCAACCTCGTTGGCGCGTGCTAATCCAATTGGCTCGCAATAGTGCCTAACCCATCATTCAACTCGGACTGGCGCGATAAAGCCGCGCCAGCCGGTTAATTCAAACGTTAGGTGGTGCATGAAGATTTTGCCGACGGCCAACGAGATAAACGTGTTTGACACGCTGGATGAGCGATATGCATGCGATCAATTTCTTGGAAAAGATCTCGCTGAGGCAGAGATTATATTCAAAGAGAACGCACTGCTGTATTCAGAATCTCTGATGCATATGGGGCCTAGTGCTGCAATATTCTATGGTTCAGCCCTAGTATCTTACGTAAGAAGCAGTAACTCTCGGGGCGACGTTGAAGCAGCTTCGAGCTTGATCAGCGTTGTAGAAGTTTGGCTACATGCAGGCATGGACTTGCGCTCAATACATGCCTAAGCCACCGTTCCGCGTTTATGCAGTCATTTTCTGGCTGCTTGTCTTCGGCGTTGCCATGTTTGCTCATGGCTGGTTTGGCTGGGCCGAGGGTAGCGTTCTGGTACGGCTAAAGAACGCCCCTCCCTATATAGCAACTCCCGACAGCAGCACAGCCAATTCGTTCTACGTTTATACTATTGGGTTTATGGCTGTTGGCTCTTTGGCAACTTTGGGTGCCATTTATATTTCTTGGGCGGTCTTGTTTGCGCCACCATCAAAGAAAATCAACATCATTCGTGTGCTCTCTCAAACCATGAAGGGGCGCCAACGCCCAGCTATTCCTTTGTGGTTTTTTTGGGGAGTGATTTTCGCTTTTGTTTCGGTATTCATCTATGCAGCCATCAAATACACATAACATTCCGATCGAGGCGCAGCCTTCGGCTGCTGGGACGTCCCGCAAGCGGGCCGCTCCTTAGCTTTAACATTAGAAATCTTATGTCTTCGCGCCTGAAGAAAATATCTATTGCAATCATTTGCCTCATCGCGCTTGGATTTGCTGGCCTGCATTTTCTTTCCGGAATGAGCTATTCATTGGTATCAAAAAGCCAATCCCCTAACGGCAAGCTCACAATCCATGTATTTCAATCGCTCCAAGATGGTTTTGGGCATGCGCCATACGGAAGAATTCTGGCTCTATCGTCAAAATCAGAATTGCGCTCACCTGATGATGGGCATGTGTTCTTTGCTGGTTACTGCAAATTATCATTGGCCGCCGAATGGCAAAGCGATGAGCGCATCGTCGTCCGCTGCGTTGATGGAAATAAAGGTGAAGGCCCAAGAACAATGGCTTCTGTCGCTTATGGCATAAAGGTTGATTACTCATGGCAATAGCCACGAAACCGCTTTCTAACCATTCCGTCGAGAGGGATCGCCCACAAGCTACGCTTGTGGGTTCCCTCCGCGGCTTCGCCGCTACGGCGGCCCATCACGTCAAACGTTAGAGCGCATGACCCCTCCAGCACCTGAGATCCAGCGAACTTGGTACGCCGTTTCTCCAAACGGCGACGCCGAGGGGCCGATCACCTTCGGAGTTGGGCTTCCGCTGCCGGAGCCTGATAGCGGGTGGGCGGTGGAGGTAAGCCTTGGCGGCATCGAGCCTGATCCGCGAAAGATATTCGGCGAGGATGGCTGGCAGGCAGTGGCACTCGGTATGCGCTTTGTGACGGCACGACTAGCCGATTTCTCCGAACGTGGTTGGCGGTTCTATTGGTCCAAGGGCGGTGAGCCCGCCAGCGTGGAGGACCTGCTCGGTGGCCGAGATGCGCTCTAACTTGTCAATCGACACGGACCCACAACAGCAGGAGGCGGCTTCGCCGCTAGTGTTGATAGTCCGGTCATTTTTACGTTAGAGCGCATGAAATCCGGTAGGAGGCTAGCAATCATGCTCTTGGCGGGAATGATGCTCGGCGTCGCACTTGCCTGGGGGATGTGGCACGCCGGTGGCAGATGGATATGCGGGGGGATGATGGCGCACTACGACCGCATGCAAAGCACCTGTTACGGCGGAAAGCTTGCGGACGATGTCTATCATGTTCTCCCACAGGAGCAGTGGGCGGCGGCGCTGGCGTTTGTTCAAAGTCTTGGGCCACTTGCGCTGCTCGCGGCACTCACATTCAGTCTTCCTGCTGCGGTTTACTACTTTGGGCGCCCGGACAGGCGCCAACTGTAGGGTTTGCATGCGCCCTAACATGTCAGTCCACCGGACCGCTTACGGCGGCCGGTTACCTTCACGTTAGGCCGCACAACCACACTGAGTCGTCTCCGAAGCATGGCATACGAATCCGTCAAGTCGTTCATCCGCTCGCTTGCCCATCGTGAGCAATGCGAAGTCTCCGCCTCGGTCATGGCGCATGGCTCCACCACGGAGATCAAGTATCCACTGCCGATTGCTTGGCCCTGGCCAAGGCAGTTCGATTACACCAGCGAGTTCTTCTGTGTCGGGTCGGCCACTGGCGCATTGATTGAAGTTAACACTGCGTCCGGAGCTATTGGAGATCACGTAGTCAACTACTTCTCTCCTGACCTACTAAACGAAACCCAGCGCTTTGTGGAAGCCGGCTACGTCGAGGCTTGGGTCAGCTCTTTGCTCGGCCGCTCGTTGGGCACCGTTTGGAGCCGCCCAGCCACCACGGATGCGTACATCCATGAGGTAGTCGACGCCAGCGGCATGGAGCGCTATACATCGCTTCTCGGCATTTCGAATCCAGGCACCGCCCGTGACCCGTTCATCCACAACTTCTTTGCCACAGTCGGCTCCGATGTTGTCGCAAAGGGTCAGTTGGTTTACCCAGGTGGTACCGTTGCCTACGTCTCTGATATGTTCACCGAGCCTGCACATCGTAAGTCAGGCTTGTGCAATCTCATCATGGGTGCACTGGAACACAAGGCGCGAACGCTTGGCGCCACACATGCGTGCCTGGCGCCCGGCCTGGAGGTAGCATCGTTTGGCCTCTACCAGAAATACGGTTATGAACCAGTAGCGTCGCGCTCAGTGCTAATCCCTCGTTCAGTACGCGGTGCGGCCTAACCCCTCGCTCAAGCTGAGCCCCAACGGCGGGCCACGCTGGCCATCAGGCGCTGGGCCTGCGGCCCATTTTGCGCCTGCTGTCCAGCGCGTCCCGCCGTTGGGTCCAGCTTAGCTCGAACGTTGAGGCTGTAAAAAAACTGTTTTCAAGGATTTCCAGTTGGATTGCCCAAAAAATCAGCGCATCAAAACGGCCTATACGCCACGATCTCGCGCGGGGGAAGGGGTCAAGCACCCTAGAAGTCACTCGAATTCTGCGAATCGTTTAGTTTTTTTACAGCCTCGTTAGACGGCACCTTCATGGAAGTCGCATTCGCACTCGTAGCCATCGCCATCCCGTTGTGGCTCAACGTCAGAGCCACGCGCCTGGTTGTTCATGACGCTCTCTCCGAGCAGGGGCAGAAGGTCGCGCAACTGCTATTCGTGTGGCTTGTCCCGGTTGTCGGAGCCGTAGTTGTCTTGGCTGTGCATCGTCCGACAGAGCCGCCGTCGCGTCGGTATCGTGAACCTCCTGATCCGGGCGATGACTTCGCGCTCTCGGGCCGGCCAGTCAAGAACCTTCGAGAGGTGCTAGATGGAGACGACTAGTTCAGTCTACGCCACCATACCGTCCAACCCCTCCACCGAGCGGACGCATTCCAGCAAGCTGCGCTTGCCTCCAGGCGCCGCTCATGTCGAACGTTAAAGCGCATCAATGACGTTAGGTGATCTGCCGCTCCACGATGCAGTGCTGTTGGCTATCCATATAAGTTGGGATGCGGATCGCTGTGACCTAAGAGTTCAGCCAGTTGACACAACTTCACATGTGTTGGTGTTCGAGGGCTTCACTTCCTTGGAGTTTCCGAAGCAGGAGCCGTGGGGACCATCATCCTCAATCAACGTGGTTCGCGAGTCCCAGCGAGGGTGCTTCGAGATCGAATTGCAATCTGGTGACGTTCTGAGAGTTCAGGCGTCGCACTGGAGCTACCGCGCGGAGGTATCTGAGTGACGCTCTTAAACAAGCCAATCGACACGGACCCACAGCCGCAAGATGGCGGCTTCGCCGCACATGTTGCGGTCCGGTTATCTTCACGTTGGGCCGCACAAGAACAACCCCGCACGAATCTCCAGAGAATCAACTGACCGAACCGATGACAGCACTCTCCACAGCGCGCTTCCCCGAGGATGTCCATGACGTCGTTGCCATCTTTCGGGAGTATGTTGCCAGTCCAAGCGCGGACCTCACCTTCCAAGACTTTGAGACTGAGTTCGCCAGCCTCCCGGGCAAGTACGCACCACCTGACGGTTGCGTCGTCCTCGCGCGAGACAAAGGCGCGGTTGTTGGCTGCGCCGCGCTCCGCAAGGTCAACCAAACCACCTGCGAACTGAAGCGTGTCTATGTTCGTCCGATCGCAAGAGGTCAGAGTCTCGGCCGTCGACTGGTCGAGTGCATGATTCGCCAGGCCCACTCCATCGGCTACACCACGATGTGCCTGGACGTCCTGCCCGAGTTTGTCGCCGCGCAGAGGCTCTACGAGTCCCTCGGATTCGTACCCGCAGCGCCTGTGAGCTACAACCCTGTCCCAGGCACCAAGTTCCTCGCACTTAGCTTGACGACAGAGAGTGCGGCCTAAGCCTTCGTTGAGCGAAACATCCGTCGCGACGGCTTGGCAGCCTTAGCCACCATTGGCTTGCGCCTGGTCCATCACGAGGTAGCGCTTGACCAGGTCGAAGAAGCTTTCATAGAAGGTGTCTTTGGCGATGGTCTCGCTGCCCACCTTGACCAGCGATTCGCTGCTGGCCGAAAACGGCAGCGACACGGACCCGATGGCGCCCACGCCCACGCTGGCGGAGTTGTTGGTCTTGCGCAGGGCGTAGGTGTCTTGCAGCGCGGTCACAAAGCCCAGGCTGACCTTGCCGTCGTTGGCCTCGGGCACACACACCACGCGCACCACCATCTGCAGGTGCGATTCGGCTTCGGGCTGAAAGCTCTTCTTGCCCTCGATCAGCTCGGGCTGCTGGGTGGAGATGACGTAGCCCTGGCTCAGAAGTGCGCGGCGCGATGCCTCGCAGGTCTGCTGCGGGGTGGCGTCAAACAGGCGCGAGTAGGTGGCTACCGAACCAAAATTTTCCTGCACCCCGAACGTCTTGGGCGTGGTGCCCACGCAGCCTGTCAGCAGTGCCGCCAGGCCCAGGCCACATGCAGCAGCCGCAGAACGAACATTGGAGCGGGTCGGAAAAAGGCGGGAACGCAAGGGCAGGCACTCCTTCGGGGTCATGGGCGTCATCAGAAAAGTCGCCATCGTGTGGGCGGTGACCGTAGCGATAGCGGTGGTGTTTGCGGCTGCCGTGGCAGGACTGCGGCCACTTGGCTCTGACAGTTTGCACCAAGCACGGTTCATATCGATTCTAGAAAGCCCCACGCCCGGCAAGACTCGGATCACCCCGAAGACTGCGCACCTCAAGGTATCCATTTGCAGCAGCCTGTTTCTGCTTTCACGGCCTGCACTTTGATTGCTATACTATTGATAGCTTTTAGCGCTTATCCATCAAGCGCCAGAGGGGTATTTAGCCCCAAACCAGCGCTGTCCAAACTGTTGCTTTTCACAGCGCTTCTGTCACTGTCTCTCTCATCGTCTGCCGCCGTGCCTATTGCCTCCCTGCTCTGCCTGGTCGTCGCCATCAGCGACGGCGACACCCTCACTGCCCGCTGCGGCCCGCCGGGCGCCTACCAGCAGGTGAAGGTGCGCATTGCCGCCATCGACGCGCCCGAGTCGCGCCAGGCCTTCGGCCAGAAGTCGCGGCAGCACCTGGCCCGGCTTTGCTTTCAGCAGCGCGCCACGCTGCAGCTGGTGGATGAAGACAGCTACGGGCGCACGGTGGCGCATGTGCGCTGCGGCAGCACCGATGTGGCCACCGCCCAGGTGCGTGCCGGGCTGGCCTGGGTGTACACGCCCTACGCTGAATCACGCCCGCAGTTGGCGGCGCTGCAGCGCCAGGCGCGCAGCCAGCAGGCGGGGTTGTGGTCGCAGAAACGGCCGCTGGCGCCGTGGGACTACCGGCACCGGCATAGCAAGCGCTGAACTGGACCGCGCTGGATCAGTTGCGCAGCAGGGCCAGCACGCCCTGGGGCATCTGGTTGGCCTGCACCACCATGGCGTTGCCCGCCTGTTGCAGGATTTGCTGGCGCGCCAGGAGGGAGGTCTCTACCGCGAAATCGGTGTCGGTGATGCGCGATCGGCTGGCCGACAGGTTCTCGCTGCCGATCTGCAGGTTGGAGATGGCCGACTCCAGCCGCGACGACTGCGCGCCGATGACGGCTCGCTGGCTGTTCACGTAGTCGAGCGCGCGGTCGACCGACACGATGGTTTGCGCGGCCGACACGGTCACGTCCAGCGTATTGCGCAGCCCCATGGCGCCCAGGCCGATGGCGCCCACGCGGGTTTCCAGGGTCTGGTTGGCGTTGGCGCCCACCTGGAAGACCTTGGTGCTGATGGCGCCACTGGTCGATGCAATGTTTTCGTAGGTTTCGGTAAAGCCCTGCAGCACGTCTTTGCCCGAGCGGCTGCCCTGGTTGGGCAGGGCAGCCTTGGCGTCACGCACCATGCCGCCATCCACATCGGCGCCGCCAATGGCGCCCGTGTCGGCATTGTTCAGGTCGAAGGTGCCGATGAAGGCTGCGCCGTTGGTACCGAACTGTGAGAGCACATCGGCCGCATTGGTGAAGGCCCCGGCCGATGCGGCGGCAATGGCGGCGTCCAGCGTGGAGCCGGGGTTTTTGCTCATGTAGGTGAGCACGTCCTTGATGCCGGTGCCGCCCGCCGACTTGATGCGGTCGTGCATGTAGCGCACGGCCGAATAGCTGGCCGAATAGAACTCGCTGGTGTTCGACGGCCCGCCAATGGCCGCGACCACGGCGGCCGTGCCCAGGTTGGCCACGTCGGCGCGCACGCGCTCGTCCGCACCCTGGATGAATTCGGCCGTGCCTTCGGCAAACCACAGGTGGTTGCTGGTGATGTCCTGCCAGTTGGTGGCACGCGCCATCACGGCGTGCACCATTTCGTGGGCGATGATGCGGTCGTTGTAGTACGGGGCGGAGCCGCCGTTGGGCGGGTTGGGCGGCACGAAGTCGGCCATGTCCACCTGCAGCACGAGGTTGTTGCCACGGCCCTGGCCGTCAAAGCCGGTGACCTGCACAAACGCGGCCGCGCCACCGGCGTTGTCGGTGAAGCCGGTGTAGCGGATGTCGAGCGCGGCGCCGTCCCCCTGGATGCCGTAGTAGGTGCGGATGAGGTTCTCGCTGCTCTCCAGCCAGCTGCCGGCACTGGTCAGGCCGTCAAACACGGACAGCAGGTTTTCGTCGCCCACCAGGCTGGCCTCAGAGCGGTCGAACACATCCATGCCGTTGAACTGCGTGGTGCGGCCGGTACGGTCGATCTCTTGCGCCAGGCGTGTGACCTCGGCCTGGATGGCCTGGCGGTCGGACGCGCTGTTGGTGTCATTGGCGGCCTGCACGGCCAGCTCGCGGATGCGTTGCAGGCTGGCCGTGACGCTTTGCAGTGCGCCCTCGGCCGTCTGCATGAGCGACAGGCCATCGTTGGCATTGCGCACCGCCTGGTTCAGCCCCCGGATCTGCGCGGTGAACCGCTCGGAGATCGCCAGGCCCGCCGCATCGTCCTTGGCGCTGTTGATGCGCAGGCCCGAGGACAGGCGCTGCACGGTCGTGGCCATGTCGTTTTGCACAGTGCCAAGCCGGCGCTGCGCATTCAGCGACATTACGTTGGTGTTGATCGTCAACCCCATGGCCTGCTCCGTGCACTCCTGTGAGGGATGGATAAAACCACAGCTCTCACCACGACGCCACAGCGCCAGAGGCCGAAGAACCGCTTCTCTCTGGGTGTATCGGCAAGCCCCGACAAAACCTGATGGGCGATTTCTGCAGGTCTTTACCGAGGCCACCAGCGCGCCCGGGGTATAGCCGCTAGCATCGTGGGGTCTTTCTGCCCCCTGGCCCGGCGGTGCTCCGTGCCCCGCGCCACCTCTTTCCGTTGCCATGACTGCCCCCCTGTCCCCCTCTGCGGCGCCCGATGCCGAGCCCGCCAGCGTCTACCGCCATACCGGTTTTGTTGCCTTTCTGATCGCTCGCGTGGTGGCCGTGGTCGCCACCCAGGTGCAGGCCGTAGTGGTGGCCTGGCAGGTGTATGACCTCACGCGCGAACCGCTCGCGCTGGCCTATGTGGGCCTGGCGCAGTTTCTGCCCATGCTCTGCCTGCTGTTGCCAGCGGGCGACCTCATCGACCGCTTTGCCCGCAAGCGCATCCTGGCGATCGCCTGGTCGGTGGGTGGCGTGTGCAGCGCCTTGCTGTGGTGGCTGTCAGGCCACGGCACCAGCGGCGTGGCAGGCATTTATGCGGTGCTGGTGCTGTATGGCTGCTCGCGCGCGTTCTCGGGCCCGGCCATGCAAAGCCTGTTGCCGCAGATCGTGCCGCGCGGGCATCTGGCCCAGGCCATGGCTGCCAACAGCATGCTGATGCGGGTGGCCAGCATTGGGGGGCCGCTGCTGGGCGGTCTGCTGTATGCGCTGGGCGGTGGTGAGCTGACATACGCCATGTGCTGCGCCTGCTTTGCGCTGGGGGTGGCGCTGGTACTGCGCGTTCCTGTGGCGCACGGCACGGCGCACGGCCCCACGCAGGGCACGATGCTGGAGCGCTTTGGCGCAGGCATCACCTTCATCCGCACCCGGCCCATCATTTTGGGCACCATCTCGCTGGACCTGTTTGCCGTGCTGCTGGGCGGCGTGGTGGCCTTGCTGCCCATCTACGCACAAGAGGTGCTGCACGTGGGCCCGGCGGGCCTGGGCGCGCTGCGCAGTGCCATGGCCGTGGGCGAAGTAGGCGCGGGGCTGTACCTGAGCATGCGGCCCTTCAACCGCCATGTGGGGCGCACCATGTTCATCGCGGTGGCAATTTTTGGTGTGGCCAACCTGGTGTTTGCGCTGTCCACGCTGTTCTGGCTGTCGTTTGCGGCGCTGCTGGTGGCGGGCGCGGCCGACATGGTGAGCGTGTACATCCGCGGCGCACTGGTGCAGTTCTCCACGCCCGACACCATGCGCGGGCGGGTGAACGCGGTGAACATGCTGTTCATCGGCTCGTCCAACGAGCTGGGCGAGTTTCGTGCGGGCACCAGCGCCGCCTGGCTGGGCGTGGTGCCCGCCGCCGTGGTGGGCGGCCTGTGCACGCTGGGGGTGGTGGGGGGCTGGATGCTGGCATTCAAGACACTGCGCACGGTAGACCGTTTTGAAGAGGCGGCACAGGCCACCGGCGCGGCACCCTAGCCTTGCGCCCACCACGCCATGGGGAGGGCAGGAAACCCCTCGATACATCCTTGTGGGCGTTTGTGTCGCGCAGGTAAAACCCGCCGCACCGGCTTGCGTACCCATGGGGGCCGGGGGCACCATGCGTGCCATCGGCTGCTGCCCCGCGAGATCCCATGGTTCATCCTGCCCTTCCACCACGCCCCCTCTGCCCTGTGCCATCCATAGGCCGCCGCTCCTTGCTGGTGGGGCTGGCGGGCGTTGCAGCCTGTGGTGTCACGCACCACGCCAGTGCTGCACCCCCGGCCATTGCGGCCCCTGGCGCAGCCGGTGCTGGCGCGTGGGACACGGCCGACGAACGCACGGCTGCCCGCCTGCTCGACCGCGTGACCTGGGGCTGCACGGCACAGGGCACGCAGGCCCTGGGCGCCACCGGCATCAGTGCCTACCTGGCCGCACAGCTGCGCCCAGGAGCCAACACCGCGCTGCCCCGCGAGGCCCAGGCACAGATCGACGCCATGGCCATCTCGCGCACCCCCATCGAAACGCTGGCGGCCGACATGGAAGCCCGCAACCGCGCCGCCAAGGCCCTGCCCACAGAAGACGAGCGCAAGGCCGCGCTCAAGGCCTGGCAGCAGGACATGCGCGCCCTGCAGCAGGAAGCCGCTGCACGCTTTGTGCTTCGCGCGCTGTATTCGCCCACCCAGCTGCGCGAGAAGATGACCTGGTTCTGGATGAACCACTTCAACGTGTTTGCGGGCAAGGGCAACTTGCGTGCACTGGTGGGTGACTATGAGGAGCGCGCCGTGCGCCCCCATGCGCTGGGCCGCTTTCGCGACCTGCTGGGCGCCACGGCGCGCCACCCGGCCATGCTGCTTTACCTGGACAACGCACGCAATGCGGCGGGCCGCATCAACGAAAACTACGCCCGCGAGCTGATGGAGCTGCACACACTGGGCGTGGACGGCGGCTACCGCCAGCAGGATGTGCAGGAGCTGGCACGGGTACTGACCGGCATGGGCGTGTCGCTGCGGTCCCCCGGCGAGGAGCCCCCGCGCATGAGGCCCACACTGCGCGGCCACTACCTGCGTGATGGCCTGTTCGAGTTCGCCCCCCAGCGGCATGACTGGGAGCCCAAGACGCTGCTGGGCCAACCCCTGCGCGCCGAAGGCCTGGCCGAGGTGGACGAGGCGCTGGACCGCCTGGCCCGCGCCCCGGCCACCGCCCGATTCATCACCCGCAAGATCGCGCTCTTTCTGGTGGGCGAGAACCCGCCGCCCGCGCTGCTGCAGGCACTGGCCCACACCTTTGAGCGCACCGATGGGGACATCGCCGCCGTGCTGGAGGTGCTGTTCAACACGCCGGACTTTCGCGCATCGCTGGGCCAGCGCTTTCGCGACCCGGTGCAGTACGTGCTGGCGGGCTTGCGCCTTGCACACGGTGATGCAGTGCTGTCCACCACCGAGCCCACACAAGCCTGGCTGCAGCGCCTGGCCGAGCCCTTGTATGGCCGCGCCACGCCCGACGGCTACCCGCTGGACGCGGCCTCGTGGTCCGGGTCGGGGCAGATGAGCGCACGCTTCGAAACGGCCCGCGCACTGGGCGCTGGCGCGGCAGCTATCCCACCTGCACGCGATGACGCCCCCGCCAGGATCAGCCCGCGCACACCCCCAGCCCTGGCGCAAACCGCGTACGTGCGCACACTGGAGCCCACCTGGTCTGCGGCCACGCGCAATGCGCTGGCACAGGCCACCTCGCCGCGCGAATGGAACCTGCTGTTCCTCGCGTCCCCCGAGTTCATGCATGGCTGAGGAAAAGCAATGAAGTTCATCCCCCGGAGTCGCTTCGCGCCCTCCCCCTTCTCCCGAATGGCTTCGCCATTCGGGAAGGGTGACGCAGCCAGTGCGGCGGGACGGCCCTTGCACAGCTGCCATGGCTTTGGCCGCGCACGCGCCTGCGCAGCTGTCGATGGTGAGTTTGGGCACGATTGAAAGGACATCCCCATGTTTTGCAGACGACACTTTCTCCAGGCGCTGAGCGCCAGCACGCTCGGCGTGGGCCTGGGCGTGCACAGCGCCAGCGTGCTCGCCGCGCCCCGCGCCCAGGACACGCGCTTTCTGCTCGTGTTCTTGCGCGGTGGCTACGACTGCGCCAGCCTGCTGGTGCCCACGGCCAGCAGCTTCTACTACGAGACGCGCCCCCACATCGCCATCGCCCGCCCGGGGCAGGACGGCGGCGCGCTGCCACTCACGGCCGATTGGGCCCTGCACCCCGCACTGGCCGGATCGATGCTGCCGCTGTACCAGCAAGGCCAGCTCGCCTTCGTGCCATTTGCGGGCACGGACGACCTCTCGCGCAGCCACTTCGACACACAAGACAGCATGGAGCTGGGCCAGCCCCTGGGCGGGCGGCGCGACTACCGCTCGGGCTTTCTAAACCGGCTGGTGGCCGAGCTGAACCCACGCACCGGCAACACTACGGCGGCACTGCAACCCATGGCCTTTACCAGCACCCTGCCCCTGGTGCTGCGCGGCGCGGCCGATGTGCCCAACACCGCGCTGAGCGCAGGCGCCGGACGGGGTGGCGTGGATGCGCGGCAGGCCGAACTCATCGCATCCATGTACCAGGGCACAGCGCTGGCCACGCCGGTGAACGAAGGCTTTGCCACCCGCGAGGAAGTGGCCCGCACCATGCAGGGCGAGATGGAGGCCGCCAGCCGCAACGCGCTCTCCACCAAGGGCTTTGAGGGCACGGCGCGGCGCATGGCAAAGCTGATGCAGGCGCGCTACCAGCTGGGTTTTGTGGACGTGGGCGGCTGGGACACCCATGTGGGCCAGGGTGCGGCCACCGGCACACTGGCCAACCGCTTTGAGGAACTGGGCCGGGGCCTGGCGGGCTTTGCCGACGAGATGGGCACGGCGTGGAAGCACACCGTGGTCGTGGTGGTCAGCGAGTTTGGCCGCACCTTCCGCGAGAACGGAAACCGGGGCACGGACCACGGCCACGGCACGGTGTTCTGGGTGCTGGGGGGCGGCATCGCCGGAGGCCGCATCGCAGGCGAGCAGCAGGCGTTGACTGCCAGCACGCTGTTCCAGAACCGCGACTACCCCGTGCTCAACGACTACCGCAGCGTGCTGGGCGGGTTGTTTGCGCGGATGTACGGGCTGAACGCTGCGGCTGTGGCGCGGGTTTTTCCGGGCACGCGGGGCGTGGACCTGCGGCTTGTATAGCACCACAGAAATGCTACACATTTAATAGCTGTCTACGCTTTTGGATAAAGCGCTAGGCCCTGTTTTTACCTCAATAGTTGCCTGCCGTAGCATGATCGCTCGCACTGGGCTTGTCGAAGGCCTGGATGCCAAAAGCGCCCCGGCCTTCGACTGGCTCAGCCTGAACGGGCAGGGACGCCATCAAGCGTCGAACGTACCCGTGAGCAGTTCGGGCAGGCGCTCCACCTTCATCTTGAAACCGCAGGCCTGGGCATGGCCGCCACCGCCCATACTTTCAGCGAGCGCAATGCAGTCAAAGTTGCGCTGCGCGCGCAGCCCCACCTTCACACCTTTTTCGCCCGCGCTCCACATCAACGCGAAGGTGCCGGTCTTGGCCGAAAGGATGTCGCCCACCAGGCTGTGGAACATGCCGGGTGCATTCACCATCAGCCCCGTGATGCCGTTGAACACCAGCGGCTGCGCGCCTTCGGCAATGTCAGCGCAGAGCTTGCGGTACTTCTGGTCCATGGCCTCTCCGCGCGCCATGAACGCTGTGAGCTGCTCGGGCGTGAAGCCAGCGATCTCGCGCCAGCGCGCAAAGCCCTGTTCTTCCATATCGAGGGCCGACAAGAACGCCGCGCTCTCGGAAAACTCCCACTTCCAGATATCGCGGTCTTCCACGTATTGGAGCAGTGCGGGAATGGGTTCGTGCGGATGAAAGAACTCCCATGCCAGGCGCGCACCCGACTTGTTCATGTCAAAGTGCACCACACCGCAGCGGCAGGCAAAGCCGGTGAGCTTTTCGGCGGCACTCTTGTGGTGGTCCAGCATCACCAGCTTGGCGGCACGCTCGTCGATGGCGGCCATGACCTCGGTGGCAAACGAGAAGTCCAGGATGTACACCGCACGGCCTTGCAGGGGCGGCAGGTCGTCCACGGACTTGACATCGCCGTGGTCCAGCCCCACGTATTCGGCCTGGTCGCCGTAGTAAAGCCATGCCGCCAGCGCCGCGCCAAAGCCATCGGGGCAGTTGCGCCCGTGGTACAGGATCAGCGGCGCGGGGTCGTTCTTGTCGGGGGCAACCAGCAGTTGCAGGGGGAGTATGGTTTTCTTCGTCATGGCCCCCGATTGTCGCCGGGGCCTAGCGCTACAGCGAGCGCAAAGTGCGCACCGAAGACAGTGCGCGCCCCACAGGAACCAACCGGCCCTGCCACACCTCCACCCCAGCTCGCTCCGCACATCGAAAAGCAGCCCATGTTCCAAACCCTCAAAGACCTGTTTGACAGCTTCACACAGCCCACACCATCCTCATCGCCAGCCGACCGCGCACACGCCGTGCAGTTGGCAGCCGCGGTGCTGCTCGTGGAGGTAGTGCGGTTTGACGCCGGCATGGACGACGCAGAGCGCACCGCCACGGTCGCAGCCCTGCGCAGCCAATTTGCGCTGAGCGACAACGAGCTGGAGCGCTTGCTGGAGCTGGCTGTAAGCACATCCCAAACGGCCTACGACTACCAGCGCTTTACCAGCAGCCTGAACGAGCACTTCACACAGGACCAGAAAATCCAGCTGGTCGAAGCCATGTGGCAGGTGGCCTATGCCGACGCCCACATCGACGCCAACGAGAACCACACCATCAGCAAGGTGGCTGGGCTGCTGCATGTGACGCACGGCGAGTACATCGCGGCCAAGATGCGGGCAAAGGAAGCAAGAACCCCCTGAGTCGCTTCGCCCCCTGCGGGGACGCCGCCCGTGGCGCTGGGCGCCCCTTGCACGGCGGCTGCTGGCTGGGCTGCGTGACCTCTAGGGTTGTACCTGTGCTTGGCGCCTACACCGGTAGCCAGCGCCACCAGAAAGGCTTGCGCTTTTCCTTCGCGCCCTGCGCCTGCAGCACGGCGACAAGATCGGTACGCCGGTAGCGGCGCGCAGCCTCCAGCGGGGTCATGTCGTCAAAGTCGGAGCGCAACATGGGGTCCGCCCCATGGGCCAGCAGGTAGTGCGCGATGGCGTCGTGCCCATGGATCAGGCTGGCCACCAAGGGTGTGCACAAAATCTCGGGGTGCTGGTAGTTGGGGTTGACGCCCGCGCCGATGTGGTGGCGCACCAGCGCCAGGTCGCCCGCCACGGCGGCGGCGTACATGTCTTTCCAGTCTCCAGCGGACATACCTGGGCATCCTTTGCAAGGGTTGAACGGGGCCAGTGTAGGCAGCGGCGCGTGCGGCACAATCCGCGCCTTCCCCTATCTCCTTCGGCCTGTCTCGGCGGCTGCGAACTCCTTCATGCACCCTCCCCTGCACATCCTCTGGCGCGACGAGCACCTGGTGGCCGTGTACAAGCCCGCCGGCTGGCTGGTGCACCGCACGGGCCTGGATGCGGGCGAGACGCGGTTTGTGATGCAGACCCTGCGCGACCAGCTGGGCCAGCATGTGTTCCCGGTGCACCGGCTGGACAAGGGCACCTGCGGCGTGCTGGTGATGGCGCTGCACAGCGATGCGGCGCGCGCGCTGTCGCAAGCCTTTGAGCATGGCGCCACGCACAAGCGCTACTTGGCGATGGTGCGCGGCTGGGCCCCCGATGCCATCGAGGTGGACCATGCGCTCAAGCCCGATGACGCCCCCGCCGATGCGGCGGTGCAGGATGCCCACACGCGCTTTCGCCGCCTGGCGCAGCTCACGCTGCCCGAGGCCAGTGATGCGCGCTTTGCCACCACCCGCGCCTCGCTGGTCGAGGCCATCCCCACCACCGGGCGGCGGCACCAGATCCGCCGCCACCTCAAGCACCTGGCGCACCCCATCCTTGGCGACGCCACCCACGGCAAAGGCCCGCTCAACCGCTGGTGGGCCGAGCGGCTGGGCCAGCAGCGGCTGTGGCTGCATGCCTGGCAGCTCACGGTGCCGCACCCGGTGTCGGGCGTTGTGATGGCGTTTGACAGCGGGCTGCAATGGCCGGGGCCTGCGGACTGGGGCGGCGTACACGCCCCCGCCGACGACTCCACCGCACCATGCGCCGACTGGCAACGCCTGTTTGCACTGTTGCCCTGGCAAGAGACATCAAGCTTGGCCCCGTAACGCGGGCGACACGGCGGCGGCACGCCCGTCGAAATAATGGGCGCTTCACAAAAAAACAGGAGACCCAGCCTATGACCGCACCCGCCACCAACCGCGTCCTGGCCCACACCGGCGCGCGCTACCCCATCATCCAGGCGCCCATGGGCTGGATCGCGCGCACGCAGTTGGCATCCGCGGTGTCCCGTGCGGGCGGGCTGGGCATCATCGAGACATCTTCGGGCGAGACGGCCAACTGCCAGGCCGAGATCACCAAGATGAGCGCGCTGGGCCTGCCCTTTGGCGTGAACCTGCCCATCCGCTTTTTGAAGGACGACGCCATGCTGCGCTTTGTGTGCGCGTCGGGCGTGAAGTTTGTCACCACCTCGGCAGGCAGCCCGGCCAAATTCATTGCGCCGCTCAAGGACGCGGGCATCACCGTCTACCACGCGGTGCCCACGGTGGATGCCGCGCTCAAGTGCGTGGACGCAGGCATTGACGGCCTGGTGGTCGAAGGCGGCGAAGGCGGCGGCTTCAAGAACCCCGAAGAGGTCTCCACGCTGGTGCTGCTGCAGGCCATCCGCGCGCGGGTGGACGTGCCCCTGGTGGCAGCGGGCGGCATCTGTGATGGGCGCGGCATGGCCGCAGCCTTTGCGCTGGGGGCCGAGGCGGTGCAGATGGGCACGCGCTTTGTGAGCTGCGCCGAAAGCCCCGTGCATGCCAACTACAAAAATGCCATTGTCGATGCGGGCGTGACCGGCACCTGGATGCTCAACACCAAGGCCAGCCCTTGCATCCGCGCACTCAAGTCGCAACGCACCCAGGCCATCCACGAGGCCGGCCTGATGCCCGCCGACAGCTTTGCGGGCATACAGCGCGTGTACTTTGACGGCGACATGGAGGCCGCACCAGCCCTCGCGGGGCAGACCGCCGGGCTCATTGACTCCATCAAGACGGCGCAGCAGATCATTGACGACACCGTCGCGGAGTTCTTTGCCATCAGCCAGCGCATGGGCGCCTTGGGGGTCGGGCGCACGTTTGGCTGATGGGGCCCTTGCGCTACACTTTTTGGCCCTGCACACGCCCTGCGCCCCACACCCACAAGGTGCGGTGGGGACACCTCCCATGCACCGGCCGCCATCCTCCTCCACCCCCCCGCCAACCCAGCGTGCAGCCCAGCGCCCACACGCCCTGACCCACGCAGCCATTCATCAGGGCGGCCATGTCTGAGCCCGACGACCGCACCACCGCGCAGCCCAAACCACCAGAGAACTCCAGCGCAGTCCCCAGCGCATCGTCTGGCAACCTGCGCGGCATCGTCGCCATGGTGGCGGCGGTGGGCTTTTTCTCGTTGATGGATGCGCTGCTCAAGACCCTCACGGCGCACTACCCCGCCATGCAGGTAGCCGCCTTGCGGGGCTGGGCCGCGCTGCCGCTGGTGGCCCTGTATGCGCTGTGGCGCGGCGAGGTGCCCCGGCTGCTCAAAGTGCGCTGGCCGCTGCACCTGCTGCGTGGCGGGCTCAACGTGGCCATGCTGGCGCTGTTTGCGTTTGCCATCCGCGAGCTGGCACTGGCCGAGGCCTACACCCTGTTCTTCATCGCGCCGCTGCTGATCACGGCGCTGTCTACCGTGGTGCTGCGCGAGAAGGTGCGTGCCGCCCACTGGGTGGCGATTGCGCTGGGCATGGTGGGCGTGCTGGTGGCGCTGCGCCCCAGCAAGGAGGCCTTCTTTACCCTGGGCGCGCTGGCCGTGCTGGCGGCAGCCGCCTGTTATGCGGTGTCGGCCATCACGGGCCGCCTGCTCACGCGCACCGACTCCAGCGCCAGCTTGGTGTTCTGGACGACCACGCTGCTGGCCCTGGGCGCAGGCACGCTAGCCTGGCCGCAATGGGTGAGCGTCGCGCAGGCGCACTGGCCGCTGGTGGCGGGGCTGGCTGTCACGGGGTTTGCGGGCCAGTTGGCGATCACCGAGGCGTTTCGCCACGGGCAGGCGTCGGTGGTGGCGCCGTTTGAATACACGGCGCTGGCCTGGGGCATGGGGCTGGACTGGGTGCTGTGGCAGACCGTGCCGGGCTACAGCACACTGCTGGGCGGCGCCATCATCATCGGCAGCGGCCTGTACCTGGTGCGCCAGGAGCGCACACAGGCCGTGGTCCCGCCCTGACCGACGCCAGCCGGTGCAAAACCGGCCACTGGCCGTCGCTCCGGCGCGGCATGCGCTGACACGGCGGTCCAGCCGTTCAGCCTGTAATGGAGCGATGACAACAGCGGCAATGCCGCAAGGAAATCGCCATGACACAACATGCCACTGTCCACGGCCACGTGACCTACACACCGGGCGACGGCGCTCCCATTGCCATCCCGGAAGGCCCGGTCGAGGTAAACACCAGCGCGGACAGCACCACGCTGAGCTGGTCGGTCGAGCAAGACATCGTCGGGTCTGCAGCACTGCCGCCCGACCTGTTCAACCAGTACGTCAAGGACGGCAAGATCCGTTTCAAGCAATAGCCCCCGAGCCCTTGGGCGCCAGGGGACTCAGAGCGGCCGGGTCAGGTACACCGCCTCGCGGCCCACGATGGGCTCCCGGGTGGGCATGAGGATGGTGCAGTCGTCACACAGTGCACGGATCTCATGCGGGCCATCAGTGGCGATGAGGTCTCCCTTGCCAAATACCTCAAACCCTTGCAACGGCCGTGTAAAGCGGAAGTCTGTCGTGCGGACCATGCAGGTCTCGAGCAGCTCGTAGCGGCGCTGCGCTGCGGGTGCAGGCTGGTCGGCCACCGGCGCAATGAGGCCGAAGTGCGCCAGAAAATCCAGCGTCACCGCCGTCGCCATATCGGCCGCAGACTGGCGGAAGTGTTGACCACACTCCACCACCAGCGCCACCCCATCGCCGTCGGCCTGACCGTGGCGGCCATGCTGAATCAGCGGCGTGCCGGAACCCAGGCCGCTGGGCATCACCAGGTGCACTGGCGGGCGGCCCACGGCCAGCGCAACCTTGGCATTGCGCGGGTAGGCGGGGTACACCCAAAAAGGTTGTACGTCTTGGCTGGTGGAGTGGATATCGAGGATGTGGTCGGCCGCAGCCACCACTGGGCGAAGAACGCGGGCGCGCTGCAGCTCCGGGCTGTCAGCCGTGCCATCCAGTTCGGCAGCCGACCAGATGCGGTTGAGGTTATGCACCAGCTGGCGGCTCTCGTACGGGCGGCTCGCGTCAAACGACTCGTAGGCAGCCACGTTGGCAAAGCTGATGGTCAGCGTGCCGATGAGGGGGCGCACGCCCGCGTCCAGCAGGTGCGTGGCGGCCACCATGCCGCAGATCTCGTTGCCATGCGTCAGGGCGTTGATGAGCACATGCGGGCCTGGCTTACCCGACGCGAAGCGGTGCACGTAGTCGATGCCCACGTTGCCCTGGCGGTAGGCCGAAAGGTCGCGCGGCAGGACTTCGAAAACAGGGGGGTTCTGGGTCATGGGAGGGCGATTGATAAGACAACACATCATTGTCTGCGCAAAGCAGAAACCGAGTGGCCTGCGTGTACGATGCCCCGCCACGGCCACCACCACTCCAACGCCTATGCCCACTGCACGACTTTGCCCGATGGCCGACGTGGCCGCCCTGATCCCGGCCGACTGCTGGATGGCCGAGCGCCTGGCGCAGGACCCTGCCACGCTGGCCGATGAAACCGTGCTGTGGATCACCGGTGATGTACAGGTGCCTGAACTGCACCTTGATGCCCCACTGGCCAGCGACAGCCCGCTGCGGGCGCTGCTCGAGAGCGGCGCTGCTGGCACAACGCCGAAGCGCCCACCTTTTCTGGTCCTGATCGAAGGGCATCTGCAGATTGACGGTGCACTGACTTGCGATGACACCGATGGCGCCACGCACCTGATCGTGCGGGGCGACGCGCGCATGCACAACGCCGTGGTGGGCGGCCAGCTGCTGTATGTGCAGGGCGCATTGCAGGTGGCGGATCTGCTGTGGGGCGATTACAACCACGGCGAGCTGACCGTGCGCGGCGAGCTCGTGGCGCGGGTGGCCCTGTTCACGGATGAATACACCGTGAACATCGCAGGGACTGAGCAGGTGGAGTTCCTCATGGACGAAGTGCGCAGCGTGCCGCACCTTGCGGAGTTCACCCATGAGATCGCAGGCATCGTGTTCTTGCCGGAGTTCCATGACGGCATCGACGACGGTGAAAGCGGCATCAGCAGCATGCTCAGCCGCCCGCGCGTGGTGGCCGCCGTGCGCGCGGGCGACAACGCCACGCGCAGCAGCGCAGACATCCACGCCATCTGGCCAATGGAAATGGACCTGTTTGCCGACGAAGCGATCAGCGTGCACAACATCCAGGCCGCCGTGCACACGCCCGTGATCGGGCCTAAGGAGCACACGGCCACGGGCTGGTTTCAGCAAACCGATTTTTCGCTGTGCCAGCGGCATGTGGATGCTGACGGCGACCAGCGCGATGACAACGTGTTCATCACCGTCTGGAAGACCTGGGACTTCTACCTGTCGGTATCGCACGAGCCCGAGCGCCAGGGGCTGCTGGGCCGCCTGGCCACGGCCCTGCGGGGCCGCAAGGCCCCCACCACCGCGCAGCTCATGCTGTTGCACCGCGCCTACCGCAACGGCGTGCCCGGCGAATGGATCGCCCTGGCCCCCGACACCGCCCCCGAGGCCTGGCAGGCCTGCACCCGGGCCTGGCGAGGCGTGCAGGACTACCTGCGCAAGGCCGTGGGCCAGCACCGGGCCCGCTACCCGCTCTACCAGCGCCTGGTGGCCGAGCTGACCGCCGAGCGCATGGAGGCCTTCACCAGCCTGCCCGTTTTCACGGAACGCTACAACGACTGGTGGGACAGCGACAAGAACGGCTGGTGGGAAGGCGATGTGTGGGTGGGCGCACGCCAGCCCTGCATGCACGAGGGCGAGCCCTGGGGCCGCGCGCTGAAGTTCAGCTGGGAAAACGGCGATGAAGCCCCCTGCGACGATGACGACAACGCCCATGGCGCCTACCAGATCAACCTGGAAGCCGCGCTGGATGGGCCTGCCGTGGTGGAGTTCACCTACGCACAGCGCCAGAGCGATGCGCGCACCACACTTCCCCGCAGCGCGGCCGACCACATTGCGCGGCTGCGGCGCTTTGCGGACGCCGTGGAGACACGCGTCCGCACCCAGCATGAACAAGACCAGGCCCGACAGGCCGAGGCACGGCGCATTGCAGCGGCCGTGCAGCTCTTGACCACGCCCCCGCTGGCGCCCCACCTGCCCGATGCGGCGGTGTTCCCGGTCGAGCTGATGACGCTGTCCGACCAGTGGCAGGCGGACGGGCAAGACTATGTGGCGGCCATCCGTGCCCACCAACTCGCCCTGGATGCGGCCGAGGCGCGCCAAGGCGACGGAGATACCGAAGCAGAAAACGAAGACAGCGCCCTGCCCTCCGACCCGCGCAAGGCCGCTGCTGCCACCGTGCTGCAGCTGGCCCGCGTAGTCAACACCCACGCTGACGAAGACCTGGCGGACCGCTTTCGCCAGCGCTTCGCGTTTGCACCCGACGCCTTCGTGCGGCACGCCGCAAATGCAGGCAGTTTCATCGGTCCGGTGTTCGCGCTGGACGATGGCCGCGTGGTTGCGCGCATCGGTGCCCCCTACGACGACATGGTCCATTGGGTAGCACTACAGGGTCTGCAACACACGCCCCTCCCCGCTCTGCAAGGCCTGGGCCGTTCGCCCAACCGGCACTGCTTCGCCCAAAGCGACGGCCAGCACGTCACCACCCACAAGGGTTTTGACGGCCCCGTGATCGCCCGCTTTGCACTGCCCCAAGGCAACGAAGGACTGCCGCTTCATGCAGAGGTAGCACCCGGGCCCCTGGGCCAACGCTGCGACGAGCTGATCCCCTTCAACGACGGCCAGCGCGTGCTGGTGCGCAACCCTACGGGCATCTACCTACTAACTTCCTCCGGCGTGCAACGCCTGCACCCCCAGACCTTCGACGAAGACGGCCCCTACACCTGGCCCAAAAACCAGCAAGATGAATCGGTCAATGGCACCGAGGTCACGATGCTGGCGCTCGATATGCTGCACATGGCCTTGTCACTGGACGAGTGTCACATCGCCGTGGGCGACCAGGACAGCCAGCACATCCTGCTCAACGCACAGGGCAAGGTACTCGCCGAATACGACACGCTGTCGTCCTATCCGCACCACGCTACCTTCTCGCACGACGGCACCCGCTTGTTCGCAAACTCCTGCCATTTGTACTGGGGCATCACCCGCACGGTCCCCATCGACGGGGCGCCGCACGATGCGGCGCACGAGGATGCCCCGCCGCTCGACGAGCGCTGCCGCGTGTACGCCTCGGCCACCCTGCCCGGCGTGGTGGTGCTGGGCGATGCCGACGGCTACCTGCACGCCATCAGCGAAGACGGCCACCCACTGTGGCGCCACCACATCGGCAGCACCCTCAGCGCACTGGAGATGTCGCCCGACGGCAGCATGCTCTGGGCTGCCAGCTACGGCGGATATCTGGTGCGCCTGGAGCGGGTGGAAACGGGCATGGACCCGTATTCCATCGGCACATCGCCGTATGCAGAGGTACGGCGGTGGATATTTTGGAAGGATGAAGCGGGGCCGCTGTGGTGGTAGGCGATGCGGTGCAAAGCCCCGCAATGCCGCAGTCTTGTTGAGCGCTCAACACGGCTTCCAAACAAAACCCATCCCATCAAGGAACGGCGATGTACAAGGTCGGGCAGCAACTTCGAAAGTGGACGGACAGGTCGCGGCAAAACTGGGCACAGACCGACGTGCGGCCGCTAAGCACCGTGATCTGGTACCCAACAGAGGACGCGGTTGAGACCAAGGACTTTCCACTGGGCGCACCAGAGCCCCTGTTTTTGCTGCGCGAAGTGGGCATCGATGCTCCGGTCAGAACAACCCCCCGGACGTTTCCCGTAGTGCTGCTATCGCACGGTACCGGCGGTAGTGCATTTCAGTTGGGGTGGTTTGGCCGGTCTCTTGCAGCATGCGGGTATGTTGCGGTTGCCGTGAATCACCACGGCAACACCAGTGTCGAGCCATATACGCCGCACGGATTTCTGCTGTGGTGGGAACGCGCCAAGGACCTGACGGCGGCTTTGGATCTGCTTTTGGCAGACCCGCAACTGGGTGATCGGATTGATGTCACACGCATTGGCGCGGCTGGCTTCTCGCTGGGGGGCTACACGGCCTTGGCCGCTGTCGGGGGCCGCTGCAGTCTGGAGCATTTCTTGTCGGTCAGCCAGGCCCATGGCAAATCCCTGCCTGCCGGGCCGCGAGAATTTCCGGATGTCGGCAAAGTCTGGCAGGAACTCATGGCCACCGATCCTGCGTTCCGGTACACATCGTAGTGACAGAGGGTGACGACGAGGCCCCGCCGCACCTCAACGGCCACCGCTACGCAGACCTCATCGCCACAGCGAGGCTGACCTCCATCCAGAGACCGGCAGGGCACTACGTTTTTTTGGCGGAGCCTACCGCTGCTGGCAAGAAACAGTGGCCTCATCTGTGCGTGGACCATCCCTCCGTCGATCGCAGGGCACTGCATGAGCATGCCGCTGCCTTGGCCAGTTCGTTCTTCGGGCAGCATCTGGTGGAGCGCAGTGCCTGATGAGCGTCCACTGCGCGAGCTAGCGCCACCCCCCCTGTGCGGGCAGGTGTTCCCCGTTCGCAGGATGGCCGCCCTGGTGCATTACCCACATTACCTGTCTTGCCCCCCCACATCGCACATCGCACATCCGGCAATACGCCCGAGCAACTCGCAAAAAATGCGATGCGGGCAGAGCCCTGGCCTGCGCGCTGATGAAGGCGCCGGGGTCGTGACGGGCAGGCTGGGGGCCGCACTGGCGCTGTGGCGCTGGCACACCGACAACCAGAACGCGATCAACCAGCTGCGCCACCGCCTGCAGCCAGCCAAAAGGGGGCAGTTTGTGACGTACCATCCCGGCACGGTCCCATTCCGAGACCTTTACAGGAGGCACCATGGCCAAAGGCGAACAACGCAGCAACAAGATGGCGAAGAAACCCAAAAAGGACACTTCGCCCCCGAAGGAAAGCAGCGGTTCCGACCGCCCCATGCCACCGGTGACCACCGTCATCCCGCGCGGCAAGGACAAGAACAAGTAAACAGCCCACCGCAGCGCCGAGACAACCCGGCGCGCATGCACAGGCATTCAATTGCTATCATAAATATAGCTGCTAGCGCTTTACTGATAAGCGCTAGCAGCTTTTTATTTGCATTTCAGTCCTCATCTTCCACGGTGGCTGTGCCCGTCAGCGCTGCACGGGCCAGCCAGTCGGTTTCGGGCTGGGGGCGCCCGAAGAGGTAGCCCTGGTACACGATGTCGGGGGCGCGCTGGCTCAAGAAATCAGCCTGGTCGCGGGTCTCGACGCCCTCGGCCACCACGCGCAGGCCGAAGTGGCGGGCCACTGACAAAATGCCTTCCACCAGCACGCCATCGTCGGCGTTGGTGGGGGCGTCGCGCACGAAGGAGCGGTCGATCTTGATCTCCTGGATCGGCAGGCGCTTGAGGTAGGCCAGTGACGAGTAGCCCGTGCCGAAGTCGTCCAGCGACATGTCCACCCCCAGCGTCGCCAGCTCGGCCATCTTGGCCACGGCGTCGTCAAAGTCGTCGATCACCAGGCCTTCAGTCACCTCCAGCGTGAGCAGACGCGGGTCGGCCCCGCTGGCCGCCAGGATGGCGCGCAGCTGCGGCACAAATCCTGCCTGCCGGAACTGCCGCGCACTGAGGTTGACCGACAGCCGCAGCCGCCGCTCCCAAAACACCGGTTGCGCCAACAGCGCACAGGCGTGCGTGAGCACCCAGCCGCCCAGGCTGACGATCAGGTCCGACTCTTCAGCTATGGGGATGAAGCCCCCCGGCGCCACCAGGCCGTCGCGCGGATGCTGCCAGCGCACCAGCACCTCGGCCCCGGTGAGCTGGCCCGCAGCATCGACCTGTGACTGCAGGTACAGCCGCAGCTCGCCCGCGCCGATGGCATGGCGCAGCTCGCGCTCCACCCGAAAGCGCTGCTCGGCCGCCTCGCCCATGCCCTGCTCAAAGAACGCCGCCCGCCCGCCACCGGCCTGCTTGGCGCGGTGCAGCGCGGTGCCTGCGCGGCGCAGGGCGTCGTGTGCCACATCGTTGGCACTTTGCGGGTAAAGCGTGATGCCGACGCTCGCGCCCAACTGGGCTTCTTCGGTGTCGTTGTCCTGCAGGTGCAGCGGCCGAAGCAGCGCAGTCTGCAGCTTGTCGGCAAAGGCCAGGGCGCGCCGGCCCGCCAGCGAAGCGTCGGCGCCCAGCCCATGCAGTACCACGGCGAATTCATCGCCCGCCACGCGCACCAGCAGGCCCTGCGGGGGCAGTATCTCGGACAGGCGCAGCGCCACGGCGCAGAGCAGGCGGTCGCCCATCTCGCTGCCGCGCGCATCGTTGAAGGTGGTGAAGCGGTCCAGGTCCAGCAGCAGCAGCGCGTGTTGCGTGGTGGGCGGACGGCCCGCGCGGCCCTGCAGCGCAGACAGCCGCTCCATCAGTGTGAAGCGGTTGGGCAGGCTGGTGAGGCTGTCGAAATGCGCCAGGCGGTGGATCTCCTGCGCTGCGCGCTTGCGCTCGGAAACGTCTTGTTTGAGTTCTACGTAGTGGCTGATGTGGCCGTCAGGCTGGCGGATGGGAGCCACCAGTACCGACTCGATCATCGCCTGCCCGTCCTTGCGGAAATTGACCTGCTCACCCGCCCAGTTTTCACCACGGGCCAGGGTGGCACGCAGACCCACCCGCTGCGCAGGTGCCAGGCCGTTGCTGGAGTAGTCGGCCGACGGTTTGCCCACCACCTCGTCGCGCGCGTAGCCGGTGCGGCGCACGAAGGCATCGTTCACGTACTCAATGTCTTCCTTCAGGTCCGTGATGACAATGCTCTCGGGGCTTTGCTCCACCGCCCGCAGCAGCTTGCGCAGTGCGGCCTCGCTGGCCGCCAGGTTGGCAGCGGTCTGCTGCGCCTCCTGCACCCGGCTCATGTAATTGCGGCGCGACAGCAGGGTGGCGGCCGCCGTAAGCACCAGAATGCCGGCCAGGTACACCGCACCGGCCACCCGGTTGGCCACCTGCACGGGTTTGAACATGCCCTGCACATCGGCCCAGATGAACCCCAGGAACAGCACCGCCGTCAGACCCACCAGCGTGAGCGTGGCACGTGCACCCAGCAGCCAGCCGGCCAGCACGATGATCACCGGGTAGTTGAGCAGGTTGGGGCCGTTCACCCCGCCATTGCGGGCCGCCACCAGCGACACCGATACCCACACGCCCCACACCAGCAGGTGGGCCGCCTGCGTCCAGCGCTGGCGGTGGGCCAGCCACAGCGCCGCGCCCCCCACCAGGCTGGCAAGCAGGTTGAGCGCCACGCGCACCGGCGCCACAGGCTCGTCAAACAACAGCAGCATGCCGATGATGCCGCCGAGCAACATCACCGCCCACCCCGCCACACGAACCAGATGGCGGGTGGTGGCGTCTTCGTGGTCGGGCAGCGGAACGGCGGGGGCTTCGGCCATGGGGACGGTGTTAGCGGCGGAAAGGCCATCGTAACCGCAGCTTTGCGGATCGGCTACCCAAAAAATGCCACGGGCAGCGGCCATGCAACGCCAGCGCCGGGCACGCCAGGCAGCCGCCAGCGGGCGTCGCGCAGAGGAGGTCAGTCTGTGCTGTCGCCGCTACCCGGTGCGGGCTCACGCACGCCCGAGCCTTTGCCCTTGGACTTTGCGCGCGCATCTTTCTTGGCCTGGCGCTTGGCGTCCTCGGCCAGCCCTGCAGCACGCCAGGCCTCAAATTCGGAAGGTGTCTCCAGCGTGATGCGGCCCAGGATGGCGGTGCGAAAGTCCGTCATCACGATCTCCGCCGTCTTTTGCAGGTTGACCCGGCCGCCGCCCAGCATGGCGCCGCGCTTCTTGCCAATGGCTTCGAGCAGTTCCTCGTCGTGCATCGTGGCCACAGCCCCTGCTGGCAGGCCCAGTTTGTAGCGCGCCTCCAACAACGGGGCGTAGTGCTGCTGCAGACGGCGCAGCAGCTCCAGCGCCACCAGTTCCTCGTCATATGCGTTGCGGCCCACGGCGCCGCTGGCGGCCAGGTTGTAGCCGCTTTCGGGCACGATGATGCGCGGCCACAGCATGCCGGGGGTGTCCCACAGGTAAAAGTCGTCGGCCAGCGTGATGCGCTGCTCCAGCTTGGTAATGCCGGCCTCGTCGCCCGTCTTGGCCTGGCGCTTGTTGGAAAGCGTGTTGATCAACGTGGACTTGCCCACGTTGGGTACGCCGCAGATCAGCACGCGCATGGGCTTGGCCATGCCGCCCCGGTTGGGCGAGAGCAGGTGGCAGGCGTCGATGAGCTTGCGCGCGGGCGCCGGGTCGGACGCATCGAGCGGCACTGCGCGCGTGTCGCTCAGGGCGTTGTACCAGTCCACCCACAGCGCCGTGCGCTCGGGGTCGGCCACGTCTTGCTTGTTGAGCACCTTGAGCGTGGGCTTGTGACCCGTGATTTCGGCCAGCAGCGGGTTGGCGCTGGAGCCGGGCAGGCGCGCGTCCAGCACCTCGATCACCACGTCAATGTCCTTGATGCGTTCGGTGATGGCTTTGCGGGTCAGGTGCATGTGACCGGGGAACCACTGGATGGCCATGCGGGGGGTACTTTCTTCTGTGTTCGAATGGGAGAGCCTGCTGAGTGCCATTTTTTTTTGATGGTTCTCCAAAAAGGCATTCCACAGGTTCTGAGGGTGGCAAGGATAATCGCGGTCTTCCCGATGCCCACGCCACGGCGTTTTTATCTGCATGCCAGCACCTCATGACACCTCGCGCAAAGCCAACGCCACCAAGGCCGACAAAGAGCTGCTGTTCAAGAGTGTGACCCTGGCCCTTATCGGCCTGGTCATCTTGCTGGCGCCCTATGTCGCCCGCTCCAGCAGCGTACGCGACCTCATGACCCAGGCGGCGCTGGTGGGCTGGTTTGCGCTGGTACTGGGTATTGCGTTTGGCGTGCAGTACGGCCTGCGCCGCGCCAAGGCGGGGCGCCGTCAGCCGTGACATTGCCGGAGGTAAAAGCCCCCGCACCGGCGGTGGACGGCGCCACGGCGCAAGCCATGTTCACGGCGCTGCAGCAGCGCGCGGCCGCTGCAGGCATCACGCTGCGCAACCCTCCGCCCGAGCCCACTACCTGCTGCGGCCGCGGCTGCAATGGCTGCGTGTGGGAGGGGTTTCTGAGCGCCGCCGAATACTGGCGGCAAGAGGCCTTGCTGCAGCTGCAGGGCTGAATTTCAAGTTAAATCAGCCTCCAGCGCTTTCTGGATAAGCGCAATCAGCTATCAAATAAATAGCATCCAGCCATCCCGCCTTGCAAAAAATATCGCCTGACACGGGCTCTGCCGGGCCCCCGGTGGCGTGCCCATGAGGGCACGCGGCAGAGCTGATCAGGGGGTCAGTTCCGTGACCGCCATGTACTGTTCCCGCCATTCCTCAAACGGCAGCGTGTCTGCCGCCTCAATGGCCTTTTGTGCGGCAATCGATTCGTCCGCCATGGCCAGGTAGCGCGCTTGCTGCTCCGCCGTCCACGGCAGTCCCAGCAGCGCATCCCGTGCGGCCATGGACTGCTGGCGGGCAAACGACTCAAAGCTGTGGTGGTGGCCTTGCACAATGCTGTCAAGTACGCGGGCCGAAGGTGTGCGCTCGGGCGCCTCCATCAGCGCGCGGGCATCGCGCAGGGCGGCGCTGTAGTCACCCGTGCCATGGGTGGCGTCGAGCGCTGCGGCCAGGGGTTCGCAGGCGGCCAGCACCTCGGCACCCCATACGGTCAGCGGCACGCTCTGGCCGTTGCGCGACAGGTGCAGGCCCGGCTCGCGGCCGCGCTCGGCTGTGAGGTGCTGGTTCTGCTTGAGCTCGGCAATTTCCTCGGGCGTGTCAGGCGGGCTGTCGGACAACAGGCAGTGCAGCAAGAACACGTCCAGCAGGCGCATGGTGGGCGCGGTGATGCCGACGGGCACGAAGGGGTCCAGGTCCATGAGGCGCACTTCCACGTACTCCACCCCGCGCTCGCGCAGCGCATGCAGGGGGCGTTCGCCCGTGCGCACCGTGCGCTTGGGCCGGATAGTGCCGTAGAACTCGTTCTCGATCTGCAGCAGGCTGGTGCCCAGCTGGTTGTAGTCACCGCCGGGGTTGCGCACGCCCACGGTTTCATAGGCCGGGTACGGCTTGGTCAGCGCCTCGTGCAGCGAGTTGGCGTAGCCCGTGAGGCCGTTGTAGCTCACGGCCAGCGTAGCCTGGGCGTCGCTCTGGTAGCCCAGGCGGCCCATGCGCAGCGACGTGGCGTGGGGCAGGTACAAAGCATTGCCGCCCTCCATGGGCTGCAGCCGGTGCTCTCGCCCTTCCACAAAACACGGGCACAGTGCAGGCGAGGCGCCGAACAGGTACAGCAGCACAAATGCGTGGCGGCGGAAGTTGCGGATCAGCGAAAAATACTGCTCGCTGCCCACACCCGGCAGCGACCAGTTGTAGTGAATGCCCGAGATGGTCTGCATGCGGCGACCATAGCGGTGGCCCAGGCCCATGCGGTACACGCTCTTGGCGCGGCCGATGTTGGAGCCACCATAGCGACCAATCGGAATGGTCTCGTCAGTGGGCAGGCCGCAGGGCATGCTCGACGCCCACAGCAGCTCACCGCCGCTGTCCTTCAGGGTGTGGTGCACGAACTGGTGCACCTCGGTCAGCTCGTCCAGGCACTGCTGCACGCCCTTGTGGGCGCCAGTGATCAGCTCCAGCTGCGACTCGCTGTAGTCCGTGGTGATCAGGGGATGTGTGAGGGCCGAGCCCAGCGCCAGCGGGTGGGGCGTGAGGGCCAGGCCGCCGGTGGGCAGCACGCGCAGCCCTTCCTTTTCGATGCCGCGGCGAATTCCCCCCAGGGCGTCCGCCGGGTAGGCGGCCAGTCTCTCGTGCAGTTTGCTCATATGTTTATACCGATCCAACTTCTGTCGGCCCGGAACTTAGCACGTTGGGCGCTGGCCCGCCCAGGGGAGCATCAAGCCCTTGCCGAAAGTGCCTTTCCTACTTCGTTGGTTCCTTGCGCCGCACCACTTTGTGGTACTTGCTCGCCCGCGCGCTCCGTCACCTCGGCCAGGCGGGCTGCCAGTTGCTCTGGCACGTCGGCGCCGATGCCCAGATGGATGCCTTGCGTCAGGGTGATGTGAGCCGCCTCAAATGTGCCCGCACCGGCACACAGGATGGTGCGCGTGGGCGCGCTTTCGTGCGCCAGCACCAGCATGGCGGGCACCACGGCCTCGGGCTTCAAGGCGTCCAGCACTTCCTGGGGCATCAGGCCCTCGGTCATGCGCGTGGCGGCCGTGGGGGCCAGGGCGTTCACGTGGATGTTGTACTTGGCACCTTCGATGGCCAGGGTCTGCATCAGCCCCACCTGGGCCAGCTTGGCGGCACCATAGTTGGCCTGGCCGAAGTTGCCATACAGGCCGGTGGACGAAGTGGTCATGACAATGCGGCCATATTGCTGGGCCACCATGCGTGGCCACACGGCCTTGCAGCAGTGGGCGGCGCCCATCAGGTGCACATCCACCACCAGGCGGAAGTCGTCCATGCTCATCTTGGCAAACGATTTGTCGCGCAGGATGCCGGCGTTATTGACCAGAATGTCTACCCGGCCCCAGGCGTCAATGGCCTGCTGCACCATCGCTTCGACCGCAGCAAAGTCGGTGACGGAAGCGCCGTTGGCCAGCGCCTCGCCGCCCGCAGCGCGGATCTCGTCGACCACGGCCTGGGCCGCACTCACCGCGCCGCCGCTGCCGTCCACCGCGCCACCCAGGTCGTTGACCAGCACCTTGGCACCCCGCTGGGCCAGCGCCAGTGCATGCTGGCGGCCCAGGCCGCCGCCTGCGCCCGTCACGATGGCCACGCGGCCTTGGAAATCAATACCCATGGTGAAGGTTCTCCTGTTGTCTTGGTCTATCAGTCACTGAAATACAAAAACTTCTGGCACCGCCCCCATGGGCTGGCACCACGCGCTGCACTGTAAGCCACAGCGCAGCCAGCGCGGGTTGCACAGGCGACTGGCTGTGCACATCCGCACCAGAGTGGCCCCCCACCCGGCGGGGCGCGCCCAAGCGGCACATTGGGAATAATCGCTGGGAGCGCAGGCCGGGTTAAGAGGCCGCGCGGACCTCGAATACTCCTATTTTGATAGCTTACAGCGCACACCCAATAAGCGCTAGCGGCATTTTTTACCCAAGGACTTCCCATGAAAGCAATCTGGAACGGCGTGGTGGTTGCCGAGAGCGACGACACCGTGGTGGTGGAAGGCAACCACTACTTTCCTGAAAGCGCGCTCCATCGTGACTACTTCACGTTCAGCAACCACAAGACCTCCTGCGCCTGGAAGGGCCAGGCCAGCTACCTGTCGCTGCTGGTCAACGGCGAGATGAACACCGACGCCGCCTGGTTCTACGCCGACCCCAAGCCCGAGGCCGCAGAAATCAAGGGCCGCGTGGCGTTCTGGAAGGGCGTGAAGGTCACGGCCTGAACACCCCCAGCCCACGAACGGCGGGTTATCCCTGCCAGCACTGGACAATCATGTGGATAAGTTTTGGCAAGTCCTGTATGACAACGCCAAGTGCTTGATTTGTAAGGAAACACCCTGCGCTGCCTCATTTTTAGGCAACACGGAAAATCCGGGCGGTGGTTATCCCAACCTGCACTGGACAATGGTGTGGATAAGCTTGGATAAGTCCTGTATGACATTTCCAAGTGATTGATTTACAAGGAGTATCCTTGTGTCGCTCAAAAAATAGGCAATCTCGAAATCCAACCCGCACCCGCCGCAGCCCTCGATCAGCGGGCCACAAAACCCCGGGTTATCCCAGGCCGCACTGGACAATCTTGTGGATAACTGTGAACAAGCCTTGTATGACAGTTTTAAGTCATTGATTTACAAGGAAACTTCTTGCACCGCCCAAAAATTAGGCAGCACTGCACACCGCAGTGCATGGGGTACATTCCACACTGGCGCCCTTCGGCACGCTATCAAATTAATAGCTTATAACGCTTGTCAAATAAGCGTTAGAAGCCAATAACACCACAAACTCCGTGCCCACCGCATCCCTCCAGCACAGCCCTGCCGCCGAGCGCAACCAGGGCCCCATCCTCGCCCAGCTGCTGGCCCTGCTGCCGCCCACCGGCGCTGCGCTGGAGATTGCCAGCGGCACCGGTCAGCACGCGGCGCACTTTGCCACCTCCTTGCCCGGCTGGACCTGGCAACCCACCGACCAGCACACCACCTGCTTCGCATCGATCACGGGCTGGGCGGCCGAGGCAGGCGCGACCAACGTGCGGCCCCCGCTGCGCCTGGACGTGCTGCACGACCGCTGGCCCAGCGAGGGCCCGGCATTCGGCGCCGCGTCGTTGGACCTGATCTACTGCGCCAACATGCTGCACATCGCCCCGTGGGCCTGCTGCGCGGGACTGATGCAAGGCGCAGCGCGGCATCTTGCGCCCGGCGGCCGCCTGGTGACCTACGGCCCCTACCTGGAAGACGCTGTGCCCACCGCCCCCGGCAACCTGACCTTTGATGCCAGCCTGCGCGCGCAGAACGCGGGCTGGGGCATCCGTCGCCTCGAAGACGTGGCCGCCGTCGCCGCTCACGCTGGCTTGCAACTGGCGGCCCGGCATGCCATGCCCGCCAACAACCTGCTGCTGGTGTGGACACACACCTGCACCAACCCCTGAACAACGGTTTTCCATGAGCACTCCCACCGCCGCCCCTTTCTTCATCGCCAAGGTCGAACCCGACGGTCAGCAATGTGACGCCTGGCCGCAGCAGCCCCTGCTGCTGTCCCTGGAGCAAGGCGGCATCGACTGGCCCAGCTCGTGCCGCAACGGCACCTGCCGCACCTGTATCGGCATGCTGGCCGAAGGCGAGGTGCGCTACACCATCGAGTGGCCGGGCCTCACGGCCGAAGAAAAGGCCGAGGGCTGCGTGCTGCCCTGCGTGGCGTACCCGCTGAGCGACGTGCGCCTGGAAGCGCCCAGCATCTGATCTGACGTTGGCTGAAGGGGCCTGCCCCCTGCGGCGGCTCGCTCCGAATGGCGCTTTCCTGCTTGCTATGCCTGGCTGTTGTCACCCAAAATCTGTTGCACACATCTAGACTGCAGAGCGAGGGGGGACTCCATGAACGCACCAGCCACACTGGCCGCACCGGCCATCTCTCCGACGGATGCTGCCTACCATCCACCCACCCGTGAGGACATCCTGGCCCAGTGCATCGCGGCGGACGAGCAATGGTCAGAAAAACCCGGCCGCAACCTGGTGCTGCTGTTCGACGGCACCGGCAACATTCTGGGCAATCAGCAGGATACCAATGTGGTCAAGCTCCTGCGCATGCTCGGCAAGGGCCGCGACCCGTCGGGCAAGGAGCCCACTCAGCTCGTTTACTACGACCCCGGCGTGGGTACGGCCAACGAGTTCCCGGCAGACGGGATCGTGTCCAAGATAAAGAACCGTCTGCGGCAACTGGCAGGGCTGGCATTTGGCAACGGTGTGTTCCCCAACATCGCCGAGGCCTATCGGTTCCTGGTCAACACCTACCGGCCTGGTGACCGCATCTACCTGTTCGGCTTCTCGCGCGGCGCGTTCACGGCGCGCTCCGTGGCCGGGATGATCAACATGTACGGCCTGATCCACACCGAAGGGCTGCCGCTCATTGAAACCCTGGTGCGCACCTACTTTGCGCCGCGCGGCCACAAAAACCAGGCCGGCACCAAAGAGCGGGAGAAATTTGCGGAGGACGTGATCAACAACTTCTCGCTCGGCCGCACGCCGCTGGTGCACTTCGTGGGCGTGTGGGACACGGTGGCGGCCATCGGCCTGGGCGGATTGGGCAGCATCAAGATCAGCAACTCGACCGAATTTGACCGCAAGCGCTTTGCCCATGTGCGCCACGCCATGTCGCTGTACGAATCGCGCAGCAAATACGCCCCCCGCCGCTACGAAGACCCGCACTTCACCGCAGAGGAGCAACCGTGGCGCAGCTACGACCAGCGCTGGTTCCGTGGCGTGCACAGCGACGTGGGCGGATCGTACGCACGCGACGGGCTGTCCAACATCACGCTGGCCTGGATCGTGGACGAAGCTTCTGCCCACGGCCTGCGGGTGGACAAGAGCCAGCTGCAGCCCGGCGACCCGCTCACCGCCATGCACGACCAGGCGTATGACTGCCCCTACTGGGTCTGGACCGGCCTGAACGCCCGGGGCCGTACGGCCAGCGACTTCATCGACCCCACGGCACGCCCGGTGGATGGCGCCGTACCCGCCAACACCGTGCCGCGCACGCAACCCTGGCGCTGGTTGGGCATCGCGCTCGCGATCACCACGGCGGTGCTGTTCGCCATCACGTACCAAATGGGCCTCGCAGCATGCGACCTGAGCAAGGCGCCAAATTGGGTACAGGCCCTGCCCTCAGCCTTTCAGGTGTCCGCCCCTTGGCACGCTGGCTGGGGCATGGCGTGCAACGATACCCATGCAGTGCACCGCGCCATCGCCTGGGACTGGGCCCTGCTCGTCAGCTACGCCCTGTGGCTGGCCTACCCGGCGGCATGGGCCCTGCGGCGGCTGGTGGCGCGGGCCGTGCCGCCCGGCCGGGCGCTCGGGTGGCTCTACCGCCACACCCATTGGACGATGATGGCATTGGTAGCGTCAGACATCGTGGAAAACTGCATCACATGGCATCTGCAATGCCTGCACCCACCGTACTGGCCCACGGTGCTGACGGTAGCCAGCAGCATCAAACTGCTGACCCTCGTGCTGCTGGGCTGGGTGATCGTGGCTGGCGCCCTGGCCGGACGCGAGAGTCGAGGCCCGGCCGTGTAGCCCACACCCTTCTGCACTAAAATCACCGCTTTTGGGGGCGCGAAGCGCTCCTGCACCGTGCGGCCAGCGGCCGCGCTGCCCGCTCTTTGGAAGCGGCCCCCGGGGGCTGTGGCTGGAAAGCGTGCTGCGCCTGCCCGCCGCGCGGCCCACCGAAAGCCCCGCCCTCCATGACCCCCCCCCTCACCCCCGTGCCGATCTC
>CAXIRU010000077.1:0-13575 GCA_964031875.1 Acidovorax facilis
CGCTACGGTGGAAGAAGGCCCCGATTTCATCCGCGTGACCCCGCCCACGCAGTTGGCCGACTGGAAGGCCGCCAGCATCCACACCTACGACGACCACCGGGTGGCCATGTGCTTCTCGCTGGCCGCCTTCAACCCGGCCGGCCTGCCCGTGCGCATTGAAGACCCCAAATGCGTGGCCAAGACCTTCCCAGATTACTTTGAAGCCCTTTTTTCGGTCGCACACACGGCCACAGACCAAATCCCGGTGATCTGCATCGACGGCCCTACAGCCTCAGGCAAGGGCACTGTAGCGGCAGCAGTGGCACTGCGCCTGGGCTACGGGTTCCTGGACTCGGGGGCGATGTACCGCATCACGGCCCTGGCCGCCTTGCGCGCTGGTCTGGCGATCGACACCGGGCACGAAGCCCGCATTGCCACCCTGGCCCAGACACTGCCAGTGCGCTTCGAAGGCGGCCGGGTGTGGCTGGGCAGCGATGATGTGACAGAAGCCATCCGTACCGAAGAGGCTGGCATGAACGCGTCCCGTGTTTCCGCCCTGCCCGCCGTGCGGACGGCGCTGGTCAAACTGCAGCACAGCTTCCAGCGCCTGCCGGGGCTGGTGGCTGACGGCCGGGACATGGGCACTGTGATCTTCCCGCGAGCCCCATTGAAGGTCTATTTGACGGCCAGCGCTGCCTGCCGCGCAGAAAGACGCTATAAACAGTTGATTTCAAAGGGTTTTTCAGCTAGTATCGACGACCTTCGCGCAGACTTGGAAGCACGCGACGCCCGGGACAGCACCCGCAGCGTTGCACCTCTGAAGCCCGCGCAGGACGCTCTGGTCCTGGACAATTCCGATTTAACGATTGAACAAGCCGTTGAAAAGGTCTTGGCCTGGTGGCAGGAGCGACAACCTTTCGCAGCATCTGCGCAAGGTTGAAACGTGCGAGGTCTTTGCCCAGCAAAGGCCCGCAAGCAAAGCCGAAAGGCTTTGCAACAGGCCCACACAGCCCCTCCCGCGCGCCAGCGCACAGGTTGTGTGGATCGATAACCTAACCCGCGGTTCTACCGCAAAAAACCACCGCAAGCAGCTATAAAAACAGTAGCAATGGTGCTACTGGAATCCTGTTTGTGGCAAGGAAACACATGTCCGAATCTTTTGCCGCCCTTTTTGAAGAATCCTTGCAGCGCACGGAAATGCGCCCAGGCGAAGTCATCACCGCTGAAGTCGTGCGCGTTGAGCACAACTTCGTGGTCGTGAACGCTGGCCTCAAGTCCGAAGCCTACGTGCCGCTGGAAGAGTTCAAGAACGACAAGGGCGAAGTCGAAGTCCAAGTGGGTGACTTCGTCTCGGTGGCCATTGGCTCCATCGAAAACGGTTACGGCGACACCATCCTGTCGCGTGACACCGCCAAGCGTCTGGCCTCCTGGATGAGCCTGGAAAAGGCCCTGGAATCCGGCGAATTCGTCACTGGCACGACCAGCGGTAAGGTCAAGGGCGGTCTGACTGTCCTGGTCAACGGCATCCGCGCATTCCTGCCCGGTTCGCTGATCGATACACGTCCGATCAAGGATCTGACGCCGTACGAAAACAAGACCATGGAATTCAAGGTCATCAAGCTCGACCGCAAGCGCAACAACGTGGTGCTGAGCCGCCGCGCTGTGGTGGAAGCCTCCATGGGCGAAGAACGCGCCAAGCTGATGGAAACCCTGAAGGAAGGCTCCATCGTTCAAGGCGTGGTCAAGAACATCACCGAGTACGGCGCGTTCGTGGACCTGGGCGGCATCGACGGCCTGCTGCACATCACCGACATGGCATGGCGCCGCGTGCGTCACCCTTCCGAAGTGGTGACCGCTGGCCAGGAAATCACCGCCAAGATCCTGAAGTTCGACACCGAAAAGAACCGCGTGTCCCTGGGTCTGAAGCAAATGGGCGACGACCCATGGATGGGCGTGAACCGCCGCTACCCCCAAGGCACCCGCCTGTTCGGCAAGATCACGAACATTGCCGACTACGGCGCGTTCGTCGAACTCGAACCCGGCATCGAAGGCCTGGTGCACGTGTCTGAAATGGACTGGACCAACAAGAACATCGCTCCCGCCAAGCTGGTTTCGCTGGGTGACGAAGTCGAAGTCATGGTTCTGGAAATCGACGAAGACAAGCGCCGTATCAGCCTGGGCATGAAGCAGTGCAAGGCCAACCCATGGCAAGAATTCGCCCAGGACACCAAGCGCGGCGACCGCGTGAAGGGTCCTATCAAGTCGATCACCGACTTCGGCGTGTTCGTGGGCCTGGCTGCCGGCATCGACGGCCTGGTGCACTTGTCTGACCTCTCGTGGAACGAAGCCGGCGAAGCCGCAGTTCGTAACTACAAGAAGGGCCAGGAAGTGGAAGCCATCGTGCTGGCCGTGGACGTGGACCGTGAACGCATCTCCCTGGGCATCAAGCAGCTCGACGGCGACCCATTCACCACCTTCGTGACCGTGAACGACAAGGGCCAGACGGTGACTGGCAAGGTCAAGACCGTGGATGCCCGTGGCGCTGAAATCGACCTCGGCGAAGACATCGTGGGCTACCTGCGCGCTTCGGAAATCTCCCGCGACCGCGTGGAAGATGCCCGCAACGTGCTCAAGGAAGGCGACGAAGTTACCGCTGTGGTGGTGAATGTGGATCGCAAGACCCGCAACATCCAGCTGTCGATCAAGCAAAAGGACATGGCCGACGAACAAGGCGCCATGGCCAGCCTGAGCCAACAGTCCAGCCGCGAAAGCGCTGGCACGACCAGCCTGGGCGCACTGCTGCGCGCCAAGCTGGACAACTCGGAAAAGTAAAGCGCTGACCCGTCGAGGGGCCACTGTGCGCATTGCGCAGTAAGCTCCTCCCACGGTCAGACAGCGGGCGCCTCGGCGCCCGCTCTTTTTTCAGCCAAGACCTGCCCCACCGCAGACCGCCATGCCCCAAGACTCCATGACCCGCTCAGACCTCGTTGAAGAACTGGCCGCCCGCTTTGGTCAGCTCACACACCGCGATGCCGAATACGCCGTCAAGACCATCCTGGATGCCGTGGGCGAAGCCCTGGTGCGTGGGCACCGCATCGAGATCCGGGGTTTTGGCAGCTTCTCGGTGAACCATCGCCCCCCCCGCATGGGCCGCAATCCACGCAGCGGCGAGGCTGTGGCCATCCCTGAAAAGCGTGTACCCCACTTCAAGCCCGGCAAGGCCCTGCGCGAAGCGGTGGACAAGCGCACCGCCGAGATGGAAGAAAACTCCGCTCCGGCCAGCGGCATCAACACTCAAAAATGATAGCTGCTAGCGCCTTACAGATAAGCGCTAGAGGCCAATTTGATATAAATACGTACCCTGCGGCGGTCGGGCTGACCGCTAGGCTCAAGCTCTTAGAATCGCCCCACCACTGGGGAGACCGATGAAATACCTCCTGTGGCTGCTCAAGGCAGCCATTTTTTTTACGTTGTTTGCCTTCGCGCTGAACAACCAGCAGGACGCTACCGTGCATTTCTTCTTCGGCACGCAATGGCGCGCGCCGCTGGTGCTGGTGGTACTGACCGCCTTCTCGGCAGGACTGGCCGTCGGTGTGCTGGGCATGGTGCCGCGCTGGTGGAGGCACCGGGCCGCCGCGCGCCGCGCCCACGCAGCCGTGGCAACGCCGACACCCGCAGTCTCTCCCTCAACCGCCAGCTCCGCCCCCGCCGCCCCGCCACCCCCACCCGACCTGCCCTCCGCCCATGGAATTTGACCTGACCTGGATCCTGCTGGGTCTGCCCCTGGCGTTTGTGCTGGGCTGGCTGGCTTCGCGTTTTGACCTGCGCCAGCTGCGCGCCGAAAACCGCCGCGCGCCCAAAGCCTATTTCAAAGGCCTGAATTTCCTGCTCAACGAGCAGCAGGACCAGGCCATCGACGCCTTCATCGAGGCCGTGCAGAACGACCCCGACACCTCCGAACTGCACTTTGCACTCGGAAACCTGTTCCGCCGCCGCGGCGAATATGACCGTGCTGTGCGCGTGCACGAACACCTGCTCTCACGTGGCGACCTCTCCCGCACCGACCGGGAACGTGCCCAGCACGCACTGGCACTCGACTTCCTCAAGGCAGGCCTGCTCGACAGGGCAGAAGAAGCTCTGCACCGCCTCGAAGGTACTCCTTTCGAGGCCCAGGCCCGCCTGGCCCTGCTGGCCATCTATGAACGCTCTCGCGACTGGCCTCCCGCCGCCGCCATAGCACGCAAAATGCACGCGGCAGACCAGGGCGATTTCAGCACCCGCCAGGCCCACTATCTGTGCGAGCAGGCCCTGGCGCTCAGCGCCCAGGGCGACCTGCCCGGCGCGCAGGCCCTGCTGGAGCAAGCTGTGGCGGCCGCACCCGATGCGGCACGCGCACGCATTGAAATGGCACGACTGCAACGCCTCATGGGCCAGCCGGCCGCCGTGCTTGCCACCCTGAAAACGCTGGGCGAGCGCAACCCGGCTGCACTGCCCCTGACAGCACCGCTGATGGTGGAGGCCGCCACCGCGACGGGACGCACCCCCGAAGTGCTGGCGCTGCTTGAGGCCCACTACGCGCGAGCGCCTTCCTTGGACATTCTGGAGAGTATGGTCGCCATGGAGTCTGCCCAAGCGGAGACGCAATATGCCGCGCGCCAACGCTACGTGCAGCACCTGGACAAGGAGCGCTCCCTGGTGGCTGCCGCTAAATGGCTGGCCGCCGAAAAGCTGGAGCATGAAGAGTTCCACCCCCAGATCCAGCGCGCGCTGGACCATGCCGTGAAACCCCTCACGCGCTATCGCTGTGCCGCCTGTGGCTTCGAGGCACGCCAGCATTTCTGGCAATGCCCCGGCTGCCAGACCTGGGACAGCTACCCGGCACGCCGCGTCGAAGAGCTCTGAGTTTAGGGAGCCGAAGGCTACACAAGCCCTCCTGCTCTGGATAAGATGGCCCCGCAGCCGATGACCCGAACAGGCCTGGCTGCAACCATCGCCATACCTCACCGCACACCGAGAGAGTTTCAGAGTGCTCAAGAAAATACTGCTCATCATCACCCTGTTGTATGCCGCCGCAGCCTTTGCAGCGGTTGACGTGAACAAGGCCTCTGCGGCCGATCTGGACAGCATCAAAGGCATCGGCCCAGGCCTGTCCACCAGAATCCTGGACGAACGCAAGAACGGCAATTTCAAGGACTGGAGCGACTTCATCGCCCGCGTGGGTGGCGTGGGCGAGAAAACGGCGGCCAAGTTCTCGGCCGAAGGGCTCACCGTGAACGGCAAGAAGTTCAAGGTTGCCTCAGCGGCCAAGGCCGACAAGGGCAACAAAGGCAAGAAAGACGAAAAGCCCGCCGATGCGGCGCCGGTGGCACAGGCCTCCGCCGCCGCAGCAGCCACAGGTACAGGTACAGCCGCGGCGCTCCCCGCTACGGACAGTGCTACAAAAAAATAAGCACACCACCCAGACAACAAGCCCGCCTCGGCGGGCTTTGTTTTTGGCGCAGGCCTCAGCGCGCAGCGACTTCCACGGCAAGGACAGGGCAGGGTTTTTAGGACCACCCCCTAAAATCAATTGCGCATGCCCCTGATCACGCTCATCCTCCTTCCTTTCATCGGCAGCCTGCTGGCAGCGGTACTGCCCACCAACGCACGCAATACAGAGTCCACACTCGCGGGCCTGATTGCCTTGTTTTGTACGGTACAGGTGGCGCTCTACTTCCCAGAGATAGCGGATGGCGGCGTGATCCGGCAAGAACTGGCATGGCTCCCCACACTGGGCCTGAACCTGGTCATCCGCATGGATGGCTTTGCCTGGATGTTCTGCATGCTGGTGCTGGGCGTGGGCAGCCTGGTGGTGCTGTATGCGCGCTACTACATGTCGGCAGCCGACCCCGTACCCCGTTTTTTTTCGTTCTTTCTCGCCTTCATGGGGGCCATGGTGGGTGTGGTGCTGTCGGGCAACCTCGTCCAAATCGCCCTGTTCTGGGAGCTGACCAGCCTCTTTTCCTTCTTGCTGATCGGCTACTGGCACCACCGCAAGGATGCGCGGCGGGGCGCGCGCATGGCACTCACCGTGACGGGCACGGGCGGCCTGTGCATGCTCGCTGGCATGCTGGTGCTGGGCCACATCGTGGGCAGCTATGACCTCGATCACGTGCTGGCCGCAGGCGCGCTGATCAAGGCGCATCCGCTGTACCTCACCGCGCTGGTGCTAATCCTGCTGGGCGCGCTGACCAAAAGCGCGCAGTTCCCGTTTCACTTCTGGCTGCCCCATGCCATGGCAGCACCCACGCCCGTGTCGGCCTACTTACATTCGGCCACCATGGTCAAGGCGGGTGTGTTCCTGATGGCCCGGCTGTGGCCCGCACTGTCTGGCACGGAAGAGTGGTTCTGGCTGGTGGGCGGCGCGGGGCTGGTCACGCTGCTGGTGGGTGGCTACGCAGCGATGTTCCAGAACGACCTCAAGGGATTGCTGGCCTACTCGACCATCTCGCACCTCGGGCTCATCACGCTGCTGCTGGGCCTGAACAGCCCGCTGGCCGCCGTGGCCGCCGTGTTCCACATCATGAACCATGCGACCTTCAAGGCCTCGCTGTTCATGGCCGTGGGCATTGTGGACCATGAAAGCGGCACGCGGGACATCCGACGCCTGTCGGGCCTGCGCACGATGATGCCCATCACCGCCACGCTGGCCATGGTGGCCAGCGCGGCCATGGCGGGCGTGCCGCTGCTCAACGGCTTCCTGTCCAAGGAAATGTTCTTTGCCGAGACGGTGTACGTGAACACCACGCCGATGCTCGAATGGCTGCTGCCCGTCGCCGCTACGGTGGCCGGGATGTTCAGCGTGGCGTACTCGTTGCGCTTCACGGTAGATGTGTTCTTTGGCCCGCCCGCCACCGACCTGCCGCGCACACCGCACGAGCCACCGCACTGGATGCGGGTGCCGGTCGAGCTGCTGGTGCTGGCCTGCCTGGTGGTGGGCACGCTGCCCGCGTGGTCGGTGGGGGCCTATCTGGCTGCAGCCGCGCAGCCGGTGGTGGGGGGCGACCTGCCCACGTACAGCCTGGCAGTCTGGCATGGGTTCAACACACCCTTTGTGATGAGCCTGGTGGCACTGGGCGGAGGCGTTGCACTGTACGCATTGCTGCGCTGGCAGCGCAAAAAGGGGGCCATTGATGCGCCACCCGTCATGCAACGCATGAACGGCCAGCGGGCCTTCGAGGTCGCGCTGGCGCAGCTGAGCCTGCTGGGCCGCAATGGCCGCCGCCTGCTGGGCACGGCCCGGCTGCAGTGGCAGATGCTGTGGCTGGTTTGCGCCGCGCTGGTGGCAGCCACCCTGCCCCTGTGGGCGCGGGGCTTGCCGATTGGCGACCGGGTGCCTTTGCCGCTGTCGCCCGCTTTTGCGCTGATGTGGCTGCTGGGTGGCGTGTGCGCCGTAGCAGCTGCGTGGCAGGCCAAGTACCACCGGCTGGCAGCCCTGACGCTGCTGGGCGGCTCCGGGCTTTGCGTGTGCCTGACCTTCCTGTGGTTCTCGGCGCCGGACCTGGCGCTCACCCAAATCGTGGTGGAGATCGTGACCACCATTCTCATTCTGCTGGGCCTGCGCTGGCTGCCCCGGCGCGACGAGAGCCTGCGTGTTCCCACCCTGGCCGAAGAACGCCGCACCCAACTGCGCCGCTGGCGAGACCTGGCGCTGGCGTTGAGTGCGGGCGCTGGCATGGCGCTGCTGTCGTTCGCCATGATGAGCCGCCCTTTCCCGGACAGCACCTCCACCTTCTTTCTCGAAAACGCATTGACGCTGGGTGGCGGCACCAATGTGGTCAATGTGATGCTGGTTGACTTCCGGGGCTTTGACACCTTTGGCGAGATCGTGGTGCTGGGCACCGTGGCGCTGACAGTGTATGCATTGCTACGGCGCTTCCGCCCCGCGCGCGAGGTCATGGATCTGCCGCCCCAGCAGCGCGCCCAGCCCGCCGATGTGGACACCGACCTGGCCAACCCGCGCCAGACCGCCGACACCGCCGTGGGTTACCTCATGGTGCCTGCGGTGCTGGTGCGTTTGCTGCTGCCTTTTGCCACGCTGGTGGCGGTGTACCTGTTCATGCGCGGGCACAACGAGCCTGGTGGCGGTTTTGTGGCGGGGCTGGTGTTTTCGATGGCATTGCTGTTGCAGTACATCGTCTCGGGTACCTCCTGGGTCGAAGCCCACCTGCCGCTGTACCCGCGCCGCTGGATCGGTATGGGCCTGCTGGCTGCGCTGGTCACAGGGCTGGGCGCGCTGGCCTGGGGCTACCCGTTCCTGACCAGCCACACGGCCCACCTGCACCTGCCCGTGGTGGGCGAATTTCACGTGGCCAGCGCACTGTTCTTCGACATCGGCGTGTTCACCCTGGTGGTGGGCTCCACCATGCTCATTCTTACTGGCATTGCACACCAGTCGGTGCGCAGCCACCGCTATAACAACGCGCGCGCGGCCGAGGAGGCGCAGGCCGCTGCCAACCCCGGAGAAGGTCCATGGAACTGATACTGGCGCTGGCCATCGGCGTGCTTACGGGCTCGGGCGTGTGGCTGCTGCTGCGCCCCCGCACCTTCCAGGTCATCATGGGCCTGTCGCTGCTGTCGTACGCCGTCAACCTCTTCATCTTCAGCATGGGCCGCCTGGGCCTGGCCATCGACAAGGCGCCCGTGCTGCAACCCGGCGTGCCACAGGACTTGGCCCACTATGCCGACCCCATGCCGCAGGCCCTCACGCTCACGGCCATCGTGATCGGTTTTGCCATGACCGCCCTCTTTCTCGTGGTGCTGCTGGCATCCCGTGGCATGGCGGGCACCGACCATGTGGACGGCACCCACGCCAAAGATACGCAGGAGATGCCGTGACCAGAGAACACACCCCTGAGGCGCTTCGCGCCTTCCCCCCGCTCTCGCAGCGCTGCGCGCTGCGGGCAGGGGGACACAGCCCTCGCTGCGGGGCGGCCCTAGCTTGGCTGCCCGCGCCGAGGCTGCGCCAGTCTCACGCGCAGTGCCGCAAACAGAGGGCATGACGTTCATGGATTCCCTGCTCAATGGGCTCATGCCGCACCTGATCCTCGCGCCCATCGCTCTGCCCCTGCTCACGGCCGGGCTCATGCTGCTGTTGCGCGAGGAACGGCAGCGCGCCAAGGTTGCGCTCAATATCGCATCCACATTTCTGGGCCTGGTGGTGGCGGTACTGCTGCTGGTGCAGGCCAAGGCCCCAGGCTTTCCGGGCAGCCTGGGCGTGTACCTGCCTGGCAACTGGCCTGCGCCGTTTGGCATCGTCCTGGTCATCGACCGACTGTCGGCCATGATGCTGGTGCTGACCAGCACAGTGGCGCTGGCCACGGTGCTCTACTCGGCGGCGCGCTGGCACCGGGCGGGCGTGCACTTTCACCCGCTGTTCCAGTTCCAGCTCATGGGGCTGGCGGGGGCGTTCCTCACGGCAGACCTCTTCAACCTGTTCGTGTTCTTCGAAATCATGCTGGCGGCCTCCTATGGCCTGCTGCTGCACGGCTCGGGCCGGCCACGCGTGTCGGCGGGGCTGCACTACATCGCCATCAACCTCGCGGCGTCTTCGCTGTTCCTGATTGGCGTGTCAATGCTCTACGGCATCACGGGCACCCTCAACATGGCTGATCTGGCGCAAAGCGTCGCGGGCGTTGCACCCGCAGACCGGGGCCTGCTGCATGCGGCGGCGGCGGTGCTGGCGGTGGCCTTTCTCATCAAGGCTGCGGTATGGCCGCTCAACTTCTGGCTGGTGCCCGCCTACAGCGCGGCCACTGCACCGGTGGGGGCCTTGTTTGCGCTGATGACCAAGGTGGGCGTGTACAGCGTGTTGCGGCTGTGGACGCTGCTGTTTGGCCCCGAGGCCGGTGATTCGGCCCAGTTTGGCAGCCAGTGGCTGATGGGTTGCGGCCTGCTCACCATGGCCTTTGGTGCCATCGGCATGCTCGGTTCGCAGCGCCTGGGGCACCTGGCGGGCTTCAGCGCCATCCTGTCGTCGGGCACGCTGCTGGCGGCCGTGGGCTTCGGGCAAAACTTGCTCACGGCTGGGCTGCTGTACTACCTGCTCAGCTCCACACTGGCGGTGAGCGCCCTCTTCCTGCTGGCCGACCTGATCGACCGCTGGCGCAATGACGGCTCAAACCTCGCCCCCTACGAGCGGACGGATGATGCACCGTTCCTGTCAGCCGACTTGGTGCCGCATGAGGGCATGAACCTGGATGACCAGGAAGAAGCGCTCATCGGCCAGGTCATCCCGGCGGCGGCGGCCTTCCTGGGGCTGGCCTTCATCGCCTGCACGCTGGTCATTGCAGGGCTGCCGCCGCTGCCAGGGTTTGTCGGCAAGGTTGCCATGGTCCATGCCTTGCTCAACCCTCTGGGGCTCGGCGCCTCTGCGGGCCTTCAACTGGGCACTGCGGGCTGGATGCTGGTGGCATTGCTGGTGGGGTCGGGATTGTTGGCCCTGCTGGCGCTCACGCGGGCAGGCATCCGCCACTTCTGGGCCGCACACGACCGCTCGCCCCCCCAGCTGTTGGTGATGGAGGGTCTTCCCATTGCCCTGCTGTTGGCTGCCAGCGCGGCCCTGGTGTGGCAGGCGGGCGCCGTGATGCGCTACACCCAGGTGACGGCCAACGCGCTGCATGCGCCGTCGACCTATGTGCGCGCCGTCATGACCACCACCCCGGTGCCCAATCCACCCCACACCGAAACGCCCGCCCCCCAAGGAACGACGCCCCCATGAAGTCCCGCAATCCCCCAGTGCAGCGGCCCTTCAAGCGCCTCATCCCTGCGCCCGTGCTCTCGCTGGCGCTGCTGGTGCTGTGGCTGCTGCTCAACCGCAGCCTGAGCGCGGGCCACATCGTGCTGGGCTCGGTGCTGGCGCTGGCCATCCCGCTGCTCACGGCCGGGCTGCGCCCGTTGCCCGTGCGTATCCGCAAACCCGGTACCGTGCTGCGCCTGGCCCTCACAGTGGTGGCTGACACCACACGCTCCAACCTGGCTGTGGCGCGGCTGCTGCTGGCGCCGGGCCGCAGGCGCCACCCTGCGGGCTTTGTGCACATTCCGCTGGATGTGCGCGACCCCAACGCGCTGGCCGTGCTGGCACTGATCACCTGCATCACCCCCGGCAGCGCATGGGCCGAGCTGTCGCTGGACCGCAGCATGTTGCTGCTGCATGTGCTGGAGCTGGACGACCCCGCCGCCGTGATCGCTGACGTGAAGCAACGCTATGAGGCCCCCTTGATGGAGATCTTTGAATGACCCCGGTACTGGATTGGGCCTTGCCCATCGCCCTGTTCATGCTGGCACTGGCCATGGGCTGCGCACTGCTGCGCCTGCTCAAGGGCCCCTCGGCGCAAGACCGTGTGCTGGCGCTCGACTGCATGTACCTCAGCGGCATGCTGGTGATGCTGGTGCTAGGCCTGCTGTATGGCAGCCAAAACTACTTCGAAGCCGCGCTGCTCCTGGCGCTGTTCAGCTTTGTGGGCAGCATGGCCATGGCCAAGTTTCTGCTGCGCGGGGAGGTGATCGAATGAGCGAAGCCACCACCACCGCCATCGCCGTTCTGCCGCTGTGGCTCGAAATCATCGTGGCCGTGCTGGTCCTGTCGGGTGCGGGGCTGGCGCTGCTGGGCTCCAGCGGCCTGCTGCGCCTGCCCACGTTCTTCGAGCGTGTGCACGCACCTTCCATCATCGCCACGCTGGGCTGCTGGCTGATCATGCACGGCACGGTCCTGTACTTTTCGGTGACCGACCGCAGCCTGGCGCTGCACGCGCTGCTGATCGCCGTGTTCGTGGCGATCACGGTGCCGATCATGTCGATCTTCCTGGTGCGCGCAGCGCTGTTCCGCGCGCGGCAGATGGGGCTGGATGTACCACCGAGCCTGAGCCGGCCCAAGGCACCTGCAGAGCCCAAAGACTCCTGATTTAATAGCTACTAGCGCTTGATGGATAAGCGCTAGAAGCCATTTTCATTAAAAATCACCGAGGCGTGCCAAACCCGCCGCCACCCGGCGTGTGGATTTCAAACACATCGCCCGGCTGCATCTGCACCTGGCCGATGTGGTCCAGCAGCTCCACGCGGCCATCGCTGCGCACCACCTTGTTGATGCCCATGGCGCCCGGCTGGCCACCGGCCATGCCAAACGCTCCGTGGTGACGCCCGTTCGACAAAATGCTGGCCGTCATCGGCTCCAGAAAGCGCACACGGCGAATGCCGCCGTCGCCGCCCTTGTACTGCCCCGCGCCACCTGAGCCCTTGCGGATCTCGTAACCCTCCAGCCGCACCGGAAAGCGGAACTCCAGCACCTCGGGGTCCGTGAGGCGCGAGTTGGTCATGTGGCATTGCACGACGCTGGTGCCGTCAAACCCGCCCACCAGTTGCCCGTTGGCATCCCACACGCCGCCCGCACCGCTGCCACCGGAGATAGTCTCGTAATACTGGTAGCGCGTGCTGCCAAAGGTGAAGTTGTTCATGGTGCACTGCCCCGCCGCCATCAAGCCCAAGGCGCCATACAGCGCATTGGTGATGCAGGTGGAGGTCTCCACATTGCCTGCCACCACCGACGCCGGCGGATGGGGGTTGAGCATGCTGCCGGGCGGGATGATGACCTTGAGCGGCTTGAGGCACCCCGCGTTCAGCGGAATGTCGTCGTCCACCAGCGTGCGGAACACATACAGCACCGCCGCCATGCACACCGCCGTGGGCGCGTTGAAGTTGTTGGTCTGCTGCGGGCTGGTGCCGGTGAAGTCGATGGTGGCGCTGCGGCTGGCCGCATCCACTTTCACGGCCACGCTGATCTGAGCGCCGTTGTCGAGCGGCAGCGTGAAGCTCCCATCCTTCAGCCGCGTGATGACACGGCGCACGGACTCTTCGGCGTTGTCCTGCACATGGCGCATGTAGGCCTGCACCACGTCCAGCCCAAACTCGGCCACCATGCGGCGCAGCTCCTGCTGGCCTTTTTCGTTGGCGGCGATCTGCGCGCGCAGGTCGGCCATGTTCTGCTGCGGGTTGCGGGATGGATATTCGCCGCTTGAAAGCAGCACAATCATCTCCGCCTCGCGCAGCACGCCGCGCTCCACCAGCTTCACATTGTTGATCTGCACGCCCTCTTCTTCAATGCGCGTAGAGAACGGCGGCATGGAGCCCGGCGTGATGCCACCCACATCCGCGTGGTGGCCCCGGCTGCCCACATAGAACGTGGGCGCAACCTCGTCGGCAAGGTAGACCGGGGTGATGACGGTGATGTCCGGCAGGTGCGTGCCGCCGTGGTACGGGTCGTTGAGCACGAACACGTCGCCGGGCTGCATGCGGCCTTGGTTCTCGCGGATCACCGTTTTGATGCTCTCGCCCATCGAGCCCAGGTGCACGGGCATGTGGGGCGCGTTGGCAATCAGATTGCCCGCCGTGTCGAACAACGCGCAGCTGAAGTCCAGGCGCTCCTTGATGTTGACCGAGTAGGCGGTGTTCTGCAGCTGCAGTCCCATCTGCTCGGCGATGTTCATGAACAGGTTGTTGAACACTTCGAGCAGCACCGGGTCCACCGTGGTGCCCACGGCGTGCTGCACGGCGCGCGCCACG
>CAXIRU010000078.1:0-82989 GCA_964031875.1 Acidovorax facilis
GTTACCGCCACGGGCGTGGGGGGCGGGGCGCTGGGGGTGGAGCACAAGGGGCAGTCCATGCCCATCGCGCCCATCTCCACCGTGCCATCGTCGGTCTGCACCAGCAGCTTGATGGCGCCGGCGCCCGAGCAGATCACCTCAAAGGACTGCGGGTGCAGCAGCGGCGACGCAATGGCCACCCCCATCGATGTCACGAACCATGCGAGCACCCACAGGCGCAAAACAATGGTCGTAAAAGCGAAAGGCATGACTGTGATGGTATCCGCTGAGCGCGCTTCTTCCGATATCGCAAGAAAAAAACTATGGACCCGGCGTCATTGAACTTGAAATATTCGTTCTGGTTGAGCTTGTCGAAACCTTGCGAGGCGCTTCGACAGGCTCAGCGGGAACAGCTCCAACAAGTTCGCGTCGGATCGCAAGTTCGTGTCGGATCAATAGCGCCCGATGCGGAGCAGGCGTTGGACCTGAAGAATTTGGTGATCCGGCATTGCGACGAATGACTGCCACACAAAGTTGTCCGGCTTCGAGGCGTTGGGTTCAGCGTGGAGGTCTGCGCATCTGACAGGTGGTTGGCGGTGCCAATGATGCAGCATCCCACTGGAGTTCAGAGCGGAAGCCGTAGCCAGTTTTCTCCAGGTCGTAGCGCACTGTGGTCCCGTTTTGCTTTTCCCAGACATTGAGGTGAATAGGCGCGAGCAACTGGTGGTCGCTGCTGCGCATCTCCACATCACCGATAGGGCTGGCGTATTTCATGCCTTCCAGGGCGTACGCCACCGCTCGGGGCTCGGTAGATTTGGCCTGCGCGATGGCGCGGCGCAGCATCGACATGGTGTGCCAGTGGGTGGCAAACAGGAACTCTTCCCCATACTTGGCTTTGTAAGCCTGTCCGATCTTGTCCATCTCGGGTGACGGAGCGTTCTCTGACCAGGGCCAAAGGACGAACACCTTCCCTGTCCCGTAGCTTGCCAGCTGCATGGGCGTTCCTGGGTTGTTGGCGTTCATGGTGATGAAGTTGACCTGCAGCCCCGCTTCTCGCGCTGCCTTGAAAAGCAGTGCCGAGTCGCTGCCCCAGTTGGATGTGATCACCGTGTCGGCACCTGAACTTTTCACCTTGGCAACGTAGGGGGCGAAATCCCGTGTTTGTGCAAGTGGTACGAAGTCATCTCCGACAATTTCTATGTCGGGGCGCACCTTGGCCAAGTTCGCCTTGGCCAGGCGAGATACCTGCTGGCCGTGGGCGTAGTTCTGGTTCAGGAGGTGGACCTTGCGAATGTCTTTGCGTTGTGCCAGGTAGCGTGCCATGGCGTCCATCTTCATATCCGCTGAGGGGTAGAACCGAAAGTGCCAGAAGGAGCACTGTTCGTTGGTGAGCGCAGGGTCCATTGCTGCATAGTTCAGGTACACCATGGCCTTGGATGGGTCCCGGTCAGCCATTTTGTTGATGGCATCCACCAGCGCCAGCGCAACTCCGGAGCCGCCGCCTTGGGTGATGAAACGTATGCCCTTGTCAGATGCGGCCTTGAGTGCACTGGCCGTGTCTTGCGGCGATCCTTTGTTATCGAAGGGCACGATCTCCAGCAGTGGCTCGCCAGGCTTTCGGTTGGCGTTGAGCTGGATCACGACTTCTCTGACATGCTGCAAGGAGCTCACGCCGCTTTGGGCAAATGGGCCAGAGAGGATGTCAATGAAACCGACGCGAACAGGTTCATCTGAGGCACTGGCAGGGGCTACAAGCGCACAGGCTAGGCTGCTGGCCAGCAATGCTTTGGCGAAGGGATTGGGTTGCACAGGTCGCTCCTTGGCATGGGTCAGAACACGTGGCGGACGCCGATTTCGTAGCCCCGGGTGCTGCTGCCCGCAGGCGTTCCAGCTGGGGTGCCTTGAACAGAGAACTGCGCCATGCCTCGGTTGCTGAGCCAAGCGCCCGTGGCATACAGCGCTGTGCGCTTGGACAGGTGGTACTCCGCGCCCAGTGTCCAAGAACTGGCGTCATTGGCGTTGATACTGCGGCCCTGTTCGTCGGCCCCCTTTTGGTTCAGGTGGTTGTAGGCGGTCTTGAAGACCCACTGCTGCCAAGGTGCGGTCAGACTGACCAGCGCATGCGTTTGGCGCGATTGCTGAAAACGGCTGTTGACCATGGACGCTGCGAGTCGGATATTGCCTTCGAAGGTGTACGCGCCATAGAGGCCTGTCTGGCGCAGGTGTTCGCTCTGGGCGTCAATACGCGTGCTTCCGCCGAACAGTGCGGCGTCCACCGATTTGTTGCGCCAACCTGCTCGGAAAGCCTGATATCCGTAGCTGCCAAGGCTGTTGCTGCTCTGGCTACCCGTCCGCTCGTTCGGAGCCCACATGGCTTGCCCGTACCAACCGCCCAGGTTGGCGGGCAACCAGTACTCCACGGCGTTGCTGGACCGAGATAGCGTTGTAGGCTGTGCTCCGAAGGCCCGGCGGAAGACGCTATTCACACCCTGGTTGAGGTAGTTGGCCATGCTGCCGATGCCTGTTGCGAGGAAGGGGTCTGCAAGTACGTGCCCCCAGAAGACTGGAGTCCAGTCGCGGCCAAGGCGTACTTCTCCCCAGGGGCCTGCAAGTTGCACCGTGGAGCGCCGGTCAAAGACCAGGCCACCGCCAGTGCCGCCGGCTCCCGTATCTGCCAGTACCGCGCCTTCCAGCCAAAAGCCGGCAGACAGTCCGCCGCCGAGGTCTTCATTGCCGCTAATCTGCAGCCGTGATGTGGAGTTCCCGCCGCTGGCCAGTGAGCTCACACTCGCTCCAGAGTGGCTGGCATGTCGGAGCGACAGATCGACCACGCCTGTCAACGTCAGATTTGACTGCGCAATCGATGGTGTGGCCAGCGCCAGGTAACTGGCGGCGGTTAAGAAGGCCTTGGTGTGGTTCATGTGGGTCTCCGTTTTGTTGGGTCACGATTTGCTGGGATTGCTTGGTGCAGCGGCTGCCATGGCAGTGGGACTCGACGGTGGCATGTCTTGGTGCAGGGTCCGGCGTGCGAATTGCCAGCGCCCGCCACGGCGGACCAACTGGTCCTCGTAGCGGCCGGTGAACAGAATTTGGACACCACGCGCCGTGGTGGTGACCAGTTGCAGGTAGGAACTGGACCGCGCTGTATCGCCTTCGATCTGCGTCAGGATGTTCACGGTGTAGTGGCGCAGCGCGTGCAGCCGTGACCGGTAGGTGGCTTCGTAGGCGTCGGCAAAGGCTTGGATCTGGGCGCGCCCCACCAGGTAGCGGCCCAGTCCATCCAAAATGGCGTCATCGCTCCAGCAATCCACCCACTGGGCATAGTGCCCTTCGTCGAGCGATTGGTTGTAGTGGCTGATCAGCGCCTCGATGGCCATCCGGTCTTCCAGGACAGAAAGCGTGGTGGATGTGTGCATGTTCATGCTGCAACTCCGTTGTGGGGTATCGGTGTGTGGCTTGTGAAGCTCATGCCGCAACCACGGCACTGACCCCGCCATCCACAGCCACGACCTGGCCTGAAATGTGTTTTCCGGCATCGCTGGCCAGCAGCACGACCAAGCCCTTGAGGTCCTCGGCGTCGCCCGTCTTGCGCAGCGGTACGTTGGCTGCCAGGCGTTCTCCGCCGCCATCGGCAAACATGGGCGCAGCCATGCGGGTTTCGAAGGAGCCTGGGGCAATGGCATTCACGGTGATGCCATAGGGGCCCCATTCGGCGGCCAGCGCCTTCGTGAAGGTGATGCAGGCGCCCTTGCTGGTGTTGTAGGCAATCGTCTTCATGAACTCCGGGTTGCCACCCAGACCGGCGATGGAGGCGATATTGATGATGCGCCCTTGGCGCCGTGGCAGCATGCCCATGCGGCCCAGGTGCTGGGTCAGTACAAATACGCCCCGCACGTTGACGTTGAGTACCTTGTCCCAGGCTGTGAGGGGGTGCTCCTCAGCGGGGGCGCCCCAGCTGGCGCCCGCGTTGTTGACCAGAATGTCCACGTGGCCCAGCTTCTCCAGAGCCTCTGTCGCCAGGCGCGCCATATCGTCTTCGCGGCTGGCGTCAGCAGCCGTCCACTGCGCGTCGATACCCTGCGTTTGGAGTTGCTGACAAGCTGCGGCCAGCTCTTCGGCCTTGCGGGCACTGAGGAGCACGCGTGCCCCCATTTCGCCCAGAGCCTGGGCCATCTGGAGGCCCAACCCGCGTGAGCCTCCTGTAATGAGCGCGGTTTTTCCGTGCAGGTCGAACAGTTGATTGACGTGGCGCACCATGGGTATCTCCTGAAATGGATTCGCGGTTTTGAGGCAACAGTCGCCCAGCCTGCACCGCAGGCGGGCAGGGCAAGAATTTGTTTGGGAGCCCGATGGGAGAGATCAGGGCCAGGTGGAAGACAGTGACGTCAGGGTGGTGAGGGAGCGCGCTCGGCGTCGTACAACTCTTTCTTGGAGAGCTTGCCGACCGGAGTCTTGGGTAGCGAATCACGGATCTCCAGGGCTTGGACCATCTCGTGCTTTCCCAGTCGATCTTTGAGAAATGCCTGAAGCTCCTGCAGCGTGAAAGGCTCAGCCCCTTTTTTCAGCGCAACGAACGCCTTGGGCGATTGGCCACGGTAGGCGTCTGCGACACCGATGACACTGACCTCGGACACGGAGGGGTGTTCGTAGATGGCTTCTTCCAGCATGCGGGGGTAGACGTTGTAGCCGCTGCACAGGATCATGTCTTTGGTACGGTCTACGATGTAGACATAGCCGTCTTCGTCCATGTAGCCCACATCGCCGGTGCGCAGGTAGCCGTCAGCGGTCATGGCGGCGGTGGTTGCGTCTGGGTTGTTCCAGTAGCCACGCATGACGTTGGGGCCACGCACACAAATTTCGCCGCGCTCGCCCAAAGGAACCCATTGATCAGGCTGGTCGAGGCTGGCGAATCGCATATCCATGCCGGGCACCGGTACGCCGCACGAGCCTGGGCGAGGCTCGCCGGTAATCGGTGTGAAGGTGCCCGCTGGCGACGTCTCGGTCAGCCCCCAGCCTTCATACAAGCGGCACCCTGTGAGCGCTGAGAAGCGCCGGTTCACCTCCTGTGGCACGGGTGCGCCGCCTGTGGAGCAAAACCGCAGCGCGCTGAAATCCAGGGTTTCAATGCCGGGTCGATCCAGCAGCGCCGTGTACATGGTGGGCACGGCGGGGAACATCGTCACCCGTTGATTGACCAGGTCGGTCAACACCGACTCCGCATCAAAGCGCAGGTGAAGAATCAGCTCAGCCCCCGTGTGCAGGCCATACACCATGTTCATTGCCAGCGCATAGATGTGAAACAGTGGCAAGACGGTCAGGATGCGGTCACTTCCAGGCGTGAGCAGACGCACCTTGCCTGAGGCCGTGGCCTTGAATTGCGCGATGGCCGTGCTGACATTGGCGTGCGTAAGCATCGCCCCCTTGGGTTGGCCCGTGGTGCCACCGGTGTATTGCAGAACCGCCAGCGTTTTTTCAGGATCGCTGGCGGGGCAAGGCACGTAGCGGCCATCGTTGTCCAGCAATTGCTCGAACGTGAGGTGCTTGGCATCCCACTGGGGAGTGGCCAGTTGACCGGCTTGCGCCAGGTGCTGGCGTGTAGCAGCGGGGTTGGCGCTCATCTCGGCCAGATTCCCCACCACCAGCGTTTTTAAGCTGGTACGCCCCAAAAGGGCTTGCATTTGGGGATAGAGGACGGCCAGGTCGAGTGTGATGAGGATGTCCGTCTGGCTGTCTTCGATCTTGTGCTCCAGCACGCGGGCCGCATCCAGCGGCGAATAGTTCACCACGGTGCCACCAGCGCGCAGGATGCCAAAGAATGCGATGGGGTAGTGCGGCGAATTGGGCAAAAACAAGCCCACATGCACGCCCGGCTGTACCCCTAAGGCCCTCAGGCCTGCGGCGCAGCGGTCGATCAGTTCATCCAGCGCGCGGTAGGTGGTGCGCTGGCCCATGAAGCTGAGCGCATTGTTGTCGGGCCATTGTGCAATCGCGTCGTCCAGCAAGTCCTGCAGCATGCGTGGCTGCAAGGGCGCATCCCAAGATACGCCTGGGGGGTAGGAAGCCGTCCAGGGTTGGTTGTGCATGTGGTACTCCGCGATTCACTTGGCGAGATAGGCGTCCAGCGTCCGGTGAAAGTGCCGAATACGGCTTTCCTGGTAGCTGGATAGCACGGCACCCTTTTGACGGGCTGTGCGAATGCCACGCTGAATGCGTTTGAGGTTGTCGGTGTCCTGATCGGTCACGTCGGCGGCCGAGCCCAGCCCCGGAATCTTGTGCCAGGAGTCCTCTATGCCGATCAGCGTCATCGGCGCGGGTGGCGGATGGCTGCCATCGGGCGATTTGGCGAAGAGCAGCATGATTTCCATGATGGACTCCTCCGGGTTGTCGCCATGGGGCCGGAAGCGGTACACCAGCGGTGTCGCCTGGCCAGCCCAGGGCGACATGTTGGGGAACAGCAAGTACTGGATCAGGTCTACCGATTCGCTGTCGGAGAGCTGCGACATGTCTTGCCCGGACGACTTGGAAAACCGGGCCCGCGCATGGGCTGCGAGTTTGGCCCGTGCGGTTTCGCCAGGCCCGATCTCAATATTGCGGTTGGCATAAAAGCCGATGTCCCGCTGCATGTCGGAGACGATCTTCTGCTCTGGCACCTTGCCCAGCAGGGGGCTGGCAACCCCCTCCAGCATGATGAATCGGCTGACGTGGCGGCCTTCTTCGAACACGTCGTACTGCGTGTTGATATCGCCGGTGTAGCCCACCGATTGGGGGTGGGTGGCGGCAATGTGGTAACCCTCCATGAAGGCTTCCTGGGCAAGCTTCCAGTTGCACGGCATGATCTTGGCGCCGTGCACGGCTTTCCAGCGGTCTTCCAGGCGGAACGCCTTGAAGTGCTCTGGCAGGATTTCCAGGTAGCTCTCTAGTGGCTCGCACTCGGGATCGAAGTTGATGAAAACGAACCCACCCCAGGTGCCCACCTTCACCTGGGGCAGGCAAAACTTCTCCCGCTCAATTTGGGGGAAGTCCCAGGCGCAGGGAATGCCGGCCACCTTGCCTTCCAGGTCCCAGGTCATGCCGTGCACCGGGCACTTGAAGTGCCGCACATGCCCCCCCTCGCTGCGCAGCAGCGTGCCCCGGTGCAGGCAGGAATTGATATACCCCTTGATCTCTGTGGGCGAGCTGCGCACCACGATCACCGAGTCGTGAACGATCTCGTAGACCACGTGGTCGCCCACCTCCCTGAGCTCTTCGAGTCGGCAGGCCATCTGCCAGGTTTTGCGCCACACCTTCTCGACCTCGCGGTCGTGCCAGTCCTTGCGGTAGTAGCGATCCAGTGAAACGTCTTCGAGCCCCAGGTTGCGCGCGGGTGACTCGATGCGAAGGCAGTCGGGCGGAGGGTTAACGTCCTGGTCCAAAACCTCCTGCACCGTAGGGCCTGGCATGCCCTCGGGCGTGCCAGGCGTACGTGGGCGTGGCTTGCGGCTTTCGGGGGGGGAGACGGTGGTGATCTGCATCAAACATTCCTTCATCTGTGCTTCATCTGTGAGCCGCAGCACTTGCGGCAGTGCGTGGATTGAAGGTAATGCTATTGGTTAGTTTCTTTATGCAAGCAAGTATTTACCCTATGCAAATGGAAAGTTGGTGACAGGTGGTTTTGTTTGACTCTTTATGCAAGTTTGTTACTACGAAGTGCGGTCTTATTTAGTCCAGCCATGCTGGATGCATACTTGCTGCCATGCCCGCTTTCCCAACCCATACCGCAGCGATTGACGCTGTGGCCGTCAACGCCGTGCTGATTGCCGTGCGCCAGGCCGCGCAGTTGTTATGCGACCGTGCCACCCTGCTGCTGGTGTTGCATGCACATGCGGGCGCTCGCACGTTTTCGGCACTGGCCGAAAGAACGGCTTTGCCCAGCAAGGTGTTGAGCACCCGGCTGGAGCAATTGGTCGGCAATGAAATCCTGGTGCGCCTGCCTTACTCGCGCCGCCCGCTGCGCAATGCCTATCACCTGAGTCACATGGGGGCGGATCTTTTTGACATGCTTGCTCTTTGCGCTCACTGGGAGGCCTGTTGGCCCCATGCGGCGCATGTCGGCCCGGCTGCGGTACAGGTGGTACATGCGGGATGCACTCCTCACATGGCAACACTGCAGGTGCAATGTGCACAATGCCGCGCTCCGATTGATCCCCGCGATGTATTGCTGAACGTCAGCCAGCGCGAGGTGGAGGCCATGCCACAGCACGTGACCACCAAGCGCCGCTCGGCACAAGGGGCAGCTCAGCCGGATGACGCCAGCGGGCCCTTGTCTCAGAGCCTGGTCGCGCTCGGGGACAAATGGGGCATTGAAGTGCTGGTGTGTGCCTTCTTGCGTGTACAGCGCTTCAGTGACTTTGCTGCGCACACGGGAATGGCGACCAACATACTGGCCGATCGTCTTGAACGGCTGACCCGCATCGGACTGCTGGCGCGAGACAGCGAAGACCGCGCTGAGCGGCGAGCCGTCTATGTGCTGACACCCAAAGGGCTGGCCTTCTATCCGGTGCTGGTCGCGATCCAACACTGGGCGGATCAGTGGTTGGTGGATCGATTGCGCTCGCCTGTCAAATTACGCCACCAGCCATGCGGTCACGCGCTGAGCATGGTGTTGGCGTGCAGCGCCTGCGATCAACCGATCACGAAAGCGCAGGGCCGTCTCGCGCTGACCCAAGAGGGTGGCGGCAAGCAGACCGCCGATGTGGATGAGCGCGTTGACCATGTTTTGCTTCAAAAATGATAGCTTTTAGCGCATGATTGACTAGCGCTTCCGGCCAATCAGCGCCTTCTACCAGGCTTCACCGCGCTTTCGCGCTGGTCACCAGCCCCTGCGTGGCGGCCCAGGCGTTGATGTCGTCGCGGCGGATGGCGGCGGCCATCAGTTGGGGGAAGGCGTCGGGCGTGCAGGCGAACGAGGGTACGCCCAGTGCGGCCAGCTTGGCGGCCAGGGCGTGGTCGTAGGCGGGGGCGCCTTCGTCGCTCAGGGCCAGCAGGGTGATGAACTGCACGCCACTGTCCACCAGCTCGGCCGCGCGGCGCAGCAGGTTGGCTTCCACACCGCCTTCGTACAGGTCGGAGATCAGCACAAAAATGGTGTTGCGTGGCTCCTTGATGAGCGACTGGCAGTAGCCCACGGCGCCGTTGATGTCGGTGCCGCCGCCCAGCTGCACGCCAAAGAGCACGTCCACCGGGTCGTCCAGTTGCTCGGTCAGGTCCACGATGGCGGTGTCAAACACCACCAGCTTGGTCGCCACGGCGGGCAGGCTGGCCAGCACGGCGCCAAAGATGCTGGCATAGACCACCGAGTTGGCCATGGAGCCGCTTTGGTCGATGCACAGCACCACCTCGCGCTGCGGGCGGCGCGCCTTGCGGCCAAAGCCCACCAGGGTTTCTGGCACCACGGTGCGCAGGTCGGGCTGCCAGTGGCGCAGGTTGGCGCGGATGGTGCGGTTCCAGTCGATCTCGGCGTGGCGCGGGCGGCGGTTGCGCTGGCTGCGGTCCAGCGCACCGCTCACGGCCGAGCGCATGGGGTCTTCCAGCCGCTTCATCAGGTCGTCCACCACCCGGCGCACCACCATGCGGGCGGTGTCCTTGGTGCCCGCAGGGATGACGTGTGACAGCGCCATCAGGTTGGCAACCAGGTGCACGTCGGGCTGCACGCTCTCCAGCATCTCGGGCTGCAGCAGCATGTCGCGCAGGTTCAGGCGCTCCATGGCGTCGCGCTGCAGCACCTGTACCACTGAGCTGGGAAAGTACTTGCGGATATCGCCCAGCCAGCGCGCCACGCTGGGCGACGAGCCGCCCCGGCCGCCGCGCCGCTCGCGGCCTTGCAGGCCGCCGGGGCCATCGGCTTCGTACAGCGCTGCGAGGGCCTGGTCCAGCTCTGCCGCGCGGCCGGTGAGGGCGCCGCAGTGGGTGGCGGCCTCGCTGCCCAGCACCAGGCGCCAGCGGCGCAGGCGGTCCTCCGGCGCAACTTGCGAAAGCGGTGCGGTGTCGGCGTGTGCCGGTGCGGTGTCGGCGTGTGCCGGTGCGGTGGAGGTGGGGGCCGTGTCGGTGGAGTCGGGGGTCATGCAGTCAGTCCCAGGAGGTCGCGCAGCAGCGGGATGGGCAGGGCCGCGTGGGCCTCGTCCCAGGTGGGGCGGGCGGTGGCGGTGGGCGCGGCGCGGGCGCCCTGGCTGGCGCGCTGCGCCAGGTCGCGCCGCTCGCTGGGGCCAAAGGCGCTGAAGGTGCGGCGCACCAGGGGCAGCACGCGCACAAAGTGTTCTTCGTTGAGCCCGGCCAGCCACTGGTCCACCAGGCGCCACACCTGGGCGTCGTGCAGCAGCACCACGGCGTTGCGGTTCAAAAAGCCATCCAGCCACGCGGCTGCACGCGCGGGCTCGGCGCCAGCCGACAGGTGCAGCGACAAGGCGCTGGCCACTTCGTCGGCCGACCAGGCGCCTTCGTCCAGCAGCAGGCGCACGGCCACGCCCTGCAGCAACTCGTGCGCGCTGGTCTGGCGTGCGATGTGCACCAGTGCACGTTGCCAGGCTTCGGTTTGCTCGGCGCCTTGGCGCAGGCCCACGGCCGCGTGTGCGGCCAGCAGTTTTTCGCGCAGGGCTTCGGCGGCGCTGTCGTCCAGCGCGCTGCAGGCCAGCGGCAGGCTGATGGCGGCGCGCACGATGAGGCTGTCGAGCACATGGCCCACCTGGGCAGCATCGGTCTGGCGCACGTTGCCGTAGCGGAACACGTTGCTCAGCGGTGGCAGGGCGGCCAGCAGCTGCAGTGCATCGCCGGTGAGGGCGGCGCGCCCTTCCAATGCCTGCGTAACGGCGGCCACGGCCGGGGCCAGGTCGGCCAGCAGCACGCGGTCCACCAGGGCGGAGAGTTCGGCCAGGGTGCCCGCGTGCTGGCTGTGGTCGATGGCGCGCGCCGTGGCGGCATGTGCCACTGTCTGGCCCCATTGGCTGGCTTCGATGAGGCACAGCACAAACTCGGGCTGCCACTGCAGGTTCCACACTTCGTGGAAGGTGCCGCGCGACGAGCGGCCCACTTTGGCCAGCGTGCCCCAGGGAACATCCAGCAGGTTCAGGCGGTGCAGCAGGTGGCTGCGGGCCAGGTCGTTGGCGCTGCGCAGGTCCAGGTCCAGCGTCTTGTGGGTGGCCTCGGGCTTGAGGCGCAGGCTTTTTTGCGCCTGCTCCACATCGCGCTGCAGGGGCACGGTGGGCACATCGGGCGGCACGGCGCCCAGGCGGTCGCCGATGACCAGGGCGTCTTCAATGAAGCGCAGCACCGAGTCATCGCCCATGGTCAGCACCGTGCGGCTGGCCTCATGCAGTTCTTCCAGCCCCGGGGCGGGGCGCTGGCGCAGCGCGGCCAGTGCATCGGCCAGCCGGGTGGCTTCGATGAGGTGGGCGCTGGAGCAGTCCAGGTCGCGCTCGCGCATCAGCCGCGCCACGCGCGCCAGCCAGCCCACGGCGCGGGGCTGGCGGCTTTCGTGGCTGAGCCACAGGTGTTCGTACCAGCCGGGGGCATCAATGCCCGCACCGTAGCCGCTGGCGCTGGCCAGGTGCCGGTAGGTCCAGGGCACCCAGGTGCTTTGCACCTTGAGCTTGGGCAGCCCTTTGAGCAGGGCCTGGTCGGCTTTGGCCGTGGTCTTGCTCCCTTGCAAGCCGCCCAGGTGCCAGGCGCCGCAGACGACGGCGATGCGCTCAAAGCCTTCTTTTTGCGCCGCGCGGATGCATTGGCGCATGTGCGCCTCGCGCAGGGCTTCGCGCCGCGCATGCTCGGGGCTGCGGTGGCGTTCTTCGCCCCATTCGGCGCGCAGCGCGAGCATGGCTTCGGCAATGGCGGCAAACAGTTCTTCGCCGTCGCCGCGCTCTTCCACCATGTGGTTCCACCAGGCTTCGCCGTCGGCATAGCCCGCGGCCTGGGCCAGCCAGGTGAGCGGGTCGCCGTCGGGGGCGGGCTGGGTGGTGTCGGTGGTGTCGTCTTTGGCGGGGTGTGAGGTGTTGGTGTTGGTGGCTGGAGGCGCCGATGCGTCCTGCGCGTCTTCCTGGCCATCGGCTCCGGCCTCTTCGGGTTCTTTGGCTTCTTCGGCCTGGAGCGTTGCGCGCCGTGCCTTCTCCAGTGCCAGGCCGTGGGCCACGGGCAGGTCGATGAAGCGCACGGGCACCTGGGCATGCACGGCCCACTGCGCGGCCTGCCATTCGGGCGAGAACACGGCAAACGGGTGGTAGACGGCCAGGCCGGTCTCGTCGGGCGCATGGCTGAGCAGCGCCACGGGCGGCTGCATGCCAGAGTGGACGACCAGGGGCAGCAGGCTGTCGCCTTCGGGCGGGCCTTCGATCAGCACGCAGTCGGGCTGCAGCGCCTCGAACGCGCGCACCAGGCTGCGCGCGCAGCCGGGCCCATGGTGGCGCACGCCAAAGTAGTGGGGTTCGCTCATTGGCTTGCGGGCTTGGGCGGGTTCAATGGGGTCCACCGGATCAGCGGGTTCAAGCCAGCTCGCGGAAGGCGCGGTACAGGTCTTTCCATTCGGCGCGCTCCTTCACCACGGTTTCCAGGTATTCGTTCCACACCACCTGGTCCTGCACCGGGTCTTTCACCACGGCGCCGATCAGGCCCGAGGCCATGTCCAGCGGCCGCAGCACGCCGTCGCCAAAATGCCCGGCCAGCGCCATGCCGCTGTTGATGACTGAGATGGCTTCGGCCGTGGACAGCGTGGCCGTGGGCGACTTGATCTGCGTCTTGCCGTCTTCGGTCTTGCCGTTGCGCAGCTCGCGGAAGATCTGCACGATGCGGCGCACTTCCTTGAGCGCCGGGGGCTCGGCGGGCAGCTGCAGTGCACGGCCCATTTCGGACACGCGCTTGACCACGATGGCCACCTCGTCGTCCTCATTGCCGGGCACGGGCAGCACCACGGTGTTGAAGCGGCGCTTGAGCGCGGCCGACAGCTCGTTCACGCCCTTGTCGCGGTTGTTGGCTGTGGCAATCACGCTGAAGCCGCGCACGGCCTGCACTTCGCTGCCCAGCTCCGGGATGGGCAGGGTCTTTTCTGACAGTACGGTGATCAGGCTGTCCTGCACATCGGCGGGGATACGGGTGAGTTCTTCGACCCGCGCGATCTTGCCTGCGCGCATGGCCTGCATCAGCGGGCTGGGCACCAGGGCTTGTTCCGAGGGGCCGTTGGCCAGCAGTTGGGCGTAGTTCCAGCCGTAGCGCAGCTGTTCTTCGCTGGTGCCTGCAGTGCCCTGGATCAGCAAGGTGGAGTCGCCGCTGATGGCGGCAGCCAGGTGCTCGGACACCCACGACTTGGCGGTGCCGGGCACACCGTACAGCAGCAGGCCCCGGTCGGTGGCCAGGGTGGCCACGGCGATTTCCATGAGGCGCGGGCTGCCGATGTACTTGGCGCTCACCTGGAAGCCGTTGTCCAGCGTGGCGCCCATCAGGTACTGCACCACGGCCCAGGGCGACAGGGCCCAGTTCTCGGGCCGCTGGCGCTGGTCGGCTTTTTTCAACTCGGCCAGCTCTTCGGCGAACTGTTGTTCGGCGTGCTGGCGCATCACGGAGGTGGCGGTTGGGTTCATGGTGTGGCTGGTGAAGAAGAGTGGGTGGCAAGTTGAACCAGGGCGCGCTGGGTGGCGATGACCTGGGTCAGCCCGTGCGCGATGGCGGCAAAAGAAGGCGTTTCGTCGGCGTGGCGTGGCCACGGGTCAAGCAGGCGCAGGGCGTCGGGATGCAGGATGCACAGCAGCTCGCCCAGCAGGTGGCGCAGGCCGTAGTCGTCGGCCAGCGTGTTCTGTTGGGCGCGCTCGCGCAGCAGGCTGGCGAGTTCCAGTGACAAGGGCTGCGACAGGGTTTCCCCCGCCGGGCAGCCGGTGAGCATCTGCGATGCGAAGTGGCCCAGGTGCGTGGCCGCGCCGCGCTCCAGCTGCTGCTGCCACCAGGCTTCGCGGTCGGCGCGGGGCAGCAGGGCCACCAGGGTGTCGGTGTCGTTCAACTGCCGTGCGGCGGCGGGCGCTTGCAGAAAGGCTTGGCACCATTGCGGGTCGGCGGTGCTGAGCAGCACATCGCGCCAGCCGCGCAGCAGGGCTTTGGCCCATTCGGTCGCCTGGGCCCAGGCCAGCAGGTCGGCAGGGCTCACATCCATGTGCTGCACCCACCAGGCCAGCGGCACCTGGCCCACACACTGGTACAGCCACCAGGCGCGTTCGCCCAGCGCATCGTGCTGCGGGCGCGGGGTGTCGAGCTGGTCGGCCTTGGCATCGGCGGGCAGGGCCGTGGGGGCATCGATGGCCCAGCGCTTGCGCAGCAGGACGCGTTCGTGCTTGAGCAGCGCGGCCATGCGGGCGCAGGCGCGCTGGGTGAAGGCCGCATCGGGCAGGCGCAGCAGCAGGGCCAGGGCGGCACTGCGCACCTCGCGGCTGCGGTCTTGCCGAAGGCGGTCCAGCAGGGCTTCGTCGGCCGGGCCCAGGCCTTGGGCCAGCACGGCGGTCAGCTCGGCCCGCTCGCGTGCAGGCAGTTCGGCCAAGGTATCCAAGAGGCGCTGGCGGGCGGCGCCGGGGTCGCGGGTGCGCTCGGTGTGCAAAAACGCTTTGCGCTGCTCCAGATTGCCTTCGCTCCACAGCGTTTCGGGTGGGGCGGTGTCGCTGGCGCCGGTGGCGTAGCGCCATTCGCTGCGTTGCGCCGCCAGCCAGCGGCCCCGCTCGCCCAGCACCGGGGCCAGCCAGGGGCGCAGGGCGACCGAGCGGCGGCCCAGTTCCAAAGCCGCAGGCAGAAAGCGGGGCGGCAGTTGCAGACCGGCGCGGTCCAGGCCCTGGAGCACGGCTTGGTGCAACCGTGTTGGCCCTTCGGCCACGACCCATGGCAGCAGGGCCATCAGCGGCCCGGACTGCAGTGGTGGACGCGGGTCGGGGGCGGCCGTGGCCGGGGGCGCATCGCCAATGTCCAGGCCGTGCCCACCCGCCAGGCTGCAGGCGGCGGTAATGCCTGCCGCGCGCAGCAGGGCGGTGGCAGTGTCTGGCGTCTGGGCGAGGGTGTCGTTCAGCAGGGCGCCCACCGGGCCCGCCAAGGGGGAGGTGGCCGCCAGGGGTTGTCGGTCGGTGCCCACCATGGCGGCGGGCAACAGGGCGGCCCAGTGTGCGGAATGGCTCATGCCAGGCTCCTTTGCCATGCGAGCGTCGCGGTCTGTGCTGTCCAAGCGGCCAGCGGGGCGAAGGTCTCTCCGTCCCATTCCCCGGCTACGGTAATGGGGTGCCCGCCCGATACCGCTGCCAACACCCAGAGGTCATCGCCAGGCACCTGCAGCGGCAGCCAGCGGCCCGCGCAGCGCAGGCCGGGGCGCTCGTCCAGCGGCTGCAACACGGCGTCGGGCAGCACCAGTGGGTGCCAGCCCACCCAGGGGCTGGCCGCGGCGCGATGTGCCAGTGCGCTCCATTCGTCTGCAGCGGTGCTGTGGGGCCACTGCGGCGCTGCCGGGGCGCTGTGCACGCTCACCGGCTGCGCGCGCAGGCCCGTGGTGCCGGGGAAGTAGGCCAGTGTTGCCTCCACGCAGGTGCCGGGTATCCAGGCCTGCTCAAACCCCTTGCCGCCAAAGGCATGGTCCCACAGCCAGGCGCGGCGCCCACTGCGGTGGCCGTGCAGCCATACACGCCGTTCGATGAGCTTGTCGTCGCGCTCGTCCTGGGCGCAGCCCAGCACGGTCCAGGCATCGGTGACTTGTTCGCCGCTGGCCAGCACCTCGGCCTTGTCCAGCGGCCAGCCTGCCACGGCCCGCAGCTCAGCCAGCAGGTTTGGCGAGAGGTTGCTGCGGCGTTGCAGTGCCTCGCAGGCCAGTTGCAGCAAGCCCAGGCGGTGCAGGGTACGCTCGGGCCAGTCCTCGCCCTGGCGCACGCCCTGCGCGGCTGCGCGCACACGCTGGGCCAGGCCCGGCGCCTGGGCGTCCACCATGCGCGCAGCCATGGTGTGCCAGGTCTGTAGTACGTCGTCGGTGAGTGCGCCCAGGCCCTGGCGGATCTGGTCGCTCAGCCAGCGTTGCAGTTCCTCCGCTGCGGTCTCGATGCGTTTCCAGCGCTGGGCTTCGCGGCGGGCCTGCGCCTCTTCGTCCACGGGGGCGGCGGCTTTTTCGGCCTGACGCTCTTCCTTTTTTTGGGCTTTTTCCGAGCGCGACGCAACCCATTCAGCCACCCAGGCGGGTGCGTCGGTGGCGGCGAAAAGAGCCGGGCTCTGGGCCTGCAGCATCAGCAGTGCCAGGCCGTGCTTGCAGGGGAACTTGCGGCTGGGACAGGAGCATTTGAATGCGGGGCCCGACAGGTCTACCTGCGTTTGGTAGGGTTTGGAGCCGCTGCCCTGGCATTCTCCCCATACGGCCTGGTCGTTGGCCCCCAGGGTGGGCCATTTGGCCGCCGATGTCAGTCCTTTGGCCGCTTTGGCCGAGGCGTCGTCAGGTGCCAGTGCGGCCACCGCCTCCAGTGTCAGAGCCATACCACCGCCCATCTCCCCGTTGTTGTGTTGTGCGCCTCGTCAAAGCGCGGGGGATCATAAGCGGGGCAGGCGTTGCGCGCGGGGGCGGGCGCGGGTTGACGCACTCTGTTTCAATTGCGGGAGGCCGGTGCAATGCCTGCCGAAAGCTCACCGCCGGTCTATGCCTGCGTGTAAGCCGTCTTCACCGTGGTGTAGAACTCTGCCGCGTAGCGCCCCTGCTCGCGCGGGCCGTAGCTGCTGCTCTTGCGGCCGCCAAATGGCACGTGGTAGTCCACGCCCGCCGTAGGCAGGTTCACCATCACCATGCCCGCTTGCGCGTGGCGCTTGAAGTGGGTGGCGTGCTTGAGGCTGGTGGTGGCGATGCCGCTGGCCAGGCCGAAGGGGGTGTCGTTGGCCAGGGCCAGGGCCTCTTCGTAGTTCTTGGCGCGCTGCACGCTGACCACGGGGCCGAAGATCTCTTCGCGGTTGATGCGCATGCCGGGTGTGGTTTCGGTGAAGAGTGCGGGGCGCAGGTAAAAGCCCGGCGCGCCGTCGGCGTTCTTCTCCAGCGCTTCGCCGCCGTAGGCGAGTTTGGCGCCTTCCTGCTGGCCGATGGCGATGTACTCCAGGTCTTGCGCAAGCTGGCGGTCGTCCACCACAGGGCCGATGTCGGTACCCGCCTTGCGGGCGTCATCCACCTTCAGGGTCTTCATCTTCTCGACCATGGCGGCCACGAAGCGGTCGTGGATGCCTTCGGTCACGATCACGCGGCTGCTGGCGGTGCAGCGCTGGCCGGTGGAGAAGAAGCCGCTGTTGATGGCGGCGCCCACGGCCACGTTCAGGTCTGCGTCGTCCAGCACCACAAACGGGTTCTTGCCGCCCATCTCCAGCTGCACCTTGGCGCCGCGTGGCACGCAGGCGGCCGCCACGCGCTGGCCCGTGCCGACGGAGCCGGTGAAGCTCACGCCTGCAATGCGTTCGTCTTCCAGCAGCACCGCACCCACGTCCGATCCCCGGCCCATCACCAGGTTGAACACGCCCGCTGGCAGGCCCGCGCGGTGCAGGATGTCGGCCAGCGCCCAGGCGGAGCCGGGCACCACCTCCGCGGGTTTGAAGACCACGGTGTTGCCGTAGGCCAGTGCGGGCGCGATCTTCCAGGCCGGGATGGCGATGGGGAAGTTCCATGGTGTGATGATGCCGATCACGCCCAGAGGCTCACGCGTGATCTCAATGCCCACGCCAGGGCGTACCGAGGGCAGCACCTCGCCGCCAGGGCGCAGCGCTTCGCCTGCAAAGAACTTGAAGATGGCGGCGGCGCGGCCGACTTCGCCAATTGCTTCGGGCAGCGTCTTGCCTTCTTCGCGGGCCAGCAGGTCACCCAACTCGGCCTTGCGGGCAATGATTTCGTTGCCCACGGCGTCGAGGATGTCAAAGCGCTGCTGTGGGGTGGACAGGCTCCAGGCCGGGAAGGCTGCATGTGCCGCAGCCACGGCGTCCAGCGCTTGCTCGCGGCTGGCCACGGCGTAGTCGCCGATGACGTCGCGGGTGTCAGAGGGGTTGGTGTTCTGGTAGGTGCGGACGCCGTCGGTCCAGGCGCCGCCAATCAGGTTTGCATGCATGGCTGTAGTGATGTGGTGGTTGTAGAAAGTCGAATCCAAGCCCCCGCGCCGCAGAACATGGGGCAAATACAACCCAACGCCGCAGTTTCTTGGCGTTGGGCGGAGGCTGCGCGCCGTACGAGGATTGGTGTTGGTTTGTGTTGTATGTCATCGTACAACATGCTGCGAACTTTGGGTACTGAGGGTAACTACGCATGGGGCCAGGGCAAGCCTGCGCAGGCTGTGCGGGAGAACGCTTGCTGCGCAGGGGCGTGTGGCCGCCGAGCGGTGCCTGCTGTTAACTGGCCTCTGCCTGTGCACGCCGTCGGCGTTCACGGCTGTTGGCCAGGTGGGTGCGCATGGCGGCGCGGGCAGCATCCGGGTCCTGGCCGACGATGGCGTCGTAGATGCTTTCGTGCTCCCCGTTGACGCGCCGAAGGTATTGCCGCCGCTCTTCGTTGGCTGAATCCATGGCGGCCAGGCGCGCACGCGGGATGATCATGCTGCCCAACGTGCCCATCAGTTCGGCAAAGTGGCTGTTCTGCGTAGCGCGTGCAATCTCGAGGTGAAACTGGAAGTCTGACGCCACAGCGTCCCGCCCGGCGTCCACGGCGGCCGCGACAGCATCCAGCGCCTCGCGCATGGATTTCAGGTTGGATTCGGTGCGGCGCTGGGCGGCCAGGGCTGCTGCCTCGGTTTCGACGCCGATGCGCAGTTCCAGCACGGCAATGACATCGCGCAGGGTACTGAACTGGTCGGGTGTGATCTTGAAGCCGGGGGCCTGTCCCAGCCCCAGCACAAAGGTGCCGATGCCATGCCGTGTTTCCACCAGGCCAGAGGCCTGCAGCTTGGAAATTGCCTCGCGCACCACGGTGCGGCTCACGCTGAACTCGGCCATGATCGCCGCCTCGGTGGGCAGCTTGTCTCCCAGTGCGAGGCGACCGTCCCGAATGCGGTCTCCGAGAGACTCCACCAGCTCCAGGGCCAGGGTGCGGGGCTTGCGGCGAAGGGCGATGTCTGTGGTCATTTGTTGGTGTTATCCCTATGGGGCGCCGGGGGCAGAAGCGGTACATTTCATTTCGTTGTACGACAACTGATGACGTTCAGCAAAATTTGCTGCCACTGTACCAAGAACCTCTGCCTTTTGTAATTGCCATGCCCTGCCACCCAACGCCCATCCGCTTCCAACGCCTGTTATTGACCGGAGCTGCCGGAGGTCTGGGCCGGGAGTTGCGAGCACGCCTCAAGGCCTACTGCACCAAGCTGCGCTTGTCCGACATTGCAGACCTGGGCGACGAGGGCGCCGGGGAGGAATTGCGGCCCGCACGCCTGGAAGACGCTGGCGCCGTGCTCAGCTTGCTGGAAGGTGTCGACGCTGTCGTGCACTTGGGCGGTGTGTCCACCGAGCAGCCCTGGGAGCCCATCCTGCAGGCCAACATCGTGGGCGTGTACAACCTGTACGAAGCCGCGCGCAAACACGGCGTCAAACGTGTGGTGTTTGCCAGCTCCAACCACGTGACGGGTTTTTACCGCCAGGACGAAGTGGTGGGTCCCAAGGACCCAGTCCGACCTGACGGACTGTACGGCGTGTCCAAAGCCTTCGGTGAAGACCTCTCCCGCTTCTATTTTGACCGCTACGGCATTGAAACCGTGTGCCTGCGCATTGGCTCCTCTTTCCCGGAGCCGCGCAACCGCCGCATGCTGGCCACCTGGATGAGCTACGACGACCTGGAGCGCCTGGTCGTTGCCAGCCTGACCGCCCCTGTGGTGGGCCACAGCATCATCTACGGCATGGGCGACAACACCACTACCTGGTGGGACAACACCTCGGCCCGCCATATCGGCTACCGCCCCCAAGACAGTTCGGAGCCGTTTCGCGCCAAGGTCGAAGCCGCCGATCCGGCGCCCGACATGACCGACCCTGCCGTGATCTACCAGGGCGGGCCATTTGTGCGCACCGGCCCGTTCGAGTGATGGAGGCACGCATGGATCTGCTGTTGCCCGACCACCGCGACCAGGTGGGCGAAAGCCCTGTGTGGAGCACCGTCGAGCAGGCGCTCTACTGGGTGGATATCGAAGGCCGCAAGCTGCATCGCTGGGCCTATGCGGACCAGAATGTGCAAAGCTGGGACACCGAAGAGCGCCCCGCCTGCATCGCACTGCATGCGGCGGGCGGCCTGATCGCGGGCATGGACACGGGCGTGTTTCACCTGCAGCCTCAGGTTGGCGGGGCGCTCTCGGCCACGCTGCTGGCGGGTGTGGAACACCCCCAACCTGGTATGCGTTTTAACGATGGTCGCTGCGACCGCCAGGGCCGCTTCTGGGCGGGCACCATGGTGCGCGACATGTCGCTGGCACAGGCCGCAGGCAGCCTCTATCGCATGGATGCAGAGCGCGGCCTGTCGGCACCGCAGGTGCAGGGCCTGGTCACGCAAAATGGCTTGGGCTTCAGCCCCGACGGCAAGACCATGTACCTGAGCGACAGCCACCCCAGCGTGCAGCAGATCTGGCAGTTGCCTCTGCACGACGATGGGACCCTGGGCGAACGCTCGTTGTTTGTCGACATGCGCGCGCTGCCTGGCAGGCCCGACGGCGGCGCGGTGGATGCCGATGGCTGCTATTGGATCTGCGGCAACGATGCCGGTGTGGTGCACCGTTTCACCCCCGACGGCCGCCTGGACCGGTCCATCGCGGTGCCTACGAGCAAGCCCTCAATGTGCAGTTTTGGCGGCCCAGGCCTGGATGTGCTTTTCATCACTTCCATCCGACCCGGGCAGCCGGTAGGCGACGACGTAGCGCTCGGCGGTGCCATCTTTGCCACCCGGCCAGGTGTGGCGGGCCTGCCAGAAGCACCCTACCGGAATGCCTGAGGCCCAAAGGCTCCGGAACCCTTCCCCCATTCACAGCACTTCAACCCAGGAGACAACCATGAAAATCCCCCATCTTTTTGGCCGCGTTGCATTGGCTGCCAGCGTTCTGCTCGGAAGCTTGGCTGCACAGGCTACGGAGTTCCGTTCGTCGGACATCCACCCTGAGGACTACCCCACCGTTCTGGCCGTGCGCCACATGGGCGAAACCTTGTCCAAGGCCACCGGCGGCAAGCACAGCATCCGGGTCTACGCCAAGGGGTCGCTGGGCATCGAGAAGGACACCATCGAGCAGACCAAGCTGGGCGCGATCGCCATGACGCGCGTGAACGTCGCGCCCATGAACAACATCTGCCCTGCCACCATGGTGCCCACCATGCCCTTCTTGTTCCGCGACAAGGAACACATGCGCAAGGTGCTCGATGGCGCCATTGGCGACGAGATCCTGAAGGACTGCGAATCGCAAGGCTTCGTGGGCCTGGCGTTTTACGACTCTGGTGCGCGTTCGATCTACACCGTCAAGAAGCCCGTCAAGACCTTGGCCGACGTCAAGGGCCTGAAGGTGCGCGTGCAGCAGAGCGACCTGTGGGTGTCCCTGCTCGAAGCCATGGGTGCCAACGCGACCCCCATGCCGTTCGGCGAGGTCTACACCGCGCTCAAGACGGGCCTGGTGGATGCCGCTGAAAACAACTACCCCAGCTACGAAAGCTCGCGCCACTTCGAAGTGGCCAAGTACTTCAACAAGACCGAGCACTCGATGGCGCCCGAGATCCTGCTGTTCAGCAAGCGCGTGTGGGATACGCTGAGCGCAGATGACCAGAAGGCTATCCGTGCGGCAGCCAAGGAGTCTGTGGGCTTCATGCGCAAGATCTGGGACGAACGGGAAGAGAAGTCTCTGGCCACCGTCAAGGCGGGTGGCGCGCAGATCGTGGAGATCGACAAAGTCGCCTTCAAGGCCGCCATGAAGCCTGTGTATGACAAGTTCCTGAAAGATCCCAAGCTGCAGGACATGGTCAAACGCATCGACGCGGTGCAGTAACCAGCCTGGGCTTGCCTGCCGCAGGGCCATGTGCTCTGCGGCAAGTTCATCTTTCTGTTCTTTGAATGTTCTTTATGTATACGCGTCTTTGCGCCTTCATCGCGCGCACCTGTCTTCAGCTGGGCGTGGCGGGGCTGGTGCTTCTGGTCTGTGCCGTCCTGTACCAGGTCGTTGGCCGCTACATCTTCAACGACACGCCCACGTGGGCGGAAAGCGGTGCAGTGCTGCTGGTGCTGTACGTGACCATGCTGGGCATGGCTGTGGGAGTGCGCGATGCAGGCCACATCGGACTGGAGTCCTTCCTCGTGCTGGCGCCTGACTGGCTGCGACACAAGTTGGAGATCGTGATCCACGTGCTGGTGCTGATCTTCGGCGTGGTCATGGCCTGGAACTGCGGCGTGCTGGCCGAGTCCGTGGCGCCCTACAAGATTCCCACGCTCGGTATTTCTGAAGCGTTCAAGTACGTTCCCCCCGCGCTCGCTGGCGTGCTGGTGGCGATGTTCTCGCTGGAGCACATCATCGCCCTGGTCCGCGGCACAGAGGTCGAGCCCGCCTGGCACTGATTCCCTTTTCTCCCTGAGAACCACCTGAGATTCCATCATGGCGTTGACCATTCTGTGCGTGACTTTCACGCTCTTACTTCTGCTGGGCGTGCCCGTCGCCTTTTCGATCGGCCTGTCGTCGCTCGCCACCATCCTGTACGAGGGCCTGCCGCTGGCCGTGGGCTTCCAGCAAATGATTTCGGGCATGAACCCGTTCTCGTTCCTGGCGATTCCGTTCTTTATCTTTGCGGGTGAAATCATGATGTACGGCGGCATTGCCGACCGGATCGTCACTTTCGCCAAGAGCCTGGTGGGGCATGTGCGCGGCGGGCTGGGCATGAGCAATGTGGTGGCTTGCACACTGTTTGGCGGCGTGTCCGGTTCGCCTGTGGCAGACGTGTCTGCCATGGGGGCCGTACTGATTCCCCAGATGAAGAAAGAGGGCTACCACGCGGACTACGCGGTCAACGTGACGACCCATGCATCGCTGGTGGGTGCGCTCATGCCCACCTCGCACAACCTCATCATCTTTGCGCTCGCTGCCGGCGGCAAGGTGAGCATCGCCGCGCTGATTCTTGCGGGTATCGTGCCAGCCGTTTTGCTCACCATTTGCAACCTGCTCGCAGCCTACCTGGTGGCCGTCAAGCGCGGCTACCCAGCGGGCACGTTCCCTGGCTGGGAGATCGTGTGGATCTCTTTCAGGGCCTCCCTGCCTGGACTGGCTGTGGTTCTCATCATCATTGCCGGCATCCTCTCGGGTGCTTTCACGGCAACGGAGTCTGCAGCAGTTGCGGTGTTGTGGGCGCTGTTCCTGTCCGCGTTGGTGTACCGCCGTCTGACCAAGGACCAGTTCCTCAAGGCCGCGGCCAAGGCGGTCAAAACCACCGGCACCGTGCTGCTCCTGATCGGTATCTCGTCCATGTTCGGTTACTTGATCGGCTTGTACGGTGTGGCCGAGCTGACTGCAGAGGCGCTGCGCTCCATGAGCACCACCCCGTGGGTCATCTTCCTGTGCGTGAACCTGATTTTGTTCATTCTCGGGACGTTCCTGGACATGGCGGCAACCATCCTGATCTGCACCCCCATCTTTCTCCCGATTTGCCAGCAGTTCGGTATGACCACCGAGCAGTTCGGCATCGTCATCCTGATCAACTGCGCACTGGGGCTGAATACGCCGCCGGTGGGGACCACCCAGTTCCTGGGGTGCACGATTGCAGGCATTTCCGTGGGGTCGGTCATGCGCACGATATGGCCGTTTTATGGTGCGCTCATCGCCGCCTTGATGCTGGTGACCTACGTGCCATCGTTCTCGATGTGGCTGCCGAACCTGGTGCTCAAGTGAGGTGCGTGCTCATGGCTGCGCTCCGCGCGAAATGACAACGAAGTGAGCGAACCCATGCGAGAACCCCTCACCATCCGCATGCACGCGGATGACAACGTCGCTATCGTGGCCAACGACGGCGGCTTGCCCCCTGGCACTGTGCTGCCCCCGGGTGTGCCCGGCGCAGGTCTGGCCCTGCGCGACAAAGTGCCCCAGGGCCACAAGGTGGCACTGCAGGACATTGCCGAGGGCGATGTGGTGCGCCGCTACAACGTGCCCATCGGCTACGCTTTGAAGCCCATTCCCGCGGGCAGCTGGGTGCATGAGCGCCTGCTGCAGATGCCCTCGGCCCGCGCGCTGGAGGGCCTGCCCATGGCCACGGTGAAGCCGCCCGTGCTGGAGCCCCTCATGGGCTACACCTTCGAGGGCTACCGCAACGCCGATGGCTCGGTGGGCACGCGCAACATTCTGGCCATCACCACCACCGTGCAGTGCGTGGCTGGTGTGGTGGCACAGGCTGTGCGCCGCATCAAGGCCGAGCTGCTGCCCCTGTACCCACAGGTGGACGACGTGATCGGCCTGGAGCACACCTATGGCTGCGGTGTGGCCATTGATGCACCCGACGCCATCATCCCCATTCGCACCCTGCGCAACATCAGCCTCAATCCCAATTTCGGTGGCGAGGTCATGGTGGTCAGCTTGGGCTGCGAAAAGCTCCAGCCTGATCGCCTGCTGCCTCCGGGCAGCTTCCCCATCACCGACGAGCGCGATGCCGCCCTGGGCCCCGAGACCGTGTGCCTGCAGGCCGACGAGCATGTGGGTTTCATGTCCATGCTCGACCACATCGTGCAACGCGCGCGGCCCCACCTCGAACGCCTGAACGCCCGCCGCCGCGAGACCATCCCCGCCAGCGAGCTGGTGCTGGGCGTTCAGTGCGGTGGCAGCGATGCTTTCTCGGGCGTCACCGCCAACCCCGCCGTGGGCTTTTGCGCCGACCTGTTGGTGCGCGCGGGCGCCACCGTGATGTTCAGCGAGAACACCGAGGTGCGCGACGCCGTCGAGCAGCTCACCAGCCGCGCGGCCACGCCCGAGGTGGCTGAATCCATCGTGCGCGAGCTGGGCTGGTACGACCGCTACCTGGACCGGGGCCGCGTGGACCGTGCTGCCAACACCACGCCGGGCAACAAGGCGGGGGGCTTGTCCAACATTGCCGAAAAGGCCATGGGTTCCATCATCAAGAGCGGTACCGCGCCCATTGCGCATGTGCTGGCGCCTGGCGAACAGCTGCGGCGCGACCAGCGCGGCCTGGTGTACGCCGCCACGCCTGCCAGCGATTTCATCTGCGGCACGCTGCAGCTGGCCGCTGGCATGAACCTGCACGTCTTCACCACCGGCCGGGGCACGCCTTACGGCCTGGCCGAATGCCCGGTGGTCAAAGTGGCTACGCGCACTGATCTGGCCCGTCGCTGGCACGATCTCATGGACATCAACGCCGGCAAGATTGCCGACGGTGAGGCCAGCATCGAAGAGCTGGGCTGGGAGATGTTCCATCTGCTGCTCGATGTGGCCAGCGGCCGCAAGAAGACCTGGGCAGAGCAGTGGCAGCTGCACAACGCACTGGTGCTGTTCAACCCCGCACCTGTGACCTGACTCTCGCTGGGCTGCGGCCCTTTGTGTTCTCTCTTCCACAGCCCTTGCCCGCAAGGGCTGTTGTCCTTGAAAGACCGTTTCTCATGGGGCATTCCCGTTTTTCCGACCGCAAGGTCGTGGTGGCGCTGGCGTTGCTGTGCTGCCTTCTGTGGGGCAGTTCGTACCCTGCCATCAAGACCGGCTACGCCTGGTTTGGCATTGCCCGCAATGACATTCCTGCTCAGCTGGTGTTTGCAGGCTGGCGGTTTCTGGGCGCGGGGCTCATCTTGCTCGCCTGGGCTGCGGCCACGCGCAAGGCCATCTGGGGCCTGGGTTTTGGGGCAGGGCGCCAGCTGGTAGGGCTGGGCCTGGCGCAGACCACGCTGCAGTACGTGTTCTTCTACGTAGGGCTGGCGCACACCACCGGGGTCAAGGGCTCGATCATGAATGCCACGGGCACTTTTTTCAGCGTGCTGCTCGCGCACCGGGTCTATCACAACGACCGCCTGAGCCACGCCAAGCTCTTCGGCTGCCTGGTGGGCTTCGCGGGCGTCATGGTGGTGAACTTGGGGCGCGGCACGCTGGACCTGGATTTCACCCTGCTGGGCGAAGGCTTTGTGGTGATCGCGGCCTTTGTGCTGGCTGCGGCCAGCATCTACGGCAAACAGGTGTCGCAGCGCATGGATTCGGTGGTGATGACAGGATGGCAACTGGGCATTGGCGGCGCGGCGTTGCTGGCGATTGGCTGGGGCCTGGGCGGCTCGCTCAGTGGCTTTACTTGGGGCTCCAGTGTGTTGCTGGTGTACCTGGCGCTGCTGTCGTCGGCCGCGTTTTCGCTCTGGAGCCTTCTGCTCAAGCACAACCGGGTCAGCCAGGTCACGGTGTTCAATTTCACGGTGCCGATCTTCGGTGCTGCGCTGTCGGCGCTGTTTCTGGCAGAGGCGCTGCTGGAGTGGAAGAACCTGCTCGCCCTGGTGTTGGTGTGTGTGGGCATCTGGCTGGTGACGCGCGACGCAGCCAGCCCCACGAAATAGACTTGGCGCATGGCTTACCCACTTTCCCGCGAAGCATTCCAGCGCGACCTGCATGGCCAGCGCACCGATCTTTTCACTTTGCATGGAGCCGGTGGCCTGCAGGTCGCCGTGAGCAACTACGGCGCCCGCCTGGTGCAGGTGGCGGTGCCTGATGGGCAGGGCGGTCTGGTGGATGTGGCACTGGGCTACGACAACCTGCAGAACTACCTGGACGGTCAGCTTTCGATGGGCGCCTTCATTGGCCGCTGGGCGGGGCGCTTGCGCACAGGGCAATTGCGCATGCCCGGCGGTTGCACGCTGCAGTTGCCCACCAACAGCGGGCCACACCACCACCACGGCGGGCCGCTGGGCAGCCGCTTCCAGGTGTTTGCCGTGCAGGCTGTGCAGCCCGATGCCATCACGCTGACCCACACCTTCCGCACCGAAGATGACGGGGTGCCTGGCACCGTGCGCTTGCTACTGACACTCCACCTTGCCCCTGACAACGCGCTGCACCTGGTCTGGACCGCCGAGGTGGCCGATGCCCCTACTGTGTTCAACCCCACGGGCCACGCCTTTTTCAACCTGGCTGGCAAGGGCAGCACGCATGGCCATCACCTGCAGGTGCCCGCAAGCCGCTACGCGCCGCTGGAGGCTGATGTGTGCCCCAGCGGCGCACTGGCCATGGTGCAAGGCACGCCCTTCGACTTTCAACAGCCGCGCCGCGTGGGGGACTCGGCGGCGCAGTCGTATGACGAACAGATCGCGCGTGCCGGAGGTCTTGATCACTATCTGGTGCTCGATGACAAGAAGGCACTCTCGTCTCTGTACCCTCCCGAATCTACCCTCTCGCCTCCTGGCCTGCGTCTTGCGGCGCTGCTGGCAGAGAGCGTGACCGGCCGCACCATGGAGGTGTGGAGCACCGCGCCTGGTGTGCAGGTGTATGCAGGTCATGGCTTGAAGGCTGACCCGCTGCGTGATCTGGGGCGCGGCGGCTGGCTGTGGCAAGCTGGTGATGGCATCTGCCTGGAGCCCATGGAGTACCCCGATGCACCCAATCAGCCGGCGTTTCCTGTGCGTTGGTGGCTGCCGGGCGAGGTGGTGAGGGGGGCCATCGTTTACCGTTTTGGTGCGGGGCTTTCTCTCAAGGGCTGACTGGGGTGCGCTGCGGCGGGCTTGTCTGCTGGGCTTCGATCAGGCGTGCGGCCTCGTCCAGCGGACGTGCCAACTCTTCAGGCACGTGGGAGAACGCGACGATTGTGTAAGTGATCGCCAAAACAACCCCGAGCGTGAAGGCCGTTGTCCATCCGGCGCGGGTTGACAGGTGGGCGGCCAGCGCACGGCGGTTGAGCATGATGTGCACACTGACCGCGATGACCAAGAGAACGCCGAACAGCTTGTGCACAGGATGCATTCGCAACGTGAACGAAGGCTGATCCATCCATAGCATCAGCATTCCGGAACTGGCCAGGGCGATCCAGGAGACCAGCAGGGTGATGGCAGTGATTTTTCTGATCATGGTGGTGCTGTTAGCGAAAGTGCATTGGGTGAAGGAGCTGCGTGCGATGGCAGAGCGCTTGCTGTGGATGCTCTGAGTGCGCGCGGTGCAATGGAAGGGGTGTCTGCGCAATTCCATTTCTAAATCACCCCTGACGTTGTTGCTTCGCCTTGCCGTGCTTCAGCACTTTCTGCGGCTTCGCGCCTAGTCAGGAATGATTTGGAAATGGAATAAGAACCTGCGGTGTTGCCCGCAGAGTCTGTCAAGTGTGCTGTGGCCGCGCCAGCATTCGTTTCATCAGTTGCAAAGTGCAAGGTGAATTGTGTGCACGAGGGCCTGGACTGAACCTCTATGTGCCATCCATGGGCTCGGGCGACTTCATGGCAAATGGACAGCCCCAGCCCTGCGCCAACGTGTTTGCGCGGCCCACTTCGCCAGTAGCGCTCAAACAGATGCGGCAGATCCTGTGCTGGAATGCCAGGGCCCTGGTCGGCAATCTGAACACCGGTGCGCTGCAGCGTGATGGTGACCCAGGCGCCCCGGGAGGAGAATTGCAGCGCGTTTTCCACCAGGTTTTTGAGCAGTGCGCACAGTGCGCTTTGGTCGCCTTGAAGGTGGTCTGGAACGCCCACCACCTGCGTCGCAATTTGGACGCCCAGCTTGCGTGCCAGGGGCCTTAGATAGTCCAGAACCTGGGTAAGCGCCTCGGTCACATCGAGGGGGGTGCGGTGGTAGCTCTGGGGCTCAATGACCTCGGCCAGTAACAGCAGCTGCTGAACTTGTCGGGCCAGGTGATCGACGTCTTCTAACAGGACTTCCTTGTCGTAGTCGCCCATTTCCAGTTCGGCGCGCAGCAGCGCCAACGGTGTCTTCAGTTCATGCGCAGTGTCTGCCATGAAGCGGGTCTGCCGCGCGTAGCCCGCTTCGAGGTGCTGCAAGCTGGCATTGAAGGATTCCACCAGGGGTTTGAATTCGGATGTGAGGCCACTCGTTGTCAGTCTGTGCCCCGGCTTTTCGATGTGTATCTCGCCCGCCTGTTTGGATAGGCGCTGCACGGGCTGCAGCCATCTGCGCAGCACGATCCATTGGGCAAACGCGAGCAGCAGTACTGACAAGGCTGCTGTGAGGGCAAAGGCTTTTCCCATATGAACCGCATTGGCCCGATGGAACAGTGTGATCAATCGCTCGCTCATGCCAACCTGCAGCCATCGAGCGGTGTCTGCTGAGGGGGGCTTCAGCGGCACTGCGGCTATGCGCATGGCATGTCCTTGAATGGAGACGGTCGTATGTGTTTCGGCGAGCAGGGGGGGAATTTGTGAATGCGACCATGCATGGCGCACAGAGTCTGAAGACCATAGCAGTGTGTTGCCCTGTTCGTCCAGAATGCGATATCCATAGTCCAGTGGAACAAGCTCGGCAAACCACTGCAGTTCCGTGGGAAGGCGCAGGGCAGTAGGCGCTCCTCGGTCATCCCATTGCACCTGGGATGCGAGCTCGTGGGCCGCCTCCCGAGCGGAGTGGTCTGTCCAGAACGCGGGCTGCGCCAGCGTGACCCACAGCACGCCTGCCGCCAGTAGCCCGCAGGTAAGTCCCCAGGCGGTGACGTAGGCCATAAGCAGTCGAGCCTTCAAGCTCTGCGGCAAACGCTTAGGCCACCAGCGCATAGCCGATTCCCCTGATATTGATGATCTGAACCCCCGAGCCTAACTGCACCAGCTTTTTGCGTAGCCGGTGAAGAGCAACATCCAGCGCATTCGGCGTGACGGCCTCCTGTAGTCCCCAGGCTGCGGATTCCAGCGTCGCGCGGCGCACAGGCTTGCCAGCTGCGTGACACAGACTCAGCATGATTTGCAACTCGGCACGGGCAAGCAGCTCGCAGCGCTCTGCGCATGACATGGTGCCGCGTTCGGGCTGGAGCTGCAGGTCGGCATACTGCGGCGTCTCCGTGGCCTGCAGCGGCGGCCGCCTGAGCAGTGCCCGGACTCTGGCCACCAATTCTTCCATTGGAAAAGGTTTGCTCAAGTAGTCGTCAGCACCGCCATTGAGGCCCTCCACCCGATCATGCAGCGCATCGCGCGCCGTGATCATGATGCATGGCAGATGCTGACCGGTTGCACGCCATCGCTGAACCAGCGTCAGGCCATCGCCGTCGGGCAGCCCTCGGTCCACCAGGGCGGCGCAGTAAGGCTGCGTTTGCAGCGCCGTCCAGCCCTGGTGCATGGTATCGAAGACATCGCATTCGACACCGGCTTGGCGTAACGCACGCTGGATCAGCAGCCCCAGGCGTGGATGGTCTTCCAGCAGGAGTACACGCTGCATGCTTGGGCGTACCGGTTGTGTCAGAAGCGGTACATGTAGCCGAGCCGCACTTCGGGGACGTTGTTGCGGCTTACCAGCGGGCTGTTCTTGATGGAGTTCCCCAGGGAGGTGACGCCGAGATCGGCGAACACCATGTGCTGGCGGGCCAGCTGATAGTCCATGCGCAGCCCCAGTTCCGTGTTGACCGCTGAGCCTGCGTTGTAAGCAGTCCTTCCGGCGCGGGCCTCGTTGGACTCCACGCCGTAGTAGTACTGCACGTATTTGCTGTCTAGCCAGGTGGCGGTCAGACGGGGGGTGATGCCCAGGGAGCCCACGGAGAATCGGCGTTCCACCCCCAGTTTGATTTTCTGCCCCTGGCTTTTGCTGGAAGCATCGGCAGACCATTCTGCGGAGAACGTAGCCAGATCGGTGCGCAGGCCCATGCGGGCACCCAGCCAGAAGCTGCTCTTGCGGTCGGCCATGCCACTCAGGTAGGGAGAATCCTCGGATTTGTAGCCGTCTCCTGCATAGCTGGCCGTCAAGCCCCAGCGTACCGGGCCATCCTGGCCTAGCTTTAGTTCAAGGCCTGGTCCGGCAACGCGCACCCAGCGGTTTTCGTAGGTGAAGAAAGGCAACACCTCGGTCTTGTTGTCATAGTCTCGGTAGGGCTTTTTCTCGGGCATTACCACTAGGCCCAGGGCCCATGGCGAAGCGTTGGTGGTCGATGGGTCTGACTCATTGCCATGGGACAAGGCGACAGAGGGCAGCAGCGCCGCCGCAGCGGCGACAAGACCGCAGGCAGATACAGTGCGGGGAAAGAAGCGCGAATAGATTGTGCTCATGGGGGTGCCTTCCGAACAAGGGCTTGGTGTTCACAGGTCTGCATGATCGATGCAGCCTTCTTACTGAATCCTTACCGGCTGCATGGCCGTTTGGACGTATGGCCGTTTGGCGTTGTGACCTCCTCAGTCAAGGCCCGCTTTGCCGTCAGCCCAGTAAGCCTTGGTGAGCATGCGGGTTGGCTCGACTCCCTGGCGCCGTAGTGCTTTCACCAGCCATTGCACGCTGCGCGCCCGGCCAGCCAGCAGGAATCGCGACTCCCCATGGGCGTGCGCAAGTGCGTCCTCGAACAAGGTCCCGAGGTGCGTTTCGTTGGGCTGACGCTGGTAGGTCGATGCGGGCAAGCCCAGCGTTTGGCACAGACTCTGGGTTTCATGTGCGTTGCCTGCTTCCAGAAAGCTGTGGCGGGTTTTGCACGCCATTGCGAGGCCGATGGCGGTCTCGTCCCCCAGCAGCAACCAGTCCGCGCCGGGGGCCTTGCTGGGGTTGAGCGACGAGCGGGGCCCCATGACCTGACAGGCCTGGCCCTCGTGGGCATTGCGAACCCATTTGCTGCCGGGTCCGGCTGCGTGGGCGTGCGCAATGAACCACGTACGTCCGGCCGTTGCATCCCAGTTCACCGGGGTGTAGGTACGGGTTACCAAGGCTTGCCCCATCTGGATCTGAATCTTGTCACCAGGCGTCCAGCGTGTGTTCCGCAGTGCTTCTCCTTCCAGGGTGATCCGGTGCATGCCCATCCCGAGCGGCAGATTCTCTGCCACGTTGGCTGGACGAAAGAACCATCGCACTAGCAATCGTGGCAGGACGCCAGGCGGGGAGGATGCGGCATCGGTGGTGCCGGTGTCGAGTGCGATCATGGCGTGACTGTTTTTGCTGAATGCATGGTGGATGTGTGCGCAGGCTGTGGGGTTCCCGAGGCCAGGGCCGGGTGCAGGTTGCCGGCATGCAGGTCGAACCGTGAAGCCCCCGAACGCGTGCCAAAGCCAAAGCTGGATACCGTGAAAATGTCCAGAAGTTTTTCCGAGTAGATGCAGGACGCGGCATCTGCACCCGCCGCACCGGCTGCCAGCATGAGCGGGAGCAGGTGCTCCTCGCGCGAATGCACCTTTCGGGCCCAGGGCGCCTGGTCCCATTGTCGCAGCGCTGCGTGCCGCTCTTCAGGGGGGCCATCCAATAGAACGGAACGCATCCAGGCATCAAACGCCGCAGATGGCGCCGCCATGTCGGGCGTGCGGCCATGGCAGCTCATGCCGCTGCCAATGATCAGCACGTTTGCTTCCCGGAGCGGTGCGATTGCTGCCCCTGCGCGCAAGTGCAACTCCGGGTCCAGCGATTGATGCAGCGACATCTGAACCACCGGGATCTGCGCGAGCGGAAACATGGGCTGCACCACGCTGTAGCTGCCATGGTCCAGGCCCCGAGACGCATCCAGCCCTGTAGGTAGGCCGGCGCTGTCCAGTAGTTCAGCGATCCGTATCGCCAGTTCCGGCGAGCCGGGCGCCGTGTATTGCGCGCTGTAGGTGGAGACTGGGAAGCCTGTGAAGTCATACACCATGCCGGGGGCAGGGGATGATGTGACTTTGAAGGCTGACTCTTCCCAATGCGCAGAGGCAATCAGGATGGCTTTGGGTGTGTGGGGCAGCTGGTTCGGGATGTCGTTGAGTGACGCCTCCAGCCAGCGCATCATGTCCCGAAATGGCCCTTGCATGTAGGGCCAGGGACCGCCACCGTGGCTCAGAAAATAGACAGGCATGCGCTGCTCAAGCATGAGGTTCTGAACCATGGCAGGGCCTTTTTGTTGGGAACTGCGATGTATCAGCCGGCGCTGCGGGCAGAGATGGGGGCTTTGCGCGAGCGGCCCCAGGCCACCCACAGCGACAGGGCAATCAGCACGACATTGAAGGGCAGTACGGCGAATTCACCACGCGAAACGTGAAAAGCGACGGCGCACAACTGGTGGACCACGATGGAGATCGCTGCCACCACCGTGAGGCGCGGCATGACGCGGGTCAATGCGGGCAACAGAATGCCCAGTCCACCGGCCAGATCGATCAGACCGATCCCGCGCAAGAAGGTCACGGAGTAGTCGGCAGCCCAGGGAATCATGCCCGCCAGTTCGGCGGGGGCCTTGGTGAGCTTCATGGATGCGGCCCACAGGTAGATCATGGCGATCAGTCCCTGGGCAATCCATAGGCTCCAGCGTACGGGGGCTCCTGCCGCAGGAGCTTTGGTGGAACGGCTGAGGGCGGTAGTGGTCATCAGATTTCTCCATTCAAGTAGTGCAATGGCCTTGATGGTCGTACGATCAAGCCCCCGAGAAAACGGGTGTGCATCGATCAACTTGATCTAAAGGGTAGATAGAGTGGGCAACTTCTCTCTGGACCAGTTTCTGGTCTTCCTGGCGGTGGCTGACTGTGGCGGTTTTGCTGCGGCCGGCCGCAAGCTGGGGCGGGCGCAGTCTGCTGTGACCCACGCCATACGCAATATGGAAGAGGCGTGTGGCCTGTTGTTGTTTGATCGGGCAGGCTATCGCGCGGTGCTGACCGATGCTGGCAAGGCCCTGCTGCCGCGTGCGCGTCAAGTGCTGGCGGAGGTGGATGGCTTTCGCCGGGACTCTGCCGGGTATGCCATGGGCCTGGAGGCCAGTCTGACCCTGGCGGTAGACCCTTTTGCACCCATGGCGCCATTGGTGCAGGCACTCAGCACTTTGCACGTTCAGTTTCCCACCGTACGCGTTCGGCTGTCCACCACGCCCCATGCGCAAGTGCTGGAGCAGGTGCTGGCAGGGAACGCTCAGATGGGCCTGTTGGCCGAGGCATCGCCGATCGGTACGCAGTTCGCATCGTTTCGATGGGCTGAGCAATCCCTGATGGCCGTCGCTGCTCCAGATCATCCGCTGGCAACGTATGCCCGGCCCTTGGGCCCTGAGCTGTTGCGACAGCACATGCAGGTGATCTGGAGTTCAGGAGGCACCTCGTTCAGTCCACAGGACCTCGGAGTCCATGCCAAGGACTGCTGGCACGTCACGTCCCTGGATACCAAGCGCGAACTGCTGCGTGCGGGCGTGGGTTGGGGCAGCATGCCGGCCCACACCGTGGCGGAAGATTTGGCCATGGGGCGCCTCGTGGAACTGCCGGTGCTGTCGTGGGAGGGGCGCGACCGCATGCCCTCATTCTTCATCACCGTGGTCTGTTTGCGCGACAGCGTGGCTGGCCCTGCCCGGCGCAAGCTGTGGCAGCTTCTGCAAGATTCCGTTTGACAACGCCCTGGGCCTGGGCATTGGCCTTGCTGGTCAATGAGATCGCTGCGCCCTCGGCGCCGGTCTAAGTTTCGTCTAAGTCTGCCTGTCCACACTGCCCTGCGTACCAACCCGACAGGAAAGGCAGACCATGAACTCTCTTCTCACCACCCCCCGCAGACTCATCCTGGCCCTGGTGGCTGCAGGGGCCATCGGCGGCATGGGGGCCGGGATCGTCGTGGGACACCGTGCGCAGGCCAATCCCGCCCCTGCTACCTTGAGCACGCCCGCCATTCAGACGGTGGCTCCCGGCGCTGCGACCCTGCCCAGCTTTGCCCAGATCACGGCGCAGAACGGAGCGGCTGTGGTCAACATCAGCGTCACGGGCTCCACCAAGGCGGCCATGGCAGCGGATGACGACGAAGACGATGAAGCGTCGCAGCCCTCTGCCCGCCAGCACGGTGGCCCGCGCATGGACCCGAACGACCCGTTCTACGAGTTTTTCCGCCAGTTCGGTTTGCCCGCACCGGGTGGGCAGGCGCCGCGCAATGCGCCTACCCATGGGCAGGGCTCAGGCTTCATCGTCAGCCCGGATGGCCTGGTGCTGACCAATGCCCATGTGGTCAAAGGCGCCAGCGAAGTCATCGTCAAGCTCACTGACCGGCGCGAGTTCCGCGCCAAGGTGCTGGGCTCCGACCCCAAGACCGACGTGGCCGTGCTCAAGATCGACGCCAAGGACCTGCCCACCGTGCGCCTGGGCAGCACGCGCGATTTGCAGGTGGGCGAATGGGTGCTGGCCATTGGCTCGCCCTTTGGTTTTGAAAACAGCGTGACCGCCGGGGTGGTCAGCGCCAAGGGGCGATCACTGCCTGACGACAGCCTGGTGCCTTTCATCCAGACCGATGTGGCAGTGAACCCCGGCAACTCGGGCGGCCCGCTGTTCAACGCACGCGGCGAGGTGGTGGGCATCAACTCGCAGATCTACAGCCGCTCGGGCGGCTACCAGGGCGTGTCGTTCGCCATCCCCATCGAGTTGGCCGCCAAGATCAAGGACCAGATCGTCGCCACCGGCAAGGTGCGCCACGCGCAACTGGGCGTGGCCGTGCAAGAGGTGAACCAGGCGTTTGCCGAATCGTTCGCGCTCGACAAGCCCGAGGGCGCGCTGGTGGCCAGCGTCAGCAAAGGCAGCGCTGCCGACAAAGCGGGGCTGGAGCCGGGCGACGTGATCCGCCAGGTGGACGGCCAGCCCATCGTCGCCTCGGGCGACCTGCCCGCCTGGGTGGGCCAGGCCCAGCCCGGCCAGCAGGCCCGCCTGTCGGTGTGGCGCAAAGGCAAGCCGGTGGAGCTGACCGCCACCCTGGGCGATGCCAGCGACAAGACCAAGAAGCAGGCCAACGCCGAAGACGCCGTAGGCAAAGGCCAGCTGGGCTTGGCATTGCGCCCGCTGGACGCACAAGAGCGCCGTGAGGTGGGCGGCTTAGACGGCCTGGTGATCGAGCAAGCCCGTGGCCCCGCTGCTGCCGCTGGGGTGCAGCCGGGCGATGTGCTGCTGGCGATCAACGGTGCCGCAGTCAAGGACATTGCCCAGGTGCGCGCCGCCATGGCCAAGGCGGGCAAGTCGGTGGCGCTGCTCATTGAGCGCGACGGCGACAAGATCTTTGTGCCGGTGCGGCTGGGGTAAGCGGCAGAGAGGGCGGGGCCGTGCAATCCGCCTTGACCCCGACCCGCTCGGGTTGAACCTGTTGAAGCCGGGAACTGGTTACGGCGGCACTTCGACAAGCTCAGTGTGAACGGATTGGGGTGAATAGATTGGCTGAATAGATCAGCTGAATGCCTGGTGCCGTGTTTCCAGCCCGCGTTACTCCTCCACCCGTTCGGGCTGAGCCTGTCGAAGCCAGGGCACAGCCTCGGCACCCCACCATTCGCTATGCTTGCCCACCATGCGCCTGCTGCTTGTTGAAGACGACCCCATGATCGGCGAAGCCGTGCAGGACCTGCTGCGTGCGGAGCAGTACGCGGTGGACTGGGCGCGTGATGGCGACGCCGCCGACACCGCCCTGCGCACCCAGGCCTATGACTTGGTCCTGCTGGACCTGGGCCTGCCCAAACGCGACGGCCTGGCGGTGCTGCGCGACCTGCGCACCCGCAAGGACCGCACCCCCGTGCTGGTGGCCACGGCCCGCGATGCCGTGGCCCAGCGCATCGAGGGGCTGGACGCGGGGGCGGACGACTACGTGCTCAAACCCTACGACCTGGACGAATTACTGGCCCGCATCCGCGCCCTGTTGCGCCGCGCGGCGGGCCGGGCCGAGCCGGTGTACGAGCACCAGGGTGTGTGCATCAACCCCGCCACGCGCGAGGTGACAGTGCGCGGCACGCCGGTGGTGTTGTCGGGCCGCGAGTGGGCGGTGCTGGAGCCGCTCATCGCCCGCCCCGGCATGGTGTTGTCGCGCCAGCAGCTCGAAGACAAGCTCTACGGCTGGGGCGACGAGGTGAGCAGCAACGCGGTAGAGGTCTACATCCACGGCCTGCGCAAAAAGCTGGGGGCTGAATTGCTCCTCAACGTGCGCGGCGTCGGCTATCTGGTGCCGAAGATGTGATGGGCAAGCTCTCCGACGCTTTGCGGGGCTTGCTACCGCGTTCCCTGCGCATGCGGTTGCTGGTGTTCTTGTTGGCGGCCATTGTGCTGGCGGGTGCGGTGCAGGGGGCTCTGGCTTACCGCAGCGCCCTGGGCGAGGCCGATGCGCTGTTTGACTACCACATGCAGCAAACCGCGCTGGCGTTGCGATCCGGCCTGCCCGTGGACGCCCAAGGCCTGGGCCCCGGGCTGGAGCCGGAAGATGAAAACCACGAATTCATCGTGCAGGTGTGGACCAACGAAGGCCTGCGTATTTTCGAATCGGCCGTGGGAGCTGCACTGCCGCAGATTGCGGTGCTGGGGTTTACCGACGTGCAGGCGCGCGGCGGCACCTACCGCGTGTTTTCGATGCAGACGCGCTCGCAGGTCATCCAGGTGGCGCAGAACATGGCAGCGCGGCGCGACATGGCCCGCAGCCTGGCGCTGCGCACGCTGGCACCGCTGGCCATCATGGCGCCGCTCTTGGTGCTGGCGGTGTGGTGGGCCGTGAGCCGCTCGCTCGCCCCGGTGGAGCGTGTGCGATGGCAACTGGCCCAGCGCCAGGCGGATGACCTTTCGCCTGTGAACGATGCCGAGCTGCCCGACGAAGTACAGCCTCTGGTGAGTGAACTCAACCTGTTGTTCGAGCGCGTGCAGCGCGCCTTCGATGCCCAGCAGCACTTTGTGGCCGATGCTGCGCACGAGCTGCGCTCTCCGTTGGCGGCGCTGCGCTTGCAGTTGCAGGGCCTGCAACGCGCAGGCGATGACGCTGCGCGGGCCGCCGCCATCGAACGCCTGTCGGCCGGGATCGACCGCGCCACGCGCCTGGTCGAGCAGCTGCTGACCCTGGCCCGGCAGGAGGCGAGCCCCGTCGGCGCGGAAACGGTGGACTTGCGTGCTGTGGCCCAGTTGGCCCTCGCCGATGTGTCCCCTGCCGCCCAGGCACGCAACATGGATGCGGGGCTGCTCGAATCCGACGCCGCCACCGTGCCCGGCAACGCCGAGGCCCTGCGAATGCTGGCCCGCAACCTGCTCGACAACGCCATCAAGTACACCCCTTCAGGCGGCCAGGTGGACTTGCAGGTGCGCAGCGAGGCTGGCCGTGCCGTGCTCACGGTGGAAGACAGTGGCCCCGGCATTGCCCCCGAGCACCGCGAGCGCGTGATGCAGCGGTTTGTGCGCGAGAGCTCGGAAGCGGCCCCTGGCAGTGGCCTGGGCCTGGCTATCGTGCAGGCCATTGCGCACGCCCACGGCGCCACGGTGCAGCTTGATGCCTCGCCGCGCTTGGGGGGGCTGCGGGTCACGGTGCGGATGGGCTGATGGCTGCGGGCGGCAAGCTCATGGGGTGCCGTCAGTACCTGTGCTGAGATTGCTATAAAAATGGTAGCTGTTGGCGCCTGATGGACAAGCGATAGAGGCTAAAAATGCTTGAAATACTGGCGCGAGGTGTCCCTGGCATCGTCGCTTCGGTGCCAGGCCTTGCAAATCTGCAGCAGCACAATGCGCAGGCGCCGTACCTGCAGCGGCGCCCGCTCGCACACTGTCCAAGGAAACACCCCCATGCACTTCATCGTTTTCGGCGCAGGCGCCATTGGTTGCTACGTGGGTGGGCGCCTGGCAGCGCATGGCCAGCACGTGTCCCTGGTGGGACGCCCGCATGCGCTGCAGCCCATCGCCTTGCAAGGCCTGAAGGTCACAGACCTGGACGGCTTTGACCGCCAGGTGCCCGCCACGGCGCTGCCAATGGCCCACACGCTGGCCGATGCGGCGCCAGGGCCGGACAGCATCCTCCTGCTGTGCGTGAAAAGCGGCGCCACCGAATCCGCTGCGCGCGAAATCGCCGCTGCCTGCGCGCCCGGCACTCCAGTCATCTCGCTGCAGAACGGCGTGGACAACGTGGCCCGTGTGGCGGCGCTGGCGCCCGGCCTGAATGTGCTGGCGGGCATGGTGCCCTACAACGTGGTGCTGCGCGGCGCCCACGTGCACCGCGCCACTGCCGGCCACCTGCAGTTGCAGCGCGATGCCGTTACCGAAAGCATCGCGCCCCTGTTCAATGCTGCGGGCCTCGCTACCGTTCTGCCCACCGACATCCGGGCGGTGCAGTGGGGCAAGCTGCTGCTCAACCTGAACAACCCGGTCAATGCGCTGTCCGATTTGCCTTTGCGGCAAGAGCTGCTGAACCGCGACTGCCGCCGCGTCTTTGCTGCGTTGCAGGCCGAAGCGCTGCGCGTGATGGAGCGCGCGGCCATCACGCCCGCCCAGGTCACCGCAGTGTCGCCCACGCTGATGCCCCACGTGCTGCGCTTGCCCAACTGGCTGTTCACCCGGCTGGCAAAACGCATGCTGCAAATCGACGCTACCGCACGCTCGTCCATGTGGGCCGATCTGGAGGCCGGGCGCGTGACCGAGATCGATGCGCTGTGTGGCGCCGTGGTGCGGTTGGCGGTGCAACACGGCACGCAGGCGCCGTTGAATGCGCGCATGTGCGAGTTGCTGGGCGGGCCGCGCCAAAGGCTGTCGGGCGCGCAGATGCGCAAGGCGCTGGGGTTGCTGTAGTCAGACAGTGGGTAGCGCGCCCTGGCACTGCTGCACAGCGGCCTCGGCGGCAATGCGGGCGCGCAGTGGATTGGCGCGGTCGGGGCGCTCGGTGTTGGAGCAGGCTTTCAGAGTGAGCGTCGGTGGTGTGCAAACCCTGAAATTCGGGCCAAAAGCACGCCGCTGTCGCACTACATTTTCAGCCTATGAGCGCTTTTCCTCTCCGTTCCCTGCTTCACCGCTTTTTCCCCTTTCTCGCCGTCCTGGGCTCGGTCACTGCCTTGGGCATCGGCACATCCTGGGCCAAGCACTGGCTGTTTCCGGTGGTGGGGGCGCAGGGCACCACCGCCGTGCGGGTCGGCTTTTCGGCTCTGCTGGTGCTGCTGCTGTGGCGGCCTTGGCGCTGGCACCTGTCGCGGGCCGATGCGCGTGCCATCGTGTTGTACGGCGCTGCCCTGGGCGCCATGAACCTCATGTTCTACATGTCGCTGCGCACCCTGCCTTTTGGCCTGGCCGTCGCCATCGAGTTCTCGGGGCCGTTGGCGGTGGCCATCTGGTCGTCACGGCGTGCCGTGGACTTTGTGTGGGTGGCGCTGGCCATGGCCGGGTTGGGCATGTTGCTGCCGCTGGGGCTCAACGGCAGCACCCTGGACCCGGTGGGCGTGCTGTACGCGCTGGGCGCGGCGGTGTTCTGGGCGCTGTACATCGTGTTCGGCAAGAGGGCTGGGCACCTGCACGCGGGGCATTCGGTATCGCTGGGCTTGCTGGTGGCCGCGCTGGTGGTGGTGCCGGTGGGGGCTGTGCACGCGGGGGCTGCACTGCTGTCGCCCAGCGTGCTGCTCATCGGCGTGGCCGTGGCGGCGGTGTCCAGCGCCATTCCGATCTCACTGGAGATGATGGCCTTGAAGCGCCTGCCCAAGGAGGCCTTCGGCATCATGATCAGCATGGAGCCCGCCGTGGCTGCACTGCTGGCCCTGCTGCTGCTGGGCGAGCAGCTGAGCGCGGTGCAGTGGCTGGCCATAGCCTGCATCGTGGCCGCATCGATGGGCAGCGCAGGGACTGCGAGCCGCCCTCTGGCCAACGACCGCGCGGCACAGGGCGCCTGAAGGCACCATCGCGCTCCCTGTGTTACGGCGGGTGCTGGATAGGATCAGGAGCTTGCCGGCCGGGGGCCCGGGATGCGCAACTGCAGAACGCGGGCGATGAAGTTGGCATAACCCTCCGCGGTCTGCACCATCAGCGGCAAGCCGGTGTCGCGAACCGCCTGGTCTACCGCCTCGGGCCACCCAGGTGCACCCGGCGCTGCCTGCGCACTGGCCATGGCACCCAGCACCAGCTCCTGCCCCCAGAAATACACCTGGGCAGCGCGTACATTGGCCTGCATGCGTTGTACCTCGGCCAGGGTTTCTGGCTCTGCCAGGTTCAGCCAGATATCGGCATACAGGAAGTCAACAGGCGTGCCTTGGGGTTGCCACTGCAGAGCGTCGGCCCGCACCAACTCCATCTTGCGCGTTGCAGACTCCGGCAACCCCTCGAGCACGCGGCAGAGACCAAACAGTTCCAGCACATCCCCGTCCCGCTCCACCACGGTCACGCGATCCACCGCAGGCTGCAGTGCGATGTTGGCCGCTACCCATCCCATGCCCAGCCCCATCACCACGGTGTGGCCGCGCGCGTGCTGGCAGGCCAGCTCCTGGCTTTCCACTTCCAACGGTGACAGCGACATCCAGGTTTCCCACCCGCCCGTCGCGCTCTGGCGCATCAGCACCGTCGATCCTGGTGTGACACAGGGGCCGCTGTGGTAGCCACGGTCCAGCCCCATCCCCGTGCGCCTCATCCGCCACGGCCCCACGGCCCCTTCGGGATACTGTGGCATGTGCCAGTGCGGGGCAAACACAGGAAGCCCCAGCGCCTGCGCCAGTGCACCGGCCGTGGGCTCTTGGGTCATGGGGGTGATGGAGGGGGTGGGAGTTGGTGCCATGGGTTTGATCTTAGGCGGGTGCGTGGCGTGTTGGCATGGAAAATGTGCGCGCCCCGAAGGAGGGCGATCGGGCATTGTCCTACAGCCTCACGGTCTGCAGGCTGGCGCCCAAGGCGCGGAGCGGGCCCTGCAAGAGAGGGCGATGAAACCGTTTTGGTTGGCCGCCCCTTTTCCCGGGAGATGCACATGCATCCATCGCCACACCCCCATCCAGACTCCCCACCAGTGGACGAAGGCCTGGCCGAACAAGCCCGACCCGGATACGGCATCCCCTCGCAAGACCCTCGACCCGGCTCAGGCCGCCCTGGAGCCCCGAAGATGCGGGGCGCGAAGCGCAGTCCGTGCTGGTAGGCGGCGGCATGATGGCGGGCGCTGCGGCAGGTGCCGCTGTGAGCGTTGCTGTCGCTGGCCCGGTGGGGGTGGTCTTGGGAGGCGCCTTGGGTGGCATTGCGGGTGCGTTGGGTGGTGCCGAAGTGGGTACGGCAATCGATACAGCAATCGATACGGATGGTGCTGCCGATGCGGCGAAGAGTAGCTCACAAAACTCAGCGAAACCGCCCTGGCTCAGCGTTTCGCTACAGGCAGCACAAGCGCACAAGCGGCACAACAACTCGGTACAACGACGCCGGGGAGGTCTTGCGAGCCGCTCAAAGGCCACTTGCATCAGCGGCGTGCGTGAAAAGGGTGCAGGCAGCCGAGGGGCGAAGTGCCTTTGCCTACACCTGCAAGGCCACCCTGCACAAACCGTGCACAACCCATGCACACCGCAAAGCCCCTGCCCTGGCCGCAGGGTGCTGGCGTTTGCTTAAATTTTGATAGCTGCTAGCGCTTATCCAGCAAGCGCTAGAGGCGATTTTGACCATGAATCTGGTCCCTCGACAGCTATCAAATTCTGGCCGCTAGGCCGCATGGATGCTCACTTCTAGAAAGGCGCTGGCAGCCCGAACTACCCGAGCAAGCCATTGAGCGAGAACACCTTCAACTCAGCGCTCGCGCGCATGGGCTACAAGAGCATCGCCACGGCCCATGGTTTCCGGGCCCTGTTCTCGACAGTGGCCAACGAACACGGATGGAACCCGGATGTGATCGAGAGGCAGCTCGCGCACCGGGAGCAGAACGAGATCCGGGCTGCGTATCACCGGACCACATACATGGCGGACCGGACAAAGTTGATGCAGTGGTGGGCAAATTACTTGGATGGGAAGCGGTCAACGCGCCCTTGAGGCCGATCCGCTCTTCAGTGGCGCTATTGCGCGATTGGCAAGCTAAAGTGGACGCCTTGGCTGCTGTCGGCCAAGAGCAGTTATCTACAGCAGCGGCCGAATATCGAGCATGCTTGGCACGGACTAAGAGGATCACGATTGAACGAATACATACTTTTGATGCATCAGGACGCTCCCGACACGGAAGCCGCCGACGACTCGAAATGCTGGGCGCAGTACATTGCAAAGCTCCGCAGCACCGGCCAATTCGATGGGGGTAGCTCGATAGGGCGTGGAGAGCGCCTCAGGAAAAATCATTCGGGTCAACCGACCGACAATGATCTCGGCGGCTTCATCCGAGTGCGTGCAGCCAGCCTCGAAAGCGCAAAAGAGTTTTTAGCCGGCAATCCAGTGTATGAGGCTGGCGGCACGGTGGAGATCCGAGAGCTGCCCCAAACCTAGCGGTACAGGTGCCGCAATACGGGGGCCGCTTTGGGGCCCTGGCTGCCGCTGATGCGATGGCTGTCATCGGCCAGAACCGGACATTCAATATGACCCCTCGTTTCTCTGTGGATTTCAACGAACTCCTTGAGAGCGATCTCGTCATGCTGTCCCAGACTGACCTCCGGAAGGAGATAGATGGCTCGCTCGTGCTGCTTGTTGATGGTCTACCCATTGAGGTCCAACAAGAAAGTTTCTATGACGACGGCACGCACGAAGTGCTGTTTGCTCGCGGAGTCGTCGAAATCAACTCAACGGGCACCTGGTCTCACGTCAAGTGGTGCTGTCGATTTGACTCTGAGGGTGTCTACGACATCGCAGGTCAATAATGCATGCTGCAGGCATTTTCGGCATGCCGTGCATCGGCTCAATTCGGCCAACAGCGGTCATTTGATCGTTGCGAAAACGCCTCATGAGTAACTCGAACTAGTCCTAGAGCGAATCAGCGGCTATAGCCAAAGCGTCAACCACCATTTCAAGCTTTCATGGACGACTACGACCAATACGACCTTCGGAACGCGACATTTGGTGAATTTGTGGCCTTTCTCTTCGACCGCGACGTAGTCCCGATTCCGATGCAGGGGAACGGCTCGCCTAAGCCGTGGTATTGGCGTGCTGAGGTCGCTTTCGACTCCACGAAAGTTGCTTCCTTCTACATTTCGCTATTCACGACGCCGGATACGGTTTTGGAGGACTATTCCCCGGAGCAACTAAACCAAGGTTTCTGGGCGATCCAAAGTTCCAACCTCCAATGTGCGGTAACGAAGGTCATTTGGGATCAAACATTGCCGTTTGATATCCGTGAGAGTTGTGTTCGGTCAATGTTCCACTTGTACGAACTGCTGTTCTCCAAAGTTCCTCTCGAGACCGCTGCAGATATGTGGTGGGATTCAATTGCCTACGATTGGCACTGCGGCATTCGCGCAAGAGGCAAAGGAGGCGAGGATGAGCAGATGCAAGACGTGGTTTTCGATACGTTGGGCAAAATCCTGCGGCTACCTTCGGAAGAATGTCAGATGGCAGCGCTACACGGACTGGGGCACCTGCATCACCCAGAGACGAGCCCTGTGATCGGTGCCTACCTTGCACAACGGCCGGAGATCGACAGGGACCTGAAAGAGTACGCACTAGCAGCCGCCAGGTTTGAGGTGTTGTGAACGAGCGCTACGTGCTCGTCCGACATAGACACTCACCGGCACGGCCACGGTTAAATTTGACTCTAATGTCTACCTTGTTACTCTCTGTCGGAAGCCGCCATCGTCGCAATTAACGGCAGCTCTGGGCCCAAAGGCGACTGTGGGCACGACACCCCAAAGCCGTCGTTGATTCAAAACTCGCCTAGGCGCAGCCTCTTTTCGTTCAAACTTTGTACAAATTTGCCCGAATCGAGCGGTACTTTTCGCAGCCGCCGGTAGATGCTTAAAGTGAGGCCTCCACATGTCAAATCAGGTGCGACAGTTCGCGGACGCTGCTGAGGAATTCTGCTCGTGGGCGGAAGCAAACCCGGAGGACGAAAGTAACCAGGTCCTTACTGCTTTGCAGCATTTGTCGAATCTCTATCGACTTGCACTAGCGTTACCAGAATTGTTTGGCGAGCAGGACTCACGCGATATTTCGCATGAGGAATGGAAGCAGGTCTTTGTCCGCTTCGGCTCGCTGCCATTCAACTACTATTCTCAATCCGCTCCAATGGAAATGCCAGGAGAATCCTCGCTCGCCGATCTAGCGGATGATCTTGCAGACATATGGCGTGATCTGAAAAGTGGGCTCTTGTTGTTCCAATCCGGGTACGCAGAAGCAGCCTGCTGGAAATGGCGATGGAGCTTCTGGGCCCATTGGGGTGAACATGCAAGTGGTGCACTTTATGCCTTGCACAGCTGGCGCAGTCGGCAAGAAGGCGCAGCCATCCAGTGACCATTTCCGGTATGCCCAAAATGCCAGGGCGATTCCGCGACAAGCTTCGCTTGCGAGTGCAGTACGGGCTACGCAACCCGATGCGGCTAACTGTGTCGTTGAGCGTACGCATTCATTGGCCATAGTCGGCTGCTCCTGGCCGATAGTGGGCATCCTATCAGCGGGCGCGACGGGCCGAAGCCAGTCAACATCGATGAGTGACTTCGACCGCCAACGCCCCTACACGAAACACCACGAAGAGGGGGCGTGCAGTGGAGACCCCGCCTCACCTGCCCGCTAAATAGATCGGTTGTGCTGGCCCCGACGACTATGGACTTTGCGAGGTGCACCACGAATTGCGGCATTCGCTGTCGCATGCTCGCGTGGTGAAGCGCCGTGACGCCAGCACGATGGTGCTGGCTGGTGTTGAATGGGGCGATGGCTTTTTGCGACAGTGGCCGCAGTCTTGGCTTTGCGCGCTCACTTTGGAAGCCGCGCATGCAGTCATTGGTCAGATGTCGCCGTGGCTTCATGCGCGATATCTGCAGGGCGGCGGCCAACTCGGCAGGCCCTAGCGAATCCCTGGTTTTGTCCCGTTCTTGTCCCGATTTTTTATAAATTCTTTTGAAATCAACGGGTTACTGGTCCCCTCGACAGGAATCGAACCTGTATCTAGCGCTTAGGAGGCACTCGTTCTATCCATTGAACTACGAGGAGGCAACACAGCCGCGCATTGTAGTGGTGTGCGGCTACCGCTTTGGCGGTCTGGGCCTCAGTCGTACTTCATGGTGTAGATGATGTCCACCGCACTTTTCTCGCCGGTCTGCCCGCGCAGGGTGAGGCGGCGCGAGAGGTCGTAGAAGATGTACAGCGTGCCCAGCGTGCCTGACAGGCTGCGTTCGTAGGTCACATACAAATCCTTGGACAGACGTTTGCCGAAGGTGAGGGCGGCGGCGCTGGCGTCTTCGCCGGTGGATGCGCCGCGAAAACCGATTTCGTCGAGGCCCAGGCGGCTGGCGACGTTGGCTGTGGGGCTGGAGCCGCCATTGCGCCCCAGCAGCGCCAATGCGGCTTGCTGGAGCACAGCGGCTTCGGCGCCGCCCGCCGAGGCGTTGCGGCCCAGCACGACCCACGAGAGTTTTTCGGCGTCGGGCAGATCGGGGTCGGCATAGAGCTTGACGCGCGGTGCCTGCGCGCTACCGGTGACCTGCACCCCCGCGCGCACGCTGATGTTGGGGCGCAGGGCCAGGATGTCGAGCGATGGGTTGTTGTAGGGGCCGTTGAAGCGGATCAGGCCGGTCTCTACATTCAGCATCTGGCCCCAGGCGCGGTAGCGGCCTTCGTCGGTGCGGACCTCGCCGGTCACGCGTGGCGGTGCGCCGGGTACTGCGCTGCTGCGGATGTCCACCTCGCCGGTGAGCCGGGTGGTGATGCCGTGGCCGCTGAGCGCAAAGTCGCGCCCCAGGTTGAGGGTGATGGCAATGTCGGGGGGCTTGGCGGTCTCGGCCTGTGCCGCCACCTGGCTGGCCTTGGCGGCGGCCTGGGCCTTGGCCTGGTCTTCGCGGTCTTTGGAGGCAGAGCGCACCACCACGTCCGAGCCCAGGCTGGGCGCGGTTTCATCGGGCAGGATGATGGTGGCGCGGTCGGTGGTGAGCTTGCCGCGCAGGCTGATCTGCCCTTGCTGTAGCTGCGCCTGGAGTTGGCCCGAAACGCTGATCTGCCGATCGGCCCGCACCAGCACCTGCAGGGCCTTGGCCTCGGCTTGCAGCGACATGGCCATGCCCGACAGGCCGGTAGCGGCCGCAGCGCTGTCGCCCCAGCTCACCCGGCCTGTGGCGGTGAGCGTGCCGCCGTCTTGCGGTGCAGCCGTGCGGTTGCCGCTGAAGCCCGCGATGCGCGCCCCGCTGCCCCGACCTCCCTGCAGGCGGAACTCCGTGATGTTGAGCTGGTTGCCTTGCAGCGTGGCGCGCAGGTGGCCGCCTTGCAGGTCCACGCCATCCACCACAGAACGCACGGCCATGTCGTCGGCGCCCAGCGTGCCGGCCCAGCGCGGTGCGCTGCGGGTGCCTGACAGCGTGGCGCTGGCGTCCAGCGTGCCGCGCACCCGCCAGCCGGGCGGGGCCAGGGCGGACCACACGCCCACATCGGGCAGGCGCGCGCGCAGGGTGCCTGCCAGGGGGGCATCAGGTGCCCAGGTGATAAGGCTGCCATTGCTGGGGTTAGGGGGCATGGTGGCGGGGGCTGTGGCAACTGTGGCCAGCCGGGTGCTGACGTTTGCCTCCACCTCGCCTGCACGGTCGCTGTCCCACAGCAGGCGGGCGCGCAGGGTGTCGCCTTCGGCTTCGATGGAGATTTCTGCCTGGCGCACACCTGCAGCGGTGCCGGTGTGGGCGCCTGAAGAAGTTGTTGTGTTTGCCGCGCTGGCGGAGGCTTCGGTGGTGATGGCGGCACCCGTCCCGGCGCCTGTGCCCTGGCCGCTGCTTTGCACTGCCGTGACCGCTGTGGTGTCGCCCGTCAGGATGCGCAGATCGCCACTGGCCCGGCGCAAGCTGGCGCTGGCGCGCAGGGTGTTGGTGGTGTCCACGTTCCATTGCCCATCCAGCACCAGGCTGGTGGCAAGACCCATGCGGGCCAGCAGTGACGGGGCGGGCAAAACCGGGCTGCCCGGCGCTCCCGTGGCGTTGTTGTTGCCCACGCCCAGTGCATCTACCCAGGCTGTGGGCAGGCCTTGCAGCGTGCCCTGGGTTTGCAGCGTGGCGGGGGTGCCCGCGCTGGAACTGGCCACCACGCGCACGGGCTGCCAGCGCAGCGTGGCGATGCCAGGCGCAGGGCCGCTCAGTCGGGCCTGCCCGCCCGATGTTTGCAGAGTGAGGGCCGTGGCTGTCCGGGTGGTGTTGATCGACAACGGTTCTGCCAGTTGCAACGCCCAAGGGCCTGGGCGCTGCGTGTCTTGCGCTTGCAGGCGCAGCGCGCTGATCTGAGCCTGCCATTGCCCGGCTGCGGTGAGCCCGCCTGTCACGCGGGTTTGCACGGTGGCGCGCAGCGAATGGGGGGCGGTGGTGCGCGCCTCACCGTTGAGCACCAGCGAGGCCTGCGCCAGGTTTCCCGACAAGGTGGCGGTGAGCGCGCGCAGCTGGACGCTTTGTGGCGTGGCGACTGTGGCTTGGTCGCCCATGGCTGCGGGTAGCCGTGCCAGGTCCAGCTGGGGCGCGTTCAGTGTGGCGTGCAGCTCGAATGGGTCACTCGTGGTGGGGGGGGCTTTGCTGACGCTGGCGGCTTGCAGTGCTTGCACGGCGGTTTGCCAGCCGCCCTTCCACCGCGCTGTGATTTGCGCCGTACCTTGGGCGGTGGCGCCCTGCAAGGCACGCTGCAGATCGGCGCCCACCAGGGGCAGAGTGGTCAGCCACTGGAGGGTGCGGCTGGCGTCGGCCCACTGCACTTGCAGCTCGCCCGCGCCGGTCTGTGGCGCTATCTGGCCGCTGGCCTGGGCGGTGGCGCCCGGCACTGTCAGCGCGAGTTGGCCTTGGGCTGACTGTGCACCCAATGCAATGCGCAGGTTGGTCGCCTCCAGGCGTGCCTGCAGGGCGTCGAGCAGCAGATGGTCCAGCCGCACACTGCCGCCCGTGTCCGCGCCTTGTGCGGTTGCGGGCGGTTGCCAGTAGCCTTGCGCGGTGAGGGTGTTGATGCGCAGCGGGGCGGGGCCCGTGGAGCGTGAAGCGCGTGCCGTCGATGAGGGGCTGGCGGCCGGGCCCGGTGTGGCGCGGATGTCGGCGCTGAAGCGCACTGCGGCGCCCTGTGTGTTGGCGCGGACGCGGCCGGACAAGGGAGCGGCGGCCAGCGCGGTATGCAGGGCATCAGGCCGCAGTGCGCGCAGGTCGGCCTGGCCTTCCAGTGCGCCGGTGGCGGGGCTGAAATGGCCTTGCACAGTGGCGCTGCCCGTGCCTGCGCTCAGGGTGGCGCTGCGCACGTCCCACCGGGTGCCGTCGAAGGTGGCGCTGGCTTGCAGGGCCGTGACAGGAAGCCGGGACAAGTCCCACGGGCCGGGCAGATCGTTGCGCAACTGGGCTTCGATGGACCAGCCGCCGGAGGTCGGTAAGGTGGTGCTGCCTGCCCCGCCTGTCCCGCCTGACGCGGTAGGCCCGGCCTGCAGCGTACCGTGCAGTTGTGTGACAGGTGCCTGGGGCCACAGTGCGGCCGCATTGACAGCGCGCAGGGTTGCGGCGGCGGCCAGCAGAGGTTGTGGTGCCCACGGCGCCAGCGTGGCTCGTACATCGGCCTGCATGGGCTCTGCAGGGGCTGGCGCACTCGCGTTGGCCGTAGCTTTGTTCGGGGTTTTGGCCGGGGCTGCGGAAGAAGGCGCTGGGGGTGTTGTGGCGCCGGTCGTCAACGTGCCCGCGACGGGGCTGACACGTGCCTGCAACTCCAGCCGCGCCGCCTCAGTGGCCAGCGTGCCTCGCAGCGTGGCATGGGCGCCCAGCTGAATGGGGGTGGCGGACGTGCTGCCTGGCACGGTGGTCTGCACATTGCCGTCCACCACCACATCCAGCGCCATGGGCGCCTGAGCCTGCAGCGCGGCGCGGGCGCTGTAGCGGCCCTGGGCCAGTTCCACCGCGTCAATGTGGAGTCGGTGCTGGCTGCCGTCAAACCGGTAGCTTCCTTGCAGGCCCAGCGCCTGCACTGCGGGCGCCCCTGCCCACTGGATGGCGTCCACCCGAAACGGCACACCGATCTGCACCGGCAGCACCAGATCTGTCAGGGGCGTGAGATGGGTGTCGGGCGTGGGAACAGCGGGCGTCTGGGGTGTGATCAGCACGCGCGCGGCATGCACCTCACCCAGTTCCAGGCGGCGCTGCAGCAAGGGGGCCAGTTGCCAGCCCAGGCTCATGTCGGTCACCTCGACCGTGAGGGTGGGGCTGCTCCAGCGCAGCCAGCCAATGCGCCCCCCGCTGCGCAGTGCGCCAGAGACTTCACGGCTTTCCAGCGTTTGCCCAGCGGGTAAATACTGCGCGGCGCGCGCCAGTGCGGTGGCCAGCGATGTGCTGCTGCCTGCCCACCACCACAGGCCCGCTGCAACCAGCAGTGCCAGTGCCACCAGGGTCATCAGCAACCAGCCCAGTGCCCGCACAGAGCGCGGCGCACGCCGCAGCGCAGGGCGCTGCGCTGACGACGACCCAGCGCTGAAATCGGATGCGCGTGGGCTCGGCGTCGGCGGTGTGGGAGGTTTCGGGTTGCTGCTTGCCATCAGAAGCTGAATCCCAGGCGCAGGTGCAGCCGCACCTCTTTGGTTTTGACGCCGTAGGCCAGGTCCGCCTGCAGCGGGCCCACGGGGCTGCGCCAGCGCACCCCAGCGCCCACGCCAACGCGTGGGTCCAGGTCGCCCGCGCGGTCGGCCACGGCGCCCACGTCCATGAAAAGCGTGCTTTCCCAGTCGGTCATGTTGCCGTTGTAGACGATGGGGCGCTGCCATTCCACACTGCCCGCCGCCATGTACCTGCCGCCGTAGAGCTGGCCGTTGTCGGTGCGTGCGCCAATGCTGCGGTAGCCATAGCCGCGCACCGTGGTGTCGCCACCGGTCAGGAAGAGCTGGGTCACGGGCACCTGGGCGCTGTCGCGTGCCACCACGGCGCCCGCTTCGGCGCGCAAGGCCAGGCGTGCATTGCGGCCCACCCCCGCATCGTCCAAAACACGCCCGGCCGGTAGGAACGACTGCCACCGAACGAGGGCGCGCACAAACGGATCACGCTCGGGCCGCAGCGTGGTGCCCAGGCCCAGTTCCACGGCAATGCCATGGCCCCGGGTGGGGGCCGTCACGCTGTTGAAGTAGCGGCCTGTCCAGCCGTAGTTGATGCTGAGGGCGGTGCTGGACTCGGCGGGCGACAGCGCGTTGGCCGTCAAACCCTGGCTGTTCGCATAGTCGTACTGCACAAAGTAATTGCGATCGATGTTCTTGGTGCTTTTGCTGCGGCCCGCGCGCCCGCGCCCGCTGTTGACGTCGTAGTCGCCGGTGGACTCGCGTTGTAACTGGCCTCCCGCGAACCAGCGCCAGCCTCGGTTGTCGGGCAAATCGGTCCATTCACTGCGGGCCAGTTGGGTTTCGCGGTCCAGTGACAGCTTGCTCACAGCGCGCCAGCCGACCACGGGCAGCTGGTTGTGGATGTGCTCCAGCGATAGGCGCGCGCCGCTGTCGGTCGAGAAGCCGGGGCCAAACACCAGCTTTTGCACCTTGGCCTCGCGCACCTGGGCCACCACGGGTGCAGCCCCTGGGTCGGTGCCGTCGGTGTCGAGGGTGAGGAACACCGCATCGTAGTAACCGCTGCTGGCCAGCCGCAGCTGGGCGTCGAGCATTTCGGCCTCGTCGTACACAGTGCCGGTAGGCAGGCGCGCCAGGCGTCGTGCACCGTCGGGGTCATAGCGCTGGCTGCCCTCCACACGCAGTGGCCCGAATCGGTAGGGCGGGCCGGGCTCGTAGGTCACGCTGAGTTTTGCCTCGTGTTGGTCGGCGTCGATCTCAGCCCGGCTGCTGGCGATACGGGCGGTGGGGTGGCGGCGCGCCTGCAGCTGGCGCAGTCCGTCGTTCTTGGCAGCGTCCCAGGCAGACTGGGTGAAAGGCTGGCCTGGCGGCAGAGACCAGTTGCGCTGTACGCGCTGCTGCTGGCGGGCGCTGGCGTTCTGGGTGCCGGGGTCTTCTGTGGGCTGCTCTGCGTTGGAGCTGTCCGTGCCGCCCGTGCTGCCCGTGAAGTCGATGTCCGCGCTGGCGATGCGGGTCTGCGGCCCGGGCTGCACCGTGACCACCACCGTGCGCGGGGCAACCTTGCTGTTGGTGGGCGTTTCTGTCAGCTCCACCGTGATGGTGGGTGCAAAGTAGCCCATCGTGCCCAGCAGTTCGCGGGCGTTGGCATCGGCTGCGCCCAGCAGGCGCTGCAGCTCGTTGGCGTGGAGATCCGGCAGGTGGCGAAAGCGCTGCAGCTCCAGGTGGCGCTCCAGCGTCTCGCGCACGTTGGCGGGGGCGTTGACCTGAACGGTGAAGGACGGAGTGCCGGATTCGGCAATGGCCGTGGTCGGGCCTGTGCTGTCGTTGTCCTCAACGGCCGGCAGCAGGCTGCAGCCCTGCAGGCACAGTGCGCTGAAAAGCAGCAACGCCGACCATGCGGCCGGCGTTGAGGTGTGGGTAGTGAAGCGCGGGACGCGAAAGTGCACGGGCGGGGTGAAAACAGTGGATTGTCAAATTGGGGCCGACTCCAGAACCAGCCCGCCGCCACTATGCACCGAAAACAGGCACAGCCGTGTCAGACAGTTTCGCGCAATGACCCCCACATCCCCACGCCCCAGCGCAGCCGCCCAGCATGCCGCTTACTTGGACAGCAGCCGCATGGTTTCTTCCAACCCCTTGAGCGACAGCGGGTACATGCGGTTGCCCACCAATTGCTGGATGATGCTGATGCTCTGGCGGTACTGCCACACGCCCTGGGGCTCGGGGTTGATCCACGCAAACTTGGGAAACGCGTGGGTGAGGCGCTGGATCCACTCCGCGCCCGGCTCCTCGTTGTTGTATTCCACACTGCCGCCGGGCTGCAGAATTTCGTAGGGGCTCATGGTCGCGTCGCCCACAAAGATCAGCTTGTAGTCCTTGTTGTACTTGCGGATGATGTCCCAGGTGGGGAACTTCTCGGCAAAGCGGCGGCGGTTGTTCTTCCACATGAAGTCGTACACGCAGTTGTGGAAGTAATAGAACTCCAGGTGTTTGAACTCGCTTTTGACGGCGGAAAAGAGTTCTTCCACGCGCTGGATGTGCTCGTCCATGGTGCCGCCCACGTCCATCAGCAGCAGCACCTTCACGTTGTTGTGCCGCTCGGGCACCATCTTGATGTCCAGGTAGCCCGCATTGGCTGCGGTGCTGCGGATGGTGTCGGGCAAATCAAGCTCCAGCTCATGCCCCTCGCGTGCAAACTTGCGCAGGCGGCGCAGCGCCACCTTGATGTTGCGGGTGCCCAGCTCTTGCTGGTCGTCGTAGTCCTTGTAGGCGCGCTGCTCCCACACCTTCACCGCGCTCTTGTTCTTGCCTGCGCCCCCAATGCGCACACCCTGCGGGTTGTATCCGCCATGGCCAAACGGGCTGGTGCCGCCGGTGCCGATCCACTTGCTGCCGCCCTCGTGGCGTTCCTTCTGCTCTTCCAGGCGCTTTTTCAGCGTCTCCATCAGCTCGTCCCAGCCCATCTTCTCGATGGCGGCCTTTTGCTCGGGTGTGAGCTCGTTCTCCAGGATCTTGCGCAGCCAGTCGGCCGGAATCTCCTTGGTGAAGTCGGCCACCATTTCGACGCCCTTGAAGTAGGCGCCGAAAGCCCGGTCGAACTTGTCGTAGTGCTTCTCGTCCTTGACCAGCGTGAGGCGCGAGAGGTTGTAGAAGTCGTCCAGGCTCCAGGCGTCATCCGACTTGGGGCCCACCACACCGGCCTGCAGCGCTTCGAGCAGGGTGAGGTATTCCTTGACCGATACGGGCAACTTGGCCGAACGCAAGGTGTAGAAAAAGTCGATGAGCATGTTTTTGGCCTCTGGCGCTTACTGGGTAAGCGTGTGACGCTCTAAAAGATATAGCAACTGTGCCTTGGCCTCGGGCCATTCGCCGGCACGCATGCTGTACATCACCGTGTCACGGATGGTGCCGTCGCGGCGCAGCGCGTGGCCGCGCAGCACGCCGTCCTTCTTGGCGCCCAGGCGTTCGATGGCGCGTTGGGACGCAAAGTTGTAGTTGTCCGTGCGCCAGCCCACCACATGGCAGCCCAGCGTGTCGAACGCGTGGCCCATCATCAGCAGCTTGGCGGTGGTGTTGACGTGGGTGCGCTGCACGCTGCGGCGGTACCAGGTCCAGCCGATTTCCACGCGCTTCACGGCGGGCACGATGTCGTGATAGCTGGTGGTGCCCAGCACCGTGCCGGTGGAGTCTTCCACCACGGCAAAGGCAAAGCGGTTGCCGTCTTCGCGCATCTTCAGTGCGGCTTCGATGTACGCGCGCGTGTCTTGCGGCTCGGGCACCGAGGTGATGCGCAGCTTCCACAGCTCGCCATCGGCGGCAGCAGCCCGCAGGCCTTCTTCATGGGCCAGCGCCAGGGGCTCCAGGCGGACGCCACGGTCCCGCAGCGTGACAGGTTCTACAAAAGCCATGGGTCTTTACCCTTTTTTGATCATCAGTCCTTGGACGGCTGGCTGCGCCGTCTGTTTTGCCAGCGCCGGGCTGCATGCAGGCCCAGGCCACCGCCCAACCCTACCAGTGCAATGCCTACCAGGGCCGGGGTGCCGTAGCCCGGCGCAAAGATGTCCATGCCCACCCACTGGCCCAGCCAGAAACCGGCGAGGGCACCGCCAACAAAACCAATGGCGTCGGCAATGCCGTCTGCCAACGAGGGGGTAGGAGGCTGTGCCATGGCTCGGGGGTCAGCGGTTGCGCTGGTTCATGAACACCAGCTTTTCAAACAGGCTCACGTCCTGCTCGTTCTTGAGCAGCGCCCCCACCAGCGGGGGCACCGCCACCTTGTTGTCGGCGCTTTGCAGGGCCGTGAGCGGGATGTCTTCGGCCACCAGCAGCTTGAGCCAGTCGATCAGTTCGCTGGTCGAGGGCTTCTTCTTGAGGCCCGGCAGGTTGCGCACATCGTAAAACGTCTTCATTGCCACGGTGAGCAGTTCGCTCTTGAGCGTGGGGAAGTGCACGTTGATGATCTGCCGCATGGTGTCGGCTTCGGGGAACTTGATGAAGTGGAAGAAGCAGCGGCGCAGGAAGGCATCGGGCAGCTCCTTCTCGTTGTTGGAGGTGATGAACACCAGCGGGCGGTGCTTGGCCTTGATGAGTTCGCGTGTTTCGTAGCAGTAGAACTCCATGCGGTCGATTTCGCGCAGCAGGTCGTTCGGGAATTCAATATCGGCCTTGTCGATCTCGTCGATCAAGAGCGCCACGGGGCGGTCGGCCGTGAAGGCCTGCCACAGCACGCCCTGGATGATGTAGTTGCGGATGTTCTTCACGCGCTCGGCGCTGTCGCCATCGTTGAGCTGGCTGTCTCGCAGGCGACTTACCGCGTCGTACTCATACAGGCCCTGCTGGGCCTTGGTGGTGGACTTGATGTGCCACTGCAACAGTGGCATGTCCAGCGCCTGCGCCACTTCCTCGGCCAGCATCGTCTTGCCCGTACCGGGCTCGCCCTTGATCAGCAGCGGCCGCTGCAGCGTGATGGCGGCATTCACAGCGAGCATCAGGTCTTGGGTGGCGACGTAGTTCTGGGAGCCTTGGAATTTCATGGGGGAAAACACCGGATCGTTGATGAATGGGCTTGACAGGGGCGCTGGCTATAATCGACGGCTGATCAGAGCCCAGAGCTGAACTTCCACGAGATTGTGCGCGCAAAATGAACAAAACGTTGACCACGCTATTTGCCCTGGCTGTCGCTTCCGTGACCGCCTTGTCCCACGCCCAGGAAGCCAAGGGCGACGTGGAAGCCGGCAAGCAAAAGATTGCCATGTGCATTGGGTGCCACGGGATTCCAGGCTATCAGGCCAGTTTCCCTGAGATCCACAAGGTGCCCATGATCTCGGGCCAGAACGCGAAGTACATTGCGGCAGCGCTGGTGGCTTACCAAAAAGGCGAGCGCAAGCATCCCACCATGCGCGGCATCGCCGAGTCGTTGTCTGAGAAGGACATCGCTGATGTGTCGGCCTACTACGAGCAACATGGCAAGACCGGCGCCGAGCTGCCTGCCAAGCCTTCGCGTGAACCCAGCGTGCAAGTGGCCGAGTTGCTGAAGAAGGGCGCCTGTGTTTCGTGCCACGGCGACAACTTCGCCAAGCCCATCGATCCTTCGTATCCCAAGATTGCAGGCCAGCACGCCGACTACCTGTTCGTGGCTCTCAAGTCCTACAAGGTTGAGAAGAACGCCAATGTGGGCCGCAACAACGCCATCATGGCCGGTGTGGCCAAGCAGTTCACCAACGCCGAACTGAAGGCCTTGTCTAACTACATCAGCAGCATTGACGGCGACCTGCACGTGGTGCCGCAGTCGCGCTTCCGCTGATCATTGGCGCCGCTGACCATAAAAAAAAGCCCGCAGAAGCGGGCTTTTTGCTGTGTGGTTGAATCGTCAATGGCTCGCGGCCCACGCGCCCACAGCCAGACTCACGCACGCCGTGACGGTCAGGCGCCATCGCAGCGGCAAGTACCAGGCGGGAAGCGAGGTGCGCGCAGCCAGCCGATGGTCTTGTGCCAAGTGCAGTGCAAAGCCTGCGATCAGCAGCACGGACCCTGCTGCAGGGGGCAATAGCGTGGCGGGCCAGGCTATCAGCGATGGCGCCACGCTCCACATAAAGCAGTGCGTGCGCTCTGTGGTGCTCAACCCGCTTTGTGCCATGGCAAATCCCCAGTGCAGCGCGCCTACAAAGCTCAGAATCACCGCGCCATAGGCCAGCAGCGCTGCGCTCCACGACGGCGTGCTGGGCGCCAAAAGGCCCACCGCAGTGAGTGCCAGGAACGGCAGCAGGCCGCCGTATCCCAGCCAGGCCACCACTGGTGGGATGGGGCCAGATGGGGTGGCAGGCAAGGGTTGGGTGGGTGTGTGAGGGTGAGTCGACATGCAGGCCTCCAGACGAGAAGCCCGTATTGTCTGGAAGCCAGGACTTCCGAGTGACGTGTATGGTTGTGTGTGCGGACGGCGCAGCGCTCCGCAACAACCTCACGCCCTCACGCCCTGCGCTTACAGAGCCCATCGGTGTCGCCGTTTAAAATGACAGCAGGGTGTCGGCGCCATGGTGGCTCGGCAGGTTCATGCGCTGGTCGGGCCGCCACGCGGTTTTTGGGCGACCCATGAACTCCTCTCCCACCGTGATTCAGGTGATCGGCGCTGTCCTTTTCGGGCTGGCCATCCTCCACACTTTCTCCACCAAGTACTTCGAACATCTCGCGCACACGCAGCCCCGGCACGCAGGCATCTGGCATCTGCTGGGAGAGGTGGAGGTCGTTTTCGGCTTCTGGGCCATGGTGCTCATGCTGTTCATGTTTTCCATCAGCGGAAAACAAGAGGCCACGGCCTATCTGGACTCGCGCAATTTCACCGAGCCGCTGTTCGTGTTCGCGATCATGGTGATTGCTGCCACCCGCCCCATCCTGGAGCTGTCCGGGGCCGTGGTGCGGGCGCTCGCAGCTCTTTTGCCCGTGCAGCGCGGCATGGCCATGTACTTTGTGGTGCTGGCGTTCGTGCCCCTGCTCGGGTCGTTCATCACGGAACCTGCGGCGATGACCTTGGCGGCGCTGATGCTGAGGGATACGCTGTTCTCCCACCCCACCTCCAGTCGGCTGAAGTATTCGACCATCGGCGTGCTGTTCGTCAACATCTCCATCGGCGGAACGCTTACGCCCTTTGCGGCGCCGCCGGTGTTGATGGTGGCTGCCAAGTGGAACTGGGACATCTGGTTCATGATGTCGAACTTCGGCTGGAAGGCAGCGGTGGCGGTGCTCGTCAATGCGGGTATCGCAATGCTGATCTTCCGCAACCAGCTGGGCCACATGGGTCGCAAGATTGCCCCCCCACAGGAGCCGGTGCCCTGGACCGTGGCCTCGGTGCATGTGTTGTTTCTGGTGCTGGTCGTGGTGTTTGCCCACCACCCCGCCGTGTTCCTGGGTCTCTTTCTGTTCTTCATGGGGTTTACCACCGCCTACCAGCGCTACCAAAGCCCTTTGATTCTGCGCGAGGCACTGCTGGTGGCGTTCTTCCTGGCAGGGCTGGTGGTGCTGGGCGGCTTGCAGCAATGGTGGCTGCAGCCCGTGCTCATGAAGATGGATGCCAACGCCGTGTTCTTTGGCGCGGCTGCGCTCACGGCTTTTACAGACAACGCTGCGCTGACCTACCTGGGCTCCCTGGTCGAAGGCCTGAGCGATGAATTCAAGGTGGCGCTGGTGGCGGGTGCGGTGACCGGCGGTGGCCTGACGGTGATTGCCAATGCGCCCAACCCTGCAGGGGCCGCCATCTTGAAAGAGAAGTTCGCCGACAACGCCATCCACCCGCTGGGGTTGCTGCTGGGGGCTTTGCCGCCCACGCTGGTGGCGGTGCTGGCGTTCAAGCTGTTGTGATCACCGGGGAGCTTCAGTCCCGAGCGCTGGCGTGCCCACAGCATCTGGCTTATTTCCGCCCGCGAAAATCTCGCCACTGCACGCGAGCGAACCAGGCGCATACGCCGCCGAGCACAGCGTAGAAGGCAAACAGGCCCCAATCCACGGCCGGGAAGCTCCAAAGATCGCTGATCACGGCGGACACACTGATGGTGCACAGCAGTCCGGACAGCAGCGCCCAGACCAAGGCCAGGAACCGCTCCACGCCGGATTTGACGTTTTCCAGGGTGTGGCGGGTTTGCTGCCAGGCGTCCGCGGCATCTTGCAGTGGGCTTTCTGCCTGCGCAGCCAGCGCCAGTGCCACGTTGCGTTGCTCCACCAGGGCGGCAAAGTCGCCCTGCCGAGGGCGCGCCGCGCGTTTTCGCCACCACAGGCCCCCAAAAACCAGGGCAATGATGGCGAGGATGAGGCCTGCGTACAGCAATTGGTCTTGCCACGGGACCGTGTACGCATGGAGTACGTAGTGGAGCATGGACAGACAGTTTGAGTGTGGCGCAACCCGCGGTCAGGTGTTGGTCTCGTCCGTGTAGTGACTGTGGTGCCTCAATCGCGCGTCGCGCGGCGCTGTACGGCAGCGATATAGGCGTTGCCATCGGGCGGCCGGCCCGAGCGCTGGCTTTCCCAGAGCATCTCGCCCAGGCAGTCCATCGCTGCGTGGTGTGCGTCGTGCAGGGAGTCGAGCCGTGCGGTCAACAGCTCCACCGCCTGGCGGATGCCACGGGGCTGGTCGATGCTGCACTGCTCGCTGATCGACAGGTGCATGGACAGGTGCAGGAACGGGTTGGTCTGGCCTGGCGTTTCGTCGTAGTTGCGGGCTACGGCCGCATCGGCGTCGGACAAGTCGGCGTGGTATTCGGGATGCTCGGCGATCCACAGGCTGGCCAGTGTCTCGATGGCCTCCATGGGGGCGCCGCTCTGGGTTTTGGCGTGCACACCGCACAGAAAGCGGCGCACATCGGCTTGGGAGGGGCTGAACATGGGGCGTGAGGGTAGCACGCAGGGCGCAACCCTGTAGCGCACTGCGCAGGGGTTGCAGATCGTGCCCGCCTGCTACACCCCGCCGGGGCTGTGTCCTACGCTGGCCAAGGGCCCACGCGCCTACATTGGGCTGGCGCAAAGACAGGGAGCCGGGCCACTTTGCTGCAATCCTCACAACCCGGCCTGGGGAGAACTTTCATGAATGCAATGCGAATCGTGGGTGTGTTGTTGTTGGTGCTGGGCCTGGCGGGGTTGTTGACTGGCGGATTCAGCTTCACCAAGGACACCACGCAGGCCAAGTTGGGCCCGCTGGAACTGACCGTGAAGGAAAAGGAGTCTGTCAATATCCCCCAGTGGATGAGTCTGGGCGCCATGGTGATCGGAGGCGTGGTGCTGGTACTGGGATTTCGCCGCAGTTGAGCAAGTTGAGCAACATGACCCCCACCGAGGTCCTCTGTATGTAGGCCATGGTGCGCCGGCGCTGAGAACCTGTTCAAAATCTTTTCGGGGGTCGCGTTGGAGTGCAATCGGGATGAGTGGATGCTTTGGATGCGCCGCATGGGCTTGTGCCCATGCAAGCAGCCGGGGCGTCCAATCGCCCGATTTCACGCCAACCCTGCGGGCAAGTGCCTTGCCGGGCGGTCTGCGGCGGAGCAAAGCTTGTTGATAGCCGAGCTATCAACTGCACCCCGCGTCTAGCATCCCATCCCGGTACGGCGCTTGCGCGACCCTGAAAAGATCTTGAACAGGTTCTGAAAGATTTGAGGGTGCATCCCTTTGTGGGTTGCGCCCTTGGCAGCACCCGGTCACCCTGCGCCTCCTTTGGCGTTGGCGTATTTGGCCAGGGCGGATGGCAGTCGTCAGTCAGCGGGGCTGGTCGGTGCGCCCATCATGCGCGAGATGGTTTTGGCTGCGCGCAGCAGGGCAGGCAGCAGCGTTTCTTGCATCATCGCGGCGCTGGTGCGGTTGGCCTGGCCGCTGATGTTGAGCGCTGCCACGGTCTGCCCCTTATGGTTGGTCAGTGGGGCTGCGACGGAGATCAAGCCTTCTTCCAGCTCCTCGTTCACCAGGCACCAGCCCTGGCTGCGGGCCTGGTGGATGTGCGCCAGCAAGGCGGGCACATCGGTGGTGGTGTGGGTGGTGAAGCGTTCCATGGGGCGTGCAGCCAGACGCGCCTGCAGTTCATCGTCAGGAAGGCTCGCCAGAAGCACCCGCCCCATCGACGTCCAGGGCGCGGGCAGGCGCGAACCCACCCCCAGGCTGGTGCGCATGATCTTGTGCGTGGGCACGCGCAGCACGTAGACGATGTCCATGCCGTCGAGCACGGCGGCCGATGAAGATTCGCGCACCTCTTCCACCAGATCTTCCATCACCGGCTCCGCCAGGTTCCAGAGGGGCAGCGACGACAGGTAGGCAAAGCCCAGGTCCAGGATGCGCGGCGTGAGCCGAAAGAGCTTGCTGTCGGTTTCCACGTAGCCCAAGGTTTGCAGCGTCAGCAGGATGCGCCGCGCCCCCGCACGCGTCAGTCCCGTGCGGGTGGCCACCTCGCTCAGCGTCTGTGCGGGCGCATCTGCGCTGAACGAGCGGATCACCTCCAGCCCCCGCGCGAACGACTGCACGTAGCTGTCACTGGGTTTGGGGGCTTTGGCGGGCTGCGTTTCGGGATTCATGGATCGGCCTTCTATAATTCTTTCAGCGAACACTTGTTCTTCAGGCGAACAAATTATAGATTCAACACTCACAAGATGCGCGCCAACCCTGGACGACCGGGTGATCTGCCTGGCAGCCCGCCAAGCCTGCCTGGCAGCGTTGTGCGCATGTCGTGCCACGCGCAGGAGGAAATCGTTGCGATGATCAACAAACTGGCGGACTCTGTGGCCCAGGCCCTCGAAGGCGTGAAGGATGGCGCCACGGTGTTGATAGGCGGGTTCGGCACGGCTGGTATTCCAGGGGAACTGATCGATGGACTGATTGCGCAGGGCGCCACGGACCTGACGGTGGTGAACAACAACGCGGGCAATGGCGATCAGGGCCTGGCCGCGCTGCTCACAACCGGCCGGGTGCGCAAGATCATCTGCAGTTTCCCGCGCCAGGTCGATAGCCAAGTGTTTGACGGGCTGTACCGCAACGGCAAGCTGGAGCTGGAACTGGTGCCCCAGGGCAACCTGGCCGAACGCCTGCGCGCTGCGGGTGCAGGCATTGGTGCCTTCTTCTGCCCCACGGCCTATGGCACCGAGCTGGCCCGCAATGCAGACGGCTCCAGCAAGGAAACGCGCGAGATCAACGGCAAACACTACGTACTCGAATACCCCATCCATGGTGACGTGGCCCTCATCAAGGCCGAGAAGGGCGACCGCTGGGGCAACCTCACCTATCGCATGTCGGCGCGCAACTTTGGCCCCGTGATGGCCACGGCCGCCAAGACCACGATCGCCACCGTGCACGAAGTGGTGGAGCTGGGGGCGCTGGACCCTGAAGGCATCGTCACCCCGGGCATCTATGTGACGCACGTCGTGAAGATCGACCGTACGGCCACGCAGGCGGGTGGATTCAATAAATCAGCATGAAATTGGCCGCTACCGCACAAAGGATAAGCGTGATCAGCTATCAAAAGCGTAGTAAAGACGGGTTGGCGAAACGCGTGGCGCAAGATATCCACGACGGTGCCTACGTCAACCTGGGCATTGGCCAGCCCACCCTGGTGGCCAATCACATCCCCGCAGGCCGCGAAGTCATCCTGCAAAGCGAGAACGGTATTCTGGGCATGGGCCCGGCACCCGCTACGGGGCTGGAGGATTACGACCTCATCAACGCTGGCAAGCAGCCCGTCACGCTGCTGCCCGGCGGCGCGTACTTTCACCATGCCGACAGCTTTGCCATGATGCGCGGCGGCCATCTCGACATTTGCGTGCTGGGCGCCTTCCAGGTGTCGGCCACGGGCGACCTGGCCAACTGGAGCACCGGCGAGCCCGGCGCCATCCCTGCGGTGGGTGGCGCCATGGACCTGGCCATCGGCGCCAAGCAGACCTGGGTGATGATGGATTTGCTGACCAAGCAGGGTGCCAGCAAGATCGTCACGCAATGCAGCTACCCGCTCACCGGTGTCGCCTGCGTGAAGCGCATTTACACCGATCTGTGCACACTGGCCTGCTCGCCCGCCGGGCTGCAGCTGATCGACACCGTGCCCGGCCTGTCGCTGGCCGAGCTGGAGCAACTGGTGGGCCTGCCCATCCGGGCGCCGTAGGCCACGGCCGCCTGACCGAACCCATTCAACCCAACCCGAAAACCGAGGAGACAACACCATGACCACCCGCCAAGCCTTCATCTGCGACGCCATCCGCACGCCGTTTGGCCGATATGGCGGCTCGCTGAGCAGCGTGCGCACTGACGACCTGGGCGCCATCCCCATCAAGGCGCTGATGGACCGCAACCCCGGCGTGGACTGGGCGGCCGTGACCGATGTGCTCTACGGCTGCGCCAACCAGGCCGGTGAAGACAACCGCAACGTGGCCCACATGGCCAGCCTGCTGGCAGGCCTGCCGGTGGATGTGCCCGGCGCCACCATCAACCGCCTGTGCGGCTCGGGGCTGGATGCCGTGGGCACGGCCGCGCGCGCCATCAAATCCGGTGAGGCGGGCCTGATGATTGCGGGTGGCGTGGAGAGCATGAGCCGCGCACCCTTCGTTATGCCCAAGGCCGAGAGCGCCTTCAGCCGCAACAACGCGGTGTATGACACGACCATCGGCTGGCGCTTCATCAACAAGCTGATGAAGGAAAAGTATGGCGTCGATTCCATGCCCGAGACCGCCGAAAACGTGGCCACAGACTTCGGCATCGAGCGCGAAGCACAAGACCGCATGGCCCTGCGCAGCCAGCTCAACGCCGTGGCCGCCATCAAGGCTGGGCACCTGGCGCGCGAGATCGTGCCCGTGCACATCCCGCAAAAGAAGGGCGAGGCGATTGTCGTGAGCCAGGATGAGCACCCCCGCGAAACCAGCCTGGAAGCACTGGCCAAGCTCAAGGGCGTGGTGCGGCCCGACGGCACGGTGACGGCGGGCAATGCGTCGGGCGTGAACGACGGCGCCTGCGCGCTGCTGCTGGCCGATGAGGCCAACGCGGCCAAATACGGCCTCAAGCCCCGCGCCCGTGTGGTGGGCATGGCCGTGGCCGGTGTGGCGCCGCGCATCATGGGCTTTGGCCCCACGCCTGCCACGCTCAAGGTGCTGGCGCAGACGGGCCTGACCATCGACCACATGGACGTGATCGAGCTCAACGAAGCCTTTGCCGCTCAGGGCTTGGCCGTGCTGCGCGCGCTGGACATCAAGGACGACGACGCCCGCGTGAACTCCTGGGGCGGCGCCATTGCCCTCGGCCACCCGTTGGGCGCCAGCGGCGCGCGGCTGGTCACCACCGCTGTCAATCGCCTGCACGAACACGCTGGCAAGTACGCGCTGTGCACCATGTGCATTGGCGTGGGGCAGGGCATTGCGGTGATTCTGGAGCGCGTTTGATCCAAATCCTCCTCAGGCTCAGCGCGGGTTCAAGCACGGGGTAGCCAAGGGCGTTCGCAGCTGGCGCTCAGCCGCCCCCGCCTCAGCGCGCAGCAGCGCGTGGTTTGAGCACCCACCAGGTCAGCAGCCCCAGCGCCAGCCCCCAGCAGGCCGAGCCCAGGCCCAACAGACTGACGTTGGAGGCTGTGACCACAAAGGTGACCAGTGCGGCCTCGCGTTCCGAGGGCTCGGCCAGGGCGCCCATCAGTCCGTTCTGGATGGCTCCCAGCAGCGCCAGACCCGCCACGGTGCTCACCAGCGCGGCGGGCAGCTGCGCAAAGGCGTAGGTGATGGCGCCTGCAAAGCTGCCCAGCACCAGATAGAACACCCCGCAGGCTGCGCCAGCCACCCAGCGCTTTTCCGGCAAGGGGTGTGCTTCTTCTCCGGTGCAGATGGCGGCGGTAATGGCTGCGAGGTTGATGCCGTGGGCTCCGAAGGGTGCCAGCAGCAGGCTGGCCAGCCCGGTGCCCGCAATGAGCTGGTTGTTGTGGGCGCTGTAGCCCGAGGCGCGCAGCACGGCCACACCGGGCACTTGCTGGCCGGTCAGGCACAGCAGCGCCAGCGGCACTGCGGTGCTCAGGATGGCGGTCCACGAAAATTCTGGCGTGGTCCACACCGGTAACGCCAGCCCCCAGGTTGAGGGCGATGTACCCAGGGCGCTCGCGGCGGGTTGTGCGGCCACCTGCCCCCAGCCCAGCCCCTGCCACAGGGCCACCCCGAGCAGCAGGGTGAGGGCAATGGCATAGCGCGCCGAGCGCTGCTTGAAGAGCAGGTAGCCCGCAAACATGGCGCCCACCAGCCAGGGCGCGCCCTCCACGGTGCTGCGGGCGGCACCGAAAGCGTCCACGCCGAATCGCAGCAGAATGCCTGCCAGCATGGCGGCGCACAGGCTGCGCGGGATGCGGGCCATCAGCCGGTCGAAAACTCCGGTCCACCCAATCAGCAGCAAGGCAGCGGCCGCCAGCAGGTAGGCGCCCACCACCTGGCTGTAGGGCAGGGCCACCAACGCGCTGGCCAGCAAGGCCGCGCCGGGTGTGTTCCATGCGCACACCACGGGCACGCGCTGGCGCCAGCTCATCCACAGGCCACACGCGCCGGAGCCTATGGAGATGGCCCACACCCAGGAGGTGACCTGTGCTGCAGAAAGGTGCCCGGCCTGCGCAGCCTGCAGCACCAGCAGCAAGGGGCCTGCGTACGAGATCAGCACGGCCACCAGCCCTGCCACCACGGCGGGGAACAGGTCCTGGGCCGTGGCCAGCGCGCGCAGGCGCGCGCCACCGGCGGGCCGGTGCTGGGGCGTGGTGGCCGGTGCCAAAACCGGCGATGGGCTTGTGGTGTGGTGGTGGGGTGTTGTCATGGGGCCATGGTGCCTGCAGACCATCCGCTGGGCGGGCACAGTCTGTGCGGGGTTTATGCTGTACAGATGGCTCCATCCACATCTGTACTGCAGCACAGCTACCTGCAGCTTGCGCAACAAGTGCGTCGCGACATTGCCCAGCAACGCTATGCGCCGGGCGAGCGCCTGCCCTCGGTGCGCGCGTTGGCCGCCGCACAAGGCGTGAGCGTGGCCACCGTGGTGCGCTGCTACCGCCACCTTGAGGCCCTGGGTGCCGTCCAGGCGCGGCACAAGTCCGGGATCTACGTCGCAGAGCCCGCTGCGGCCCGCGTTGCGCCAGACACGAGCAACGGCATGGGCACGCTAGGCCCGCAGGCCGGTGCGCAGCCCAAACCGCCGCCCGTCGAATTCGACCGGCTGGTGTCGCTGGAGCACCGCATGACCGAGCTGTACTCGCTGACCACACAACAGCCTCTGCAGTGGGGGCTGCACCTGGCCAATGCCTCCCCCGCGTGGTACCCCACCGACGCCCTGGCCCGCATTGCCCAGCGCCTGTTGCGCAGCCAGCCCGAGATGCTGGGCGCGTACCCCACAGGCAGCGGTCTGCCTGCGCTGCGCACGGAACTGGCAGGCTGGATGGCGACCTATGGCCTGGACCTGCAGCCCGAGGAATTGCTGGTGACCAACGGCAGCACCGAGGCGCTGAACGTGGCACTGCGGGCCGTTACCCGGCCGGGCGACGCGGTGGTGGTGGAGTCGCCGGTGTACTTTGGCCTGCTGCAGATGCTGGGCAACCTGGGCCTGCGTGCCATCGAGCTGCCCTGCACGCCGGGCGAGGGCATGAGCCTGGAGGCCCTGGAATACGCGCTGGAGCACCAAAGCGGCGTGCGTGCCGTGGTGGCCATGCCCAACTTCCAGAACCCGCTTGGACATGTGATGCCCGACCGCAACAAGCGGCGCCTGCTGCGACTGGTGGAACAGCACGACCTGGCGTTGATCGAGGACGATGTGTTCGGCGACCTCTCGCACACACCGCACCGGCCTCAGCCCGTGAAAGCCTGGGACCGCCACGGTCGCGTCATCTATTGCGGCAGCAGCAGCAAGAGTCTGGCGCCCGCGTTTCGCCTGGGCTGGACTTCGGGCGGGCGCTGGCATGCGCGGATGGAGTCGCTCAAGCTCAGCACTTCACTGGCTGCGCCTTGGCTGGAGCAGGCGGTGATGGCGGAATTCATGCGATCTGGCGAACTGCAGGTGCACCTGCGCCGCCTGCGCGAGCGCCTGGCGCAGACCACGCCCCGCGCAACCGATGCCGTACGCAAGTACTTTCCGGCGGGTACGCGTGTGCACAGCCCCGCAGGCGGCTGGTGGCTGTGGCTGGAGCTGCCGCACCCTGTGGACACGCTCGCGCTGCTGCGGCAGTCCGTGGCCCAGGGCATTGCCTTCACGCCCGGGGCGCTGTTCTCTACCACGGCCAAATACGCCAGCTACCTGCGCCTGAACACTGCCCGCCCCTGGACGCGCGAGCTGGAGCAGGCCGTGCGTCAGCTGGGGCAACTGGCCACACGGGCACAGTAGGTCCGGCGGGCAGCTCCTTTGCTTGGCTGTCCCAGAGAATTGGATTAAAAAATGGCTCTTCCGCTCGACCGTTATTGGTTTTTTGCTATAAAAAGGGAAGCAAATAGACGCGCTCAGGCGTTCACCCGGTACACCTTCCCTGTCTGCGCGCCTTCCACGCCGCGCTGGTAAGCCAGCGCCACACGCTCTGCAGGCACCGGCTCGAACCCTGGGAAGAACGGCCCGTAGCTGCCCATCGATTCGGTCAGCACCGTGGGGCTGATGGCGTTGATGCGCAGGCCGCGCGGCAGCTCGATGGCGGCGGCGGCCACAAAGCCCTCAATGGCCGCGTTGACCGCCGTGGCATTGGCGCCGTTGCGGATGGGCTCGATCGACACGATGCCGGAAGTCAGTGTGATGGACCCGCCGTCGGTCAGGTACTTCTGGCCGACCAATGCCAGTTGCACCTGGCCCAGCAGCTTGTCCTGCAAGCCCAGGTTGAACTGCTCGGCCGTCATCTCCGTCAGCGGGCCAAAGTGAAGGTTGCCTGCAGTGCTCACGATGGCATCCACCTTGCCCACCGCCTCGAACAGTCGGGCGACCGAGCCCGGCTGCGAGAAGTCCGCGCGGTGCATGCCGCTGCTGCGGCCCACGGTGATCACGTCGTGGCGTGCGCCCAGGTTGGCCAGCACGGCCTGGCCGATGGTGCCGCTGGCGCCGATGAGAAGAATCTTGGACATGGTGTTTTCCTTGGGTGTCAAAAGGGGTTGATGAAGAACTGACACCCCGATTCTTTTGCTAATCAATCAATGCATAAAGTGCCTGTGAGTTATGCTTGTGCTAACTATTGATTAGGAATATCCAAGAGCCGTGGACAAGCTGCGCAACATGGAAGTCATGGTGGCTGTGGTGGAGGCCGGCAGCTTTGCCGCCGCCGCGCGCCAGCTGCAGATATCTGCCGTGATGGTGGGCAAGCACATCCAGCAGCTCGAAGCCCACCTGGGCGCACGCCTGTTCCAGCGCAGCACGCGCCAGAACAGCCTGACCGAGGTAGGCGCCGCGTTCTACGAAGACAGCAAACGCGTACTGGAGCAGGTGCGCTGGGCCGAATCGGCCGTGGAGCGCAGCCGGGCCGTGCCGCAGGGCCTGCTGCGGGTGAGCGCACCGTTCACGCTGGGCAACCACGTGATCGCCCCGCTGGTGGCCGACTTTCTGCAGCGCCACGAGCAGGTGCGCGTGGACCTGCAGCTCACCGACAGCGTGGTGGACCTGGCGGGCGAGGGCTTTGACGTGGCCGTGCGCATTGGTCAGGTGGTGAACGAGGGCCTGGTGGCCCGCTCGCTGCGCCCCTACCGCATGGTGATTGCCGCCGCACCCGCCTACCTGCAGCGCCACGGCACGCCCGAACGCGCGGCCGACCTGCCGCGGCACCAGTGCCTCAGCCACTCGGTGTGGCAGCGCAGGGTGGAATGGACATTGCGCGACGGCAAGGAGGAGTTCTTCTGGCCCGAGAACGCGCGCTTTGTGTGCAACCAGGGCGACGGCCTGCGCCAGGCGGCGCTGCGCGGCCTGGGCCTCATCATGCAGCCCGAAGTGCTATTGGCCGACGACCTGGCCAGCGGTGCGCTGGTGCCGGTGATGCCGCACTGCCTGCCTGCGCCGCGCCCGGTGCATCTGGTGTATGCACCCGACCGGCGGCAGTTGCCCAAGCTGGCGCGGTTTGTGGAGTTTGTGGTGGGGGCGCTGGGTGGGGATGGTCGCTGACTGAGCTATACGGCTTCAGGCTCAGCAGAATGATTTGCGCTGGTCCTTAAGTGCATCGCGGTCGATGCTCGCCGCGAGCTGTTCCATGTCTGCCGCGCAGACGCCATGCTGCAGGAAATGCCGAGGCCATTGCTCGACCGCCTGGGCGACTTCCTGAATCAGCGCAATGGCACGTGCCCGTGTGATGCCGAATTCGCTCAGCTCGGTCAGCGCGTTCTCCAGCGTGGACTGCGCGCCATGCTGGCCCACCACCATGGCCTGGTAGCCCATGTTCTGCAGCGTGGGCACCACGTCGAAGGCGGGGGTCAGCGCGTAGTAGCCGTCAAAACCCAGGCGCAGGCAGTGGTTGCGCTCGTGGTCGTCGGTGTTGTCCATGAGGATGTTGAACACCATGCGCCGAAACAGCTCTTCGCGCTGCGCCTTGTGCCGATCGGGATGGGCGTGGCGCAGGAGCACGGTGGCCAGTGCTCCGTAGCTTTCGGCCAGGCCCGCTGCTGCCAGTGCCGTCTTGGCAGAGATGCAGTGCACGCGCAGGTTCAGCGTGTCCACTTGCACGCGGTCAAAACGCTGAATGGTGAGTGCATGGCGCTGCGGCCCCCGGCCCAGCCGCGATGGAATCGGCAGCACGCCGGTGGTGGCAACGTGGATGCCCGCAAGGGCCGCCAGTGTCATGGTGGCGTGCTCAATGAGGGGTGTGTCCACCGTGTCATCCAGCTCGCTGAACTTGATGACGCAGGGCCCGCTATCGGTTTGCAGCAGTGCCTTGGGCCGCGCCCCGCCCAGCGTTACGCCGGGCTGCACCAGCCGCTGGATTTCTTCGGTGACCGGGGCTTGGGACTGCACGTCCTCTACGGCGCGCACCATGGCCTCCAGATCGCGCAGCTGCGGATACGGCCCGATGCGGCGGGGGATGTAGTGATCGGCCGATGTGGAGATGCCCAAAGCACCAAAGCGATCGTCGCCAGCGAACAGCAGCATCTCCAGAATCGACAGGCGCGCAGGGCGGTCGATGTGGCGAATGATGCGCTCGCCCCAACGGTCTGGCCGCGCATCGTCGATGGCGCCGGGCGCGCTGTCTTTGTGGCCTGCTGTGAACATCTGGCCTGCCAGCAGCGGCAGGTCTTCGCTCAGTGCAAATTGCCACCAGTCTGCGGCGTAGCTGAAGGTGGCGCAGTTGGGCACCAATTGCGACAAGCCCACCGCACCCGTCAGTACCGGCTGGGCGGGGTTGATCAGCGTCCAGACATGCAAAGTGTCTTGCGTCACGTAAGAGCGTGGCGTGACCTGCGGCGCGTCGAGTTGTTGGCTCATGGCCGCGCTTTCTTTTGGCCCGAGATCAGTGCGGCTAGGCCAGCGGCGGTGCTGTTGGCAGCGCGCTCTGGCGCGCTGAGTCCTGCTGTTTGCAAGGCTTGCTGGATCTGTTCTTCGTGGCCCATGCCCGCGGCTTTTTGCGGGGGCTGTTTCATCGGCTTGGTAACGCCTGTTCCCTGAAAGAAAGCTTCAGCCTCTTGGGCAAAGTGTGCGGCCCCCAAGCGGGTGGGCGCATTGGTCGCTGCAACGGACAGCATGGCGGCGGGCTTGGCGTTGCCTACTGCGGCCAAAGCGCCGCTGGGGGCAGCCGCCCGTGCAGCGCGCCGGGGCCGGGCTCTGGCCACCTCTTGCTCCAGCGATGCCAGGTCGTTCTGCGGTGCAATCAGATCGGCCAGCCCCTGGGCCTGGTTGATGAGCCACATGCACATCACATACGACGCCATCGACACCGATGGGTCGCCCTGCTCGATGCGCGCCATGGTGGGCTGCGACACGCCCAGCCGCCGGGCCCACTGGGCCTGGGTTTCCTTGCGGCGCTTGCGTGCAATCACGATGTTCTGTGCGAGCAACGCAATCTGCTGAAGAACTGCCTGGGGGTAGTCAGCGGGCTTGGTGTTTTGATTGGGCATTCATAGATGTTAGTCCAATAAGGGATTTTTGAGTATCTATGAATTAAATACCATGTTCCAGAGAGGCATGGTGTTGCATGGTTTGAATTATTCATAGATGTTTATAAATGAATGAAAAAATTATACCTATGAATAAAATTCGTGCGACTGGCCCGCCCTGCTGTGTGAGCGAGGCGCACCCAAGGCCAGGGGGCTGCCTTGCGCCACAGTGCGGTGCTGCGGGGCTCACTCCACCGCGTTGCTTGGCACGGCTGGCCCTATCTTGAACACCCCGCTCACCCGCGCACAGGGCACGCCATCGGCTGTCACCAGCCCCTGCGCAAACACCAGCGACCGAGTGACGCGCAGCGGCTCGGCCTCGCCCTGCACCCAGGCGCCCAGCGGGGCGGGGGCGAGGTAGTCGATCTGCAGGCTGATGGTGGGCAGGAACCGGTCGGCCACCTGCTCGCTTTTGCGGTGCACCGACAAGGGCAGCAGCATGTCGCAAAAGCTGGCCATCATGCCGCCGTGCAGGTTGTTCATGGGGTTCACATGGCGCCGCTCCACGCGAAAGCCGAACTGCACCACGCTGCCTTCGTGGCACAGGTAGAGCGGGCCGTTGTGCTGGATGAACGGGCCGCCAGACTGCAGTGGCGCAAAGCCCGGGGGGATCTCGGCGTGGCTGCTCATGCGCGGGCCTCTTTCTCCACATCCTGCGCAAAGCTGGCGCCCTGCAGGCTGCTATGGGTGGCGCCGTCCTCGGGCAGCCAGCCACGGTACACCGTGCGGAAGTCCGCCACGATCTGCGCCAGCGGCATGTCGTCAAACGCGCCGCGCTGGTTCACATATTCCATATGTCGCGCGCCCGATTTGTCGAACGGGTGGTAGATGGAATCATTCTCCCCGTCGAATTCGAGCGGCAGCAGGCCGAAGCGCTCGCACAGCTCGATGTTGAACGCGGGCGTGGCCTTGCGCCAGGCGCCATCAAGCCAGATGTCGGTGTAGCCGTGCCAGATGAAGAGATCGGTCTTCATGGTCTCGCGCATGCGCTCGGTGCTGAGGTGGTTGCGCACGTCGGCAAATCCCATGCGCGCAGGGATGCCCGCCGCGCGGCACACCGCCGTCAGCAGCGCGGCCTTGGGCACGCACCAGCCATGGCCGTTGGCCAGCACACTGCTCGCCGCCATCCCTTGGGGCGACAGGTCGATGCGGTACGGGTCGTAGCGAAAACCGTCGCGCACGGCCAGGTACAGGGCCACGGCGCGTTCGCGGTCGGTGGTGTCGCGTGCGTGTTCGGCGGCAAAGGCTTGCACGGAGGGGGCGTCGCTGTCGATGAGGGCCGTGGCACGCAGGTGGGCTGGCGTGGGGGCGGTGGTCATGGTGGTGTGTCTCCTGCAGTCGGGCTGGAGCCAGTGTGCGGGCCCTGTGCGCTGGATGCTGTCACGGGTGCGCCAGCTTGTGCCGTGGAGTGTGAAGCCGCCATCACACCCGCCACGCGGGCAGCTCCCAGTTGCGCCACAGTGCCAGCCCGCGCAGCCCGGCTGTCAGCAGCACGCAGACCACCAGCGGTGCCCAGTCGGGCGCCTGCACCTGGCGCAGGGCCACGTCGGCCCAGCCACCGGCAAACGCGCACAACGCGTAGGGCCGGTGGTCGCTGAAGGCCTGCGGCACCTCGTTGCACAGCACATCGCGCAGCACGCCCCCAAACACGCCAGTGGTCACGCCCATCATCACGCTGATGATGGGGGGCATGCCGATGGCGGTGGCAATGTCTACGCCCACGGCGGCAAACAGGCCCAGGCCGATGGCGTCGGGCAGTAGCATGGCGCGCTCGGTGGGCTGAAAGTGCCGCTGGCGCATGAACAGCATGGCGCCGATGCACAGCGCCAGAATGCCCCAGACAAATTCGGTATGGCGAATCCAGAAGAACGGACGTTGGTCCAGCAGCAAATCGCGCAGCGTGCCCCCGCCAAAGGCTGCAACGAAAGCCACCACGCACACGCCCACCACATCCAGCCGCTTGCGCGCGGCCATGATCACGCCCGACAGTGCAAACGCGACGGTGGCGGCCACTTCCAGGATGAAGCGCAGGGTGTGAATCCAGGGGGCATCTAGCAGCAGGTCCATGGGCGCGATTGTGCCGTGGTGCCGTGGGTGAAGGCAGGGGTTGTCGCCACCTTGGCCGCTGTAGATGTTGCTATTAAAAATATAGCTATTAGCGCTTGATGTTAAAGCGCTAGAGCCTGTTTTTGCATAAAAAATGCACCGATGGTCATGCCCAGGCGTGCCGGTGCCTTCAGGGCGCGGCGCCCCACCACCGCACAAGCTGCCAGGCCAGTGCCAGCAAACAGCCCGCGCCGCCCAGTGCGCCCAAGCGGCGGCCCCAGCGCAGGCTGGCGGCGGGCCATTGGTTCATGGCCAGCACCAGCAGCCAGCCCAGCGCCATCCAGGCCGCCACCACCAGCGCCAGCCCCGCCGCCAGTCCGGCTGCAGCGGTGGCCGCGAGGGCTTGCAGCGCCAGGGTGGCCAGGACCACGACCCAGGTGCGCCGGAATGCCGCAGTGGCGGGTGGCGAGCCGTCGCCCCAGGCGCGGGTAGGCACGGTGCGCGCCCAGCGGGTCAGTGCGATCAATGAGGCCAGCGCGGCGCTGGCGCCGATGAGTTCGTTCATGCGGCCTCCGGCGGGTGGCGGTCGGGGCCTGGATTGGGGATGTGCGGCGCCCCGTGGCCCGCTCGCCGCCCGCGCAGCGCCCACCGCGCATGCCCTGCGCGCCACAGCAGCGGCGCACCCGCAGCCAGGGCGCACAACGCCGACGCCACCGCCCACTGCACCAGCCCCGCCTTGGCCGCCAGGCCGCCATAGGCCAACGCGGCCAAGGCCCACAGCAGCACGGCGGTGCGGGAGGCCCAGTGGCGCAAGGTGGCAGCGGGCAGGGCCACGAAGAAGGCGAGCAACAGGCCCAGCATGCCCGATGCGCGCGCGGGCTCGGTGGCCACAATGTGGGCCAGGCGGAAGGATTCCACCGCCAGCACACCGCTCAGCCAGAACGGCCAGTGGGCGGACACCACCCAGCTACAGCGAGCCCAGCCGCGCGCGTACCAGCGCGGTTGTGTGGCGTTTGGCGGCATGGCAGAGCTTGGCCGTGCCATGGCTGCAGCGCGCGATGCCTTGAGCCGGTGCGCCTGCACCCGCCGGGGCCCGATGAAAACCGCGATGCCCCCAAAGACCAGCCCCATGGCGACCAGGCTGGCCAGCATGGCAGGGCCTTGCGCACTGCCTAACACCAGCCCGGCAACACCTGCCACGGCCAGCAACCCGCCCGCACCACCCAGCGCCACGCGCCACAGCGCCACCGTGCGCAGCGCCCACGCCGCCGCTGCCGACAGCAGCAGCCACACGCTGATGAGCGCCCACACCGTCCACACCGGCCGTTGTGCCAGCGAGGGCAGGCCCGCAGGCCCCCACAGGTGCACAAACACCAGCACGATGAGCGCGGCAGGCGTGGTGGCGTGCAGGGCCAGGAAAAAGCGTTGCATGGTTGGTAGGGCTGCAGAAAAGGGTGCGGGCCATGCGGCGTCAACCCGCCGCTGCGATCCCGCTGGTCGATGTGCTCTGTGCGGCTTCGGCCTGGGCCTCGCGCCTGCGCTGCTGGCGTGCATCCAGCCAGATCAGCGTGCCCGAGATCGACAAAAACGCGGGCGTCATGCCCAAAAAGAAGTACAGCCACTTGAGCGCCAGCCCGCCAAAGTCGCCAAAGTGCAGCGGCTCCATGAGCCCGTTGACCAGCGACCAGAAGCCCGCCGTGCGCGGGTCGTGCACCTTCTTGGGAATGCCGGTGGCTCCGTGGATGTCCACCCGCGCAGTGCTGGCCAGGTGGTCGCTCAGGTTGCCGGTAAAGCCCGCCTCAGCCGTGCTGGTGCCCCAGCGGCGCAGCGACACATAACGCGCCTCCAGCCCCGGCACGGCCTGCTGCGCGGTGGCATACATCGCATCCAGCGACTGCATGGGCACGGGCGCGGCGGCATCGCCAGCGGCCTTGCGCGCGGGCTTGGCGGCGGCAGCTTCGGTGCTGGTGGTCGCAGTGTTCGTTGTCAGGTATTTGGTGCCCTGCTCGAACAGCGGCGCCAGCCCCATCCACGCACCGGTGGCTGCAATCAGGATGTGAAAGCCCAGCCCCCAAATGCCTGCGGACTTGTGCAGGTCCGACATCACCACGCGAAAGCTGCGGCCCCAGCGCTGCGTGAACAGCTCGGCCAGGATCTTGCGGTGGATGACGATGCCCGTGGCAATCAGCACCAGCATGGCCACGCCCAGGAACCCCACGATCCAGCGGGGCCCGAAGAACAGGAACACATGCAGCGAGCGCAGGTATTGGCCAAGCTGGCTGTCCACCGGCCCCACCACGGCACCCGTGTCGGACCGCACCGCCACCTTGGTGCGCGTGTTGGCCGGGGCCCCGCGCTCGCGCACGAACGCGAAGTAGCTCGGGTTGATGGCATCCGGCAGCGCAATGGTCTCCACCGTGCCGCCGGGGTAGCGGGCCTGCAGCGCGGTCAGCACCACGTCGAGCGACGCGGGCTTGTCAGAGCGCGGCAACTGGGCCAGCGACGGGTTGGCCCACAGGTCGATCTCGTTCTTGAACACCACCACCGCGCCCGAGAAGCACACGATGAACATCAACAGCCCCGTGACGATGCCTGCCCAGGAGTGCAGGGTGAACAGGCGGTTGAGCGTGCGCTGGCTGGTCATGGCGTGCGGGAGGCGGGGTGGGGCGCTGCGTCAGAAGAAGTACGTCACGCCCAGGCTGAAGTTGCGTGGCAGGGATGGCGACACCACGTTGGCGTTGATCGCGCCGTCGTAATACGCCTTGTTGAACACGTTTTTCACGCCTGCCGTCACGCGGTAGTTGTCGCCCGCGTAGCTGATGGATGCATCGGCCACAAAGTACGACGGCAGCGTGAAGGGGTACGTGCCGATCTGCTCGCTCACATACCGCCCACCCAGGCCCAGCGTCACGCGCTGGTACTGCGGCAGCTTGTAAGTGGCCCAGGCCGTGAGTGTGTGGCGCGGCGTGAGGTTCAGCGGCTTGCCGACGATGGCAGCGTTGGTGTCGCGCGTGACCTTGGTCTGCGTGAAGGTGTAGGCGCTGGTCAGCTTCCAGCCGTTTTTGAGGTCCGCGCCCAGTTCGGCCTCCAGGCCGCGCGCGCGCTGCTCGCCGGTGGCAACACTGAAGCCGGTGTTCACCGGGTCGGCCGTGGTCACGTTCTCGCGCACCAGGTCAAACACGGCGAGTGCACCCGTGAGCTGGCCACCGGGTGCCTCGTACTTCACGCCGGCCTCCCACTGCTTGCCAGTCTCCGGCACAAAAGGCGTGCCGCTGAAGGTCTGGCCCGATACGGGCAGGAAGGACTCGCCATAGCTGCCGTAGGCAGACCAGCCGGGCTTGAATTCATAGACCAGCCCCGCTGACAGCGTGGTGGCGCTGTCTTTCTGGCGGGTTTGCTTCTTGGCCAGGCGGTCATTGATCTCATTGGTAGACCAGTCGCGGCGCAGGCCCACCAGGGCCGTCCAGCCCTGGCCGAACTTGATCTGGTCTTGCGCATACAAGCCCGCCACCGTGAGCTTTTCAGGCGCATCGCTCGTCAGGTTGGTCGGGCAGGTTGCGGCCATGCCATACACAGGATTGAACAGGTCGAGCGCGCCAATGGTGCAGCGGCGCTGGCCCTGGTAAGAGTGGCCGGAGCGTACGTCCAGCCCCGTCACCAGCTGGTGTTTGACCCCCAGCGCCTCAAAACGCGATAGCAGCGAGGTGTCGGTGGCCAGCAGGTCGTAGTCGATGTACTGGCGCGTTGCCTGGCGGTTCTGCAGGCGCTGGTTGGACTGCAGGGCCAGGTTGGAGATGAAGTTACCCGCGCCCTTCTCGGTCTCGTAGCGCACGTTCTGGCGGAAGGTCATGGCTTCCGACACCTTGTGCTCCAGCGCATAGCCCACGGTTTTGCTCTCTACGTCATACCCGCCAAAACTCGGGTCGCCGGTGAACAGGGTGCGCGACAGGGTGCCGTTGCGGTTGGGCAGCACCGTGCCATAGGGCGAGATGCCTTGCTGGCGCAGCCACTGGCTCTGGCTGTAGGTGGCAAACAGCACCAAGTCGGTCTGCGGCCCCAGGTCCAGCGACAGCGAGGGCGCAAACCAGCGGTCCTTGCGGTAGACAAACTGCGTGGGGTCGTCGGCGTTCGACACCTGCGCATTGATGCGCAGAGCGGACTTGCCGGATTCGGACAGCGGCCGGTTGATGTCGGCCTGCAGCGTGCGCTGGCCAAAGCTGCCCACTTCCACGCCCACTTCGTTGATGGCCTCCTTCTTGGGCCGCTTGCTTACCGCGTTGACGATGCCGCCCGGCTGCACCTGCCCATACAGCACCGAGGCCGAGCCCTTGAGCACCTCGAAGCGCTCGTAGCCGTAAGGCTGCAGCTTGGCCCACATGCCCGGGCTTTGCACCAGGCCATCGACCAGGATGGATTCGGTGGACCGAAAACCCCGGATGTTCAGGTCATCAAACCCCCGGCGCCCAAAGTTAACCGGGCTCACGCCCGCCACCGTCTGCAGCGCCTGCTGCACGTTGGTGATCTGCCGCGACTCCATCTGCTCGCGCGTGACTACGCTGACGGACTGCGGCGTCTCCAGCCGCCGCATCGGCGCCTTGCTGGCGGTTTGCGCCTCCACGGGCGCAAAGCCCATGTCTTTTTCGGTGCTGGCGTTGATCCGGACTTCTTGGAGCTGGGGGGCGGCGTCGGTGGACGGTGTCTGCGCTGCGGCGGCTTGTGCCAGGCACAAAGCGATGGGCGTCAGCGCAAAGCGGCGCGCGATGCGGGAAGGCCGAAGGGCCAGAGGAGGCAGGGACATGAGCGGTTCCGAGGCAAGAGCAAGAGCGCGGGCTTGCGTGGTCGGAACGCTGGCTGGCGGGACAGAGCGCGAAGGGTGAAAGCCCTGCGCTAAAGAGAGTGCGCGATTCTATCTTTAATTGAGAATGGTTCTTGTTGTTGTCTTTGGGATGGCAGGGCGGTGGACTGCGCTGAGGCAGAATTCGGGCAGAAAAGGGGGTTCCGAAGTGACTATCACCCGTGATGCAGCGACAGCGTTGGCGCGTGAGCAGATTGAACGGCTGCAGAGGGATGCAGGCTGTACTCTATCCATGCGGCCGGAACTCACTGCAGACACGGCAAATGGATGGGTTTTTTTCTACAACTCGGAAGAATTCATCGTTACGCAGTTACCTTCCACGGCACTCGCAGGCAACGGTCCAATCTTCGTCAACCATGATGGCGAAGTCCATCTGCTAGGTACGCAGTTGGGTTGGGAAGATCAAGTGGCAACCCTTTGACTCCGCCGCAGATGATGAGAGGCCCAGCGTGTAGAGCGATCGAGGACAGAATTCGACAGGGGAGGTGGTGAGGTGCTGCAGCAATTTCTCGTGTGGGCGAAGTCAGTCCCAGGCGCAAAAGTCACGGTGGCCGCGCCTTCTGACAATCCTTCAGCCCGCGTTGATGTGGACTCACCCAACGCTTGCGGGCGCGTTACATGTTGGGAGACGGGCGACTATCACGCTGAGGTTTTAGATGCCGAATCTGGCCGCACGATCTATTCGCACGGTGGAATGCTGAACTCCGCTAACCCGATACATGTGCAGCTGCTCCCTTTTACGCGGGCAATGGGGCTTTACTAACCCTTGGGGACGGTGCCATGAGGCCCTAGTGAACAGAACTACTCCAAAGCTGCCGTGGATTCACCACCCGTTGCTTCTTGGTCCAGAGCACGAGCCCAATCCGCGAACCACGCGAGAAAGAATACGGCTCACAACGCTCCGCAAGGGTCTGCTTAACTCGCAGGTTCCGCAAAACATTCCAGGTTAAACCGCAATGCCAAGCCGCGACTCCATGCTGCAACTGCTGTCCCAAAACTTGCACCTGCTTTCTCCTGGAAAGCAGCTGATTGCGCGCTGGCTGTGCGACGAGTGGGGGACAACCGGCCAGGTTGCTCCGCGTTGGCTGCAACGCGCGTTGAAGGGCGCTCCCGATGTAACGCCAAGTAGTCTTTTGCACCCTGAGGCGCTCCTCAGCGACCTGTTTTTAGAGCTCTTGTCCCTTCACAAAGGTGAGATCCTGCGTCGCCGTCGTGTTGGCGCGGGGAGAGACGTGCCGCTCGGGCCACGGGCTGCTGAGGTGCCCGTTGGAGCGAAGGGCCTTCCGTGAGGGGTGGGGCCAGCAGGTCTTTCAGCACTGACGCCCATCGGGGAGCCTTCGCTTTGCTCCGTATCTCCCGGCCGTTCGCCGAACAAATCCTAGGTCAAATGTCAGCTTTCTTCTATCGCAATTGACTGCTCCTGGCCGTGTTCTGCCCCACGGCGCGTAGAGGCCAATGCTTCTCCGATGGCAAGGCTTGAAACGCCTTTGCAACGGTCTCGTTCAGATCAGCACCTTGCGCGCGTCGTTGGCCTTGGACCAATGCAGGATCTCGTAGCTCCGGCGTAGGCCAGCAGTAAAAAATGGGTCAGTCTGAAGCAATGCCTCGATCTGGGCTTTGGATTCGGCCTCTGCGAGCCACAGTCCGCCCTTCGGTACCGCACCGGGCTCGGCGCGCAAGGAGCCGCCCACGGGGATGATGTCTTGGTGCGCCTCCAGCCATGCAATGTGCGCTGTGAGTTGGGCGGCGCGGATATCGCCACAGCCGGGCTTGTCGGTGAAGATCACAGCAAAGAGCATGGGGTGCGGGTGGGTTGGCGAAGCAACTGCGGCTTGGCAAGCCAGGCGCTGTTAATTTGCTATAGAAAATATAGCTGCTAGCGCTTTGTAAATGAGCCCTAGAGCCTGTTTTGATCTGAATGATTGGCATGGGCGGGCTCACCGCTTTCCCCCGCTTCTTCCACCCCGCCATACCCCGGGTACGCCGCGCCTGATGCCTCCAGCCCCGCACTCTCCTGCCGCTCTTTGGCCATTTGCTCGGCCAACTGCGCGCGGCCTTCGCGGGCCACGGCGATGTACTTGGCCTGGTCTTTGTGGTGGGGGTACATGCGGTCGGCCAGCGCGATGTTGTGTTTGCGGAAGCGGTCGGTGAAGGTTGTGGCCTTGGCGGCGGAGAGGCCCATCAGCTCCAGCACGGTGTGTGCGCTTTTGAGGCTGGCTTCGAACAGCTCGCGCTGCACCAGCGTTACGCCCAGGTCGCGCAGCTTGTTCCAGTGGCTGATGTCGCGGGCGCGGGCCACGACCTGCAGGTGGGGGAAATGTTCGCGGGCGAGCTTGGCGATCTGGAGGGATTGCTCGGGGTCGTCCACCGCCACCACGAGGATGCGGGCACGCTCGGCGCCTGCGATGCGCAGCAGGTCGAGCCGCGTGGCGTCGCCGTAGAACACGCGGTAGCCAAAGGTGCGGGCCACTTCCAGCATCTCTACGCTGTGGTCCAGCACGGTGGTGGGGATGCCCTGGGCCAGCAGCACGCGCGAGACGATCTGTCCGTAGCGGCCGAAGCCCGCGATGATGATGGGCGCCTCTTGGGGCTCGGAGATCTCTTCGGCCTGGGGGTTGATTTTGAGGCGGGCGTAGCGGCGCAGCAGCACACGGTCCATCACCACCAGCAGCAGCGGGCTGATGAGCATCGACAGTGCGACGGCGCCGATCAGCAGCGAGGCGGTTTCGGCCGGGAACACCTTGGCGCCCGCTGCGGCCTGGAAGACCACAAACGCAAACTCGCCGCCTTGGGCCAGCAGCAGGGTGAAGACGGGGCGCTCCTGGTAGGGGATATCGACCACCTTGGCCAAGGTGTAGATGACGACAGCCTTGGCTGCGAGGAAGCCGACCAGGATGGCGGCCATGAGCCCGGGCGAGCGCAGGATCACGCCAAAGTCGATGCTCATGCCCACGGCGATGAAGAACAGCCCGAGCAGCAGGCCCTTGAAGGGCTCGATGTCGGCCTCCAGCTCGCGGCGGTATTCGCTGTCGGCCAGCAGCACGCCCGCCAGAAAGGCGCCCAGCGCCATCGACAGGCCCACCAGCACCATCAGGTAGGCAATGCCCACCACCAGCAGCAGTGCGGCGGCGGTGAAGATTTCGGGGGTGTTGCTCTTGGCGATCCAGCGCAGCACGGGGCGCAGCAGCAGGCGCCCGCCCAGGATGATGGCGGCGATCACGCCGACGATCTTGAGCACCTCCAGCGCCATTCCCCCGGGGGTGTGGCCGGCCCCGTCGCCTGCCGCGGCACCCAGCACCGGCAGCAGTGCCAGGATGGGGATGGCCGCCACGTCCTGGAACAGCAGGATGGAAAAGCCTGCCTGGCCGCTGCGGGTGCGCATGAGGTTGCGTTCGGCCAGCACCTGCAGCGCAATGGCCGTGGACGACAGCGCCAGGCCCAAAGCGCCCACCAGGCTCACGCGCCAGGGCAGTCCGGCGAGGGCGCCCAGCGCAAACAGCACGGCGGCGCAGCCCAGCACCTGGGCGGTGCCGGTGCCAAAAATGGGGCGGCGCAGCGCCCACAGGCGGCTCGGTTGCAGCTCCAGACCGACGAGGAACAGCATCAGCACCACGCCGAATTCAGCGAAGTGCAGGATGTCCTGCACATTGCTCACCAGCCCCAGGCCCCAGGGCCCGATGGCGATGCCCGCCGCCAGATAGCCAATGATGGCGCCCAGGCCCAGCGCCTTGGCAATGGGCACGGCCAGCACGGCGGCGGTGAGGTACAGAAAACCGTAGGTGAGCCAGGCGGGGGCGTGTTCCATAAAGGGGGGAGAAAGCAGTCGCGTTGGCGTTGATTGTGGGTGTTGGTGTTGGCGCTGCGAAGACGGCGGCAAAGTGGGCCCCAAGGCGGCCCCAGGGGTGTGGCAGCGCTGTCGTGGGCGTGTCAGGATTCTGGCATTGCCATTGTGGCGTGGGTGGTGGGCACGCGGCATGCGGCCAGGATGCTTCAAATTTAATAGCTGTTTGCGCTTGTTGGTAAAGCGCTGGCGGCCATTTTTATTCCGATTTCGGTGATGGCGCGGAGGCGTTGTTAAGATGCGGGCCCCTCTTTGCACACAGGCACGGTGACCCATGGATTTGCAGACTTGGCTGGCATTTTTGGCGGCATCGTGCCTGATTGCGGTGTCACCCGGCTCGGGCGCCGTGCTATCGATGAGCCATGGCCTGTCTTACGGCGTGCGCAAGACGGGGGCCACTATCCTGGGGCTGCAGCTGGGCTTGCTGCTGATTCTGCTGATTGCCGGGGCGGGCGTGGGTTCGTTGCTGCTGGCGTCTGAGGTGGCTTTCAGCACCGTCAAGGTGCTGGGCGCCTGCTATCTGATCTACGTGGGGTTTGCGCAGTGGCGTGCCGGTGACAAGTCGCCCGTGCAGGGCGATGAAGCAGAGTCGGCAGGCACCTGGCAAAAGCGCTGCCTCACGGGTTTTTTGACCAACGCCACCAACCCCAAGGGCATCATCTTCATGGTGGCGGTGCTGCCCCAGTTCATGACCGACACGCGCCCACTGTGGACGCAGCTGGTGGTAATGGCCGCCACGACGGTGACGGTGGACGTGGTGGTGATGCACGGCTACGCTGCGGGTGCCAGCGCTCTGCGCCGCCTGATGCGCAGCGCGCGGGCTGTGCGAGCGCAGAACCGTGTGTTTGGCGGCTTGCTGATGGCAGTGGGGGCAGGGCTGTTTTTCGTCAAGCGCGGCGGACAGCACGCTTGATGTGATCGATTGCTATTAATTTAATAGCTGCTTGCGCTTGACTGTAAAGCGCTAGGGTCTTGTTTAGCTTGGTTTTTCATGGACGTGCAGATTCCAAGGAGGTCGTCATGCCAGTTGTCGTTGTTGCCAATCCGAAGGGCGGCGTGGGCAAATCCACGTTGTCTACCAATATCGCGGGCTACTTTGCAAGCCAGGGGCATTCCGTGATCCTGGGCGATACCGACCGGCAGGAATCCGCCAAGCTGTGGCTGGGTCTGCGGCCACCCGCTGTGCGCCCCATCGGCGCGTGGGACGCCAGCTCGGATGTGATCAGCCGTCCGCCCAAGGGCACCACGCACGCGGTGCTCGACACGCCCGCCGGACTGCACGGCTGGCGTCTGAACGACGTGCTCAAGCTGGCCGACAAGATCATCGTGCCGCTGCAGCCCAGCGTGTTCGACATCTTTGCCACGCGCAGCTTTCTGGACCAGCTGGCCGAGCACCGCCACGCGGCGGGCGTGCCCGTAGGCATCGTCGGCATGCGCGTGGACGCGCGGACCAAGGCGGCCGAACAACTGCACCACTTTGTAGACAGTCTGGGCTTTCCCGTGCTGGGCTACCTGCGCGACACCCAAAACTATGTGCACCTGGCGGCGCACGGCCTCACGCTGTTTGACGTGGCGCCGGGCCGTGTGGCGCGCGACCTGGAGCAGTGGCAAGGCATTTGTGACTGGCTCAATTCTTGAAGGACAGCGTGAAGCAGAACGTACAACCAGCCCACCGGGAAAACACCTGTCACCCGGCAGACAAGGCGCGCCGGGGCGCGGGGCTACATTGCGACGATGAAAATCTTCCGCTCTTATTCCGAAGTCAGCGCCTGCGTGGGCCAAGAGGTCGCCGTGACCGACTGGATCACCATCACGCAGGAACAGGTCAACCTGTTTGCCCAGGCCACGGGCGACCACCAGTGGATCCATGTGGACCCCGAG
>CAXIRU010000079.1:0-49952 GCA_964031875.1 Acidovorax facilis
GTTTCTGGTGCGCTGGCAGGCGGCAATGGAGCGTTGCAGGCGATCGAGCAGCAGCCGCCGGTTGGGCAGGCCCGTGAGCGCGTCGTAGAACGCCAGGCGCTCGATCTCTTGCTCTGCGCGCTTGCGGTCTGTGATGTCGCGGCACACACCCAGCACCCCGGTCACGCGGCCGGTCAAGTCGCGGATGGGGGTCTTGATGGTCTCGAACTGACCTTGGTAGCCGTCTTCCGCAAAGGTCAGCGTCTCTTCGTAGACCAGCGGCTGCCAGGCCTGCATTGCGCGTTGGTCGTATGTGCGAAAAAGCTCCGCCACGGCGGGGGCCACCAGATCAAAATCGTTGCAGCCCACAATCTGCCGCTCCGGCCGGCCCGCGAATCGCTCGAACACCGGATTCACCGACAAGTAAACGCCTCGCGCATCCTTGAGGAAGACCATGTCGGGCATGGCGTTGACCACACGGGCCAGATGGGCCTTCTGGTCGGCCAGTTCGGCCTCGATGCGCTTGAGCGCGGTCAGGTCGTAGGCAAACAGCACGACGGCAGGCACGCCCTGCTCGGTCACGCTCTCAGGCGCGATGGTGGTGTGGCGCACCTGCAGGCCATCGGGGCCCTCACTGCGGTTCTCAAACACCGCCGTCTCGCCCGCAAAAGCCTTGGCGAAATGGGGCTGCATGCGGGCGAAGACATCGGCCCCAATCACCTCCTGGAGCAGGCGGTCCTGTAGCTCTTCAGGTGTGCGAAAGAACCAGCTGGCCTGCTGCGCATTGACGTACAGGACGCGCAGGTCACGGTCCAGGCGCGCCACACCACCGGGCACCTGGCGCAGCATGTTGGCCATCAGGGCTTCGTGGGCATGGGCAGCCTCCTCGGCCAGGCGGTGGGCCGTGATGTCGGTTTGCACACCATCCCACAGCACACGCCCATCCTCGAGCAGCCGGGGCGATGAGCTCAGGTGCATCCAGCGTATCTGGCCATTGGTATGGCGCACGCGAAAAACGGCCTCCAGGCTGGTCATGGACAGGAAGGAGTGCCGCTCTGCCTGACGAAGGCGGTCAATATCTTCTGTCAGGATCTGCCGATACAAAAGCCCCGGATCGGCGATTGCGTCTTGAGCACTCACGCCGTTGAGCCGCTCAATGGCATCACCCATGTGGACAAAGTGCACACGGCCATCGAGTTCGCGCACGATCTGGAACAACACACTGTGCGGCAGATTGCGGCCCATGAGCGACAGCCGCCCCTCGCTTTCGCGCAGGCGCCGCTCAGCCTCCTGCACACGGGCGAACGGCGCCCGTATACCCGCGTTGAATACAGCCTGGTACAGCAACGCATAGGCCAGAACCCGTAAACCGTGCGCCAAGGGCCCGCCAACGGCTGAGTGTCCGCCCAGCAGGCCCACCGCCAGCTCGCCGCAAAGGAAAGCCACCGTAGCCCACGCAAACACCCGTTCGCGCCGGCCCGCATGGCGGTAGAGCCGCACCGCAGCCACGCACAGCGCCGCCACCAGCACCGCGGCCAGATACTCCCGCAGTGCCCCACCCGCTGCACCGGCAAACCAGCCCGGCAAGGGGCCCATGGCCGACACCACCATCAGCAGCACCAACACGCCAGAGGCGGCCAGCCAGATTTTGGCCGGGCCGGGCATCGCCACACGCGCGGCCATGAGGAGCAGGGTGATGACTTCGGCCACCCGCGCCCAGCTGCTGAGCCACAGCGATATGGATGCCGTGCCCGCGGGCATGTGCACCGGCGTGGAATGCGCTAGCACACCATGCAGAAAATTGCAGGCCGCCGCAACGCCGAAGCCCGCCACCAGCACATTGGCCCGGGCTTGCTCGGACGGGTCCAGCGTATGCAGGGACACCGATACCACCAACAGTCCCAACAACACCGCCATCAGTTCCATGAACGGTTCCAGGCCATGCTGGGACCCCATCCCTGGCCCCAACATCTGGGCCACGGGCACGATCACAAGCGCCAGTGCCGCAACTACCAGCACCACCGTGAACGCAGGCGCATCCGCCAGCGACAAACGCGCAGACGGGGTGCGGGCGGGAGGGGACGACGGCGGCATGGATGGGGGGAGCACCAAAGACGCAAGGGAGTCGGGGGCTTTTCTAACGCGTTCTGCAAGGCGTCACAAGTGTATCGACGAGTAAGCCACGGGGGTTAAGAATGTTCCCCGCCATCCGCCTGCCAGGCCAGCCCAACGCCTCGCACCATGCAAAACGGGGCCGAAGCCCCGTTGACGGCGATGGCCGTGCACTGGGCGCACAGTGTGTGCACACTGGGCGCGCCCTGGGTGTGTACCGGCGTCAGCTCTGCAGCAGCTGGCGCAGCACGAAGGGCAGAATCCCCCCAGCCTGGTAGTAGTCCACCTCAATGGGGGTATCGATGCGCAAGGTCACAGTCACCTCCTGGCGGCTGCCATCGCCACGGTGGATCACCAGCTTGGCATCGCTTTGCGGCGTGAGCGCCGGGTCTGGCACCACATCAATGACTTCGCTGCCCGTCAGGCCCAGCGTCTCCCACGACTGCCCGGCCTTGAACTGCAGCGGCAACACGCCCATGCCCACGAGGTTGGAGCGGTGGATGCGCTCAAAGCTGCGCGCCACCACGGCCTTGATGCCCAGCAGTTGCGTGCCCTTGGCCGCCCAGTCGCGGCTGGAGCCGGTGCCGTATTCCTCGCCCGCAAAGATCACCGTGGGCGTGCCCTGGGCCATGTACTGCATGGCGGCGTCGAAGATGAACATCTTCTCGCCCTGCAGCGCACCTTCGTTTTGGAACAGCGTGACACCGCCCTCCTCGCGCGAGCCATCGTCCGTGGGCGGAATCATCAGGTTCTTGATGCGCACATTGGCAAAGGTGCCGCGCACCATCACGTCATGGTTGCCCCGGCGCGCGCCGTAGCTGTTGAAGTCGGCCTTTTGCACGCCGTGCTGCAGCAGCCACTGGCCAGCGGGCGAGCTCTCCTTGATGGAGCCTGCGGGCGAGATGTGGTCGGTGGTGATGGAGTCACCAAACAGCGCCATGATGCGCGCCCCCAGCACCGATGGGAGTTGGGCACCATTTTGGCCGCTAGCGCTTGATGGTTCTGCGCTAACAGCTCCTTTTTCAATAGCAAACTTCGCAAAGAATGGCGGCTCGGCAATGTAGGTGCTGGCAGGCCAGGTGTAGGCGTTGCCGCTCACGCCTTTGATCCTTTCCCACAGCGTGCCGGGGTCGGTGGCCACCTTGGCGTAGTTCTCGCGGAATGCCTTGCCGTTCATCGCGAACTTCAGCAGGGCGTGGACTTCATCGCTGGTCGGCCAGATGTCGCCCAGGTAAATGTCTTTGCCGCCCTTGCCCTGGCCCACGGGTTCGGTCATCAGGTCTTTGAGCACTGTGCCTGCAATCGCATAGGCCACCACCAGCGGCGGGCTGGCCAAAAAGTTGGCCTTGAGGTTGGGGTGGATGCGGGCCTCGAAATTGCGGTTGCCCGACAGCACGGCCGCACAAATCAAATCGTTGCGGGTGATGACCTCGTTCAACTCAGGCGTGAGGTCGCCTGCGTTGCCGATGCAGGTGGTGCAGCCGTAACCCGCCACCGAAAAGCCCAGCTTTTCCAGATACGGCAGCAGGCCAGTTTCGGTGAGGTATTCGGTGACGATGCGCGAGCCCGGCGCCAGCGAGGTCTTGATGTGCGGCTGCACCTTGAGCCCCGCCTCCACCGCCTTCTTGGCCAAGAGGCCCGCGGCCAGCAGCACGCTGGGGTTGCTGGTGTTGGTGCAGCTGGTGATGGCGGCAATCAGCACATCGCCATTGCCCACGGTGGGGTCTGCGCCTTTGGAGTGCAGCGTGGCGAGGGATGCCTGGTCATGCGCCGTGGCCAGTGCGGGCTTGTTGGCCTCCATCTCCACCACCGAGCGCGAAGCCCCCGCCGGGGTGGGCTTGCCGTCGGGCGTGGCCTCCTCGGCCACGGCGTCGCCATGGCGGTGGATGTGGTGGCGCGTGTGCAGCAACTCGGCCGGGCGGTTGAAGCCGTTTTGGGCGTTGGGCTTGCTGAACAGATCGGCAAACTGACTGCTGACCTTGCCCAGCTCGATGCGGTCTTGCGGCCGCTTGGGGCCTGCCAGGCTGGGGGTGACGCTGCCCAGGTCGAGCTTCACGACCTGCGAGTAGTCCACCTCGCCCGCCAACGGCACGCCGAACAGTCCCTGGGCCTTGAAGTAGGCCTCGAACGCTTCGATCTCGGCCTTGGTGCGGCCCGTACCTTTGAAGTAGTCAATCGTCTTTTCATCAACCGGGAAGAAACCCATGGTCGCGCCGTACTCTGGCGCCATGTTGCCGATGGTGGCGCGGTCGGGCAGTGCCAGGGTGCGCGTGCCTTCGCCAAAAAATTCGACAAACTTGCCCACCACCTTGTGCTGGCGCAGCAGCTCGGTCACCGTCAGCACCAGGTCGGTGGCCGTCACACCCTCGCGCAGCTGGCCCGTCATCTCAAAGCCCACCACATCGGGGGTGAGGAAGTAGACGGGCTGGCCCAGCATGGCGGCTTCGGCCTCAATGCCGCCCACGCCCCAGCCCACCACGCCAATGCCGTTGATCATGGTGGTGTGGCTGTCGGTGCCCACCAGGGTGTCGGGGTAGTAAACGCCATCTTTGCGCTTGTGCACGCCACGCGCCAGGTATTCGAGGTTGACCTGGTGCACGATGCCAAAGCCCGGGGGCACCACACCAAAGGTGTCAAAGGCCTGCATGCCCCATTTCATGAACTCGTAGCGCTCTTTGTTGCGCTGGAATTCGAGCTTCATGTTCAGGTCGAGCGAATTCTTCTTGCCGTAGTGGTCAACCATGATGGAGTGGTCCACCACCAAGTCCACCGGCACCAGCGGCTCGATCTTCTTGGGGTTCTTGCCCAGCTTCACAGCCACGCTGCGCATGGCGGCCAGGTCGGCCAGCAGCGGCACGCCGGTAAAGTCCTGCAGCACCACGCGCGAGACGACGAAGGGGATCTCGTCCTTGCGCTCGGCATTCGGTGCCCAGCGGGCCAGTTGCTCCACATGCTCAGGCGTCACCTTGCGGCCATCGCAGTTGCGCAGCACCGATTCGAGCACGATGCGGATCGACACGGGAAGGCGCTTGATTTCGGGAAACTTCCTGGCCAGCGCGGGCAGGGAGTAGAACTGGCCCTCTTTGCCAGACGCTGTCTTGAAACGCTGGAGGGTGTTGGCAAACGCGTGACGGGTGGGCTGGGGCGGCAACTTGCGTGATACGGCCATGGCGGACTCCTGTGGAAGGCAACAAGGCCTATTCTGGCAGTCCCGCATGACGGTGCAATCGTGGGGCTATGCGGCCAAGGGCCAGCCCCTGGGGCATGGCCCGAGGGGCCGGTCCGCACCGCCGGCGCCCAAGATCTGAATCCAACAAGCACCTGGCGCTTGATAGACAAGCGCGAGATGCTATCTATTTAATAGCATTTCCAGGGAATCATCATGCCGCCACCCAGCTTTGAAGGCGGCGCACACCCATCCACTGCAGCTCGGCCAGCAGGGCTACTGACACCACATGCACCAGCAAATAGGCCTGGCCCAGAAGGGTGGGTGTGAGCGTGGAGCCCAGCAGCAGCGCCAGACTGGCCACCGCCCAGCCCCCATTGCCCACAATCAGCACCCACAGCCAGCCGCTGGGCATGGACGCAGAACGCGCAATCGCAATGGCCAGGGCGGCATAGCCCAGCAGCATGGCACCCGTCACCTGCAGCAGCCCGGCCGGCAGGCCCAGCCACTCGGCCAGGGGTGCCGTCAGCAGCAGGTGCAGGGCGCCGAGCAAAACCCCGGTGGAAGCATCAAACCAGACCACGGCACGCAGGAATCGGGGGGAGGACATCAGCTTGAACATGGAAAGCTCCTTGGTTGAGGAAGAAAGAAGCCTCCATCGTTGCCGCCACAGTGCATTGCGTCGATGACCTTCCAGGTAATGGCCTGTGCGCGGTAAGCGCCTAGGATGGCGGCCATGACCTCCACCGCTCCATCTTCATCGCGCCGTCCCGCGCGCCATCCCCTGCCGCACCGGGCAGCGACTGCGGCACCCACCTCGTTTGGCGACCACCTGCGCACCTGGCGCCAACAGCGGCACCTGAGCCAACTGGAACTGGCCGACGAAGCGGACATCTCCACACGCCACGTGAGCTTCATGGAAACCGGCCGCACGAACCCGAGCCGCGACATGGTGCTGCGCCTGTGCGAGCGCCTGGCTATCCCGCTGCGCGAGCGCAACGCACTGCTGGTGGCGGCAGGCTACGCACCCATGTACCGAGAACGTGCACTGGACGACCCCGCACTGGCCGCCGCACGCCAGGCGGTGGAACTGGTGCTCAAGGGGCACGAGCCCTGCCCCGCCATCGCGCTGGACCGCTGCTGGAACGTGGTGGCCACCAACCGGGCCGCGCAGTCCCTGCTGGCCGCACACGTCAGCCCCGAGTTGCTGACGCCTCCCGTGAACGTCTTCCGGCTAAGCCTGCACCCCCAAGGATTGGCACCGCGCATCGCGAATCTGGCGCAGTGGCGAGCGCACCTGTTTGAACGCCTGCGCCAGCAGATTCAGGCCACCGCCGACCCCACACTGATCGCATTGCAGGAAGAGCTTTTGCAATATCCCGCCCCGCCGCAATCCGATACCCTGGTACTGGCAGGTGAAATGCTGGGCGTGGTAATGCCGTTTTGCTTTGAAAGCGCGCACGGAATGCTCTCCCTGATCAGTACCACCACGATATTCGGAACCCCTGTGGATGTGACTTTGCAGGAGCTGGCGGTCGAATCGTTCTTTCCAGCAGACGATTTCACTGCCGGGGTATTGCGCAAGATGGCCCAGGAATCCACCGAGAGCGCCGGGGGCTGAATGCAATCCCGGTCGGCTGCATGGCGGTTTCACGGCTTGCCCCGCAAATCAACACAGCAGCTATCGAATTCTTCCAGCCGCGTAACATGGCATTGCTGGTTCGGCATATCCCGACACGGGGAACAAGGGCACGGCACATCATTGCGGGGACATGGTGCCGTATCTACCGCTGCCACGACGATTGCTCTGGGCCGCTTACCCGACTCCAGAAGTCGGCCCATAAAAAAGCCCGCGGACGCGGGCTTTTTAAAACGGGTTGAAACCCTTAAATCACAAATTTTTCGCGGTTTTCGTTTTGAATCCACTTGGGCGCCTTGCCACGACCCGTCCAGGTTTCGCCAGTGGCGGGGTTGCGGTACTTGGGCGCCACCTTGGTGCCGGCCGTGGAACTGCGACCTGCCTTGCCAGAAGCCTTGCCTGCAGGGAACACGTCTTGGGCTGTCAGACCATATTCGGCCACCAGTGAACGGACCTGCGCCACGGCATCCGACAGTTCCCGGCGGCGGGCTTCACTGATTTGTTGCTCAAGGGCTTCGCGCTGCTTCAAAAGTTCTTTGTAGCTGGTCATGGTGTCTGGATTTTGATAAGGGTGGAGACGCGCGATTATAACGATAATATGCTGCGCTTGCGCAAACGCCTTCAGGATTTCATTCTGAAATCTCACCATTAAACCCACCCCAGCATATTGACACCCCGCTTGTGCAGACCGAACACGCGGCGGTATTGGATGGTTTTGCGGCACATTGGGGAGGCACTTTGTTCCAGCGGCACCAAAATTGTCCGATGTGCGGGTCGCGCAGTGCAAGCGCTTGAATTAACCCACCCAGGTTTCCCAAGCGCTCAGCCAGTGCTGGCAAATGTCTCGTTACTGACTTTCCAAAGCCCAACAGCCTTTTATTGCAGCTGTAGCGGCTTGCTTCAGGTCAAGAATACAAGACCTGTACGAAAAATGGCCGCAAGCCAGCAGGTAAAAACCGATACGAGGCCCCTTGTGTATCCCGTTTAGGGATGTCCTGCATAACCCTCGCGAGTCGGTGGTAGTGCGGATCTGGACAGGCCGCAAGGCGTCTTTTGGCAGCCAATAGCCAATAGCCCGGCTATTGGCAAGAAAAGCAACGCAGCGGACTGCCCGAGGCCGCGCTATCACAGACCGCAGGGAGTTATGCAGGACATCCTTAGGGCAAATCCCAGGATATTCAGGCGTGCCGTGAGGTCCAGAACCAGCCCCAAGCCCGCCAAGCATCCACCAGGGGCCATCTCGGTAATGTTGTGGCCAGCGGCACTTCAGCGCCCTGGCCAAGGTTCACAACCACCCTGGGCAGCCATTGGCCGGGCTCGGCCATAGATACGCCATTGCGCACGTTGAGGACGCTGCGCTCGGTGTGCAGCGATACCAGCAGAAAATCCATGTTTCACTCACCAAGATCACCATGGCTATTTACTGTATTGGCGACATCCAGGGCTGCGACGGCGCGCTGGCCCGCCTGTTGGACACCATCGGCTTTTCCGCCAGCCGCGACACGGCATACCTGCTGGGCGATCTGGTGAACCGGGGTCCGGACTCGGCCGCTGTGCTGCGCCGCTGCATGCGCCACGGCGATGCCATCCGGTGCCTGCTGGGCAACCACGACCTGCACCTGCTGGCCGCTACGCAGGGTGTGCGCAAACCCTCGCGGCGCGACACGCTGGACACGGTGCTGAATGCCCCCGACCGCACGGCCCTGCTCGACTGGGTGCGCCAGCAGCCCTTGGCCCGCGCCCACACGCATGCCGGGCAGACGCTGCTGATGGTGCACGCCGGTGTGCTGCCTGCCTGGTCGGCTGCAGACACCTTGAACTACGCGGACGAGGTGCATGCAGTGCTGCGCGGCCCCGACCTGCCTGATTTCTTGCAAGCCATGTACGGCAATACCCCTGACCACTGGCGCGACGACCTGACCGGTGTGGATCGCCTGCGGGTGATCGTGAATGCACTCACCCGGCTGCGCTTTTGCTCGGCCGAGGGTGTGATGGATTTTGAAAGCACGGAAAGCGCCAGCGCCGCGCCGCCCGGCCTGATGCCATGGTTTGACGTGCCGGGGCGGCGCACAGCCAACACGCTGATGGCCTTCGGTCACTGGTCCACCCTGGGGTGGCTCGACCGCGACGACCTGCTGGGGCTGGATACAGGCTGCGTATGGGGTGGTTGCCTGAGCGCCGTGCGCTTTGGCGCAACGCTTGCGGACCGGGAACGGCTGCAGGTGCACTGCGAACAAGCCCAAGCCCCAGGCTGAAATCGCCCGAATGCTATAAAAAATATAGCAATTAGCGCCTGTCAATCAAGCGCCAGAAGCCCAAAAGGACCTCAAAAGGCCCTGCGGGAATCACTGCACTGAGGCTTCAGGCTGGGCGGCCTTGAACAGCGCGGCCACCTTGCGCTTGGGCTTGATATTGGCAGAGATGCTGCTGCGCGGGGCCGACTTGGCGGCTTCCCAAGCGGGGGTTGCATCGGGGGCTGCGCTGGCCTCGTACGGCTTCTCAAAGAAGGGATCGCGCGAAGCCACTGCCGGGCGAAAGCCGCGGTGTTGCTCGCGCGGCTCGCGGGATTCGCGGCCACCGCGGTAGTCGCGCTCGCGCTCACGGCGTGGGGCCGCCGAGATGGCATCGCGCCCGTCGCCGGTCTCACCGGCGTCGCGCCAGGCGCGGCGGCCATCGTTGATGCGACCACGGGGCTGGTCTTCTTCGTACTCGATGGCTTCAAGATCGATCTTTTTCTTGATCAGCTTCTCGATGTCGGCCACCAGGCGGGCATCGCTGCCCGAAACCAGCGTGACAGCCAGGCCCGAGGCGCCCGCACGGCCCGTGCGTCCGATGCGGTGCACGTAGTCTTCAGCGTTGAAGGGCACGTCGAAATTGAACACCGCCGGCACATCCTTGATATCGAGGCCACGCGCGGCCACGTCGGTGCACACCAGCAGGTCGACTTCGCCCTTTTTGAAGGCTTCCAGCGCCTTCAGGCGCTCATCCTGGCTCTTGTCGCCGTGCAGCGCGGCGGTCTTGAGGCCTTCGCGCTCCAGGCTGCGCGCCAGACGGGCACAGCCGAGCTTGCTGTTCACAAAGATGAACGCCTGCTTGATGCCACGGCTCCTGAGCACCTGGTGGATGGCACGGCGCTTGTCGTCGTCATTGGCGCTGTAAAAGCGCTGTTCCACCGTCGATGCCGTTTCGTTCGGGCGGGCCACCTCAATGGTGATGGGGTTTTGCAGGTAGCTGCTGGCCAGGCGCTTGATCTCGGGCGAGAAGGTGGCGCTGAACAGCAGTGTGGTGCGCTGCTTGGGCAGGTAGCTCAGGATGCGTTGCAGGTCGGGCAGGAAGCCGATGTCCAGCATGCGGTCGGCCTCGTCGAGCACCACGTACTCCACCTGATTGAGCACCGCGTTCTTGGCCTCGATGTGGTCCAGCAAGCGGCCGGGCGTGGCCACCAGCACCTCAACGCCTTTTTTCAGTTCGATGGTCTGGGGCTTCATGTCCATGCCGCCAAACACCACCGTGCTGCGCAGCTTGGTGTACTTGGCGTACAGCGCAATCTGCTGGGCCACCTGGTCGGCCAGTTCGCGCGTGGGCAGCAGCACCAGCGCACGCACGGGGTGCCGGGCCGGGGATGTGGAGCTGCTTTCGTGCTTGAGCAGGCGTTGCAGCAGGGGCAGCGAGAAGGCTGCGGTCTTGCCGGTGCCGGTCTGGGCCGCACCCATCACGTCTTGCCCTGTGAGTACCACCGGTATGGCCTGCGCCTGGATGGGTGTCATGGACTCGTAGCCCATTTCGGCCACTGCACGCGCCAGCGGCTCGGCCAGCGATAGATTGGAGAAGGAACTTGTCATTAAAAGCGTGTCTGTAGGCGACGCTGAAAGTGTCTGAGCAATGTGGCACGCCCTTGGGAGGGGCTGGCTGCAAGGCGCAAACCGCAGCGATAACCGGGGCTATCGCAAGGATTTGCAACGCCACAAACCGGCCCCCGTGGGGGGAATGCGCACTGCGCAAATGACTTGTTCAGCGTTGCCTGAGCTGTCTATTGTCGCACCGGTGGCCCAAAAACCGATTTTTTGCCCCTGCGACGCGGTGCAGAGCACTCGTTTTCAGTGGCCGCACGACGCCAAAACGCTACTTTTTTTATAGCTACTAGCGCTTTTCCATCAAGCGCTGGAGGGAAATTTATTCGGATACTTGCGCCAGCACAGCCTGCAGCGAACATGAGGCCACGGCCGAGTGCCCCGCCCCCTCTGAGCGCAGGTATTCATCACCGTGAGCGTCGCCCCGGGGATGGGAACGGTTCCAGAACGTCCGGAAGATTCAGCGGTGCAGCGCCCGCCCTACCCTGCCCAACCCAAGGCGCAGCGCAGGGCACAGCGCGCGCAACGTCGCTATCCACATCGCTGTCCACCTTGCCGCTACAGACTGCGCGCCGCGAAGGTGTCGCAGGCTTTCACGCTGCCGTTTTGCAGGCCGTTGTGAAACCACCGCTGGCGCTGTGCGCTGGTGCCGTGGGTGAAGCTCTCGGGCACCACCGTCCCGCCGCTGGCGCGCTGCAGGGCGTCGTCACCGATCTTGGCCGCTGCGTTCATGGCCTCTTCCACATCGCCCTGCTCCAGGATCTTGCGTGCGTTCTGCGCGTGGTGCGCCCACACCCCGGCAAAGCAATCGGCCTGCAACTCCAGCCGCACCGACAGCGCGTTGTACTCCGCCTTGCTCACGCGGCCACGCATCTGGTCCACCTTGCCGCTGATGCCCAGCTGGTTCTGCACATGGTGGCCCACCTCATGGGCAATCACATAGGCCTGGGCAAAGTCACCCGGCGCACCCAGGCGGTTCTTGAGGGTTTCGTAAAAGCCCAGGTCGATGTAGACCTTCTGGTCCGCCGGACAGTAAAACGGCCCCATCGCGGCCTGCCCGGTGCCGCAGGCTGTGGGCGTGGAGCCCCGAAACAGCACCAGGCGCGGCTCCTGGTAGTGGCCGCCGCCCTGGCGAAACACGGCCTGCCACACGTCTTCGGTGTCGGCCAGCACGGTCGATACAAAGCGGGCCATGGTGTCGTCGGCCGGTGGGCGCTGGGCGGGCCCTTGCGACTGCACCTGCGCGGGGGGGCCGCCGCCACTGAGCAGCCCCAGGATCGTCAACGGATTGATACCGAGCACCCAACCGCCGACCAGGGCAATGACGATGGTGCCGATGCCAATGCTGCGCCCCCCGAAAACGGGCGACCCGCCGCCCCCGCCACGGCGGTCTTCCACGTTGTCCGATTCGCGATTACCTTCCCATTTCATGACGCATCTCCAGCGCCCTCACCGTGCGGAGGGCATGGCACATGTTACGCGCGGTGCAGGACCCCGAAGAGCCGACTACGATGGCCAGCCAATCGGCGTCCGCTGCCAAGCTCGCCTCCAACGCCCCCGATTCCACGCCCCACCCAACCGCCCCATGCCCCACAAAGCCTCCCACCCCCCCTCCATCGGCGACAAAGTGATTCTGCTCACCGGTTTTGACCCCTTTGGCGGCGACAGCCTGAACCCCAGCTGGCTGGTGGCCCAGGCGCTGGATGGGCAGCGCATCGCTGGCCTCCGTGTAGTGGCAGCGCAATTGCCCACTGTCTTTGACGCATCGCTGCAGCAACTGCGGGCCTTGGCCACGGCCCACCGGCCGGCACTGACCGTCTGCCTGGGCCAGGCAGGTGGACGCAGCGCGCTGTCGCTGGAGCGGGTGGGCATCAATATCAACGACGCCCGCATTCCCGACAACGTGGGTGCCCAGCCCATCGACACGCCGGTGGTTCCCGGTGGTCCGGCCGCCTACTTTGCCAACCTGCCGCTCAAGGCCATGCTGCGCGCCGTGCAGCAAGCCGGGGTGCCGTGCGAGGTGTCGCAAACAGCGGGCACCTTTGTCTGCAACCATGTGCTGTACGGGCTGATGCACATGCTCCAGGCACAAGGCGTTGGCCCAGCAGGCGCGCGGGGCGGTTTTGTGCATGTGCCCTGGCTGCCTGGGCAGGGCACGCCCCATCTGGCGCTGCGGGACATGGTGCGTGGCATCCACGCCGCGCTGTGGGCTGCGGTGCTGCATCAGAGCGATATTGCACTCGGTGCGGGTGCCACGCACTGACATCATGGCCCCGGACTGGGGTCTTGCCCGTCCCCCGGCCCGGCCCTTGCTGTGTAAAGTCGGCCAATGCCCCTTTCCCCACGCTCCCTGGCCCCTGGTACGCTGGATGCCACAGCCACTGCGGCCTGCCTGCCGTGGGATGCGCTGGCTGCTGAAATCGAAGCCCTGCTGCAAGACGGCAATGTCTCCGTGCCTGCCCGCACGGTGCTGCCGCTGCCCCAGGGCGGCAGCCTTTTTGTCATGCCTGCCACCGACAACCGCGTGGCCATGGCCAAGCTCATCACCCTGACCCCTGCCAACGCAGGCACCGGCCGCCCCGCAATTCAGGGCGATGTGGTGGTGTTCGATGTGGCCACGGGGGAACGCCGCCTGGTGCTGGACGGCCCCACCATCACGGCGCGGCGCACCGCAGCGGTATCGCTGCTGGCGGCACAGCACCTGGCGCCAGAGCCCAGGGGGCGGCTGCTCATCATCGGCGCAGGCGTGCAGGGCCTGGCCCACCTCGAAGCCTTTGTCCTGGGCCTGGGTGTGCGTGATGTGTGGGTGGCCTCCCGCAGCGCCGCCAGCGCCGAGACCCTGGCCCGGCGGGCCCAGGCACTGGGCGCCACCGCACGCACGGTGGCCGATGCAGATGCCGCCGTGCCCCATTGCCCGCTGATTGCCGTATGCACCCCGGCGCACAGCGTGGTGCTGAGCGCGCCGCCCCGGCCCGATGCCTTCGTGGCTGCGGTAGGGGCCTTCACCCCTGCCATGGCAGAGCTGGCCCCCTCCTTGTGCCGCCATGTGGCAGCCCAAGGGCATATCGTGCTGGACAGTGAAGATGCGCGCCACGAAGCGGGCGATCTGCTGCAGGCGGGTCTGGACGCAGACACGCTGCCCACGCTGCGGCAGGTTCTGCAACGCACGCGCACGGCGCCAGCAGGGCCCGTGCTGTTCAAGAGCTGCGGCTGGGCAGGCTGGGACCTGGCCGCCGCACGCCTGGCAGTCCGCCAAGGCACGGACCTTGCGCAGACCGTGCACTCCCCGCACCCACAGCCACCCCAGTCATGAGGCCGTTCCGATTTTCGGCCTACAGCCTGCGCTCGCAGATCGCGCTGGTGTTCGGCACCCTGGTGGTGGGTCTGGCTGTGCTGCTGTCGCTGGGGTTTGGCGAACTGCTCAAGCTGCGCATTGAGCGCGATGCCGGAACGGCCCTGCAAGTGGTTGCTGAAAATGCGGGCAAGCTGCTGGCCAACGGCCTGCAAGAACGCAGCCGTGAAGCCGAAGTCCTGGCTGCTGCCGAAGCCGTCTGGACCCGGGGGCTGGACAGCCCCGAGGCCCACCACATGCTGGCGCGCAGCCAGGCGGCACACCCCCACAGCGTCTGGATCGGTGTTGCCGATGCCCACGGCGTGGTGCAAAGCGCCACGGGCGGGCTGCTGGTGGGCCAGAGCGTCGCAGAACGCCCCTGGTTCAAGGAAGGTCTGAAACAGCTGCATGTGGGGGATGTTCACCCGGCCAAGCTGCTGGAGCAGTTGCTGGCACCGCCCCCCTCTGGCGAGCCCTACCGGTTTGTGGACTTTGCGGCACCCATCCGCCTGGGCCCGACCACGGTGGGGGTGCTGGGCATCCACGGCAGCTGGGAATGGACCCATGAAGTCATGGAAAGCCTGACCCCTGCACGCTCGCAAGGCAAGGCCGTTGAGCTGTTCGTTTTTGACCACGCAGGAGACCTGATCTACGCCCCGGCCGGCAAGACCCGCCCCCTGCAGAAGGCAGGGCAGCGACTGCCGGTCGAGCCGGTCAAGGCAGGCAACCCGGTGGCCGCTGGCCGCGCTGCGGGCCAGGCGGCTGTGGTCCGATGGGTGGACGGCCGCAACTACCTCACGGCCACTGCACCGATGCAGGCACGCAACAGCGCGAGCGACCTCGGCTGGCGCATCGTCGCCCGCGAACCCGTGGAACTCGCCTTCGCAGAGGCTCAGCGCACCGTGCAGCTGGCTCTGGCCATCGGCCTGAGCGCCGCGCTATTGGCCTCGGTGCTGGCGTGGCTGGCGGCGCGCCGCCTGAGCGATGACCTGTACGCATTGGCAGATGCCGCCAGCGCTGTGGAGGCCGATAAACCCGGCACCCCGATCCCCCGGGCGCGCAGCAGCCGGGAAGTGAGCCAACTTTCCGGCGCGCTGGCGCGCATGACGCACCGGCTGCTGGCTGCCCACGAAGCCATGGAGGAAAAGGTGCGCCTGCGCACCCTGGAGCTGGAGGCCGCCAACCGCGCCCTGGACCTGCAGGCCCGCACCGATGCCCTGACAGGACTGCTCAACCGCCGGGGTTTTGAAACGCAGATGGCCTTTGCGCTGGCGCTGGCGCGGCGTAGCGGGCGCCCCTTGAGCCTGATCACGGTTGATGTGGACCACTTCAAGCGCGTCAACGACACCTATGGTCACGAAGCCGGGGACGAAGCCAGGGGCGCAACAGGGTGTGCGTTGAGGAATGAGAGGACACCGACCACTGGGGCCCTTGTGTCACAGGGCTGCGCATCAGCCATGGAATTACTGCCGCGCAATTCAAATGGATCATTTGCTCGTAGGGAAAAGCGGCTCGCCTCATTGACGAACCAGAACATAGCCACCTTCAGCACCGCTGCTGCTAAGGTACTTTCCCACCAGCTTTCCGTTCTGTAACGAAAAAGTGTATGCAGTTGTACTGCATCGACCTCCTGGAGAAATCGTGAAGGACATTTGCTGGCCGACTCGACTAATGGGGACGTCCGAAAAATCCTCTGCACATTTCCAAACATCGTTGCTAGGTCGTGTCTGGCGAATCCGTGCCGTGAGAACCTCGCTTGCTCCTGCAGCAATTTGAACAGACAGTTCTCCAGCAGCCTCCGTTTTGTTGCTGGCCCACTTCCCAGTCCATTTCCCTGCCGGCGACTCTGCGGTACCCGCGACCGCTTCCTGAGACTCGGATGTAGTTTTTGTGGATGCGAATCGGTTGAGAAACGCATTCACAACAGGAGACCAGAGGTCATCCCGCTGCAAAAGCGAGTGGCCATCCTTAAACGCACCAAGTGAAAAGGTGTGGAAAGAGCCTTGACCACCAGCCTTGATAAAGGCGTCAAAGTTGCTCCGGCTGTGTGCCATCTTGTAGAAAGAATCGTTTTCCCCATAGAGCCAGAGGGTAGGGCCAGCAAACTTCGCGCCTTGAACAAAGCTGACCGTGTTGATGGCCACTGGATCTTGGCACTGGTCTGACATCCACCCGCCAACCCAGTTGATCACACCAGAGACCCTGTGTGGTTCTTTACCTGCGGAAGCTATCGAGAGAATGCCCCCCCGCGATACGCCTCCGACCACAATACTCTTTTTATCCACCTCGGGCTTCGCAGCAAGATACTCCAAAACCACACCGGCATCTTCGACGGCTCTGTCTAGGCCCTTCAGCGACAGATCGGGCGAGCATGAATAGCGCGACCGGTCGCGTTCAAAGCCCTCGTCATAAAGACCTCCGGAGTTTCCTCGCCCCCTGCGCTGCGGAAACGCCACCATCCAGCCGCGCTGATTCAGTTGGGACGCCAGTGCATTTGCTGTGAATGTGCGCTTGAACAAACTCGGGTCGTCTCCCCTGCCTGTAGAGCCGTGATGGAAGATGAGCAAGGGGAATGGACCAGGTCCGGGCGGCTTTGCAATGATGATTTCCAATGCAACTGGCGTTCCTCCCTCGGAAAACGGGGTTGCTGCAAACTCCGTAAGTCGCTCCTGCGAAATAGCAGGAAAAGCCCAAACCACAAGGCTCGCAGCGCAGAAGAATCTAGTAAGGGTAGTTGCCAAAGAAATGTCTTTGATGGCGTGGTTTGCAGACGTCGCGAGTGACGCCGTGCACTTGGTCGCCAGTCGACCGCAAAGTGGGGGATTGGGGGACATCGTCATCTCTCCTCGGGGTTGGGTCCGGTCAAAAATGCGTCCGCTGAGCTGCTATCCCAACGCGCCGCGTAAAAGGGCCAAAAAGGTCGCCACTGAGCGCGGCAGCTGAAACCAAAATGCTCAGACACATGACATGTAGCTGCACGCATCCGCAACTATCCGAAAGTCAAGCTATGCAAGCTTTTGGAGTCGCTCATAAAAGAAGGGTTTTCTTATCCAAACTGCGACCCCAGGCTATCAAGCCCAGAATAAGGACCAGCAGCGCCAACCCCCACTCACTCAACGTGGGAATAGCCGCCGCACCGCCGGGACCAGGCGCCGCTAACACAGCCACACCGCCAGGATCAACGATGCGCCCGTTTTGCACGCCATCGTCATCGCCCGGGCCGCCGTCCACCAGAGTCAGCGTTGCCGTGTTCACGGCCAACGCAGCACCCGCGAATGTCCCCCAGGTGCCGCCGCCCTGGCGCTTCCAGTACTGCGCGCCCTGCGGCAGGGTGCTGGGGTAAGTGATATCAACGGTAACGGCCGAGGTATCGCAGCCGTTCAACGCGAAGTCCAGCACGCCGTGTGGGAAGTTTCGGTCGACTGGCACTCCCACACTTCCCGCAGAAAGCAACTGCACGCTCTCGAACGCACAGGTGCCGCCACCGCCCGAGACGGCCACCGCGACGGTGCCCGAGCCCGTGGGTGACAGGGCCGAAAACGCCTTGGAATTGGCCAGTGGCGTGGCCGGGTTGGAAGGCACGAGGGATGTCGCACTGCCCACGCTGTTGGTGGCCTGCACGGTGAAGGTGTAGGTCTGGTTGGGGTTCAAGCCAGTAAAGTTGCAGGTAGCGGCCGTGGCCGGAAGGGGCGTGCAAGTCTGCCCGCCTGGCTGGGCCGTGACCACATAGCCGGTGATACCACCGCCGGTGCTGGGGGGCGGCGCCCACGTTACCGCCACCTGCCCGCTGCCGACTGGTGTGGCTTGCACGTTAGTGGGCGCTCCGGGTGCCACGGCGTTGACCATGAAGCTCTGCGGCACGGGCGGAGCGGCGGCCCAGGTGGCATCGCCGGGCTGGGTGGCAGTAATGGTGCAGGTTCCCGCGCCCACAAGCGTGACCGTGGTGCCCGCCACCGTACAAACCGCGAGCGTGCTGCTGGCAAAAACCACCGGCAAGGTGGATGTGGCGCTGGCCGACAGCTGCGCCACGGTGGCGCCGAAGCTGCGGTCGGGCAAGGGGCCAAAGGTGATGGTCTGGGCGATTTTGGGCGTGGCCTGGCAGGCATCGAAGTTATAGGAGCCCGACAGGGCGCCGTTGGTGCAAGTCCTGGTTTCGGCAACGCAATTGCCACCGGCAGGCGTCGAGGTGCTCAGATACGCTGTGACGCTTTGGCCGTGACCAATAGTTCGCCCCCTGAAAAGGCAGGCTGCAGGCACGTTGACCCCGCAAGACGCCCAGGGGTAGGTGCCCGTGAGCTGCCCGCCCCCCACGCATTGCCGCTGCTCGGACGCGCAGACCTGACCGGTCGGAACCGCAGAGTACAGGTACGCCGTCACGCTCTGGCCTTCATTCAAGGGCGCTCCGTTGAAGCTGCACATGGATGGCGTTTGTGCATGCGCCACGGCGATCGTGAAAGCGCGGGTGGAAGTGCCATCGCTCGACATGACCGCCACATTCAGCGTGTTGCTGCCAGGGTTGAGCGGAATCGGCGCCGATGCGCTGCCCGACACCACCGGCACGCCATTGACCAGGATGGCCGCATCGCCCACCCACGCCGTGGGCGTGACGGTGATGCTGGCAGCCTGCACGGTGGGGGTGTGATAAGTGAACTGGTCGGTGTAGAACGCGGGCGACAAGGCCACGGGGTCGCTGCCCGCATTCAGCACAAGTTCCAGCAAGCGGGACTCGTTGGAGGCAGCGCCGTTGGTGCTCATGAAGACACTGCCCCCATGCGTGCCAGCGTACAGAGTTGAAGGCGTGATGGGGTTGACGGCCAAGGCCTGCACGGCGGGGTTAGCCAGCTCGAACCCTGAAGGGGCCGCCGACCAGTTAGCACCACCGTTGGTGCTTTTGAATACGCCGCTACCGGTTCCCGCGTAAAGCGTCATGGGCGTGGCGGGGTCCATCGCCAAAGACAGCACGTAGGCGCTTGCCAGCCCAGTATTGGCCGCAGACCAGCTTGCACCGCCGTCAGTCGTCTTGAATACGCCACCGCTACCCGTAGCCGCATACAAAGTTGCAGGCGTTGTCGGGTCAATCGCCAGCGAAAGTACGTTGTTGTCTACTAGCCCGGTATTGACCGCCGACCAGCTTGTGCCCCCATTGGTGCTTTTGAATGCGCCACTGTAGGTACCTGCATACAGCGTCGTGGGAGTGACAGGGTTGATAGCAAGGGCTTGAACGCCTTGCGTGCCCGACAAGCCGTTCATGAAAACCGTCCAGGTCGCGCCGCCGTCCAGGCTCCGGAACACGCGGCCCTCGGGGTGTGATCCGTTGCCATGCCAGACAGACTCCGTCCCTCCAGCGTAGAGGCTGGCCCCAGAGGGGGCCATGACCAAAGATTGCACGGAGTAGCCCGACCACCCGGAGCCCACCAAGGCCCAGGTGGCGCCGCCGTCAGTGCTCTTGGCCACACCCGCTCCGGTACTTGCATACACGGTCGATGGGTTCACCGGGTGGACGACCAAGGACGACACGCGGGCGCCAGGCAGGCCACTATTGGCCGTCGCCCAGGTAGCGCCACCATCCGTGCTCTTGGCCACACCCAAGAGCTCCGTGCCCGCATACAGCGTGAAAGGAGCTGTCGGTTCCATGGCCAAGGCGTATATCGCTCCACCTCCCGGGCCGCTCGTCTGCTGCCACGCAGTAGCAGCCCGTGCAGCGCCAAGCAGGCCCAGGCCGCCAAGAAGCCACAGCGCGAGCAGCCAAAGCGCCCACCAGCAACGATTGAAGTTATTTCGGGCTCCAGTGCTTGCTGGAAATGCGATAGCAGCTCTCATTTTCATAGTGTTTCTGGATAAACGCAGGCGCTCCAACTATCCCTGCTGCTGCAGCCAAAGGCCATCCTGCATTTGTAGGATGGCGCAGCTATCGCCCTATGAGTACGCTGGTTGGGTGGTGAACGCTAGGCGCGCAGGGGGTACGCAGCACCACTGGCGCAGCATGCTCATTTCCCCTCTGTCCTTCAGCGCTATGCCCATTCACCCAAGCAACACTCTGACCTACCCACTGAAAGAAAGGCATTTGCCATGACGAAACTGCTGCCACCAATCCTGATTTCCATCGCCGCGATGGCTGCAGTCGCCAGCGCCACCGCGCAAACCACCACCTTCCCCGAAGGAGCCGAGCCCCTGGCATCAGAAACGCTGCGCGAAGCCCTGGCTGGCAAGGTGTTCTCGATCACCCCGGCAAAGGGCCCCACCTGGCGGTGGGAGTTCAAGGCCAATGGTTATTTCTTCTTGAACGTTGGCAGCTTCAGCGACTCGGGCAAGTGGAGCACCAAGGAAAGCAGCGTGTGCCAAGACACGGGCAAGAACATGGGCTGCAATGAGATGCGGCAAAAGGATGGCACGCTGCACCTAAAGCGCGACAACGGGGAAATCGTGACGTTCAAACCACAATGAACCCTGCTCCCCAGCTATCTCATAGTTCATAACCCTGCGCCATGTTTCACTTCAAGCACACACTCGCCGCCTGCTCCGCAATCGTCTTCGTATGCGGTGCGGCCGCCATCACCTCCGTTGCGTACGCACAAACAACCGCAGCAGCGTTTGCAGGGACCTGGACGGTGACGTGGCAAGGTGCACGAACGCCCCAGCAGGCACGCTTGGTTATCACGGAATCGGGCGGCACCTACAAGGCCAGCACAAGGCCTCGGGAAGACCCCTGCATCGGCAGGGAAGCCCCCATCACGCTGCAAGACATCGACGGCCAGGAGGCGACGGTACTTCTCAAATTCTCGGAGGCACTACAAGGGTGCGCAGACGGCAAACTGAGGATCAAGAAGATCGACGACAAAACGATGACGGGCATGCGAGGCCAGGCGGTGCTGACCATAACGCGAGACTAGAGGCTGCCTTTTGCTTCAAACTTTATAGCAAACCACTCCCGACTGCAAAGCGCCAGAGGCCATTTCTACCCACAACATACTCCTACCCAAGCTGCAGCGCCTGCAGCAGCTGCACCAGCTCCAACTGCCTGCGGCACCCGGTCTTGCCGAGAAGGTTGGCAAGATGGGCTCGCGCGGTGTTCCAAGTGCAGCCCTGAATGGCGGCGAAGTCCTTGACGGTCTTGCCCGATGCCAGCAAGAGGGCAAGGCGCGCCTCAGTGGGTGACAAACCCAACACATCACCTATCAGCCCCTGACTCAGGTCAGTCGCTGCACCCGGCGTTGCCGCCACGACCAAGGCCAGGGGCACCTCGCGCAGCGCGGCCCAGGCGTGGTTCGCTTGCAAGGGCAGCACGCTGACGGCAAGTGGCCGATCCGCCCCATCTCTCTGCAGGGTCAAAGCGCCCGCCCGGGCGGGGCTGGCGCAGGCTGATGCCACCAGCTGCTGCAACCGCGCTTGAGCCGTGCGATCAGTGCAGGCCAGGCGGCTCTGGCGGACGTACAGCGGGCCGGGTGTTGCCAGATGCCGTTCTATCGCAGCGTTCGCGTGGTGGATGCGGCATTGCGCGTCCACCACTGCAACGCCCTGGCGCAGACTGTCCAGCGCCGCCATGCCCAGGGCTGCGTTGCGCGACAGGTGGAGCATGCGCGCACGCAGGCGGGCAGCACGCGCGATGTCTGGCACCAGCCGCTCGATGAAGCGCTTGTCATCTGCGGCGTAGGGCCTGGCATCCCTGGGGCGCATGAAGCTGATGAGGTCACGCGCGTCACCCTCTGCGCGCACGACGATGCCTGCCGTGTGCTTGAGCCCCAAGGGGATAAGCCAGTCCGCATACACAGGGTTGCGCAGTGCTTCGCGTTGACTGAAGTGCTCGTGGTCCAGCATGACCCCGCCCGGCGCAATGCCCAGCGTCGCGGCAAGGCGCATGTCGCGGCCCGCGTGCTGGGTTTCATATTCAGACATGTGCCCGGCGTGCAAACCAAAGCTCTCCAGGTTGCCCACGCTCTCAGGCATGGGTGCGCCGCTGGAATCCAATGTGAAGCTGTGGAACACGCCGGCCTGCAGCTGGGCGCGCATTGCATCCATGCCTGCGTGCCACGCCTTGGGCTGCAGCACGCCTTCATAGAAAAGGCCAGCGATGGTTTCAGGTTCGTGATGGTGCATCTTCTTTTTCAACCAACTCGCAACGCCTGCAGCAACCCCACCAGCTCCACCTGCCTGCGGCAACCTGTCTTGCCCAGCAGGTTAGCCAAGTGTGAACGGGCGGTGTTCCAGGTACAGCCCTGGATGGCGGCGAAGTCTTTGACGGTCTTGCCTGATGCGAGCAGCAGGGCCAGGCGCGCCTCGGTGGGAGAGAGGCCGAGCATGTCGGCAAGCAGGCCAGGGGTGAGGCCAACCGGGGCCTCAGGGTCCACCAACAAAACCAAAGCCATCGGCACTTGGCGCAGCGCGGCAATGTGGCTGGCCTTGAGCGGCAGCACTGTAACGACCAGATGCGGCACACCACCCACAGGCCGAATGGCCCCTGCCGCAGAGGGCCCCGCGATGGCACATGCCGCAGCCACCAAAGCCTGCCACCGTGCTTGAGATGCCCCGTCGACGCATTGCAGCAGCCCGTGCCTGACTTTCATCGGACCGCTCTGCGCAAACAATCGGCCAGCGGCAGCATTGGCATGGTGCATTCGGCCTTGCGCATCCACCACCGCGATACCCTGCGGCAACGCGTCCAGCGCCGCCAAGCCCAGGGCCGCCTGGCGTGCCAGCGGCTTGGCTTGTGCACGCAGGCGGGTGGCCCGCAGCAGGTCGGGCATGAGCTGCTGAGCGAAGCGGCGGTCGGCATCGCCAAACGGGCGCTGGTCCACATGGCGCATGAAGCCCACGTATTCCTGCACGGGCCCATCCACGCGCTGCATCAGCACCATGGTGTGCTTCATGCCCAGCTGGGCCAACCATTCCGCGTAGATGGCGCTGTGCGACATGTCGCGTGCGCTGAAGTGCTCATGGTCCACCATAGTTTGCCCTTGGCGCAGGCCCATGACCACGGGTAGCCGCTCATCCGTCATGGCGTATTGCTGCTCGTAGGTAGCGACCGCTTCTGCATCATCGACACCCGCGCTGGCGACGCTGTCAATGACCATGCCCAATTGATGGTCCACCGCAAGCTGGTGGAACTTGAACCCGCCGACGGCGCGGTTGAAAACATCCATGGCGCCGTGCCAGTCTTCGGGGGATAACACTCCGTCGTACAGCAGTCCGGCAATGGTCTTGGCTCGCGGCTGCATGGTGTTAACCCAGCCGCAGTGACTGCAGAAGTGCCACCAGTTCCACTTGGCGGCGGCAGCCCGTCCTGCGCAGAAGCTGCGCCAGATGCGCCCGGGCGGTATTCCAGGTACAGCCATGGAGGGCGGCAAAATCCTTGACGGTCTTTCCAGACGCCAGCAGCAATGCCAAGCGCGCCTCGGTGGGCGACAAACCCAACACATCGCCAATCAGATCAGGACTCATGCCCCCAGGCGATGCTGGATCGGTCAGCACCACCAGAGCCAGAGGTGTCTGCCAGTGCGCTACCGCAGCGTGGCTGGCCTTGAGCGGCAGGACAGTGACAACCAGCCGTTCGCTCGCTCCGGCCAGGCTTTGCGCACCCGCCATGGCCGCCCCCTCACTCCCGCACGCCCGCTCAACCTGTTTCTGCCATTGCGCCTGGGCCTGAGCTACGGTGCATTCCAGGCATCCATGGCGCACGCGCAGTAGGCTGGTATCAGCCAGCAACCGGCCTGCGGATGGGTTGTTGTACTGAATACGGCATTTAGCATCAACCACTGCGAGAGCTTGCGGCAAATTGTCGAGCGCGAGCAGGCCCAGCGCGGCTCGGCGCATCAGATGCTGGGAGCGAACCCGCAGAGCGGCTGCGCGGCGTAGGTCGGGCATTAGTTGATAGACCAAGTTTGTGTCGTCAGCACCGTAGGGCACATGGTCCGTAGGCCTCACAAATCCAAGAAAGTCGCGTGAGCCGCTTTCGTCACGCACTAGTACCCCTAGCGTGTGTTGAAAGCCGTGCGCGCGCAGAAAGTCTGTGTACACAACATTCCGCGACATCTCGCGCAAGCTGATGTGCTCATGATCCAGCATGACTTGCGCCACTGGCATTTGCGCCAGGATGGTCATGCGCAGGTCTTGACCGATGTAGTGATCCTTGTACTCACGCATTTTCTCGGCCTGCAGGCCCACATCGCCCTGGTTGTGCACACTGTCAGACACGGCTGCACGTATTGTGTCCAACGTGAAATAGTCGAACAATCCAGCACCCAGCAATCCGCGCAAACCGTTTAGTCCCGCATGCCAGTCTTGTGGCGACAGAATGCCGTCATAGAGCAGCCCGGCAATACGCGTTCTGGCTTCTTCCCTCATGCCTACGTCCTTGGGCTTTTATTCTGTTACTAATTTTTTGTGCAACCCATTCTAGTAATAGGCAGTTCAGCTTGAAGCACAGCGTTTTCCCTGCCCAGGCCATCGGCGTCTACCGTTGCTCTGATATCGAGTGACACGTCCGCCGCAGCGCAGCCCTGCATCTTGACTGGAAAGAACTGTATGAAGCTGTCGTTGACCAGCCCACTGAAATACGCGGGGACTCAGAGCCAACAATTGCGGCCAACCTGGCGTCAAGTAGTCAGCCAGGCTATGGTCTGCCAGAGGGGAACATAGCCGCTTAGGGCGAGAAAAGGCGCGTGTTGTGTAGCATCAGGACGCTCAATAGCGCTGCGTCGCTCACGTCTACATTCATTGCATACGTTTTCCGCAGCCAAGAAAAATCAGGCCTTGGGCAGCGTCACGCCCACCTGACCCTGGTACTTGCCACCCCGGTCGCGGTAGCTGACCTCGCACACGTCGTCCTTGTCGCTCTCGAAGAACAGCACCTGGGCGCAGCCCTCGCCCGCGTAAATGCGTGCGGGCAGCGGCGTGGTGTTGCTGAACTCCAGCGTCACATAGCCTTCCCATTCGGGCTCGAACGGCGTGACGTTGACGATGATGCCGCAGCGCGCATAGGTGCTTTTGCCCAGGCAGATGGTGAGCACGTTGCGCGGAATGCGGAAGTATTCCACCGTGCGGGCCAGCGCAAAGCTGTTGGGCGGGATGATGCAGCTGTCGCCTTCAAAATCGACAAAGCTCTTTTCGTCGAAGTTCTTCGGGTCCACGACGGTGCTATGGATGTTGGTGAACACCTTGAATTCGGGCGCACAGCGGATGTCGTAGCCGTAGCTGCTGGTGCCATAGCTGATGATCTTGCGGCCCTCGACCTCGCGCACCTGGCCGGGCTCAAAGGGCTCGATCATTCCGTGCTCAGCCGCCATGCGGCGGATCCATTTGTCGCTCTTGATGCTCATGGCTCAATTCCCTGCGCTGTGGCCCAGGCAGGCTGCAAACCGCCGGGCGCTATTAAATACGTAGCTGTTAGCGCTTGATGATCAAGCGCTAGAGCCGTATTTTGCTTGAGAAATCACGGTTTGCTCCACCACCCGGTCGTCGCCCAGCACGATCAACGCAAACAAAAGCTCGTCCAGGTTGCGTGCCTGGCTGCTCTTGCGCGCCAACAGCGGCGTGGCCTGGGGGTTGAGCACCACAAAATCCGCCTCGCACCCCGGCTGCAGGTTGCCCACCACCCCCGCCAGGCCCAGCGCCCTGGCCGCACCTGCCGTGTGCTGCCACCACAGCTGCTGGGGCGACAAGCTCAGGCCAGGCTTGGTCTGCAGACCTTCGACCGCAGTGCGCCCCACGTAGTAGGCGGCCATCATGGTGTGAAACGGGCTGAAGCTGGTGCCGCCGCCTACATCGCTGGCCAAACCGTAGCCAAAGCCCACGCGGTCAGCCCCAGCATAGTCAAAGAAGCCGCTGCCCAGAAAGAGGTTGCTGGTGGGGCTGACAGCCGCCACGGCACCGGTGTCGCGCATCAGGGCGCGGTCGTCATCGTCAAAGTGGATGCAGTGTGCGTACACCGCCCGCTCGCGCATCAGGCCAAAGTCGTCGTACACACCCAGGTAGCTGCGCGAGGCTGGGAACAGCTCGCGCGCCCAGCGGATTTCGTCCAGGTTTTCGGCTACGTGCGACTGAATCCACACATCCGGGTAGCGCGCGGCCAGTTCGCCCGCGCCGCGCAGCTGCTCGTGCGTGCTGGTGGGCGCAAAACGCGGGGTGATGGCATAGCCCAGTCGGTCCACGCCGTGCCAGCGCTGGATCAGCGCTTCGGTGTCGATGAGGCTTTGTTCAGTGTCGTCGCGCACGCCATCGGGCGAATGGCGGTCCTGCAGCACCTTGCCGGTGATCAGGCGCATCTGCTGGCGCTGGGCCTCGGCAAACAAGGCGTTGGCCGACGCGGGGTGGGATGTGGAAAACGCCAGCGCCGTGGTCACGCCATTGCGCAGCAGCTCAGCAATGAAAAACTGCGCTACCTGCGCGCTGTAGCCGGGCTCGACAAAACGGGACTCGTGGGGAAACGTGTAGTTCTCCAGCCAGGGCAGCAGGCCGTCGGCCGGGGAGCCGATCACATCGGTCTGCGGAAAGTGGATGTGCATGTCCACAAAGCCGGGCGCCAGAATGCGCCCCGGCAGGTGCACCACGGGCTCGCCCGCAAACTGCGGCGCCAGCGACTGCCAGGCCCCCGCCGCCAGCACCCGCTGGCAGCCCAGGGCATCGGGGCCCGTGGCCAGCAGGCCATCTTGGTCATACAGGGCAGTGCCGTCGTCGGCAAAGCGCAAAAGGGCGGAACGGTATACAGGCATGGCGGCAAGCTTAGCGGCAGGGGGCGCAGTTTGTATACGCAGCACCCCATAGTGGATATGGGGGTTCAGAGAGCGCCGGTAGGTCGTGCAGGCTCAGCGGGCCAGCTTGCCCACCACGCCCTGCACCAGCCAGTTCATCTGCAATATCTGTGCATCCGACAGGGATTGGCCCGCCGCAATGCGCTCTTGCCCATCGTTGTCGCGCACTGGCGCCTTGCCTGCGCGAAAGGGCTGGAGCTTGCCCGCCCCAATGGCCTTCTGGGCGTTCAGCACCTCCTGCTGCACGGTGGCGGGAACCCGGGGGCCAAAGTCGCCCACGCGGATCATGCCCTCGCGCACGCCGCCCCACAGGTTGGCACTTTTCCAGGTGCCGCTTTGCACGGCCCGCACCCGCTCGGTGTAGTAGGCGCCCCATTGGTGCGTCACGGCCACGATCTGGGCGTCCGGTCCGGTCTTGCGCATATCAGAGTGGTAGGCCACCGCCATCTTGCCGCGCTCCTGCGCCGCCGACATCACGGCGGTAGAGCCGGTGTGGAAGGCGATCACATCCACGTCCTGGTTGAACAGCGCCATGGCGGCGTCGCGCTCCTTGGGTGGGTCGAACCACACGTTGAGCCACACCACCTTGACGGTGGCCTGCGGATTGACCGAACGCATGCCCAGCGCAAAGGCGTTGATGCCCTGCAGCACCTCCGGGATGGGGAAGCCCGCCACAAAACCGGCCACGCCGGTCTTGCTCATGCGGCCTGCCGCAATCCCTGCCAGGTAGCGGCCCTCGTAGTAGCGCGCATTGGCCGTGGCCACATTGGTGGCCTGCTTGTAGCCGGTGATGGACTCGAACTTCACATGCGGATAGTCCTGCGCCACCTTGAGCGTGGGCTCCATGTAGCCAAAACTGGGCGTGAAGATGATCTGGTGGCCGGTGGCCGCCAGGTCGCGGATCACGCGCTCGGCATCGGCGCCTTCGGCCACGTTCTCGACGAAGCTCGTCTTGACCTGGCTGCCCAGTGCGGCCTCGACCGCCTTGCGGCCTTCGTCATGCTGACGCGTCCAGCCCGCCTCGGTGATCGGTGAGACGTAGACGAATCCAGCCTTGACAGGCTCGGCGGTCGCGCCCTTGGCGGGTGCGGTCTGGCAAAAAACGGGGGAGAAAAAACAGGCGGCCACGAGCGTGGCTGCGAGGTTTTTGTACATGGTGGTCCTCTACATGGCCCTGGTTGGAAAAACACACCAGACCCGCAGGGCGGCGGGTCTGGCGGTGGGGTGCTGGCGGGTGGGCCCGCTCAGCGGAAGGTTCAGTCTCTGCCTCTAAAAGTAAGGCGCAGCCTCCGAAGCGGGGTCAGTTCAGGCGCGGCAGATGCGCATGGGTGTGCGCGTGGGTGTGCGCGTGGGCGGGCGCAGTTGCAGCCCCCAGGCGGAACGCGCCCACCACATCCGCCAGGCGCGCAGCCTGGTCCTTGAGGCTTTCGGCCGCAGCGGTGGACTCTTCCACCAGCGCCGCATTTTGCTGCGTCATCTGGTCGAGCTGGTTAACAGCAACGTTGACCTGGCCTATGCCCTGGCTCTGCTCCGATGCGGCGGCACTGATCTCGCCGATGATGTCCGTCACGCGGCGCACCGAGCTCACGATCTCGTCCATGGTGGTGCCAGCGTTCTGCACCAGCGCGGCTCCGGACTCCACCTTTTCGACCGAAACGCCGATCAGCGCCTTGATTTCCTTGGCGGCTTCGGCGCTGCGCTGGGCCAGGTTGCGCACCTCGCTCGCCACCACGGCAAAACCACGGCCTTGTTCACCGGCACGGGCCGCCTCGACGGCGGCGTTCAGCGCCAGGATGTTGGTCTGGAAGGCAATGCCGTCGATGGTGCCGATGATGTCGGAAATCTTCTTGCTGCTGGCGTTGATCTCGTCCATGGTGTTCACCACCTGGGCCACCACGTCCCCACCGCGCTGGGCCACCTGCGCAGCCGACGCCGCGAGCTGGTTGGCCTGCACGGCAGAGTCGGCGCTCTGGCGCACGGTGCTGGTCAGCTCTTCCATCGAGCTGGCGGTCTCTTGCAGGCTGCTGGCCGTCTGCTCGGTGCGGGCGCTCAGGTCCTGGTTGCCAATGGCGATCTGGGTGCTGGCGGTGGAGATGCTGTCCACCACGCCGCGCACCTGCTGCAGCGAGCGGTGCAGGGCACTGCGCATGGCATCCAGGGATCGCAGCAGGTGACCGGTTTCGTCGTTGGCGTAGGTCGCCTGGGGTGCACCGGTCAGGTCCATGTTGGCGATGGTTTCTGCAATGGCCTCGGCCTGGCGCAGCGGTCGCGTGATGCTGGTGGTCAGCAGCCAGGCCAGCAAGGCGCCCAGCAGGAGCGAGACGCCGGTGCAGATCTGCAGCAGCAGCGTGGTCTGGGCGCGCAGTGCTTCACTGCGCTTGCCCGCGGCGTCCAGCTGGTTGCGCTGCAGGTCCACCATCTGCTTGACGCCTGCCACATAGTCGCGCGAAGTGGGCTCGAACCGTTCGGTGAAGACCTTGCCGGCTGCATCGGCATCGCCCGCCTGCTTGAGCTTGCTGACTTCCTCGCGCGCGCTGAGGTAGGCCCGGCGCAGCTCGCCCAATTTGGCAAACAGCTGCTTTTCATCGGGCGTATCCATCTTCGACTCGATGAACTTCTGCAGTTCGTTGGTCTCGCTGATGGCCGCGGCCGTGGCCGGTGCGAAATAAGGCACCAGCGAGGCGTCGCTGCTTTTGGCGATGGCTGCAGCACGCTGCACGCCCGCAGTGGTGTTGAGCAGCCAATCCGCGCCCGCACGCTCAGTCTTGACGTTCTCGTCCACCATGGTGTCAATGACCGTGCCCAACTGGTTCAGTTTGACCACTGCAACCACGCTGCTCACGAAAAACAGCAAAAGAATGGCGCCCAGCACCAGGGTCAGGCGCTTGCCGATGGAAAGTTGATGAAGAAACATGGTGAAAATCCGACAGGAGAACAATGCACAACGCCTGCGCACAACAGCAGCCCTACAGGGCCCAGCACCCACCACCGCACGCGGGCAAAAAAAGCGCCCGAAGCGCTTGGCGCGCTTCAGGCAAGTACAAAATCTCACAATTCTAGGGTTTACCCGAAACATCTACGGCGCAACCCCTGCGGGAGGCCCTGGGCCCATGCCACACCGGGGGCCCGCCACCGCCGCTGAACGGCGGGTAGATATAGAGTCATTTTGGCCGCTAGCGCTTATCTGGAAAGCGCTATTAGCTATTATTTATATAGCAATAACTACCGGATTGGCACACTGCGCAGCAACCCGGCGTGCTCAGGCCCCTGCCGCGTCAGTAGTCGTGCTCCACGCAACGCTCAAAGGTCTCCTTGAGCTTGTGCTCCCACACCCGCTTGTCGGCATTGCTGGCAAAACTCGCCTCAAAACTGTTGAACGCCAGCTGGTAAGCATGTTTGGCCGTGAGGCCCGTGGCGGCAAACACCTGGGTGAAGTTCTCGTTCATGTAGCCACCAAAGTAGGCTGGGTCGTCCGAGTTGACCGTGGCGGCCAGCCCGGCATCCAGCAGCTTGCCCAGGTTGTGGTCAGCCAGGTTGGGGAAGACGCACAGCTTCTGGTTGGACAGCGGGCACACGGTGAGCGCAATGCGGTCTTGCGCCAGGCGCTGCATCAGGGCAGCGTCGTGCACCGCCTGCACGCCATGGTCGATGCGCTCGACCTTGAGCACATCGAGCGCGCTCCAGATGTAGGCAGGGGGCCCCTCCTCGCCCGCGTGGGCCACCAGGTGCAGGCCCAGCTCGCGGCAGCGGGCGAACACGCGGGCGAACTTCTCGGGCGGATGGCCCAGTTCGCTGGAGTCCAGGCCCACACCCACAATCTTGTCGAGCAGCGGCATGGCCTGCTCCAGCGTTTCAAACGCGGACTCCTCGCTCAGGTGGCGCAGGAAACACAGGATCAGCGTGGCGCTGACGCCCAGCTCGGTGCGTGCATCTTCACAGGCGCGGTGCAGGCCGTTGATGACCGTTTCCATGGCCACACCGCGTGCAGTGTGCGTCTGCGGGTCGAAGAAGATTTCGGCATGCAGCACGTTGTCACGCGCTGCGCGGGCCAGGTAGGCACGGGCCATGTCGTAGAAGTCCTGCTCGTGCAGCAGCACGCTGGCACCAGCGTAGTAGATGTCCAGAAAACTCTGCAGGTTGGTGAACGCATAGGCGCTGCGCAAGGCCTCCACGCTGGCGTAGGGCAAGGTCAATCCGTTGCGCTGCGCCAGGGCAAAGATCAGCTCAGGCTCCAGCGAGCCCTCGATGTGGATGTGCAGCTCTGCCTTGGGCATGGCACGCAGCAGACCAGGCAGGCGCTCGGCGGAAATGGGAGGGATTTTGAACATCAGCAGACTCCAAAGGTAATGCCACTCTGGCGCAGAAAGCGGCGGTAGGCAGATGATGCCTTGTCGGCGGCGGTATGCAACTCTGCCCGCAGGTCGAGCGGCAGGCACTGTGGCGTCTGCGACTCCAGCACGGGCTGGTCCTGCGTGAAGATGGTGTGCTGGAACGCCTGCAGCTTCTCGTCTGGCGAACCAAAATCTGCCACGGCCAGCCGAAACCACACGCGGCTGCGCACCGGGGTGATCGGGCAAATGAACAATGCGATCGACTCCCGCCAGCCATCCACGGCCGTGGTGCCCGCCTCGGGCACCTTGGTCAGCACCGCCGCATAAGGCGCGGTGACCTCGTAGGTGTATTCGACCTGCGCGGCTGCCGTGGAATGCAGGTTGGACTGCGGCTGCCAGGCCTTGCAGCCCGTGGCCAGCAGACCGGTGGGGGTGGCCTCCACGCGGTAGTCGTCAATCGCGGTGGCATCGCGGCTGCCCAGCCAGCCTTCGTGCACAAAGCCGAAATGCGACATGTCCAAAAAGTTCTCGATGATGCGCGGCGCACTGGCAGCCACGTCGTAGGGCCCGCAGTTGAGCTTGCGCAGCCGCGTGTCGTCTTCGGCCGCGAAAGCGGGCAGCACGGCAACGCCGTCTTGCATGCGCACCCAGACCAGACCATAGGCCTCCCGCGCCGCGAAGGTCCGCGCGCAATGGCCGGGCGGCGGCACAAACGTGGGCAACGCGGGCACCTGGGTGCAACGGCCGTCGTCTGCAAACTGCCAGCCGTGGTAGGGGCACTCCAACTGGCCCTGCGGCGTGACACGGCCCAGCGATAGCCGCGCGCCCCGGTGCGGGCACTGGTCAGCAAACGCCTGCACCACGCCCGCAGCATTGCGCCACAGCACCACGGCTTGTTCCAGCACCTGCACGGCGACGGGCGCCTGCGCCACGTCGCCCGCCAAAGCCACCGGATGCCACAAACCTGATTCGACCATCTGCCAGCACCTCCAGGCGCATGTTCCGCCACCCCACCAGAAACGAAAAAGGGCCACCCGCAGGCGGCCCTCGCTGTGTGCAGCAAGCCGCGCGGCTTGCTGATCACCCCTTGGCTTACTTCTTCTCGCCGCCAGGGATCTTGCCTTCCACGCCCTTGACGTAGAAGTTCACGCCGCCCAGGAACTTGTCATCGGCCACCACGTCCTTGGCCAGCACTTCCTTGCCGTCCTGACCCACGATGGGGCCCTTCCAGATCTGGTAGGTGCCGTCGGCCAGGCCCTTCTTGATCCCTTCGACCTTGGTCTTGATGTCGGCAGGCACGTCTTCAGCGATGGAGACGATGTCGATGGCGCCTTCCTTCACGCCCCACCAGCTTTGGCCGGTGGTCCAGGTGCCTTCCAGCGCGTCTTTGGTGGCCTTGATGTAGTACGGGCCCCAGTTGATCACGGCCGATGCCAGGTGGGCCTTGGGGCCGTAGGCGGTCATGTCGCTGTCCCAGCCAAAGGCGCGCTTGCCTTTTTCTTGCGCCGTCTTGAGCACGGCGGGCGAGTCGGTGTTCTGGAACAGCACGTCAGCGCCGCCGTTGATCAGGCTGGTGGCGGCTTCGGTTTCCTTCGGAGGGCTGAACCACTCGTTCACCCACACCACCTTGGTCTTGATCTTGGGGTTGACCGACTGGGCACCCAGCGTGAAGCTGTTGATGTTGCGGATCACCTCAGGGATCGGCACCGAACCCACCACACCCAGGGTGTTGGACTTGGTCATGGCGCCGGCGATCACGCCCGCCATGTAAGCGCCTTCATACGTGCGGCTGTCGTAGGTGCGCAGGTTGTCGGCCGTCTTGTAGCCTGTGGCGTGCTCGAACTTGATGCCTGGGTTGTCGGCAGCGACCTTGAGCATGGATTCCATGTAGCCAAAGGTGGTGCCGAAAATCAGCTTGTTACCCTGGCCGGCCAGGTCGCGCAGCACGCGCTCGGCGTCGGCAGATTCGGGCACGCTCTCGACGAAGCTGGTGACCACCTTGTCGCCGAATTCCTTTTCAATGACCTTGCGTCCGTTGTCGTGCGCAAAGGTCCAGCCGCCGTCGCCCACCGGACCGACATAGGCAAAGGCGATCTTCAGTGGCTCGGGCTTGGGCGCCGGGGCTTCTGCCACAGGGGCCGGTGCGGGCGCGGGCGCCGGTGCCGGTTCTTCCTTCTTGCCACAGCCCACGAGTGCGGCAGCGGCCACGGCGGAGAGCGCTGCCACCTTGAGCATGGAGCGTTTCTGCAGATCAGTCATGTCGGTTCCTTCTTGAAAACGTTGGGGGTTGAAACACGCGAAACATTAATTATGGGGCGATCTACCGCCGGGTAACCTGCCAGAGCATCATGGGCTTGCCCATTTCAGCTACCCGGATAGAACGGCTTGCCCAGCGATGCCGGCATGTTGATGCGGATCCACGCCGGATTGCGCGAGATCAGCGCCAGCACCACGATGGTGGCCACATACGGCAGCATGCTCAGCAACTGGCTGGCCACCTGCACGCCCGTGGCCTGCAAATGGAACTGCAGCATGGTCACGCCGCCAAACAGGTAAGCACCAAGCAACACCCGTGCCGGACGCCAGGTGGCAAAGGTGGTGAGCGCCAGCGCAATCCAGCCGCGCCCGGCCACCATGCCTTCGACCCACAGCGGGGTATAGACGGTGGAGATGTACGCCCCGGCGAGTCCGCACAGCGCGCCACCTGCCACCACCGCCGCCAGGCGAATGCGGCGCACGGGGTAGCCCAGCGCATGGGCCGACTCGGGCGATTCCCCCACCGAGCGCAGCACCAGCCCGGCGCGCGTGCGGTACAGGAACCAGATCATCCCCACCACCAGCAGCATGGTGAGGTACACCAGCGGGTGCTGCCGGAACAGCGCGGGGCCGAGCAGCGGCACATCGCCCAGCACCGGGATCGCATACTTGGGCAGCTCGGGCAACTTGGCCTGCACATAGCTGATACCCGCAAACGCCGAGAAGCCCACGCCAAACAGGCTGAGCGCCAGCCCCGTGGCGTACTGGTTGGTATTGAGCCAGATCACCAGCACGCCAAAGATGGCTGCCAGCAGCGCGCCAGCGGCCATGCCCGCCGCAAACCCCAGCCAGGTGTTGCCCGTGTGCACCACGGTGGCAAAGCCCGCAATGGCGGCGCAGAGCATCATGCCCTCGGCGCCCAGGTTGACGATGCCGGCCTTTTCATTGATCAAGAGGCCCAGGGCCGCGATGGCCAAAACAGTGCCTGCGCTCAGCGTGGCGCCGATCAGGAGTGCATAGGATTCCATTACTTGCCTCCCTTGGCGGACACCCAGCGGGTGCGGTAGGCGATCAAGGTGTCACAGGCCAGCAGCGTGAACAGCAGCAGGCCCTGGAACACGCCCGTGAGCGACTTGGGCAAGCCCATGCGCGACTGCGCCAGCTCGCCGCCGATGTAGAACATGCTCATGAGAATGGCCGAGAGGATCATGCCCACCGGGTGCAGCCGCCCCACAAAGGCCACGATGATGGCCGCAAAGCCGTAGCCTGCGGGCACATAGGGCGTGAGCTGGCCGATGGGCCCCGCCACCTCCAGCGCGCCCGCCAGGCCGGCCGCGCCGCCCGAGATCAGCAGTGCCGTCCACAGCGCGCGCCGTGACGAAAAGCCCGCATAGCGCGCCGCTGCCGGAGCCAGGCCGCCCACCTGCTGCGCAAAACCGGCCCGGGTGCGGAACAGAAACACCCACAACGCCGCAGCACCCGCCAGCGCCAGCAGCAGACCGATGGACACGCGCGAGCCCTGCATCAGGCGCGGGATCTGCGTCACTTTCTCGAACGTCTTGGTCTGCGGAAAGTTGTAGCCCATGGGGTCCTTCCACGGGCCGTACACCAGGTAGCCCAGCACCAGCGTGGCCACATAGACCAGCATCAGGCTCACCAGGATTTCATTGGCGTTGAACTTGTCGCGCAGCAGCGCCGTAAGCCCCGCCCACACCATGCCGCCCAGTACCCCAGCGAGCAAGATGGCGGGCACGATCCACGGCCCGGTGGTCTTGTCGGCCAGCAGCGCTACGCCGCCCGCCACCACGGCGCCGATGACAAACTGACCCTCGGCACCGATGTTCCACACGTTGGAGCGAAAGCACACGGCCAGCCCCAGCGCAATCAGCAGCAGCGGCGTGGCCTTGACCATGAGTTCGCCCATGGCGTACTGGGACTTGATGGGCTCCCAGAAAAACACCTGCAGCCCGCGCACCGGGTCTTTGCCCAGCGCCACGAACAAGGCCACCCCGATGAGCACCGTGATGGCCAGCGCCAGCAGCGGCGAGCCATAGGTCCAGAGCTTGGACGCCTGGGGGCGCGGTTCCAGCTTAAGCATGCTGCACCTCCCCGCCCCGGGCCTGCTGTTGCTGCTGGGCCAGGTGGGCCTGCACGTCGGCATGCCACAGGCCACTCATCCATTCGCCAATGCGCTCCACCGTGGCCTCAGCGCGGGGCACTGAGGGCGACAGGTGCCCCTTGGCCACCACATGCAGCCGGTCACAGATTTCAAACAATTCGTCCAGCTCCTCACTCACCACCAGCACAGCACAGCCCGCATCGCGCAGCGCCAGGATGGAGCCGCGAATCTGCGCCGCCGCGCCCACGTCCACACCCCAGGTGGGCTGCGAGACGATGAGCAGCTTCGGGTTGGCGTCGATCTCGCGGCCCACGATGAACTTTTGCAGGTTGCCGCCCGATAGCGATTTGGCCGCTGCATTGGGGCCGCCCGCCTTGACGTTGAAGCGGGCGATGATGTCCGCCGCATGCTTTTGCAGCGCCCCCACCTTGATCCAGCCACTGCCGCTGACCGCGTTGGTGCGCGTGAGCAGCAGGTTGTGCGCCAGGCCCATGGTGGGCACAGCGCCGCGGCCCAGGCGCTCCTCGGGCACAAAGTGCAGGCCTAAAGCGCGGCGCTGGCTGGGGCCCATGCGGCCTGCGTTCTGGCCGGCCACCTGGATGCTGGCGGCATCAGCCCGCTGGTCTTCACCCGACAGCGCATAGAGCAATTCCTTTTGCCCATTGCCGGACACGCCCGCAATGCCCACGACCTCGCCCGCCTTGACCTCAAACTGCAGGTCGATCAGATCCACCCCGAACTGGTCGGCGCGCGGCAGGGACAGGCCCTGCACGCGCAGCACGGTAGCGCCGGTCTGCACCGCGCGGTGCTCCAGCGCGGGCGGCTCGGCGCCAATCATCAGGCGCGACAGGGACGCATTGGATTCCTCGGCCGGGTTGCACACGCCCGTGACCTTGCCGCCGCGCAGCACGGTGCAGGCGGTGCACAGCGCACGGATCTCGTGCAGCTTGTGGCTGATGTAGAGAATGCTGCAGCCCTCGCTGGCCAGCTTGCGCAGCACCACGAAGAGCTTCTCGACCGCCTGGGGCGTGAGCACCGAGGTGGGCTCATCCAGGATCAGCACCTTAGGCGCGGTAAGCAGCGCGCGGATGATCTCCACCCGCTGCATTTCGCCCACGCTCAGCGTGTGCACAGGGCGCAAGGGGTCGATGTCGAGGCCGTATTCGGCGGCCTTGGCGGTGATGCGGCTGGTCACCTCGGCCAGCGTCAGGCTCTTGTCCAGGCCCAGCCACACGTTCTCGGCCACCGTGAGGGTGTCGAACAGGCTGAAATGCTGGAACACCATGGCGATGCCCAGGGCGCGGGCCTCTTGTGGGTTGCGCACCTGCACGGACTGGCCGTTGAAGAAGACGCTGCCTTCGTCGGGCTTGACCGAGCCGTAGATGATTTTCATCAGCGTGGACTTGCCCGCGCCGTTTTCGCCCAGCACGGCGTGAATTTCACCCGGCAGCACTGTGAGCGACACGCCGCTGTTGGCCACCACGGCCGGGTAGCGCTTGGTGATGCCCACCAGCTGCAGCTGTGGCGGCGCCGCGCCCGGCGCTGAAGGATTGGGGGGAGAACTCATGCGGGGATTGTCTCTCAGTTTTACAACTTGTTATAAGAATGAAAATACCTCTTAGCGCTTGTTCAGCATGCGCTAGCAGCTATTCTTTTCGTAGCGATGCAGCCACCGTTTTCACGCAATCGCGCAGCCAGGCCGCCGCCGCCGAGTGGTGCGTGCGCGCATGCCACAACTGGTAGTACAGGAGCCGGGGGAATGACACCGGGCACGGCAGGATGGCCAGCGGCAGCTGTTCCACATACCGTTCGCAGTACTGGCGGCCCGTGGTCAGCACAAGCAAGCTCGATGCCACGATGCTGGGAATGAGGCTGAAGTGCGCGCAGCGCGCCGTGATGTGGCGCTGCATGCCCAAGCTGTCCAGGTGAGCGTCGATCACGCCGCGCGCACCAGGGTGGGTGGGCGTGGGCGCGATGTGCTCGGCGGCCAGCCAGCTTTCCACATCCCAGCCGCGCCGCACGGCGGGGTGGTCCTTGCCGACCAGGCACACCACCTCGTCGCCAAACAGGCGGCCCATGTGCAGGTCGTCGGGCGGCTGCGGCCAGTTGCCGATCACCACATCCACATCGCCCTGCGCCAGGTGCGCGTGGTAGTGCGCGTCGGCCGACAGGGGCAGGATCTCGATGGGGCACAAAGGCGCTTCGACCTTGATGCGGGCCACAAGCTGGGGCAAAAACAGCGGGTCGAGGTAGTCGCTGGCCGCCACGCGGAAGGTGCGGGTGGCGGTGCGCGGGTCAAACCCGCGCGCATCCGAAAACAGCGCCTCGGCCGCTCGCAGGATGGCCCCGGCGGGCTCCACCATGCGCAGCGCGGCGTCGGTGGGCATCATGCTGGCGCCGGAGCGCACCAGCAGCGGGTCGCCCGACAGGTCGCGCAGGCGCTTGAGCGCAGCCGACACCGCCGGCTGGTGCATGCCCAGGCGGACGGCGGCCCTCGATACGCTGCGTTCTGTGAGCACGGTGTGCAAGACCCTTATGAGATGGAGGTCTATCTTGTCGAAAAGGGCGTGGTCTCTCATAGCGGTGTGGGCATGGGTGCCATAAGCTTGCGCATATGCCGGAAACGGTACTGCGTTCTACCCTCTGCTGAACCTTTCCCATCCAAGATCGAAGTGGCGTTTGTCATGACAACAAGACCCCTGCAATTCCTGCGCCGAGGCCAGCCCGTGGCGCTGGGCAATGTACCACCCGACCGCACGCTGCTGGAGGTGCTGCGCGAGGACCTGGGCTGCACCGGCACCAAGGAAGGCTGTGGCGAAGGCGACTGCGGCGCCTGCACCGTGGTGCTGGGCGAGGCGCGCGACGGCAAGCTGCACTACAGCGCGGTGAACAGCTGCATCCGCCTGGCGCATTCGGTGGACGGCATGGCGCTGTGGACGGTGGAAGACCTGGCCGAAGACCCGCTGATCCAGCCGGTGGGCGATGCCGCAACGGCTCCTGGTCAAACCATCACGCTCCATCCAGCACAGGAAACCATGGTGCAGTGCCACGGCTCGCAATGCGGCTTTTGTACCCCCGGTTTCGTCATGAGCCTGTTCGGCATGTACCAAAGACACATTGCCCCCACGTTCCCCACTGCGTGTGGTTCGCTGCCCCCATCCGGGGAAGGGCCCCCTGATCCCCGAGCGCCCGGGGCCCTCGCACCCAGGGGCGGCCCGTCGGCGCTCGACCATGTCCGCCACGGCCAACCGATCACCCGCGAACTGGCGCAGGAAGAGCTCTCGGGCAATCTGTGCCGCTGCACTGGCTACCGCCCCATCCTCGATGCCGCCCAGCAGATGGCATCGCTGCCCGCCATGGTGGTGAACGAGCCTCTTTTGCTACAAAAATTAGAGCTACTTGCGCTTACCCCTCAAGCGCTAGATGCCAATTCTTTCTATATTTCCCCTGCCACGCTGCCCGACCTGCTGGCCGCACGCGCCGCGCACCCTGCGGCGCAGGTGGTGGCAGGCTGCACCGATGTGGGCCTGTGGGTGACCAAGCAGCACAAGCAGTACGCCCAGATTCTGGATGTGACCCGGGCGGCAGAGCTGCGGCAGATTCAGCACGACGCACACCACATCACCCTCGGCGCCGCCGTGACTTTGACCGACGCCTTTGCGGCACTGACGGCCCAGTGGCCGCAGCTGCACACCTTTGCCACGCGCTTTGCCGGCCTGCCAGTGCGCAACTCGGGCACGCTGGGCGGCAATGTGGCCAACGGCTCGCCCATTGGCGACTCGATGCCGCTCCTGATTGCGCTGCGCGCCCAGGTGGTGCTGGCCAGCGTGCGGGGTGAACGCACGCTGGCGCTGGAAGACCTGTACACCGGCTACCGGCAGAACGTGATGGCACCTGATGAGTTGCTGGTACGCATCGTGGTGCCCCGGCCATCGGCCCAGGAACAGCTTCGGGCGTACAAGATTTCGAAACGCTTCGACGACGACATCTCTGCCGTCTGCCTCGCCATCAACCTGGACATCGAAGCCGGCGTAGTGCGCCGCGCCAGCATTGGCGCGGGCGGCGTGGCCGCCACCTCGGCCCGTGCGCGCCAGACCGAAGCCGCACTCGTCGGCCAGCCGTGGAATGCCGACACCGTGACCCGCGCCGCAGAGGCACTGCAGGCCGAGTTCCAACCCATCTCCGACATGCGCGCCAGCGGCGCCTACCGACGCACCGTGCTGGCCAGCCTGCTGCAGCGCTTTTGGCTGGAGAGCCAGGGGCAGCAGACGGTGAGCGTAGAAAACTTCCGCCTGGAGGTTGCAGCATGAACACGCGTGAACCCCTTCCTGCCAGCACCCGGGCGATGGGCCAGTCGCACATCCACGAAAGCGCACGCGCGCAGGTGGCAGGCGCTGCGCACTACATCGATGACCTGCCCGAAGTGAAAGGCACGCTGTACGCAGCGCCCATCCTCTCCACCGTGGCCCACGGCACCCTGAACGGCGTGGATGCCAGCGCCGCCCTGGCCCTGCCCGGCGTGCGCGGCGTTGTGCTGGCGCAGGATGTGCCCGGCGACAAGACCCTGGCAGCCTTTGCGCACGACGAGCCCGTATTTGCACACGGCACGGTGCAGCACATCGGCCAGGTCATCGGCCTGGTGGTGGCCGACTCGGTCATGCAGGCGCGCCGCGCCGTGCGCGCCGTGAAGCTGGACATCACCCCGCTGCCCGCTGTGCTGAGCGTGCATGAGGCCCTGAAGGCGCAAAGCTTTGTGCTGCCCCCGGTGTTTGTGCGCCGGGGCGACGCCGCCACGGGCCTTGCGCAATCGGCGCACCGCCTGCAAGGCGCGTTCGAGGTGGGCGGGCAAGAGCACTTCTATCTGGAAGGCCAGATCGCCTACGCACTGCCGCTGGAGCAAAAGCAGTGGTGGATCTACTCCAGCACCCAGCACCCCGGCGAGGTGCAGCACTGGGTGGCGCACGCGCTGGGCATCGACAACCACGCGGTCAAGGTGGAATGCCGCCGCATGGGCGGTGGCTTTGGTGGCAAGGAGACCCAGGCCGGGCACTTGGCCGTGTGGGCCGCCGTGGCTGCCAATAAGTTCGGCCGCGCCGTCAAGCTGCGGCTGGACCGGGACGAGGACTTCATGGTCACCGGCAAGCGCCACCCGTTTGCGTACGAGTACGACGTGGGCTTTGACGGCACCGGCCGCATCACGGGCCTGAAGCTGCAGATGGCCGCCAACTGTGGCTTCAGCGCCGACCTGTCCGGCCCCGTGGCCGACCGGGCCGTGTTCCACGCCGACAACGCGTACTACCTGAGCGACGTGGAGATCGCCTCGTACCGCTGCAAGACAAATACGCAGAGCCACACGGCGTTTCGCGGCTTCGGCGGGCCGCAGGGCGTGATCGTGATCGAGGCCATCCTGGGCGACATCGCCCGCGCACTGGGCCTGGATGCGCAAGATGTGCGCATGGCCAACCTGTACGGCCAGGACGCCAGCAGCGGCCGCAACGTCACCCACTACCAGATGACGGTGGAGGACAACATCCTGCACGCGCTGCTGCCCCAGTTGGAACAAACGTCCGACTACCGCCGCCGCCAGGCCGAGATTGCCGCCTGGAACGCGCGGCAGCCTGTGCTCAAGCGCGGCCTGGCCATCACCCCGGTCAAGTTCGGTATCAGCTTCACGGCCACGCTATTCAACCAGGCGGGCGCGCTGGTGCATGTGTACACCGACGGCAGCGTGCAGGTGAACCACGGCGGCACCGAAATGGGCCAGGGCCTGCACACCAAGGTGGCGCAAATCGTGGCCGACGAGCTGGGCGTGCCGCTGCACCGTGTATTGGTCACCGCCAGCGACACCAGCAAGGTGCCCAACGCCAGCGCCACGGCTGCCAGCAGCGGCACCGACCTGAATGGCCGCGCCGCACAGTTTGCCGCGCGCAATGTGCGCGACAACCTGGCCTCGTTCGTCTGCGGGCTCGATGGCTGCGGCGCAGGCGCGATCCGCTTCGAGGGCGGCCAGGTGATCTCGCCCAAGAAGGTGCGCCCCTTCGACGATGTGGTGAAAGAGGCGTACGCCAACCGCATCCAGCTGTGGAGCGACGGCTTTTACCGCACGCCCAAGATCCACTACGACAAGACCACGCTGACCGGGCGGCCGTTTTACTACTTCAGCTACGGCGCAGCGTGCTCCGAAGTCGTCATCGACACCCTCACCGGCGAGAGCCGCGTGGTGCGCGTGGACATCCTGCACGACGTGGGGCACAGCATCAACCCTGCCATCGACGTCGGCCAGATCGAGGGCGGCTTTGTACAGGGCATGGGCTGGCTGACCACTGAGCAGCTGGTGTGGAACGACAAAGGGTACCTATCGACCCACGCCCCCAGCACCTACAAAATTCCGGCGACAGGCGACATCCCCGCCCACTTCAAGGTGGAACTGTGGCCCGAGGCCAACCGCGAGGACAACGTGGGCGGCAGCAAGGCGGTGGGCGAGCCGCCGTTCATGCTGGCGATCAGTGTGTACGAGGCGCTGCGCAATGCGGTGGCGGCAGGGCGTAGTGGCGTGGATGCTGCGGCGCCGGTGGTGTTGACGGCACCGGCGACGGCGGAGAATGTGCTGAGGGCGTTGGGGCGGATGGGGGATTGATTTTTATATTTTCCGCTTGCTGCATTTGACTTTGTAGCTATCATTTTTATAGCATTTTTGTTTTTACGCAGCGTTCGGGCTGAGCTTGTCGAAGGTGGGGCACCCGCGCGCGCTGATCTGTGCGATGTGCTCGTGCTGAGGACGGAGGCCGGGGTGTGCGCCTGGCATCTACCCTCCACACAGGCATGCAGCAGCCACCAAAAACAAGACTCCGACAAGCCCAGCCCGAACGGATTACAGACACCCAAAGACACTATCAAAAAAATAGCTGGTAGCGCTTGATAGGCAAGCGCCAGAGCCCCAAAACACCAACAATCACACGGTCCCTAACGCCATCCGCCCCGACGCCGTCGCCTGGCGCGCATGGCGGGTCTCCACCCGGTTGCGCCCTGCCCGCTTGGCGTCGTAGCACGCCATGTCAGCGGCATACAGAACTGACGGCACATCTTGCAGGCTTGCGTCCAGCACCACCAAGCCAATGCTCACGCCCAGCGTGAAACTGCGGCCCTGATAAGAAGGCTCCCAGGCCTGCACCGAAGCGCGCAGTTGCTCAGCCACGGCCTGGCCCCGTGCCAGCGCGCAGCCGGGCAACACCACCGCAAATTCATCCCCCCCCAGCCGCGCAGCCCAGCCTATCTGCCGAACCTGGGATTCGAGCAGCCGCGCCACGTGGCGCAGCACGTCGTCGCCCGCGTCGTGGCCCGCGATGTCGTTCACCACGGTGAAGTGGTCAAGGTCCAGAAACAGCACCACGCCGTCCCCGGCAGCGTCGCTGCCTTGCGCATCCGTTGCTGCGCGCGGTCGCGCCGAGCGCTCTGCCAGCAGCAAGCCCAGGCGCTCGTCGAACGCGTTGCGGTTGTGCAGCTGTGTCAGGGCATCGTGCGTGCGCTCCCACGCCTGCTGCACCTGCGCCTCGCGTGCAGCGGTAATGTCTTCCAGAATCCAGACCGTGCTGCCCTCCATCTCGTCGGGCCGCACGCCACGGCCCTGCACGCGCGCCCACACGGGCGTGCCGTCTTTGCGCATGAAGCAGACGTCGCCGTCGAAGACGCCATGCGCGGCAAACTCGGCCTGTACGCGTTCGCCGATGCGGGCGAATTCAGCGTCAGTGGCATACAGGGTGCGCGTGGGGTGGCCTTGCAGCTCGCCCTCGGTGTAACCCAGCATCAGGCAGGCTTGGCGGCTCACCACTTCCAGGATGCCGTGGCGCGTAATGACGATGCCCACGGACGCGCTCTCCAGCACCGCTTGAAACTGCCCGTCCAGCGTGGCCTTGTGCCGCTGCTGCAGACTGCCCTGCTGCACCATGCCCTGGAACACCCGCACCAGTTCACCCACTTCCCCGCCACCGCGCGGCCAGGCCACGGAGTCCTGCGAGATGCCTGCGCGGGTGCTGCGCTGCAGCAGCAGGCGGGCACTGTGGGTGAGCTGCGCCAGCGGCTGTGCCATCCATGCCATGAGTCCGGCCACCAGCAACATGCACAGCGCCATGCTGGCGGCGGCCAGCCACCAGGCTTCGCGCTGCGCGCCCTGCAGCGGCGCCAGCAGTGCCTGCGAGGGGCTGACCCGCGCCACGATCCATTGCGGCAGCGGCATGCCCGCCATGCTGACGATGTGCTGGTCTTCCAGATGGGTCGTACCCCGCCCCACCACGGGCTGAGCCTGGGCCAGCCAGCGGCCATACACGGCCGACAGGCCCGCCTCATCGCTCACCTTGCCCATGATGCGGGCGGGGTCCGAGTGCGACAGGATGGTTCCGTCGCGCGTGAACACCAGCAGCCGCGAATCATCGCGCGCAGGCAGCGCCATGGACGGCGGCAGCAGCCCTTGCGACTGCAGGCGCAACGCACCCGCCACCACCCCCAGCACGGTGCCGTCTTCGCGGTGCAGCGGCATGGTGAACATCACGCGCGCGTCGCTGGTACGTCCAGCAATCAGCTCGGACACCAGGGGTTTGCCATCGATCAGCGTGCGCCGCAGCGCATCACGCTCGGCGGGGTCCAGGTTGGAAGGCTGGTCAAGCCGCCCCCCGCGCAGGTTGAGCCGCAGCTCGCCGTTATCGCGGGCCACCTGCATCGCATCGAAGAATTGCACGGCGGGCAGACCCTGCTGCAGCAGCCATTCCAGGGTGGAGGGTGATTCGAGCATGCCGGGCGTGATGCCAGCGGCCACGGTGCGCAGCACCTTCTGGCTTTGCTCGATCTTGCTGGCCAGCAGGCGGGCCACCACCTCGACCTCATCGGTCTGCTGGCTCACCACGCGCCGCATGGCCTCTTGCCCCGAGGCGCGCGTGACCAACCAGGCCGACACCGCACCCGACAGCCCCACCGCCAGCACCGCCAACAGCATCAGCCGCAGCACCAGCGGACCGGGCATCGACCAGCCCGGCGCATCCTGTAGCGGCGCAGGGTGGCTGGGGGGCGTCATGGACACTCCGCGCAGTGGGCGCCATGCGGGCGCAGGGGGGTGGCGTTGGGCATGGGGACAGGTCAAACCGGACAGGTCCCAACAAATATACGCAGCCCCTGCGGCCCAGGGCTTGGGTAGAACCCTCAGTGAAACCCGAGGAAAAACCCTGACGAGGAAGCCCCCCTGAGCCGCTGCGCGGCTTCCCCCGGAGGGGGACGCACCCAGTGGCCTGGCAAAGCCAGTTCCACGGGTGCGCTGGCGGGCGGCGCGCCCGGAGCAAAGGCGGTGAGCGCTATTTTTCGCGTGGCGCCGAAGCCATCCACGCTGGGTTCAGTTCAGCAACCTGCCATGGACTGCAGCGCCCGGGGCTGCGGCAGATTCAGCACGTTGCCAGTGCCGTGGATGAGGCCCAGCTCCCGCAGATGGCGCAGCACGCGCGAGAAGGTCTCGGGAGCGATGCCCAGTTGTGCAGCAATCAGGCGCTTGCGTTGGTGCAACGTGACCTGCATGGTGCCGCTGGGGTCGGGCTCGGCGTGGTTCAGCAACCACTGCGCGCACCGCGATTCGGCATCCTGCGCAAGGCGGCTCACGGCCAGCTCGGACTGCTCGCGGTAGCCCTGCGCCATGTCGAGCAACAGGCCGCGCGCCCCCGCAGGCAGCTCCGCAAGGCTGCGGCGGAACTCCTCAATGGGCAGACGGCGCACCTGCACGCGGGTATCGGCCACCATGTCCACCGGCAGCGGCAGGCCCATCAAGGCCGAGGCGGCGTCCAGCCAGAATGGCCCCTCCACCGCACCCAGCTGGTGGCGCAGGTAGCCATCATCGAGCACACCGCGCAGCACGCGGCCACTTTCGAGGTGCAGCACCGACGTGAGCACCTCGTTGCGCCTGCGCAGGACTTCGCCCGCAGCGATCACTTCGGTGTCGGCAGGCAGTGAAAAATAGGTAGAGGGCGGCATGAAAAGGACTGTGCCGCGCCCCGGCCTGCCAGGCATTGAGCAAGATCAAACCGAACCCTCGCTGTGCCCACCCGGCTGCGGCGGGGTTGAGCCAGCGCACAAAACGCAGGCACGCCCAGCCGGCTTTCGCCCCCCTGAAAGACTGCAACCAAGGACCTCCGGCAGCGACCGCCCACAGGCTCCAACCAAGGCCCGCCCCATCAAAGCAAGGACCCACGCCAGCCAGCACGCCCAAGGCCGCCCCAGCCGTCCACGCCCGGGCCAATCCGTTGCCGGAGCCCTGGTTTGCTATGCGCCACAGCAGAAACAGGTTGTAACAAAACTGTCACACCAGGCCGATATCGTGGGCACCCCTGCTCAGCGACCATCCATCCACCGTGACGCACAACCCCCACAGGAGCCGACTGGAGGCGATGATGGCCTTGCTGTCCCCGGCTGCGCGCCACGGCACGGGGCCTCTGGCGCAACTCATGCGCGACGGGGGCCTGTACTGCGTGTTCCAGCCCCTGGCCGATCTGCGCGAGGGCAGCATCTACGCCCACGAGGCCCTGATCCGTGGCCCGCAAGGCACCCCATTGCACACCCCCGACGCCTTGCTGGAGCTGGCGCGGCGCGAGCACATCCTGCAAGACTTCGAACTGCTGTGTGTTTTCACCGCCTTGCAGCAGTGGGGCGTCCAAAAGGCGCCAGGCCGCCTGTTCGTGAACATCAGCGCCGACGCGCTGGTGCACGGCGTGGCCCTGGTAGGCGCCAAGGTGCTGGGCGAAGCGGTGCGCAGCTTTGGCGTGAGCGCCCGGCTTCTGGTGCTGGAAATCACCGAGCATGACCGCGTGACCAACATGCCCCAACTGCGCCAGGCCATCAAGGCGGTGCACGCCTGCGGCACGCGGCTGGCGCTGGATGATTTTGGCGATGGGCGCTCCAGCCTGCGGCTGTGGTCCGAGGTGAAGCCTGACTTCGTGAAGATCGACAAATACTTCATCCGCGACATCAGCAACCACCCCGAGAACCTGCAGATGCTGCAGGCCATCAAGGGCATCGCCCAGGTGTTTGGCACCAAGCTGATCGCCGAAGGCATCGAAACGCGCGATGACCTGCGCGCGCTGCGGGACCTGGATGTCCCCTACGGCCAGGGCTGGCTGCTGGGCCGCCCCGCCCACGCCCCGCGCGACACGGTAGAAGGCCCGGCACTCGAAGTGATGCAAGACCGGCGCGTGGCCGTGCTGCCGCACCTGGGCCAGACCGCTCGCCCCGGCATTCTGCGCAGCCTGCTGGTGGTGCAGGCGCCCACCGCCGCACCCGCCACCAGCAACGATGCCGTGGCGGCCATGTTCCGCCAGTTCACCGACCTGCACGCCCTGGCCGTGGTAAGTGGCACCCGCCCCGTGGCGCTCATCAACCGCCAGCAGTTCATGAACCACTACGCCACGCCGTACTTCCGCGAAGTGCATGGCCGCAAATCGTGCCTGGGGTTTGCCAACCACGCGCCGCGCGTGGTGGAACTGGACTGCGATGTGGACCAGCTGGTCGGCATCCTCACCTCACAAGACCAGCGGTATCTGAACGACGGCTACATCGTCACCGACAACGGCCGCTACCTGGGCCTGGGCACCGGCGACCAGCTGGTACGCGCCGTGACCGAAACCCGCATCGAAGCCGCACGCCACGCCAACCCGCTGACCTTTCTGCCCGGCAACATCCCCATCAGCCTGCACATGCAGCGCCTGCTGGACCACCACACCGAGTTCGTGGCCTGCTATGCCGACCTGAATAACTTCAAGCCCTTCAACGACCACTACGGCTACTGGCGCGGCGACCAGATGATCCGCCTGGTGGCCCGCCTGGCCACCGCCCACTGCGACGCCCGCCGCGACTTTGTGGGCCATGTGGGCGGAGACGACTTCATGCTGGTCTTTCAGAGCAGCAACTGGCTGCAGCGCTGCAAGAACATCGTGGACGAATTCGCCCGCGAAGCCATCACCTTGTTTGACGAGCCTGCACGGCAGGCCGGCGGCATCCACGCCGAAGACCGGCACGGCGTGCAGCGCTTTTTTGCCTGCACCACCCTGGCCATCGGCGCAGTGCGCATCACCCCCGGGCGTTTTCGGCATGCCGAGGAAGTCGCCAACCTGGCGGCGGTGGCCAAACACGAGGCCAAGCAGACCGGCACGGGCGTGGTGCTACATGGGGGATTTACGGAATCCGCCCTGGGCGCGGTGGCTGCTACGCGGGCGTTGCAAGATGTGTTGGCGGCTTAGAGAGACAGGAAACAACAGAGGTTTGCCGACCTATGGTGCGGCTACGCTGGAACGAGCGCACACCGCAACTGGACATGGGCGGCCGCTGAGATCCAACCCAGCTTGCTTTGCAATGCTTGCGGCATGCATTACGCTAATGTCCCAAGTTGGAGAGTCGTCCCATAAAGACCTTCCAACTCGGAACGCTAGTGTGGTGTTGCACGCTGGGCGGCACGTTGAAAACCGAGGAATTTTTTGGTCAGGACAAGACACAAACCACAGCTCTGACCGAAAAGACGCAGTTTGAAGTGCCGGATAGCGTGCAACACCACACTGGAGCCTGTCGAACTTGGAAATCGGCAGCTACAAATTCGACCGCAGCGGTCCATTTTTGGTTACGCCGCTCTCAGAGAACACCGTCTTTTCGCCCCATAGCTCGGCTATGGGGCTGCAAATCCGGCAAAAACTGTCCTCGCTGGGGCCGATTGTGTTGAAACCTATGGTTTGCGCTATCGACAATTCAAGTCCGACAGCCGCCAAGCGCTCTTTTCAGAGCAAAAAAGGAAACCCTCTATGTCGTGGTTTGATAGATTTATTTATGGAATAGCCGGTGGATTTCTCGGGGCAGTAATTGCAATGTCCATTGTTTTCTGGATTGGCTTCGAAAATAACAATCTGGTTTTTAAGATATTGATTCCAATGGGTCTCGTGGGTGGCTTTTTCCTCGGAAAGAGTTTCTATGAATTTCTCACTGATCTCTTTCGCAAGCTATGGCTATGACTGGCTTGGCTTTGTTGCAAAAATGAAATCCCTCCCGTAAAGTGCCCGAACTCGAAAGAATGCTGCTTCACACTGAAAGCAATAATATTTCATTGAAAACGACAGTCTGAAAGAAGATTTTTGTGCAACAAGGCCGTTCACATGCCGCGCACAACAATGTACCTATTGATCTGGTGGAATTTATTCATGAGCCCCCTTCGGGCCGAAGTTAAGGATATCCTGGTCAAGCTAAAGTACAGTGCCATCGACACCCTGAAATAAGCCGCGCCGCATCGATAGAAGAATTTTCGGATATGACGTACATCTGGGCACAGGCATTGCGCCTTGAATACCTCACCCATACGGAGATTTAAATTGCCAAAGCCCGAATATTTATCCATCCATTCATGGCTTATATTTTATTAAATTGTCAGTCTTTTTATAAAATGGATAATCAGCTGGGGCGGGGCCTCGTTCTTGTGGTCATGGAGTGAATCTTGGAATTTCTTAAAGAACGTCGACAAGGAGACTGAAGACGATATTAAATATGGCGCCAAAATTATTTGGGCAATATTGACGGTATGGTTTTCCATAGGACTATTTTCGCCTGCAGCTAGGATAGGCTTTTGGGGGTAAATCGAAAGCAGCGCGGCCGGCCCCCAATCCACCGAATTCAAGCTGAAATATCACCCATAACCCATTGATTTAATTGGTTTTTCTTGCAAATTTCACTTGACAATGAACACCCCCATAGCAAGAAATATCAGGGCGGTCTCAAATCTGAAGTGCAACACCCTCACAGAGGGTAATGTACGCAAATGGGAACGAGATACGAACACTTGCAGCCAGAAGACAGAGTGACGTTGGCATCGCTGCGCCAGCAGGGCTGGAGCATCAGCCCCACAACACGGCCGCTATAACCTACGAACGGTCCGCGGCCTAACTTTGGCGCTCACCGTCGCAAAGCGAACCGGCGCCAAATCTCGCTACGCACCACCCATGAACGAAACCGAAATCGCCGCAGGCCTGCCCAGCACGCCGAACTATCAATACGCGCAGCGCGTGGGGAGTCAGCTCTTTCTTGCGGGCCAAGTACCGCAAGCAGCCGATGGTTCGATCGTGGCGCCGGGAGAGCCGCACGCCCAAGCATTGCAGTGCTTGGCGAATCTGAACAAGGTGCTGGCGGTTCACGGGTTTGACGCACTGGACATTCGCCGGCTTGTTGTCTACGTCGTGGGCGAACAGGCCGACCTCTCAACGGCCTGGGGCGCGGTGGCCGAGCACTTTGGGGGGCGAGTGCCTCCGGCAACACTTTTGGGGGTGGCCCCCCGAGTTCGACACCAACCGCTGCAAGTCCTTGATCTGTATAGGGCGAGCCTCGTGGCCTGCCACTACAACAAGGACATTTGAGCGTCGTGTGCGGG
>CAXIRU010000080.1:0-131772 GCA_964031875.1 Acidovorax facilis
CTGTCTCATGAGGGCACCACGGACTCCCGAATCGCCTCCTACCAGGGGTCACCCGATGGTCCACGGGGCTTTTTCAAGATGATCTCCAGTTGGCGTTCGGCCGGCACCTTCCGAGGACTGAATTTCGCTTGAAGTAGAGCGCGCAGTTCACGAGAACATGATTGATCTGCGCGAGCAAGGTGTGCTCATGGCGGGTGCACCTCTGGACGTGACTCTGGGCCTACAGTCGCTCGTGATGGCAGCACATTCATAGCGTTGCTGGCGATTCTCCAGTGGCATCGCACCCCCTGCTGTGGCAGACTGCAGCGCCCATTGCTTTCGGGAGACGCGCATGACTGAGCCGACCGCCCTTTGCGACATTCTGGTTGTTACCACCACGGTTGCCACCGAAGCGGAAGCGCGGCGGCTGTCGCAGCTGGTGCTGCAGGCACGGTTGGCGGCCTGCGTACAGGTGGAGCCGATCACGGCCTACTTCCGTTGGCAGGGTGCGCTGCAGGAGGACCGTGAACTCCGGCTGTTGTGCAAGACCGTACCCCGTGCCTTGCATCCGCTGCTGGCGCTGCTGCGGGCGCAGCACCCTTACGCGCTGCCGCAACTGGTGGTACAGGCGCTGCAGGGGTCTGTAGAGTATGGCGAGTGGGTGGATGCGCAGGTGGCCCACGCCACGGTGCTGGCTTGAAGGTGGTGCATACCTCGGCTTGCCGGAGTCTCGGCTGCTGGGGCTGGCCCGCCAACCCCGGGGACGGCGATCACACGCTCAGGTCGATCTGCTGAACTGTGCCAGCGCTGCCGTTTTCTCGCAGGTAAACGCTGCTGGAGCGCACCGCGCCCAGGCTGTGGTTGTCCACCGTGCGCAGGGCGAAGGGCGTTGCCTGGGCGGTGAGTTGCACCGCGCCCACGCCCAGTTCCTCCAGGGTCAGCAGGCTGCCGCTGCCGTCTGAATTTGGAGTCCACACGCGCAGTTGCTGAAAGACCGGGTCCGCCTCGTCAATCCAGCCATTGCCGTCGCTGTCGTGTCGGGCCAGTTCTGCAAAGCCGTTGCCTGTATCAGGGCCAAAAAGCTCCAGGCCGTTGTCGATAAGGGCGTTCTGGTTGGTGTCCAATGCCAGATACCCCCGGTTGCCAGCCAGCAGGGGCACCTGCTCGGTCTGTCCGTCGCCGTCCAGGTCGAAGGCAAAGCGTACGTCCTGCAATTGGGCCGCGGTGCCGTCGAAATTGATGACCAGCGGGTCCACCGCCACGGCATCGCCCAGCCGCAGGCTGTCAAAGGACTCCTTGCGGTAGCTGCGCTGCATGTCCAGTTGCAGCGTGAAGCGGATTTCCCGGCCATCAGCAGTGCGCACAGTGCCCGCCGCTGCAAACTGGGTGCGCTCAGTTTCTTCGAGTACCTCGCGCTGCTCGTAGATCACGCCAAAGCCCGCACGCAGGCGTGGCGCGGCCGTGTTGTTCGCCGTGACCACGGTGGGCGGGGAGGCGGTGGGCGCGTTGTTGGACTGCGGCCTGACATACACGCGGACGAGAACCCCGGTCATGCGTTCGATCAGGTCGCGGATCATGGCCAGCTGGGGCGTCAGGCCCTCGTTGCCGGCGCGCACGGGCAGGGACTCGACCGGGGCTGTGGCACCCTGGGCAGCATGCGCGGCCTGGGCCAGTCGGGCTGCACTGGAGATTTGCGGTGGCGGTGCCTGGCGGGCGGAGCGCTCGCCCACCCACATCTCCAGGCGGCTGGTGTGGCTATGCATCCGTGTGGCGACGTGCTGGGTCTGCATGTGCACGTTAGACGACTCGATTTTCATGGGGCACCTCCAGGGTTGCCACGTGAAGGCGTGGTGCGGCGCCGGCGGGCGGGTTTTGGGGATATCGGCACTTTCGTGCGGTGCCTTGAATGCATGCCCGACACGGGCACAAGGTCAGCCCGAGGCGTTCTTGGGGCCCAGCACCTCGCGCGCAGACCGTTCAAAGTCGTCCAGCGCCATCGGTTTGCCAAACAGGTAGCCCTGGAACGCCGCGCACCCATTGGCCAACAGAAACTGGTGGTGGGCTTCGGTTTCCACCCCTTCTGCGATCACGTCCAGGTTCAGGCTGCTCGCCAGTGCGATGATCGAACGCGCGATGGCTGCGTCGCTCGGGTCCAGGAGCACATCGTGCACAAAACCCTGGTCGATCTTGATCTGGTCCAGCGGCAGGCGCTTGAGATAGTTCAAGGACGAGTAGCCTGTGCCAAAGTCATCGAGCGACAGGCCCAGGCCCTGGGCCTTGAGCGCATGCATGGTGGCAATGACACTGTCCACATTGGTCAGCAGCAGGCTTTCGGTCAGCTCCAGCTTGATGTGGGTTGGATCGGCGCCGGTGCGCTGCAGCAGGGCCAGCACCTGCGCCACAAACTCTTCCTGCAGCAGCTGGCGCGCACTCACGTTGACCGCAAGGTTCAGGTGGGCCAATAGCGGGCTCAGTCGCCACCGGGCCTGCTGGCGCAGTGCGGTTTCCAGCACCCAGTGGCCCAGAGGCAGGATCAAGCCGGACTCTTCCGCCAGCGGTATGAACTCCGACGGGGGCACCGTGCCGTGCACAGGGTGTTGCCAGCGCACCAACGCTTCTGCCCCGGTCACGAGCCCCTGTGCGTTCACCTGGGGCTGGAAGAGCAGTTGAAACTGCGACTGCCGCAGGCCGCTGTGCAGTTCAGCCTCCAGCAGCGCACGGCGGTTCACGGCCTGCTGCATGTCGGGGTCAAAAAAGCGCAGGGTGTTGCGCCCCGCGTCCTTGGCCTGGTACATGGCCATGTCGGCCTGCTTGAGCACTTCGTCCACGGAATCGCGATGCTCGCGCAGCAGCGTGACCCCGATGCTGGCCGTGAAGTGGTGTTCGTGACCCGCCAGGTCGTAGGGCTGGCGCAGCTGGGCCAGCATCAGTTCGCCCAGCGTGCGCGACTGGGTGGCGGCCTCGGGGGCCTCGCTGCTGAGGCTCTGCAACACCACCACGAACTCATCGCCGCCCAGTCGGGCCACTGTGTCCTGCTCACGCACGCAGCCGCGCAGGCGCAGGGCCACTTCCTTGAGCAGCAGGTCGCCCACCTCGTGCCCGCGGGTGTCGTTCAGCGTCTTGAAGTTGTCCAGGTCCACAAACAGTACGGCCGTGGTCAGGCCCGAGCGCGCACCACTGGCCAACACCTGCTGCAGCCGGTCTACCAGCAGGCGACGGTTTGGCAATTGCGTGAGAGCGTCATAGAAGGCCAGGTAGCGGGCTTCGTCCTCGGCAGCCTTGCGACCCGAGATGTCGATGTCGATGCAGAACATCTCTGCTGGTTGGCCAGGCACCTGGATGTAGGCATGGCTCGAGAAAACGTGCACGGGCGTGCCGTCCTTGCGCTTCAGTTGCAGTTCGCCCGCCGGGATGACCTCACCGGTCGCGAACATATGGCGCACGTGTTCACGCACGGTATCACGCATGGGCGGTGGAATGATCAGGTCCAGCAGATTGCTGCCCAGCGCCTCCTCGGCCGTGTAGCCATACAGCGCCTCGGAGGCCTGGTTCCAGTAGCTCGTGGTGCCATCTTCCAGATAGCCTTGCACCGATATGGACGGGATATTGCGCAGCAGCGAGCGAAAGCGAAGCTCAGACTCGCGCAGCGCGCTCTCAGCCCGCTTGCGCTGGGTGATGTCCCGTGCCAGGAAGACCACGGCCGCTTCATGACCCACCTTCACCCCCAGGGGCTGGGCACGGCCCTCGAACTGTCGCATGCCCGAGGGCGCCTGCACCTCGTACTCCATGCTCTGTGTCTGGCCCGACTGCAAGGTGCTGCGGATCAGTTCCATGAATCTGCCAGCCTGCTCCACGGGCAACACGTCATGTATCCGCTTGCCCAGGATGCGGGGTGGACCGTCGGTTGGCGCAGCGTCTTTGGGCGAGAGCACTTCCACATTGCGCCCCTGTGCATCCAGCACCAGCAGTACATCGGGTATGGCCTGGGCAATGGCTTGGAGCCGAGCCGCCGTGTCCTGCAGAGCCCGTTCGGTGGCCAGACGTTGTTCGACGTCATGCAGCAGCAGGCCCAGCACCACCGTGGCGGGGGTGAAGGTCAGCACAAAGGGCAGGGCGATGGTCTGGTTGATGCGCTGGACCACTTCGGGCGGCAGCAGCTGGAACACGGCCAGTGCGGCGGTGTGCACCAGCAGCCCGAACAGCGCCAGTGTCACGGGTTCCACCCCCAGGCGCCCACGCGCACGGCCTTCGCGGTAGAGCAAGCCCAGTGCGGTGCACAGCACAATGACCAGTATTCCCACCTCCGCCCCCGCGCCGCCCAGCCACAGGCGACCTGCGGCAGCGATGGCCGCTGCGATGCAGGCCACCAGCGGCCCGCCAAACAGGCCCGCCATGCTCAGCACGACGGAGCGGGCGTCAAAGATCACGCCGGGCATCAGCACCACGGGTGTGAGCATGCCCACCACGCAGATAGTGCCGAAAAGAATGCCCGAGAAAACCTGCCCGATGCGCGGGTGCTGGCGCCACAGGCGGATGTTGAACCCATGCAAAAAGCACAGAGCCAACAGGAGGGCAACACCTTTGAGCAGCTCAAGGAACATGGGCCTGCGTACCTTTCCAGGGGAAAGCCCATCATGGGGGAATTGCCGCAGTTCGTAAACGTGAAAATGGCCCCGAAAGGGGCCATGGATCGTGCTGACGGCGGCTGTGGCGGCTGTGGCCGCCACGGCCAAGTCAGGTCAGCAGCGCCTGGGCGAACTCGCGCGCATTGAAGGTTTCCAGGTCTTCGAGCTTTTCGCCCACGCCGATGAAATACACCGGAATCGGGCGCTCCTGCGCAATGGCGGCCAGCACGCCGCCCTTGGCCGTGCCATCGAGCTTGGTCACGATGAGGCCGGTGAGCTGCAGGGCGTCGTCAAACGCCCGCACCTGGGTCAGGGCGTTCTGGCCGGTGTTGCCGTCGATGACCAGCAGCACCTCATGGGGCGCTGTGGCATCGGCCTTGGTGACCACACGGCGGATTTTCTTGAGCTCTTCCATCAGGTGCAGCTGCGTGGGCAGGCGCCCGGCGGTGTCTACCAGCACCACATCCTTGCCGCGCGCCTTGCCCGCAGTGACGGCGTCAAAGCTCACGGCGGCGGGGTCGCCACCTTCTTGGCTCACGATCTCGACCGTGTTGCGGTCGGCCCATACGCCCAACTGTTCGCGCGCTGCAGCGCGGAAGGTGTCGGCAGCCGCCAGCAGCACGGCGGCGCCTTCGCCCGCCAGGTGCTTGGTGAGCTTGCCAATCGATGTGGTCTTGCCCGCGCCGTTGACGCCCGCCACCATGATCACGGTGGGCGTGTGCTCGCCGATGACCAGGGCTTTTTCGAGCGGGCGAAGCAGGTCGGTCAGGGCGTCGGCCAGCAGGCCCTTGACGGCGGTGGGGTCGGTGGCCTTGGCTTCCTTCACGCGGCGCTTGAGGTCGGCCAGCAGGTGGGTGGTGGCCTTGACGCCGGTGTCGGCCATCAGCAAGGCCTCCTCCAGCTCTTCATACAGCGCATCGTCGATCTGCGTACCGGTGAACACAGTGGTGATGCTGCTGCCGGTCTTGCGCAGGCCCGCCTTCAGGCGATCCAGCCAGCCCTTGCGCTCGGCAGGGGCGGGCGCGGGGGCTGAGGCTGTCGCAGCCGCCGTGAGGGCGGGCGCTGCGACAGGCGCTGGGGCCACTGGAGCAGTGGCCGGAGCAGGTGCCGGAAAAGGGGCCGCAGCGGGCGAGGCGGGTGGCGCGGATGTGGGTGCGGTTGTCGCCGGGGGGATTGGCGCTGCCTCGGGCGCTTTGGCGGCGAAGGGGTTGCGCAGCCAGCCAAACGCAGACGGGGCTGCTGCCGGAGCTTCTACGGGCGCCGGTGAGGGCACTGGCGGTGGCTGCGGTGGAGCAGGGGGCGACGGCATCACCGTGGCGGTTGCCGTGGGCAAGACCGGGGCATCGGGGGCCGCAGGCGCAGGGGCAGCGGTGGGAATGGCCGGGGAGGGCGCATCCGTCGGTGCAGGCGTCGATGGCGAAGGGGCGGGCTTTTTCTTGAAAAAACTGAACATTGGCGGGTTCTTAGAATCACCCCATTCTATGAAACGCGCTTTCACCCTCCTGGGCCTGTTGGCCTGCCTGTCGTCCGGGGTCGCCTTGGCGGCCACAACTCCGGTGTCTCAACCCCCCGCCACTCCGTCCGCCACGGCCTCTGGCGCGCAGCAGTTCACGCTCAAGAACGGCATGCAACTCATCGTGCAGCCCGACCGCCGAGCGCCCACGGCCGTGCACATGGTCTGGGTGCGTGTGGGGTCTATGGACGAGGTGGACGGCACCACGGGCGTGGCCCATGTGCTGGAGCACATGCTGTTCAAGGGCACCAAAACACTGCCGCCGGGCGAGTTCTCGCGCCGCGTGGCCGCCCTGGGCGGGCGCGAAAACGCCTTTACCAGCCGCGACTACACCGGCTACTACCAGCAGATTCCCTCCAGCCGTCTGGAAGACGTGATGAAGCTCGAATCCGATCGGTTTGCCAACAACCAGTGGCCCGACGAGGAGTTCAAGAAAGAGATCGAGGTCGTCAAGGAAGAGCGCCGCCTGCGCACCGAAGACCAGCCCCGCGCCATGCTGGCCGAGCAGCTGTTTGCCGCCACGTTCAATGCGTCGCCCTACCGCCGCCCCATCGTGGGCTGGATGAGCGACCTGGACGCCATGACCCCCGACGATGTGCGTGCCTTCTACCGCCAGTGGTACACGCCCACCAACGCTGCCGTGGTGGTGGCGGGCGATGTGGATGTGGCCCAGGTTCGCGCCCTGGCCGAAAAGTACTACGGCAGCCTGCCCACCCACGCACTGCCTGCGCGCAAGCCCCGCACCGAGCCCGCCCAGCAGGGCCTGCGCCGCATTGCCGTCAAGGCACCGGCCGAGCAGGCCTATGTGGCGCTGGCGTTTCGTGCGCCCAGCCTGAACCGGGTCGACAACCTGACCGCGCAAGACCGTGAGGCCCTGGCGCTGATGGTGCTTTCGGCCGTGTTCAACGGCTACGACGGCGCGCGGCTCGACCGTGCGCTGACCCAGGGCGACAACCGTGTGGCCGACAGCGCCAGCAGCGGCGCCATGGTCACCGGCCGGGGCCCCAGCCTGTTCATGCTCAGCGGCGTGCCCGCGGCAGGCAAGACGGCCCAGCAGGTGGAAGACGCGCTGCGCGCCGAAGTCACGCGCGTCGCCCGTGACGGGGTGAGCGAGGCCGAGCTCACCCGCGTGAAGACGCAGTGGATCGCCTCGACCGTGTACGAACGCGATTCGGTGATGAACCAGGCGCAGGAACTGGGGGGCAACTGGATCCAGGGCTTCCCGCTGGACGCCAACGAGCGCCTGCTGGCCTTGCTGCGCACCGTAACGCCCGCCGAGGTGCAGGCCGTGGCCGCCAAGTATTTTGGTGACGACCAACTCACCGTGGCCACGCTGCTGCCGCAGCCTCTGGATACCCCCCGCGCCCGCCCCACGCTGCCGCCTGGCGCCGTCATCCGTTGAACCCGCACCGGGGCCATTGCACATGATTACTATCAAAAATATAGCTGTTCGCGCTTTGTTGTTAAGCGCTGGAGCCATTTTTTATTCAAATACTGCCTGGGCGCTACTGCCCATTCAGCACTGGACGGAGGGGAACGGCGCCAAGGTGTACCTGGTCGAAAGCCCGGTCATTCCCATGGTGGACGTGCAGATCGACTTTGACGCCGGCAGCCGCCGCGACCCGGCGGGCCAGTCGGGCCTGGCCAGTGCCGTGGCCCTCATGGCCAGCAAGGGCGTGAAGGCCGGGCCCGATGCGCGCGCCGAACCCGCGCTGGACGAAAACGGCCTGGGCGAGGCCTGGGCCGACCTGGGCGCCAACTTCGAGGCCGCTGCCGACAACGACCGGCTGCAGTATTCGCTGCGCGCTCTCACCGACCCGCCGCTGCTCGACAAGGCCGCCCGCCTGGCCGCGCGCCAGATCGGCGCGCCCAGCTTTCCGGCCGACGTGTGGCCCCGCGACCGCGCCCGCTGGAGCGCCAGCATCAAAGAATCGCTGACACGCCCGGCCACGGTGGCCAACCACGCGTTCGAGGCCGCCGTGTACGGCAGCCACCCTTACGGCGTACAGACCACCGCTGAGACGCTGGCGCGCATCAACGTGGCCGACATGCAGGCCTTTCACACCCGGCACGTTGCCACGTGCCGCGCCAAGGTCAGCATCGTGGGCGCTGTGTCGCGTGCGCAGGCACAGACGCTGGTGGCCACGCTGCTGTCGCGCCTGCCTGCCAGCACCGGCTGCGCGCCACTGCCATCCGTGGGCGAGATCAACGCGCTGGCCGCACCGGTGGAGCAGAACATCCCCTTCACTTCGGCCCAGTCCCATGTGCTGATCGGCCAGCCAGGCTTTCAGCGGCGTGACCCGGACTTCTTCGCGCTGCTGGTGGGCAACCACATCCTGGGCGGCGGTGGCTTTGTCTCGCGCCTGACGAACGAGGTGCGTGAAAAGCGCGGCCTCAGCTACAGCGTGTACAGCTACTTTGCAGCGGGCCTGCACGCGGGCGCCTTCACCGTTGGCCTGCAGACGCGCCCCGACCAGGCCGCCCAGGCGGTGCAGGTCTCGCGCGACGTGATCGCCCGTTTTGTGGCCGAAGGCCCCACCGAGGCCGAGCTGCGCGCCGCCAAGGACAACCTCATCGGCGGCTTTGCGCTGCGCATCGACAGCAACAAGAAGCTTTTGGGCAACGTGGCCAACATCGCCTGGAACGAGCTGCCGCTCGACTATCTGGACCAGTGGACGAAGAAGGTGGAAGCCCTCACGGTGGCCGATGTGCGCACGGCAATGGCGAAAAAGCTGCAGCCCGAGCGCATGGTGACCGTGGTGGTGGGAGGCAAGCAGCCATGAGCCGATCCACCCTGCGCGGCAGCGCCATCACCGCCGAAATCCGCAAGGCCCAGGCCGCCGCCGCAGCGCCGGTGGACCCGAAGGCCGCCAAGAAAACCGCCAAGGACAAAGCTGCGGCCGCTGCTGCCCCCAAGGGCGCAGGCGAAATCCGCATCATCGGCGGCCAATGGAAGCGCACCCGCCTGCCCGTGGCCCAGCGCCCGGGCCTGCGCCCCACGCCCGACCGCGTGCGCGAAACCCTGTTCAACTGGTTGGGGCAAGACCTGGCGGGCTGGCGCTGCCTGGACGCCTTTGCGGGCACCGGTGCGCTGGGGCTGGAGGCTGCGTCCCGCGGCGCGGCTGCGGTGCAACTGGTGGAAAGCGATGCCGCCCTGGTGGCCCAGCTCCAGGTGCTGCAGGCCAAGCTGCAGGCCAGTGCTGTGCGCGTGCAGCGCGGCGACGGCGTGGCCGCCCTCAAGCAGGCAGCGCCCGCCAGTATCGACCTGGTGCTGCTGGACCCGCCGTTTGACAGCGACCTGTTCGGCGCCGCACTGCAGGCCGCCGCCAAGGCCGTGGCTGCCCAGGGCTTTGTCTACCTCGAAGCCCCCCGCGCCTGGACGGACGAAGACCTGGCCGCGAGTGGCTTGGTGCTGTACCGCCACCTCAAGGCGGGAGCGGTGCACGCGCACCTGCTCCAGCGCAGCGCTTAGCGCACGCAGGGCAGCAGACCCCCGCTGCGGCCTATCTTTTCAACGTCGCCAGCCGGGCGCTGCCGTCGGCCTCGATGCCCGACATGTTCCAGCGCATCGTCTGCGGCACCGCTGCCAGCGTGGGCTGGCGCACCCAGGCCAGGTGCACTGTGTAGGTGCCCGCCGGCGGGGTGGGCAAGGTCCAGGGCGTGTTGATCTGCGCGGGCTGGCCGGGCAGCACCGCGCGCACCTGGGCGGGGCTCAGCAACTCCCGCTGGGCCACGATCTGCCCGCTGCCATTGCGCAGCTGGGCCTGCAGTTGCCACGGGGTGTACAGCGGTGCATTGCCGGTGTTGTCCACGCGCACTTGCAGTTGCAGCGTGCTGGGCGTGGGGGCCGTGACGGTGACGGGCCCGAGCGCAAAGCGGTAGCCTGCCTCGCGGCCCACGGCGGCCAGGTCGGCCTGTTCGGTGGCTGAAAAGCTGGACCAGGGCGCATCCAGGTTGCCGTTGCCCACGGCGGACACATGGAAGTCGCGCACCTGCTGCAGCGCGTTGGCGGCGTGGGTCTTGGACTCGCCGGGGCCGAAGGGGCAGAACTCGGCAATCCAGGGGGCGGTCTTCCAGCGGTCCGCAATCTGCGCCCAGTCGCCGGGCCGGTCGGTCCACTGCTTCATGTAGCCGTCCTGCCCCAGGCAGTCCCAGCGCAGGCCTACGGGCAGGGTGGTCGTGGTCTGCTGGAAGAACGCGTACTGCAGCGTGTCCAGGTTGGCATGCGGTATCAGCATCGCATGCTGGGCATTGGGAAAACCATCGAAATGCATTTGCGCCATGCGGCGCTTGCTGGCATCGCTGGCCGGGGCGATGCCCGGGGGCGCTGCGGCGTAGACCACATTGGTGGTGTTCATGGCCCATTCGCCGTACTGCCCGTACAGGCCCACGTCGATCCAGGCCAGGTCCGAGGTGTCGCCCAGCGCGGCGGCCACGGCCTGCAGCAGGGCCTGCATGCGGTCCAGCACATAGGGGTGGTTCCAGTTGGGCACCAGGGTGGGCGGCGGTGGTGGCGCGGGGGCGGGCGGTGGCGGCGTGGGGCTGGGCATGGGGGCGGACCACACGCAGGCCGGGTTCGGCGCCGTGCATTGCGCCTGCGCTGTGGCTGCGCCGTACAGATAGTCCGGCACATCCAGCGTGTTGCTGCCGTAGCCGCGCATGGCCTGGATGCGGAACGCGAACTGCCGCCCCGCGGCCCGTGCCGCGTCGCGCGCGGCCACCAGGCTGTTCAGGGTGTACTGGCCGGGGGTGCTGCCTTCCAGGTCTTTCCAGAGATAGCGTTGGTACGCGGCCTGGGGTGGTGCCGACTGCGCCAGCGGCACGTCGCCCGCATCAGACCGCCACTGGTAGTAGCCCCGGCCGGGGTTGGGGGTCAGGTCGCTGGCCAGGGGCTGGGGCGACAGCGTGGCGTTGACCGAGACCACGCTCCAGCCCGCACTGGGTGCCGGTGGCGGGGCGGGTGGCGGCGCAGGCGGTGGGGGTGCAGAAGGCGGTGGTGCAGAAGGCGGTGGAGGTGGCGCCGATGGGGGTTGTACCGGCGGAGCCGTGGGGCCCGAGGGGGGCGCGGCTGGGGGGGCGGGTGGTGGCGCAGGCGTGGGCGCGGCCCCCGGTGCGGGCGCGGGTGGGGTGGGCGGGTGGTCATCCCCGCCGCCGCCGCACGATGCGGTGAACAAGGCGGCCGTCAGGGCAGTCAGGACCGTGAGCCGTGCCATGCGGGCCGGGGCCAATGGAATGGTGGGGGTGCTCATGGTCAGGAGGATTTGAATGAAATTCGGCCCTGGCGCTTATCCAGCAAGCGCTACCAGCTATCTTTTTTGATGTTGCCCAGGCGGGGCTTCTGCCCCCATGTCCGGGGTCACGGTCAGCTGCAGTGCGCCACCGTCCAGGGTGTAGGTGAATGTGTAGTGCCCTGGTGCCAGCGTGGCGTGCCCGCCGGGGAACGAGGGCTCGGTCACATGCGTGAGCTGCCGCTGGCCGATCTGGATGCGGGTCTTGCGGTAGTGCGCCAGCACAGCGGGCAGCGCGTGCCAGTGGCTGGTCTCGCCCGGCAGCAGCGGGCCCAGGTCCACATCGGTGCCCTGCTGCGGCAAGCCCTGCCAGACATGGGTAAAGGCCTCCTGGCTCTGGTTGCGCACGCGCAGCCACACCTGGCGGTGCTCCTGCGCGCGGGCCGGCAAGGGGGCCGCCATCAACGCCAGCAGGGGCGCAAGCCGCACCAGCGCACGGCGCATCATTCCGAATCCTTCAGGCTTTCGAGATCGCGGCTCAGGTCGCACACGCGGGCGCGGCGGCGCTCCAGCGCGGCGCCCCCCACGTTGAGCGTGCCCGAGGTGCCCTGGTCAGCGGCCACGGCGGCGTCCCACTGGCCCTGGGCGGTGTCAAAGGCCAGCCAGGCGCGCTGCGCCGCGCGCAGTGCATCGCGCCGGGCGGGGCCCGCGACCTTGAGCACCTGCGCGTAGATGCGGTTGAGCTCCTTGTCCCACGCCAGGTAGGCATTGGACTGGGCTTCGCGCAGCTCCACCGTCACGCCGCCACTGCGATCGGCGGCCACGCCCAGGGCCTTGTCGATGGGGTGGGCCGTGCGCTGGCCGCAGAAGTGGTCAGCGGCGTGGGCGGCGGGGGCCAGGGCTATGGCCAGTGTCAGTGCCAGGGTCAATGCCCGGGCGGGCGTCAGCTGTCTGCTGCCCCTGGCGTGCTTTAGGGGGAAGGTCATGCGGGGTTTCTCCGGTTGCAAAGGGATTGTCAGTGCGAAGGCGTGGTCTGCAGGTGCTGCAGCAGCCGGGGCAGGTGGCGTTGCAGGTCCTGCGCCTGCACCTGCATCTGGTAGCCCGTCCAGGCGCCGTGGGTGTCGTGTGGGTGGCGGCTGCGTGCGATGCCCAAGTGCTCCAGGGTGGTGTCCTTGTCCTGCCAGGGGCCACTGCCTCGGCGCAGTTCCACAAACACCTGGCCCCGGTCGCGTTCAACGCGCAGCTCCAGGGCCGCGCCACCCGCAACCGCGCGGGTGTAGTGCGCCACGCAGTTGTCGAACGCGGCTGGCGTGTCGCTGAACTTCTCCAGCACAAAGCCTGCGTCGCACGCCAGAAACTGGAAGCAGGCCAGCAGGGGATGGGTGGGGTGAACAGGGTGGGTAGGGTGGGCGGGGGGCATGGTCGGCCAGTGTTCTGTGGGGGGCGGCTCATGGCGCCAGGCCGACCATTGCCAGCACCAGCGTGGTCACCAGGGCCAGCGTCACCCAGGCGGCCACGGTGAGCAGCGCGGCCAGCACCACGCAGACTCCCGCGTTCCAGCTGCGCGCCAGCCCCCAGGCCGTGAGCCGCCTTGCCAGCACCAGGCCGCCAACCCACAGCAGCACCAGCGCCAGTGCCATGGCGGCCAGAAAGGCGCTACCGCGCAGGCTGTCCATGCCGTTGGTGCCCAGCAGCGCGCCCATCATCCAAGCGCCCGCCAGCAGCAGGTTGGCGCTGCCGGCCAGCACCATGGTTCCGAGGTGGGGGGACATGCGGTGCGGCACCTTTACTCGGTGATGCTGTAGCTCAGCACGTCCAGCGACTGGGTGTGCTGAGGGTCGCCCGAGATCCAGTCCGCACGGGCGATCACCGTGTACACCTTACCTTGGGTCAGCATGCCACCGGGTTGCACGGCTGCAGTGCGTGGGTCCACGTAGAGCATGGTGGTGAGCCCTTCGGCGCTGCGCAGCAGCACGGCCTGCTTGCCGTTTTTGACCTTGGCATCGTTGACCCATGCCGCCTTGTTGCCGGTGGGTGGGTTCAGGCTCTCCACGGTGCCCGACAGGCGCACGATCTTGCGCCACGCCTTGCTTTGCTGGGGCGGCAGGTTCTTGCCGGTTTCGGCCTCGCTCACCTTGAGGAGGTCGCCCAGCGTGTTGTGGGTGATGGCCCAGTCCGAGCGGCTGGTGTCACGGCGCAGGTGGTCGGCGGCGAGCATCAGGGTTTCGGTCCAGCCACCGCAGGCGTTCTTCTTTTTGCACAGCGGCCAGGCGGTGCTGATCCAGCGCTTGAGCTGCTCGGCCTTGTCCTGGTGGCCGTCCATTTCCAGCGCCACGCCCGCGCCCAGCACGGCGGCGGCCTGGTTCTGCTCGGGCGCCACCACCAGCACGGCGCCGTTGCCCACGTCGAGCTTGCCCACACGCAGCTGGCGCAGCATGGCGTGGGCGTATTCCTCGGCGGTCTTGCCGTCCAGGTCCTTCACCAGCAGGGTGACGATTTCCACGCCGGTCTTTTGCGCATGCTCGTACATCTGCTTTTCAAACTGGGCGCGGATGGCGGGGTCGAGGATGCCGAACTCGTCGTAGATGAACTGCGTGCCTTTGGACGGGATGGCGACTGCGTCCACCTTGGGCAGGGTCTGGGCAGCGGCCAGCACGGGGGCCGTGGCCTGGGCTGGTGGGGTCGACGGGGTGGATGGCGCGGCGACAGGTGCTGTGGCGGGTGCTGCAGTGGGCGCTGGTGCCTTCGCCACCGTGGCGGGGGCCGTTGAGGAGGCTACCGGTGCGGCCGCTGCCGTGCGCACCGGCACCCCGCCTGCGCACTGCGGCCCGCCGCCCTGCAGCTCGCAGGCTTCCTTCCAGCCCGCTTCGATGGCGGCCAGGCGCTTTTTGCGGCCGGGATGGGTGTCACCGTCCTTTTCGGGGATCAGTGTGGCGATGGCGCGCTGGGCGTCGGCCAGCGGCGCGCCCATCTTGTAGAGCACAAAGCCGCTGAACTTGTCGGACTCCAGCTCGATGGGTGGCTGGCTGCCGCCCGGCACGATGGTGTGGCCCGAGAGGTGGTGCCCGATCTCGTGCGCCATGATGCTCACGGGCGCCCAGTTGTTGGATTTGGTGGCCTCGATCACCTGGCCCATGAAGGCCGGGTTGTAGGCAATCACGCGGCGCGGTACTTGGTCGGGGCCCTGCATGATCACGGCGGCGGCGTTGGGCACTTTGCCTTCCACCACCACAAAGTTGGCGGGCAGGCCCGTGTATTTCATGATCTCGGCCACCACCTGTTTGCCGGTGCCGCCGCCCTTGGACAGGTCGGGCGGCGAAAACGCCAGCGGGCTGCCGTCGTACGAGCAGGCCTGCAGCGTGGCGGCCAGATCGGCCACCAGCTGCGCCTTGCTGGGCTTGGCCACGGCGGCGGTCTTCTGGGCCATGGCCAGGCCGCCCACGGCCAGGCCCAGCATGGTGGCGCAGGCAAAGGCCACAGGGCGAACATTGCGGTGTTTCATGGGTGCAGGTTCCTCAGGTTGGATCGGTGAATTCAGGGGGCTGCTGCGCTGTGCGTCGCCCTGGGACGTCGATACGGGCGCGCCGCAGGCGAGGGCGGCCGAGCAAGGGCCGCCCCGCAGTGAGGGCCGCGTCCCCCTGCCCGCATGGCGTAGCCATGCGAGAGCGGGGGGAAGGCGCCGCAGGCGACTCAGGGGGGTGTCTCATGCGGGTGTCTCATACCGTCACCAGCGCCGCCACGCGCAGCACGCGCTGGGCCAGCTCCGCCTGGCCTCGGGTGCCGGTCTTGGCATACAGACTGGCCAACTGCGAGCGCACGGTGGGCATCTTCACTTGGCGGGTGTCGGCCATTTCGCGCGGCGTCATGCCCTGCAGCATCAGGGGCAGCAGGGCAGCTTCGGCGGGGGTTAGACCGTAGAGCGCGCTGCACACCGACACGGTGGCGCTGGCGTGGGGCGGTGTTTCGGGCACCAGGATGAACTGGGCCAGAACCTCGCCCGCTGCTTGCGCAGGGCCCGAACCGCCTCGCAGCGGCGCGGCCAGGGCCACCAGCGTGGCGGGGGCGCCGGGGTGCTGGGGCTGCAGGCGTGCGGAAACCGGCGTCTGGGTGCCCAGGCTGGTGCCCAGCAGCGGCACCAGTGCCGGGTGGATCTGGCCCAGCAGCTGCGGCTGGCGTGCCTGCCAGCCGGTGGCGCTGCGCAGCAGGATGCGGCAGGCGTCGTCAATGCCCAGCCAGGTGCGCGCGTGTTCGTTCACGTAGCGCACCTCGCCCCGGCGGTTCACATGCATCACGCCCAGCGGAAGCTGGTCGAGCGCACGCTCCAGCGCGCTCGTGCGGCGCTGGGCCTGCTGCAGCCGGCGCTGGGCACGCATGAGGCTGCGCACCCAGGGCGTGGCAGCGCGCAGGCGGGCAAATTGCTCGGGCGTGAACTCGCTCTGGCCCAGGTCGTTGTACATCGCCAGCACATGCATGCCCACCTCGGGCGAGGCCTCGACGATGCTGTTGACCATGGCATCAATCCCCAGGGGCCGCAGGTAGTCGGCGTAAAACGCACCCCGGCGCAGCGCTGGGGTGCTGACCAGCTGCTGGCTCAGCGATCCGCCCCGCGCCAGGGCCGCGCCCTGCTGGCGCGTGAGCGCTTCGCTCCAGGCATCGCAGCCCTGGATGAGTTGGGCGTAGCGCGCCAGAAAATCATCGGGCATGCCCCACTGGTAGGCGGCCAGCGGGTCGTCCGAGCCGGGCAGGGGGCAAAACAGCACCACCTTGTGGCTGCCCAGCGCGGCCCCCAGGTGGCGCAGCAGGCGCTCCACCATGCCGGGCTCGCCCAGGGCTTCCAGGCTCTCGGCCATCAAGGCTTCGAATCCGGGAATGCCCAGCTCGTGCAGGTTGGCTGCTGGACCGGTCAATGAAGGCTCCTGGCTGTGCTGGTTGAACTGCGCCGGATGGTAGGTTTGTTGCCTGCGCCGGAACATCATTCAGGTGAAGGATGTGGTTGTGTACCGACAGACTTTGAGGAACTATTTCACGCTTTTCAGATGCCCATCTGCCACAGCACCAGTTCGACCACGGCGCGGGCGTAGAACTGGGTGGTCTGCCATTTGAACGCCGCGAACAGCGCCCCCGCCAGCAGCAGGCGCCAGCCATCGCGCCGCCCGTTCAGTGCGAAAAACTGCTGTAGCGCCACCATGAGCACCAGCGTCTGCAGTGCCGTCATGTACCAGGGGGACCAGGCCTTGTGCCAACGCAACAGCTCGGGCGACGGCGCCAGCACCAGCGGCAGCTGGTTGACCATCTGCAGCGCGATGAACACCGCCTGGCAGTACAGCGCCAGGGTCAGCAGCTCGGCCACGTTGTAGCCCCACCGGCGAAACACCAGCCACATGCTGGCAAAGGCCGCCACCGCGCCCAGCGAAAACGACCACTTGGAGTAGCCCGTGACGAGCTCGTACATGCGCTGCGCCGCCTCACTGGGCAGCTCGGGCCGCAGGTATTCGGTGTGGCCCAACATGACCAGTAAAAAGCCGATGGCCAGGCACAGCAGGGTCAGCGGGTGGGGGTGGTCCTTGCGCTGGCCCAGCACGTATTCGCGTGCGGTGGTGCCGGGCTGGGGCAGCACGCGCAGCGCGTTGCGCAGGGTGCTCCATTCAAACCAGCGAAAGCGCTCCCACGCCTCCTTGCGCACGGTGCTGCGGCCCATGCGCGCGGCCTTCTTCTGCCCGCACTGCGCGCAAAACGGGCCAGAGAGCGCCGCGCCGCAGTTCAGGCAGGCCTGGGTGTCGAACAGCGCGTCGCTGACCGTGGTGGGCGTGGGGCGGGGCGGGCGGGGTGTCACGGGCGGGCAGCGGCAGGCGGCGGGTGTTGGCGCAGGCGGGGTGGTGGCGCGGTAGGCGGCAGCCTGCACCCCATCGCCTGTCACCCGTAGCCCGGCGTTCGCGAGCGTTCCAATGAACGCAGCCTGCCAGTCTGGGGATAGAAATGCTACTAATCTAATAGCTTGTAGCGTTTGTTGGATAAGCGTTAGATGCCAAAAATATCAATAACTCTTGCGGCGCAGTGCGCCCACGCCCAGCGTGGCTGCCGCCAGCGACAGCAGGATCAGCGCCCACTCACCCAGGGTTGGCACGGCGGTGGCGCCGACGGGGGGGGCGCTGGGCGCGGTCACCGTCAAGTTGCAGGTTGCCGTGGGTGGGTTGCTGGGCCGGGGACCCACCCGGTACAGCCAGGTGTTGGGGCGGGCGGGGTCATCGGTCATGCGGACGTTGCCCCCGCAGTTGCCGCGCACGGTGCCGCCCACGGGCAGCGGTGGCGAGACTGCACAGATTTGCTCAGAGCCTGGAACGGGGAAATCGGTGCAGGTGATGGTGAATGCGCCGGGCGGGTTGCTGATGGGGTTGACGGTGGCCCACTGGGCCTGGGCGCTTCCTGCGGCCAGGCAGACGCTGGCGAGTACGGCGCGGACCAGGGGAGCGCGGAGCGGGGCGAGTCGGACAATGCGGCGGTGGAGGTTCATCGGTGCGAGGCTCAGAAAAAAGGTGGACCATGCCGCCCGCTGGTGCGAGCGGCGACAGGCAGGGACTGTAGGAAGCCCCGGCGCCCTTGCCCATCCGCTACCTGGAGGAGCCTCGCCCGCTGTGTTCTCATTCGGGTGGATGATGACGGCCGCCGGGGGCGGCTTCTACGATCCGCCGCTTTCTATGAACCACAGGGCCTGTGCCAAGCCGGGGGCCCGCGTCCGTCCTACCTGCCCGCCTTTTGTAGACAGCGAAGGGCAACGGTTAAATGCAACGGGCAACGACCAGGGGCAAACGCTGGGGCCGCATTGCGGCGGGCGCGGGCTCTGCATGAAAGGAATGGGTTTGCATCCTGCTTTTGGCGACTTGCTGGCCTCGGTGTCGGACGGCACCCGGTTTGGCGAAGCCCTGGCCCGCTATGCCGCCAGCTTTCGCGCCGACCTGCTCGGCGGCGCCTTTCTGGCCAGCGACCTGGACCAGCTCGCGCAGTGGGGCGCGGAGTTTGCCGCGCACCCCGAGGTGGACTACTGGCTGCAATCGCCATCGAGCGACGGCGCGCCCGCCCTGCTGGCGATGGGCGTGACGCCCGAGGCGGCGCAGCGCTATGCCACGCACTACCGACTGCAAGATCCGCTGTGGGACGACGCCATGGCGCAGCGAGCGCGCACGGGCCCGTCGGGCACCTGGGTGGCCACGGACGCGCCGGTGCACGCCACGCGCGGCTTTCGCCGCAGCGAGATCTACGGTGACTTCCTGCGCGAGTACGGCATCGGCACCCGCATGTTCGGCGGCAGCCAAGGCGCGTCGCACCCGGTGGGCAATTTGTTCATGTCGGTGTACCGCCAGGGAGACGACGAGGGCTTCACACCGGAGGAAGTCGCGCGTTTTCGCGCGGAGTTTGGCGGCGTGCAGCGCGCGGCCTTCTTGCACCGCGAGATGGTGGCCCTGCGTGCGCGCACCCAGGGCCTGGAGTCGCTCATGGAGCAGATGCCCATGGGCCTGCTGTTCTTTGACACGGCGGGCCGCCTGCTGCATGCCAATGCACGCGCCCGGCTGCTGAGCGCCCGGCCCGAAAGTGTGGCCCTGCGCACGCTGCTGCGCGGCCCGGTGCTGGCCAGCACGGCCCATGCGGCGCTGCGTGCGCTGTTCCAGCAATCGCTGCAGGGCCGCAGCGGCTGTGTGGAACTGCCGGGCACAGAGGGCGGCCTGCTGCTGGTGACGCTGCCCCTGAGCGATCTGGCCGCCCTGGGCGTGTGCCAGCGCGCGCCGGGCGTGGCCTGGGTGGTGCTGGAGCGCAGCCTGTGCAGCGAGGCGGCGGTGGAGCTGGCCCGCCAGGCGTACCGCCTGAGCCCCTCCGAGGCCGACCTGCTGCTGGCGCTGATGCGTGGCCAGACCCCGCAGGATTTTGCCGATGCGCGCGGCTCGCGCATCTCGACCGTGCGCACGCAGATGAGCGCGCTGCTGGCCAAGACGCGCACCCAGCGCCAGCAAGAGCTGGTAGCCCTGGTGGCCCGGCTGATGCTGCTGGCGCCAGGCAACGTGGCACTGCAGGGGATCGCGGTGGTGTGAGCGCGCGGGGGCGGGCGTGGCACCGGTTCATGTTGCAGTGCACTGCATAATGCGCGCACGCGGCCCGCAGGCCCTGCAGCGCGGGTGGATCATCCGCTCCCAGGGCCCGGGCCAACGTCTATACAGCCAGACAGGAGACAACCAGCCATGGCCCAAAACGTGCTCGCCGTGTACCCCGGAACCTTTGACCCCATCACGTTGGGGCACGAAGATGTGGTGCGCAGGGCCACCCAGTTGTTCGAACGCGTGATCGTGGCGGTGGCGGCGGGCCACCACAAGAAGACCCTGTTCACGCTGGAAGAACGCATCGACATGGTCCGCGAGGCGGTCAAGAGCTACCCCCAGGTGCAGGTCGAGGCCTTCTCGGGCCTGCTGCGCGACTTTGTGGTGTCCCGCGGCGGCAAAGCCATGGTGCGCGGCCTGCGCGCCGTGACCGACTTTGACTACGAGTTCCAGCTGGCGGGCATGAACCGCAGCCTGATGCCGCAGGTGGAAACCGTGTTTCTCACCCCCAGCGACAAGTACCAGTTCATCAGCAGCACCTTTGTGCGCGAGATCGCCGTGCTGGGCGGCGAGGTGACCAAGTTCGTGTCGCCCTCGGTGGAGCAGCGGCTGGCCGAAAAGGTGCGCACCCTCACTCCGCCCTGAAATCCAAGAGGAATTGGACTCTAGCGCTTATCTGTAAAGCGCTAATAGCTATTAAATTTATAGCGCATTGAGGGCGAATGGATCGGCACCGGGCTCATGCCCTGGCCTCCAGTTGGCGCACTGCAGCCGCCACCTCCCTCACTTCAGCCCGCAGGGCTTCCAGCATGGGCGCCACCTCGGGCAGCGGCGGGCGGTACAGCGGCAGCACGGCGGCCACGCTGAAGGGGATCGAAAACGCCAGCCGCCGCACCACCAAACGGCCATGGGTCGCTGCTGTCAGGGCGGTGAGCGGGTTGACGATGGCCAGCCCCAGGCCGTGCTCCACCATGGCGCACACGGCCGCAGCGCTGTGGGTTTCCATGCGCAGCGTGCGTGGCACGGCGGCCTGTGCAAAGCGCGCATCGATGATGCGGCGGTAGGGGTCATCGGCCGACAGGCTGACAAAGGGTTCGTTGGCAAAGTCCGCCAGCTGCAGCACGGGTTGCCGGGCCAGGGCATGGTGGGTCGGCAGCACGGCCACTTCGTCCAGGGTGAGCAACACTTCGGCGCGCGTGCCAGGCGGTGCGGTGGTTTGCTCGCACAGGCCCAGGTCAAAGCGCTGGGCGCTCATCCATTCTTCCAGCAGCGGCGATTCCTGCGGTGTGACCGACAGGCGTGCATGGGGCTGCACCTGCATCAGCCGCGCCGCTGCGCCCGGCAGCAGCGCATGCGCCAGGGCGGGCAGGCACAGCACGGACAGCTGCACCGCATCCGAGCGGCCCAGCGCCACGGCCCGGTCCACCACGCGCTCCAGGCCTTGCCACGAGCGCTGTACCTCGTCCCACAGCGCGAGCGCCCGCGCGTTGGCGCGCAGGCGGCCCTGCACGCGTTCGAACAATGTGTAGCCCAGCAGCGATTCGAGCCGGGCCAGTTCCCGGCTGACTGTGGGCTGCGAGCTGTGCAGCAGGTCGGCTGCGCCAGTGGCGCTGCCTGTGGTCATCACGGCACGGAAGACCTCAATGTGGCGGTGGGTGATGCGGTGGGCCAGGGGGGCGGTCGGTCCAGTCATGGCTGGAGCATATCCATATTGAATGGATGGCGTACATCAAAGCATTCGACCAAATACCGTGCAGCGGGCATGATGCGGGCCATCGTTCACGCTGCGCCGCACCTGTTGCCGGCTTTGGAGCCTTTTGCATGTCCAACCCCTTCACTCCCGCCCAGTTATGGTCCCTGGCCGACCAGTTCGGAACCCCGCTGTGGGTGTACGACGCGGCCACCATCCGCGAGCGCATTGCCCAGGTGTCCAACTTCGACACGGTGCGCTTTGCGCAGAAAGCCTGCTCCAACATCCACATCCTGAAGCTCATGCGTGAGCAGGGCGTGAAGGTGGATGCGGTGTCGCGCGGCGAAATCCTGCGGGCGCTGGCAGCGGGCTACCAGGCAGGCAAAGGCGTGGAAGGGCCGTCGGAGATCGTCTTCACCGCCGATTTGTTCGACGCCGCCACGCTCGACTGCGTGGTGGAGCACGGCGTGCCCGTCAACGCAGGCTCCATCGACATGCTGCGCCAGTTGGGGCCGCGCTCCAAAGGCCATGCGGTGTGGCTGCGCATCAACCCCGGATTTGGCCATGGGCACAGCAACAAGACGAACACGGGCGGGGAGCACAGTAAGCACGGCATCTGGCACACCGATTTGCCACTGGCGCTGCAAACTATCCGTGAGCAGGGCCTGAAGCTGGTGGGCCTGCACATGCACATTGGCTCGGGCGTGGACTACGGCCATCTGGCCGAGGTCTGCGGTGCCATGGTGGAGCTGGTGCGCACCACCCACGCGGCGGGGCATGACCTGCACGCCATCTCGGCCGGTGGCGGCTTGTCGATTCCCTACCGCGCGGGCGACGCGGTGATCGACACCCAGCATTACTTCGGGCTGTGGAACGCCGCCCGCCAGCAGGCCGAGGCCGTGGTGGGCCACCCGCTGGAGATGGAGCTGGAGCCAGGCCGCTTCCTGGTGGCCGAATCGGGCGTGCTGCTGGGTGAGGTGCGTGCCACCAAGGACGTGGGCAGCAACCACTTTGTGCTGCTGGACACGGGTTTCAACGAACTCATGCGCCCGTCCATGTACGGCAGCTTCCACTCCATGAGCGTGCTGCGCCGCGATGGCAGCCAGGTCAGCAGCCGCCCTACCGTGGTGGCCGGGCCGCTGTGCGAGTCTGGCGACGTGTTCACCCAAGGCGATGGTGGCGTGGTGCTGCCGCGCGAACTGCCTGCCGCGCAGGTGGGTGATCTGCTGGTGATTCACGACACCGGCGCGTACGGGGCGAGCATGTCCTCCAACTACAACACCCGGCCGCTGATTGCCGAGGTGCTGGTGGATGACGGCCAGGCGCGCCTGATCCGCCGCCGCCAGACGGTGGACGAGCTGCTGGCGCTGGAGCTGGGGCTGTAAGGCACGGCGGAGGGCCGCCGGGGCGGCTGTGCCTTGCCATTGGCGAAGGCAATGCCACCCTGGGGTGGGGTTGCCGCGGCCACTGGTCATTGGTCACTGGTCACTGGTGCAAGTGTTGCCGGATGCGCTACGCTGGCTGCTATCTGCGCTCCTGGTTCGTCGTGTGCCGGGGGGCCAGTCCCCGTGCTTGGAGCCAGCCATGCCCACAGAAGATCAGACCATTGTCGAGCTGGCCTACCCCGGCGAATACCTGAGTCGCCTGGGGCAGGCGGAAACCAAGACCTGCAAGATCCGCCTCTCGCGCAAGGGCCAGGGCCTTCTGGCGCGCATGTATGCGCGCAAGGGCTACAACATGCAGGCCACCCTGTCGCACGACTGCGACATGAGCAGCCTGGTGGTGCAGATCGACGGGCAGGCGCAGGGGACGATCTCGGTCCGCATGGACGATGGCTACCTGGCCGCCGAGGAGCATTACCCTGAATACATCGCCGCGCTGCGCCAGCGGGGCGCGCGCATCTGCGAAATGGGCAAGCTCGCCATGGACCCTGGGGTGCGCTCCAAGCATGTGCTGGGTGCCATTTTTCACATTGCATGGATAGCGGCCTTCCGCGCACGGCGCGCCACCGACCTGGTCATCGAGGTGAACCCGCGCCATGCCCCGTTCTACCGGCGCATGCTGCGCTTTGATCTGCTCGGACCGGAGCGCATGTGCGAGCGGGTGGGGGCCCCAGCAGTGCTGCTGCACATCAGCGCGGAAAAGGGGCGCAGCCTGATCCAGCAGTTTGGCGGGCAGCCCCAGCTGTCGAACGACGAGCGCAGCTTCTACCCGTATTTTTTTCACCCCGACGATGAAGAGGGGCTATTGCGGCGCCTGTCGGTGGGCTGAGAGCCCGCTGCGTGGGGCAGTCGCAGGACGATGGCAGGCCCACGCAGGCCCGTCGAAGGCCCCTCGCTGGTGGGCGCGTGGTCAGACTTCGCCCCGGGGGCCACGCCCCATGAGCTGGGCCACGGCCTCGTCGGGTCGGAGGCGGCCGTCGAGCAGGGCCACGGCGGCTTCGGCAATGGGCATGTTCACCCCCAGCGTTTGTGCGCGCTGCACCACGGTTCGGGCGCTGTAGACGCCTTCGGCCACATGGCCCAGCGATTCGACCGCCTGCGCCAGGGTCTGGCCCTGGGCCAGCAACATACCCACGCGCCGGTTGCGCGAGAGGTCGCCCGTGGCGGTCAGCACCAGGTCACCCAGGCCGGACAGCCCCATGAAGGTGTCGGGTCGGGCGCCCAGCGCCAGGCCCAGGCGCGTCATTTCGGCCAGGCCGCGCGTGATGAGCGCGGCGCGGGCGTTCAGGCCCAGCGCCAGCCCATCGCACAGGCCGGTGGCAATGGCCAGCACGTTCTTCACGGCGCCGCCCACCTCCACGCCAACGATGTCTTCGTTGGCATACACCCGCACGCTGGGGCTGTGGAAGGCAGCCACCAGCGCATCGCGCACGCGGGCGTGGGTACTGGCGGCCACCAGGGCTGTGGGTTGCCCCAGTGCCACTTCTTGCGCAAAGCTCGGGCCGCTGAAAACGCCTGCTATTAAATCAGGAGCTGCTTGCGCTTGCACCTCATGCGCTAGCAGCCCAAAAGATGCTGAACCGACACCGGCAGGCACCGCCTCGAAGCCCTTGCACAGCCAGGCCACGGGGGCTGTGCACCCGACAAGGGCCGCCAGCATGCTGCGCAGGGCCGCCATGGGCGTGGCCACGATGACGAGGTCGGCACCCGGCAACAGCACGGCGAAGTCGCCATCGGCCACTGTGAGGGAAGGGGGGAGCGTGATGCCCGGCAGGTAGCGGGCGTTCTGTGTCTGGGCGCGCATGCTTTGCGCCTGGGCTGCATCGCGAGCCCACAGGGTGACATCGTGCCCTGCAGGGTGCTGGGCCGCACTCATGGCGACCGCAGAGCCCCAGGCACCGGCGCCCAATACTATGATTTTCATAGCTGCTTACGCTTATCTATCGGGCGCTAGCGGCCAAAATGGTGTTGACTTCAAGAGCCCACTGCGCTGTGCTTCGTCGGCCGTCCGTGGAACCGGCGTGGCCCCAGCGCGGTAGCTGCGGAACTGGCTTTGCCAGACCGTCGGCTGCGTCCCCCTCCCACAGCGCGCAGCGCGTAGAGAGGGGGGAGGGCGCGAAACGGCCCAGGGGGCGTCTTAGATCACTGCGTGATGATGGGCGAAGCCTGGCCAGCGGCCTGGGCTTGTTGCTGCTCGTACATGGCCTGGAAGTTGATTTCTGCCAGATGCACAGGCGGGAAGCCAGCCCGGTTGATCAGATCGGCCACGTTGCCGCGCAGGTAGGGGTACACGATCTGCGGGCAGGCGATGCCCATGATCGGGCCCATCTGGTCTTCAGGCACGTTGCGGATTTCAAAAATGCCGGCCTGCTTGGCTTCGACCAGGAACACGGTCTTGTCCTTGATCTTGGTCTGCACCGTGGCGGTCACGGCCACTTCAAAGATGCCTTCGGCCACGGGCGTGGCTTCCACACCCAGCTGGATGTCCACGCTGGGCTGCTCTTGTTCGAGCAGGATGCCGGGGGAGTTGGGTTGCTCCAGCGACATGTCCTTGAGGTAGACGCGTTGGATCTGGAATACGGGGTTTTCTTGGTCGGCCATGGTGAAGTCTCTTTGCTCTATCTAACTAACGAAGTGCTGGCAAATGCTGGCAAAACAAAACCCGCCCGGGAAAAGCTCCCGAAGCGGGCACATGGGGCTGCATTATGCAGCGCCCGGGGTGGGTGTCAGGCGGCGCCCAGCAAGGGCATCAACTCGCCCCGGCTGTCCAGCGCCACCAGATCGTCGTGGCCGCCCACGTGGGTGTCACCGATATAGATTTGCGGCACGGTGCGGCGGCCGGTGATCTCCATCATGTGGCTGCGCGCGGCGGGGTCGGTGTCGATGCGGATCTCTTCGATCTGCTCCACACCCTTGGACTTGAGGATCTGCTTGGCCCGGATGCAGTAGGGGCAGACGGCGGTGGTGTACATCTTCACGGGTTGCATGGCGGAAATCCTTTCTCTTCCAGGGCTTGGCGGATCAGGTGGGGACGACTCAGGCTTTTTCTACAGGCAGGCTGGCCTCGCGCCAGGCCTTCATGCCACCGGCCATGGCCTGGGCGTTTTCGTAGCCCAGTTTCTTGGCGATGCCGACAGCCCTGTTGGCACGCGCGCCACTGGCGCACACCAGCACCACAGGCAGGGCCTTGTTCTTGACCACGGTGGGCAGGCGTTCTTCGAGCTGGCCCAGGGGCACGTTCTTGGATCCGTTCACGTGGCCCGCGGCAAATTCCTCGGTTTCGCAAACGTCGATGACCACTGCCTTTTCGCGGTTGATGAGCTGCACGGCGCCTGCGGGCGTGAGCGAGCCGCCACTGGCGTTCTTGAGGACCGGCCACAGCAACATGCTGCCCGAAGCCAGTGCAACAAAGATCAGATACCAGTTATCAATAATGAATTTCACGAAGATTCCTTGGGTTGGCGAACAGCGTAATTTTAGAATGCTGGATTTTGACCCGCCTTTGCTAGGGAAACCATGTACAAGCTTGTTTTGATTCGCCACGGCGAATCCACCTGGAACCTTGAAAACCGTTTCACCGGCTGGACCGATGTGGACCTGACCCCCACCGGCGTTTCCCAGGCCATGTCGGCCGGCAAGCTGCTCAAGGCCGAGGGTTACGAGTTTGACCTGGCTTTTACCAGCGTGCTCAAGCGTGCCATCCACACCTTGTGGTACGCGCTCGACGAGATGGACTGCACCTGGCTGCCCGTGGTCAAGGACTGGCGCCTGAACGAGCGCCACTATGGTGCCCTGCAGGGCCTGAACAAAGCCGATATGGCCAAGCAGTATGGCGATGAGCAGGTGCTGGTGTGGCGCCGCAGCTATGACACCCCCCCGCCAGCGCTGGAGGCCTCAGACCCCCGCAGCGAGCGCAGCGACCGCCGCTACGCAGCCCTGCCCGAAGGCAACGTGCCGCTCACGGAATGCTTGAAAGACACCGTGGCCCGCGTGCTGCCGTTCTGGAACGATGCCATGGCACCGGCCATTCGCTCGGGCAAGCGCGTGGTTCTGGCCGCCCACGGCAATTCCATCCGCGCCTTGGTGAAGTACCTGGACAACATCTCCGAGTCGGACATCGTGGGCCTGAACATTCCCAACGGAATCCCGTTGGTATATGAACTGGACGCCGACCTCAAACCCATCCGCCACTACTATCTGGGCGATGCAGAAGCGGCTGCCAAGGCAGCGGCAGCCGTCGCTTCGCAAGGCAAGGCGTAAAGCCTGGGTAAAGACAGGGAAAACCCGCCGATACCCTGCCTAAAGTGAGTGCCTGCGCGGAACTGCAGCGGGTTGGGGCCTTCCAAGGTGTATATTGGTTTTCAAGCGGTAAAGGTGTTGTATGGGCCACAAACTCAAAATTGCAGGATGGGTATCGGTAGGTGTCGTGGCTGGTGCTCTGACGACGGTTTCGTTGCAGACGGTCGCGCGTGGCGCGATGACTCCGCTGCCGCTGGAAGAAATCCAGCAGTTGTCGGCGGTGTTTGGCCTTGTAAAGACCGACTATGTCGAACCAGTGGATGACAAGAAGCTCATCACCGACGCCATCTCCGGCATGGTCGCCAGCCTGGACCCGCACTCCCAGTATTTCGACAAGAAGTCCTTCAAGGAGTTTCGCGAAGGCACTTCGGGCCGGTTTGTGGGGGTTGGCATCGAAATCACCCAGGAAGACGGCTTGATCAAGGTCGTGTCTCCCATCGAAGGCTCTCCCGCCTTCCGCGCTGGCCTCAAGACCAATGACCTGATCACCAAGATCGACGAAACGGCTGTCAAAGGCCTGTCCCTGAACGATGCCGTCAAGCGCATGCGCGGCGAGCCCAACACCAAAGTCACGCTCACTATCTTCCGCAAGGATGAGGGCCGCACCTTCCCGGTCACCATCACGCGCGAAGAGATCAAGACCCAGTCCGTCAAGGGCAAGGTGGTGGAGCCCGGTTACGCCTGGATCCGCCTGTCGCAGTTCCAGGAGCGCACGGTCGATGACTTCGTGCGCAAGGTGGAAGAGGTCTACAAGCAGGAACCCAACCTCAAGGGCCTGGTGCTTGATCTGCGCAACGATCCCGGCGGCCTGCTGGATGCGGCTGTGGCCGTTTCGGCAGCGTTCCTGCCAGAAAACGTCACGGTGGTTACGACCAACGGGCAACTGGCAGACAGCAAGGCCACCTACAAGGCCTCACCCGACTATTACCAGCGCCGTGGCGGTGGCGACCCACTGCGCCGCCTGCCTGCTGCCCTCAAGTCTGTGCCACTTGTGGTGCTGGTGAACGAAGGCTCTGCATCAGCCAGCGAGATCGTGGCAGGTGCTCTGCAGGACCACAAGCGCGCCACCATCATGGGTAGTCAGACCTTCGGCAAGGGCTCGGTGCAGACCGTGCGTCCGCTGGGCCCCGACACGGGCATCAAGCTGACCACTGCGCGCTACTACACCCCGAGCGGCAAGTCGATCCAGGCCAAGGGCATCGTGCCCGACGTGATGATCGACGAATCGGAAGAAGGCAACATCTTCGCTGCCCTGCGCATGCGCGAGGCCGATCTGGACAAGCACCTGGGCAGTGGCCAAGGTGACGAAAAGAAGGATGAGGCCCGTGAAAAGGCCCGCGAAACTGCTCTCAAGCGCATGGAAGAAGAAGCCAAGAAGCCTGCAGCGGAGCGCAAGGCGCCCGAGTTCGGCTCGGACAAGGACTTCCAGCTTGTACAGGCACTCAACCAGCTCAAGGGGCGCCCCGTGCTGGTCAGCAAGACACTGACGGAGCGCAAGGACGAAAAGAAAGAAAATTGAGTTTTCCCTCCCAGCGCCGAAGGCCGGATTTCCAGCGGAGTCCGGCCTTTTTTCTTGCTTTTTTGCTTCTGTTTTTCGAGACTTTCGCCATGACTGACGACCAGCTTCTGCGGTATTCCCGCCACATCCTGCTCGACGAGATGGGCATCGAGGGGCAGGAGCAGGTGCTGTCGTCTCACGCCCTCATCATCGGTGCTGGCGGCCTGGGCTCGCCTGCCGCTCTTTACCTTGCATCTGCCGGAGTAGGGCACATCACCTTGGTAGACGACGATGTGGTGGACCTGACCAACCTGCAACGCCAGATTGCACACACCACTGCGCGGGTAGGGCAGCCCAAGGTGGTGTCTGCAGCCAGCGCCATGGCAGCCATCAATCCCGAGGTGCGGGTGACCGTGGTCCAGGCGCGCGCAGACGCTGCTGCGCTCGATACGCTGGTGCAAGATGCCTGTGTGGTGCTCGATTGCAGCGACAACTACGCAACGCGCCACGCCGTCAACGCGGCCTGCGTGCGCCATCGCAAGCCCCTTGTGGCAGGGGCTGTCATTCGCTTTGATGCCCAGATCACCGTGGTGGACCCGCGCCATGCAGCATCACCCTGTTACGCCTGTATCTTTCCGCCTGAGGCAGATTTTGAGGAGGTGCGCTGCTCCACGATGGGGGTGTTTGCGCCCCTGGTGGGCGTGGTGGGGGCCTTGCAGGCAGCAGAGGCGCTCAAGCTGCTCGCGGGTATCGGAGCCTCTCTGGCCGGGCGCTTGCTGATGCTCGATGGGCGGACCATGGAGTGGAGCACGATGAATGTGACGCGTGCGCCGCACTGTGCCGTGTGTGTTGCGCGGTAGGACTGTTCCTACAGCATCCGCGTGCAGCGGCTGGCAGAATCCGGTCAGCCGAGCCACTAAATTGGAGGCTCGACCTGCGTAAATGTGCGCTGGTCGTGAAACTGGATCCTTCTGTGAAACTCCGCACCTACATCGTTGAAGACAACGCCACCATTCGAGAGAATCTGATCGGAACGCTCGAAGAATTGGCGTCCGTAGAGGCGGTAGGGGTTGCAGAGACTGAGGACGAGGGAAAGCAATGGCTTGCCGACCATGGCGAGCAATGGGATCTGGCCATCGTGGATCTTTTTTTGCGCCAGGGCAGTGGGCTGGGAGTCCTGGCGGCATGCCGCTCACGCCGCCCTGGTCAAAAGATGGTGGTACTGAGCAACTACGCAACACCCGATGTGCGCATGCGCTGTGCACAGCTCGGGGTGGATGCGGTCTTTGACAAATCCAATGAAATCGACGCTCTGGTGGACTACTGCATTCAGCACAGCAGCAGTCCTGCGGTAGCGGACGCTGGCCAGCCCCTCTCTTCGTCTGGCCATTCGCACTGACGCCTTGTCCTGCTGCGTGCTCGCGCTGCGGGGTACTTGTTTTCCCCCTTCTTGTGGGCGGGCCAGGCACGGCCCGTCCAATCCGGACTGAGGTTACGGCTCTATGTCAGTCAATCAGGCGGTTCTTGAGTGCGTAGTAGGTCAGATCGCTGTTCGACGACAGGCTCATCTTTTCCATCAGCCGCGTGCGGTAGGTGCTCACCGTCTTGACACTGAGCGACAAGGCCTTTGCGATGTCGCCCGCTGTTTCTCCCTTGGCCAGCTTGAGGAACACCTGGAACTCGCGTTCCGACAGCTGCTCGTGGGGCGGTGCATCGTCCTTGCGATTGAGCTGCTGTGCCAGCAGCTCGGCCACGGCGGGCGTCAGGTAGCGGCGGCCCAGTGCGATCGTGCGGATCGCTTCCACAATTTCCGAAGGTTCACATTCCTTGTTCAGATAGCCACTGGCGCCTTGCCGGATCAGGTTGATCGCATAGTGTTCCTCGGGGTAGCCACTCAGGATCAGGATGCCCATGTCCGGGGCTTTGGCCCGCAGCATGGCCAGCGCATCCAGCCCGCTTTGCCCGGGCATCGACAGGTCCATGAGCAGGACATCAATTTCCTTGTTGCGCACCAGATCGATGGCTTCACGGCCGTTGGAGGCTTCGCCTTCCACACGCAGATCCACATGCTCGGACAGGAACTGCCGCAGTCCGGTACGAACGATCGCGTGGTCATCCACAATGCCGATCTTGATCATCGATTTTTCTTTCGCAGGGCGGTGATGCCGCTCCCGATGTTTGTTGGTTGGAAAGCTTCTGCTGCACGCCATCCCTGTGGTCAGGGTGGTGCCCGGATCCTCACACATTATCCAGAATACCGCGCATGAGTCTTAAAGAAAACACCCGCATTTGGCTGCCCAAAGTCCGCAAGATGGCTTTGAGTCTGCCCATGGCGTTACTGGCGGCCATGGTGCTGGTGGGCATCAACGAAACCGGGCACATGCGTTCACAGGATGCCGTGGAGCAGATGACGCAGGGTCAGAACACGCGCAAAGCGGTCAACCTGCTGCTGCAGAGCATGTTGGACGCTGAAACCGGGCAGCGAGGCTATTTGCTCACGGGCAACGAGACCTATCTGGAGCCCTATGACAAGGCAGTGGCGACCGTGCATACCAACCTGGACGGTTTGCGCGCCCTGTTCATGGATGCGCCGGACGACATGCAGGAGTTTGCACTGCTGTCGCGGCAGATATCCCGCAAGCTCGCTGAGATGGAGCTGAGCCTGCGTTTGCGTCGGCAAGGCAATGAAGACGCCTGGAAGTTCATCCTGCATACCGATGTGGGCAAAGAGCACATGGAGGCCATCCGCAAGCATGCGCTGGAGTTGATTGCGCGCAGCGACAAGCATGTCAAGCAAGGCCAGGACCAGATCGAGCAGTCGCTCATGTTGTCGCGCATCGGCATTGCTACCGTCACGGTCATTGGCTTGTTGGCGTTCTACATGTACCTGCGGCAGGCGCAGGCGCTGCAGGTGGTCAATCAGCGCGAGCAGGCCTTGCTGGAGCGCGAACGAGACCGCCTGGAGGGCCTTGTCAAAGCCCGCACCGCCACACTCTCCGAGCTGGCCAACCATTTGCAGCAGGTGCGTGAAGATGAGCGCGGGCACCTCGCACGCGAGTTGCACGACGAGCTCGGTGCGCTACTCACTGCGGCCAAGCTGGATGTTGCGCGGCTCAAGTCCAAGATCGACGCCAATGCCCCCGAGGTGGCTGAGCGGCTCAAGCACCTGACCGAAACGCTCAACAGCGGCATTGCGCTCAAACGCCGCATCATCGAGGACCTGCGCCCTTCCTCGCTGTCCAACCTCGGCTTGACGGCTGCGATCGAGATTCTCACGCGCGAATATGCAGCACGCGCAGGTATCGAGGTGGAGACGAGCCTGGAGTCGGTGCAGTTGCCGGATGCTTCGCAACTCACGGTGTACCGCATGGTGCAAGAGGCTCTGACCAACATTGGCAAATATGCCAAGGCCGGCAAGGTACTTGTGTCGGTACATGCTTACCCGACGCATGTGGCAGTCCAGGTGCGCGATGATGGTGAGGGGTTCGATCCCGCCACGGTGCGCCCTACCTCGCATGGGCTGTCGGGAATGCGGCATCGCGTGGAGTCTACGGGTGGCAGGCTTTCTATCACCTCGCGCCCAGGCCACGGTACCCTGGTATCGGCTGTGTTACCGCTGGAACGCAAAGGCGCAGAGGCGCAGCCACAGCCCCTTTCCCTGGACGTTTGATCCGGCGCGCCTGCGCGGGCCAGCGAACCGGTAGCGCTCCGTCCTACATGCGGCCCGCTGCGCCGCCGACAGGCCTGCGCGCCGGGGACCGGCATCTTTGTTCCTCCCGCTTCCCTACAGTGGACTCCAGGCGCTGAGACTTAAGCGCTGATCCATCCGCCAACAAGCGGTCCCCAAGAGGAGAAGGAGAAAGAAATGTTGCATTACGCAGTTGTTTTTTTGGTGATTGCGCTGGTCGCCGCCCTGTTCGGTTTCGGCGGTATTGCGGCTGGTGCCGTGGGTATCGCCAAGATTCTGTTCTTCGTGTTCGTCATCATGGCGGTTGTGACTTTTGTTCTGGGTCTGCTCAAAAAGGGCTGACGCCCCGGGCCGTGAAACCCAACCTTCCGCATCCATCCTTTCAAGGAGCCTCCGCATGAATATCCAGACCGCCACCGACAAAGTTGCCAACGGTGCACGCCATCTTGCCGACGATGTGCTGCAAAGCGCCCAAGAGGCCGTGCAGTCCACCCGCAACGCTACCAACCATTCGCTTGAAAAAGCCGAAGAGGGGGTCCGTGCCCTGCGCAGCCAGACCGACCCGGTGATCGACGATCTTGCTGCGCGAGCCCAGGATCTGGCCACGCGCAGTATTGGCTATTGCGCACAAACCAGTGCCCGCGCGCGTCGCCAGATGCAACAGGCGGCAGATGCCACCACTCGGTATGTGGCCGAGCAACCTGGCAAATCGCTGGTGATCGCCGCAGCATCAGGGGCTGCACTCGCAAGCCTGGTACTGTGGATGTCGCGCCGCAAGCACGGCTATTGAGACAGTATGTAATCCCTACAGTCCGCCGGTCGCGGAGGGTGCAACAGACCGGTGGATTGCAATCTTCCAGCACCCGCGTTCCCAACCATTCTCCAAGAAGGACAACACCATGAAATACGCACGTGCACTCGCCTTTGCCGCTGTCGCCGGCATCACCATCGTCACGGCCACAGGCTGTTCGGTGGCCCGCGAACAACAGACCGTTGGCGCCTATGTGGACGACGCTGGCATCACCACCGCCGTGAAGGCCAAGATGGCAGAAGACAAGAATGTCTCGGCGACCTCGATCAGCGTGGAAACACTCAACGGCACCGTGCAGCTCTCGGGTTTCGCCAAGTCGCAGGCTGAAAAGAACCAGGCTGAAGCGATCGCACGCAACACCAAGCATGTGCGTGAAGTGCGCAACAGCATCGTGGTCCGTCCCTGACAGGATTGCTGCCTCCTGGTGCTGCGGCCCCAGGCTGCCAGCGCATGGGCACTGACCACTGAGCAGGTTTCGGAGGCATTCCGAAACCTGCTTTTTTCATGGAACGCCAGCAGGCGTGCCCTTTGGCCATGCTCGTTTGCCGGTTCCCACCGGGGTTAAGCTCCACGCCATGCGGGTATTCAATTGCGACCATTGCGGTCATCTGGTTTTTTTCGATAGCGTGCAGTGCGTGCACTGCGGCAGCGCGCTGGCTTTTTTGCCCGATGTGTTGACCATCGCAGCACTCTCGCCCGCACCGCAGGACGGAGCCGATCTGTGGCGGCGCCGTGGGGTACAGGGCGGCTCTGATCACAGCGGTCGCCTGTACCGAATGTGCCGCAACCACACCGAGCACCAAGCCTGCAATTTTGCGGTGCCTGCCAACGACTATGCCGAACTGTGTGTCTCGTGCCGCCAGACGCGGGCGCTGCCCGACCTGTCGGAGGCCGCGAACATGGGCCGCTGGATGCAGATCGAGGCCGCCAAGCGGCGCCTTTTTTACAGCCTGGCCCGCCTGGGCCTGGAGCCCGCCCCCGGGCGCTCCGGACCTGTTTTTGAGTTTCTGGCCGAGGTGCCAGGTGGTCCGCCGGTGCTGACAGGCCACCACAGCGGAACGATCACGCTGAACGTGGCCGAGGCCGATGACGACGAACGCGCGCGCCGTCGCATTGCGCTGGGTGAGCCCTACCGCACGCTCATCGGCCACCTGCGCCATGAGTCCGGCCATTTTTACTGGGACCAGCTGGTGCGCGACGGCGGTCGCCTGGACGATTTTCGCGAGATGTTTGGCGATGAGCGCCAGGACTATGCTGCCGCGCTGGAGGCCCATTACGCCAAGGGCAGCGACCTGGGTGACTGGGCCGACCACCATGTCAGCGCCTATGCCGCTGCCCACCCCTGGGAAGACTGGGCTGAAACCTGGGCGCACTATCTGCACATGATCGACCTGTTGGAGACGTCGGCCAGTTACGCAACCGAGGTCACGATCCCCGGCATCTATGGCGCACAGCGCAGCAGCGCCATCGACCCTTTTGCCAACCCGGCGCCCGACTTCCAGTCCATGGTGCAGCACCTGGTGCCGCTCACGCTGCTGCTCAACAGCCTGACGCGCAGCCTGGGGCAGCCAGATGCCTATCCCTTTGCGCTGGCGGGTGATGTGCTGGCCAAGCTGCGCTTTGTGCATGACCTGGTGCGCGAAGCCGCCCAGCAACCCGCCCCAGTGGATACGCCGGTGCCCCGGCCTCCATCAAATATCAAAAATAATAGCAAGTTATCTAATAGGGATGTGCGCTAGCACTGCTTTTTATGGGATTTTTGTGCGCTGCACAGTTCTTCAGCAGTGGCGGCCTGGAACTTGCTATCTGTCCGTGTCCACCACAGGGATGTTGAAGCCCTGTGAACAGCGAGTACCAGTACCGAGCAACACACGACACCAAGGGAGGGCGCGACCATGCTGAGCCGCACCGCTGACCATCTTTTCTGGATGGCTCGTTACACCGAACGGGCAGAGAACACCGCCCGCATGCTGGATGTGAATTACCAGAGCGCACTGCTGCCGCAATCGACCGAGGAGGCCAGGCAGGGCTGGCAGGGGCTGCTGTCCATCAGCGAGCTGCTGCCCGCCTACACGGCCCAGCACGGCGAGGTGACCCCAGCCAACGTGTTGGACTTCATGGTCAAGGACCCGTCCAATCCCTCGTCCATCGTCGCCTGCCTGCAGGCTGCACGTGAGAACGCGCGGGCCGTGCGCGGCGCGCTCAACACCGAGGCCTGGGAGATCCAGAACCAGACCTGGCTGGAGGTCAACCGCATGATCGCTGGCGGAGCGCTGGAACAGGACCCAGCGCGATTCTTCGAGTGGGTCAAGTTCCGCTCGCACCTCTCGCGGGGGGTGACGGTGGGCACCATGCTCCAGGACGAGGCGCTGCACTTCATGCGCCTGGGTACTTTCCTGGAGCGTGCTGACAACACGGCGAGGTTACTGGATGTGAAGTTCCATGCAGCGCAGAGCGACTTCGTGGGCGCTGCCACCGCGCAAGACCAAGACTATGACTTCTACCACTGGAGCGCCATCTTGCTCAGCGTGTCGGGCTTCGAGACCTACCGCAAGGTGTACCGCGACGTCATCACCCCCGAGCGCGTGGCCGAGCTGCTGATCCTGCGGGCAGACATGCCCCGTTCACTGCATGCCTGCATGAAAGAGGTGCTGGGCAACCTCGACATGCTGGGCAGTGCCCAGTCGGCCGAGACGCAGCGGCACGCGGGGCGGCTGCTCGCGCACTTGAAGTTCGCGCGCATCGATGAAATCCTGACCCATGGCCTGCATGCCTACCTCACCCAGTTCCTGGAGCGGGTGAACGACCTGGGCGCGCGGATCAGCCGGGACTTTCTGGTGCCGTCGGTAGCGTGAGGGGGGTTGTGGGGGCGGGTTCTTCCGCTGCCAAGGCGCTGGGGGGCGCAGGTTCCACCGTCACGCCGACCTGCAGCACATGGTGGTCGCCGCCGTGGATTACGCCGCGCAGCGGCGAGACATCCGAAAAATCGCGGCCAATGGCCAAGGTCACATAGTCTTCGCCCGCCGCGCGGTCGTTGGTGGGGTCCAGGTCATACCAGGCGTCGTCGTCTGGTATGCCATTGCTTTCATCGGCTGCCGGTGACCACACCGACACCCAGGCGTGTGAGGCATCGGCTCCCACCAGTCGGGGTTGGCCTGGAGGGGGCTCGGTCAGCAGGTAGCCGCTCACATACCGCGCCGCCAGGCCCAGGCTGCGCAGGCAGCCGATCAAGACGTGGGCGAAGTCCTGGCACACGCCCCGGCGCAGCCGCAGCGATTCAAGCGCGGGCGTGCCTGCGTCGGTGGCGTTGGCGGTGTAGGCAAAGTCGGCGTGGATGCGCGACATCAGGTGGCTGGCTGCCTCCAATATCGGTCGGCCAGGCGCAAAGCTCTCTCGCGCGTAGGCCACAAAGTCGGCATGCCGGGGAATGTAGGGCGAGGCAAAGCTGAACTCGGTAGCTGCGTGGTAGGGCTGCCCCCGCCGGTAGCCCAGGCGCTCGCGCACGGCCTCCCACGGCTCGCCGGGCGGCGCGGCGGGCGCGGGCAGGGTCTCCAGAAGACTTTCGGCGCGTACCCGCAGTTGCTCATGCGTGAACGGCAGGCTGAAGAACGCGCGGGTGTTGCCAAAAACGTCCTCCACCGCGCTGCACTGTATTGGGGTGGGTTCCACCTGAAGGCTGTGCTTGAGCACCTTCTGCACCATGCTGGTGCGAGGTCGCAGATGCGCCATGTGCTGGGCGTTTTGCACCGACGGGCTGTAGTGGTACACCGTTTCGTGGATGACGCGCAATCGCATGCTCAGACTCCGATGCTGTAACGCAAGGCGTCTACGGAATGGGTGAAATAGCGCGTGGCCAGCACATCCGACAAGCCCATCACACCCCGCACACACCGGCCCAGATACTGCTCCAGCGCTGCATGGCGGCCCTCGGCGTCCTGGGCGCACAGGGCCACCAGCGACAGGTCGGAGGCTTCGGGGATGCCGGTGGCAGCGGACTCTCCGGGCGTGCCTGCAGCCGCTTCGATCTTGGCAATGCGCCCGCGCAGCGTCTGCGCCACCCAGGCCAGGGACCGGGGGTTGTCGCGGTCGATCACCAGCAGATCCAACAGGGCGGGCATATCGCGCCGCTGCTGGTACTGCGCGTGGAAGGTGATGGTGCTGTCAAACAGCGCCACCATCGCCTCAAATCCACCTTCCTCCAGCACGGCGCCGGTCTGCAAGCCGCTTTCCAGTGCGGTGGCGAGAAAGCCCAGGCGTTCCAGATGGCGGCCAATGGACAGCAGGCGCCAGCCGTCGTCGCGGGTCATGCGGTCGGTCTGCTGGCCTGTCATGGCAGCGGTGTGGCCGCTCAGGGCTTCGAGTTGGCGCAGGGCGTCCAGCGGCGAATAGTCGCCATCGTCCTCGGGGCCGGTGCGGGGGGCAAAAAACTCTGCCTCGGCGCGCACGATGAGGTTCCAGTGCTCCTGCGACAGGCGGTCCCGCACGGCCGAGGCTGCCCCCAATATGCCGCGCAGGTTGTAGCCTACGCTCGTCACTTGCGCAGGCTGGGTGAGCCCGGCGATCAGCGAGCGCTCGAACACGCGCCGTGCTTGCCCGGCCGCAGGCACGGTGGATAGCACCAGCCCCTGGCTTACGCCCATGGCGCTCAGCCAGGCCAGCAGCGGCTGCGAGGTCTGATCTTCGCCGTTCAGGCATTGCAGCGTGATGCGCGCCAGGCGCGTGACGTTCTCGGTGCGCTCGGTGTAGCGGCCCAGCCAGAACAGGTTCTCGGCCGCGCGGCTGGTCACCTGGCGGCTGCGGTGCACCACGGCGGGCGCGGCCTGGTTGTGGGCCAGCAGCGTGGTGGTGTCCACCGGGCCATCGGTCATCACCCATACATCGGCGCTGCTGCCGCCGCGTTGCATCGATGTGATGCCGCTGTCGCCCTGGGCCAGCCGCGCCAGCCCGCCCGGCAACACGCGCCACGAACCCGGACCGTCACACACGGCAAACACCCTCAGCATCACCGAGCGGGGTGCGATGGGGCTGCCTCTCTGGCTGGCACCTTCAGTGCCTTCGGTACGCCAGGTGGGCATTTGCGACAGCGGCAGGTGGGCCTGCACGGTGTATTCGTCACCCTGGGCCTCGATGCGGGCAGACCATTGCGCCAGGTCTTGCGGCGACAGCCCGCCGCCCAGCACGGGCACGCGCTGGGCCATGGGCCAGGTGGGGCGGATCACGCTGTGCGCCAGCTGCGGCAGCACCGCCTGCATGGCCGAGCGCTCGCCACACCACCAGGTGGGCAGCGACGGCAGGGCCAGCTCTTCGCCCAGAAGGTGGCGCGACAGCGCGGGCATGAAGCCCAGCAGCGCCGATGATTCGAGGAACGCCGAGCCCGGCGCATTGGCCACCAGCACGTTGCCCGCGCGGATGGCCTGCAGCAGGCCGGGCACGCCCAGGCGCGAGTCGCTGCGCAGCTCCAGCGGGTCCAGAAACTCGTCGTCCAGCCGCTTCAGGATGCCGTGCACCGGCTGCAGCCCGTGCAGCGTCTTGAGGTACAGGCGCGCGTCGCGCACCGTGAGGTCATTGCCTTCGACCAGCGTGAGGCCGAGGTAGCGCGCCAGGTAGGCGTGCTCAAAATAGGTCTCGTTGTACGGGCCGGGGGTGAGCAGCACGATGCGCGCATCTGCCCCCGCCGGGCTCATCTGTCGCAGCCCGTCAAGCAGTGCGCGGTAGGTGGCGGCCAGGCGCTGCACGTGCATCTGGCTGAAAGCCTCGGGGAACAGGCGCGAGATGAGCAGCCGGTTCTCCAGCAGGTAACCCAGGCCCGACGGCGCCTGCGTGCGCTGGGTGACCACCCACCAGTTGCCTTGCGCATCGCGCGCCATGTCGAAGGCCGCAATGGGCAAGTGCGTGCCGCCCACGGGCTGCACGCCGTGCATGGCCCGCAGGTAGCCCGGGTGGCCCTGCACCAGCGCGCTGGGCAGCAGGCCCTTGTGCAGCAGCTCCTGCGGGCCGTACACATCGGCCATCACGCGGTTGAGCAGGCGCGCGCGCTGCAGCACGCCACACTCGATGTGCGCCCAGTCGTTCTGCGAGAGGATCAGCGGAAACAGGTCTACCGACCAGGGGCGCTGCGGGCCATCGGTATCCGCGTAGACGTTGTAGGTGATGCCGTTGTCGCGCACCTGGCGCTGAAGGCTGGCCATGCGCCGGTCCAGATCCTGGATGCCTTCGGGGCCCAATTGATCAAAGAATTGGCCCCAGGCGCTAGTGATATCTGGCTTGTTTGCTATTGATTTGGGAGTGGTCGATGCAGTGGCAGCACCGAGGGCGTTCGCCACGCTGGCACCCCGCAACTCGTCAAAATGCCCGGCCGCCGCAGCAGGCGCCAGTGCAGACGCCAACTGGGCTGCGCTGTCAGAAGGGTCGGGGGTGGGGAGGCTGTCGTTGAGGTGGTTCACTGCGCTCGATTTTCGGGCATTTGGTCGACAACACTCTGCGGGTAACCCGCACCGTCGAAACTGGCGGGGCCGATGCCAGAGACGCCAAGCAAGGGCCGCCCCGCAGCAAGGGCGTCGTCCCCCTGGGGGGAAGGCGCGCAGCGACTCAGGGGGGCCTCTCTACCTCCGCATCTTGCGCCGCAGATCCAGCGTGAACGGAAACTCCCGGCTGCCCGGCAATTCAATGGTCGAGGGCGGCACCGCCAGTCGGCCCGGCGTGTGGCCCATGCGCGAGAACCGCGCCAGGCGGCGGCTTTCGGCCTCATACGCGTTGACCGGGAAGGTGTCGTAGTTGCGCCCGCCGGGGTGCGCCACGTGGTACTGGCAGCCGCCCAGCGAGCGGTTCATCCAGGTGTCCACGATGTCGAACGTGAGCGGTGCATGCGCGCCAATGGTGGGGTGCAGGGCTGAGGGCGGGTTCCATGCCTTGTAGCGCACACCGGCCACAAACTCACCGGTCGTGCCCGTGCTTTGCAGCGGCAGCGGCTGGCCGTTGACGGTGACCACATGGCGGCTTTCGTTCATGCCTGTCACGCGCACCTCGATGCGCTCGAGCGACGAGTCCACATAGCGCACGGTGCCACCGGCGGAGCCTTCTTCGCCCATCACATGCCAGGGCTCCAGCGCGTTGCGCAGGGTCAGCTCCACGCCCATTGACTTGACGGTGCCGACCATGGGGAAGCGGAACTCGAACTGCGGCGCAAACCAGGCGGGGTCGAACGCATAGCCTGCCGCGTTCATCTCGGCCACCACGTCGTGCATGTCTTGCTGGATGAAGGTGGGCAGCATCCAGCGGTCGTGCAGCTCAGTGCCCCAGCGGGCGGCGGGGGCGCGGTAGGGCGTCTTCCAGAAGCGAGCGATCAAGGCGCGCAGCAGCAGCTGCTGCACCACGCTCATGTGGGCATGGGGCGGCATCTCAAAGGCGCGCAGCTCCAAAAGGCCCAGGCGACCGGTGCTGCTGTCGGGCGAGAACATCTTGTCGATGGAAAACTCGCTGCGGTGCGTGTTGCCCGTCACATCCACCAGGATGTTGCGCAGCGTGCGGTCCACCAGCCAGGGCGGCATGTCCTGGCCGTAGACCGCGCGGTTGGCCTCGATCTCGCGCAGGGCGATCTCCAGCTCGTACAACTGGTCGTTGCGCGCCTCGTCCACACGCGGCGACTGGCTGGTGGGGCCGATGAACAGGCCGCTGAATAAATAGCTCAGGCTCGGGTGGTTGTGCCAGTACAGCAGCAGGCTGGCCAGCAGCTCGGGCTTGCGCAAGAACGGCGAGTCAGCCGGTGTGGCGCCGCCCATCACAAAGTGGTTGCCGCCGCCGGTGCCGGTGTGGCGGCCATCGGTCATGAACTTCTCGGCCGACAGGCGTGTCTCCCACGCGGCCTGGTACAGAAACTCGGTGTGTTGCACCAGCTCCTTCCAGTGGCTGGCGGGGTGGATGTTCACCTCGATCACGCCGGGGTCGGGCGTGACCGCCAGCACCTTCAGGCGTGCATCGCGCGGCGGCGGGTAGCCTTCGAGCACGATCTTCATGCCCAGCTCTTCGGCGGTGGCCTCGATGGCGGCCAGCAGGTCCAGGTAATCATCCAGGCGCGCTAGCGGAGGCATGAACACGTACAGAACGCCGTATTTCTCGCCCAGCTTCTCGGCCTTGGGGCCGCTGGCGCGGCGCGGGTCGCGCACCTCCACACACAGGGCGGTGCGTGACAGGCCTGCGGCCGACTGGAATTTGCCTGGAGGCTGCGTACCCGCATGCGGATCGGGCTGCCCGGCCTGGCGTGCGTTGTCACTACCCGCAGTGCCCTGCGTTACGCGCCGGGCCTCGCCCGGTGCGGTGGCACCCGCCAGGTAGGGCAGGTCGCGGTCGCCGGTGACGGGGCCTGCTGGCTCGGAATACCGCGCCCGCAGCGTGGTGGCAGCGGGCAGCGGGCCCTGGGGTGCGGTCGGGTCTTGCGGGATCAGGTGCTCGGTGTCGGAGGCCTTCACCCAGGGCAGGGCGTCCAGCGGCAGACGGTAGCCCATGGGCGAATCGCCGGGGATCAGCAGCATGCGGTCGTCGCGGAAGAACCACGGCCCGGTGCTCCACACGCTGCCCGCCAGCGTGCCCGCGCCCACACCTGCCTGCAGCGGCAGCACATAGCCCACCACGCTGTCGAGCTTTTGCTCGAACACACGGCGCAGGCGGGCGCGCTCCAGCTCATCGTCCAGGCGCGCGTCGAACGGGTCCACGTTGATGGGCAGGCGCCGCTCGCGCCACAGGTAATAGAAGGTGTCTTCGTAGCCGGGCAGAATGAATCGGTCCGTCACGCCCAGCTTGCGCGTGAGCGTGCGCACAAAACGCTCGGCGTCGGCGCTGGTGTAGTGACAGGGATCACGCTCGTCGGCAAACAGTGCAGGGTTCTGCCACGCGGGCTGGCCGTCGGCGCGCCAGCAGATCGACAGCGCCCAGCGCGGTAGTTGCTCGCCCGGGTACCACTTGCCCTGGCCAAAGTGCAGAAAGCCGCCCTGGCCGTATTCGGCGCGCAGCTTGTGCGTGAGTTCGGTGGCAAAGCCGCGCTTGGTGGGGCCCAGGGCGTCGGTGTTCCACTCGGGCGCATCGCGGTCGCCCACGGCCACAAAGGTGGGCTCGCCACCCATGGTCAGGCGCACATCGCCCGCCACCAGGTCAGCGTCCACCTGCTCGCCTAGCGCCAGCACAGCCTGCCACTGGTCTTCGGTGTAGGGCTTGGTCACGCGGGGCGATTCGTAAATGCGCGTCACGCGCATCTCGTGGCTGAAGTCCACCTCGGCCTTGTCCACGCCGCCTTCAATCGGCGCGGCCCCCGAGGGCTGGGGCGTGCAGGCCAGCGGAATGTGGCCTTCGCCCGCCATCAGGCCGCTGGTGGCATCCAGGCCGATCCAGCCCGCGCCGGGCAGGTAGACCTCGCACCAGGCGTGCAGGTCGGTGAAGTCGTGGTCGGTGCCGCTGGGGCCGTCCAGCGCCTTCACGTCGGGCGTGAGCTGGATCAGGTAGCCCGACACGAAACGCGCCGCCAGCCCCAGGTGGCGCAGCAGCTGCACCAGCAGCCAGCCCGAGTCGCGGCACGAGCCACTGGCCTTTTGCAGCGTCTCCTCCGGCGTCTGCACGCCGGGCTCCAGGCGGATCAGGTAGCGTATGTCCTGTGAGACCTGCTGGTTGAGCTTGACCAGAAAGTCAATGGTGCGTTGCTTGCTGCGGTCGATCTTGTCGAGGTAGGCCTGCACCAGCGGCGTCACGGGCTCGGTGGCCAGGTAGGGCGCCAGCTCCTGCTGCACATCGCTGCTGTACTTGAAGGGGATGTGCTCGGCCTCAGGCTCCAGAAAGAAGTCGAAGGGGTTGTACACCGCCATCTCGACCACCAGGTCCACCGTGACCTTGAACTCGCGGGTCTTCTCCGGAAAGACCAGCCGGGCCTGGTAGTTGGCAAACGGGTCTTGCTGCCAGTTGATGAAGTGCTGCGCGGGCTCGACCTTGAGCGAGTACGAAATCACATTGCTGCGGCAATGGGGCGCAGGTCGCAATCGGATGGTCTGCGGCCCGAGGCCGACCAGGCGGTCGTATTGGTAATGCGTGACGTGGTGGAGCGCGGCGTGGATGGGCATATGCAGGCCATGCTAGCAAGTCCTGAGCCATCGCGGCAACATTTCCAACCCCGCTGACAACGGGTCATCGGCTGTTCACAATGTGTGCTGCCCGCTCGGCCTGTGCAGGCTGGCGCCTGTTTCAGGCCATGCACCATTTTGGTGATAACCCCTTCTACCCATGCCCCATTCCCCCCAACTTCTGCTTTTGCCAGGCCTTGCTGCCGATGACCGCATGTGGCGCGGCGTGCAGCTGCTGCTGCCTGCCGCACTGCGCCCCGAGGTCGCCACCGCTCACCAGGACGTGAACCTGCACACCATCGAAGACTTCGCCGCCCGCCTGCTGGCACAGCACACGGGGCCGCTGGTGCTGGCCGGTGCGTCCATGGGCGGGATGGTCGCCATGGAGGCCGCGCGCCAGGCGCCGGAGCGTGTGGCCGGGCTCGCCTTGCTCGGCACCACCGCGCGGCCTGAGACGCCCGACATGCGCGCCCTGCGTGAAGGCGCCATTGAATTGTTCGAACGGGGCCGCGTGCGCGAGGTCATCGAGCCCAACGTGGCTCTGGCCTTCCACCCCGTGAACGCCGCCAAGACGGACCTGGTGCAGGCCTATCTGGACTTTGTGCTGGACGCGGGCGCTGACCACCTGGTACGCCAGAACCGCGCCGTGATCCGCCGGCCTGATGCACGGACGCACCTGCCTGCGGTGGCTTGCCCCGTGCTGGTGGTGTGTGGCGCGGCCGACCAGCTCACACCGCCCGAGTGTTCCGCAGAGATCGCGGCCCTGGTGCCCGGCGCCGAGCAGCACCTGCTGCCGGACAGCGGCCACATGCTGACCATGGAGCAGCCCGAGGTTGTGGCGCGCCTGCTGGTGCAGTGGTTGGCCCGCAACGGGTGGCTGTGACCCGGTACTGCTCTTTCTCCCCCGGTGGGAGCGGGCGGGGGAGAGGGGGCGCAAGCATCCCGTGCAATTCCTCGCTCTCTGTACACCCTCCGTTTTGAAGAAAAATCGGCCTTTGCGCCCTACAGATAAGCGCAAACAGCTATGAAATCAGGAGTGAATCAGAACTCCAGGTTGTCAATCAGCCGCGTGCTGCCCAGCCGCGCGGCACCCAGCGCCACCAGCGTCCCTGCAGAGTCGTCGGCCGTTGCGGGGAGCAGGTCGGACCGGCGGCGCACCGTGAGGTAGTCGGGCGCCCAGCCCCGCGCGCGCAGGGCGTCCTGCGCCTGTGCTTCCAGCGCGCTGCGGTCGCCGTAGGGTGCGTCCAGCCACTGCTGCGCCAGCCGCTTCAGTGCCTGCGACAAGGCCACGGCCTCCTGGCGTTCTTCCAGGCCCAGGTAGCCGTTGCGAGAACTCAGCGCCAGCCCGTCGGCCGCACGGCAGGTTTCGCCCGCCACGATCTCAACAGGCAGTGCAAACTGCCGCACCATGTGGCGGATCACCATCAGCTGCTGGTAGTCCTTCTTGCCAAACACGGCTACGCCACCGGTGGTACCGAGCACGCAGGCAAACAGCTTTATCACCACCGTGCTCACGCCCACAAAAAAGCCGGGGCGGAAGTGCCCCTCCAGCATGTCGGCCAGCGCCGGATCGGGCTGGACCTTGAAGGTCTGCGGCTGCGGATACAGGTCGGCCTCGCGCGGCGCAAACAGTACATCGCAGCCTGCGGCCTGCAACTGCGCGCAATCGGCCTCCCAGGTACGGGGGTAGCTGTCAAAGTCTTCGTGCGGCAAAAACTGCAGGCGGTTCACAAAAATGCTGGCCACCGTCACGTCGCCCAGGGGCTTGGCCTGGTGCACCAGGGTGATGTGCCCTTCATGCAGGTTGCCCATGGTGGGCACGAAGGCAGGGCGGCGGTAGGGGGCCAGGGCCTGGCGCAGGTCGTCAATCGAGTGGGCAATCAGCATGGGGTGGGAAGGGGCAAAAAGGTAATTCGGAAAGGGCTCGGAGCGGCATTTACCAAGCGTGTTGGGCGTTGTTCGGAAAGCTGCCCCGCTTGACGGCCTGCACATAGGCCTCCATGGCGCCGCGCACACTGCCCGCATCCTGCATGAAGTTGTGGACGAACTTCGGCATCTTGCCCAGGTTCATGCCCAGCATGTCGTGGAGCACCAGCACCTGCCCGGCCGTGCCGTTGCCCGCGCCGATGCCGATGGTGTGGCAGTGCGGCAGCTCGGCCGTCAGGTCGGCGGCCAGCCCTGCGGGCACCATCTCCAGCACCAGCATGGCGGCGCCTGCGTCCTGCAGTTCGTGGGCTTCTTGACGCAGCGTGCGGGCGGCGCTGTCGGTCTTGCCCTGCACGCGGTAGCCGCCCAGGGCGTGTACCGTTTGCGGCGTGAGACCCAGGTGGGCGCACACCGGCACGCCGCGCAGCACCAAGAATTCCACCGTGGGCGCCGTCCAGCCACCGCATTCGAGCTTGACCATGTGGGCCCCCGCTTGCATCAGCGTGCAGGCGCTGCGCAGGGCTTGTTCGCGGCTTTCCGCGTAGGTGCCGTAGGGCAGGTCGGCCACCAGCCAGGCGGTGCCTTGCACGCGCTGCAGGCCGCGGGCCACGCTGGCGGTGTGGTAGGCCATGGTGTCGAGCGTCACGCCCACGGTGCTGGGCAGGCCTTGGCAGACCATGCCCAGCGAGTCGCCCACCAGAATGCAGTCCACACCCGCCGCATCGGCCACGGCGGCAAAGGTGGCGTCGTAGGCGGTGAGCATGGTGATTTTTTCACCGGCCTCGCGCATCTGCGCCAGGCGCGGCAGGCTGACCGGGCGGCGCTGGGGCAGGGGGGATGCGGGTGGCAGGGTGCCGTAAGGCGTGGCAGTTGCGGGTCTGGCGACGGTCATGGGGCCCTCCAGGGTAAAAAATTGCCGCGAGTCTATGCGACCAATACTGGGTGCACTTATTGGTTTCCAGCCAGGGTCAAAGTGGCCTGCGCCAACGCTGTGGCCTTTGCGTTCCCGGTATGCTCGCGGCCCATGACAGCAGCGATATCCCCCACGAAAACTCCCATGAGTGACACTGAAGTGATGGCCTTGGCGCAGGCCGATGTGGCCCGAGCCCTGGCTGAAGACGTAGGCACTGGCGACCTTACCGCAGGCCTGATCGACCCAGCCCGCCGCGCCCGTGCGCGCATCCTGGCGCGCGAGCCTGCCATCATCTGCGGGGCCCCCTGGGCCGAAGCTGCCTTGCGTGCTTTGGACCCCACGGTGCAAATCACCTGGCATGTGGTCGAGGGCCAGCGCTGCGCCGCCGACCAAGTGGTGCTGGAGATGGAAGGCCAGGCCCGCGCCTTACTGAGCGCCGAGCGCACCGCGCTGAACTTTCTGCAACTGCTGTCGGCTGTGGCCACCAAGACCCGCACTTACGCAGATGCAGTGGCGGGCACCCGCGCCCACATCGTGGATACGCGCAAGACCCTGCCCGGCCTGCGGCTGGCGCAAAAGTACGCCGTGCGCGTGGGCGGCGGCACCAACCACCGCATTGGCCTGCACGATGCGGTGCTGATCAAAGAGAACCACATTGCCGCAGCGGGTGGCGTGACGGCGGTGCTGAAAGCGGCGCAGGCGGTGGCGGCGCAAGCGACCTTCATCGAGATCGAAGTGGAAACCCTGGCGCAGCTGACCGAGGCGCTGGAAGCGGGCGCCAAGATGGTGCTGCTGGACAACATGCCGCTGCCCATGCTGCGCGAGGCCGTGCGCATCAACGCGGGCCGCGCGATTCTGGAAATCTCGGGCGGCGTCACGCTCGAAGGCTTGCGCGAACTGGCCGAGACCGGCGTAGACCGTATCTCCATCGGCACACTGACCAAGGACGTGAAGGCCACGGATTTCTCCATGCGCCTGCAGGACATTCAGTGAACACCCCCCTGAGCTGCTGCGCAGCTTCCCCCCTCTCCTGCGGGAGGGGGGACGACGCCAGCACGGCGGGGCGGCCCTTGTGCGGCGTCTGCTGGCCTCGTGCGTGCCCGTTTGAGGTGCGGCTACTACTCGGCAACGCAATGGAACCATGCCATGACCACAGTGATTGATATTGAATACGAGCAGCCTGACGAAGCGACACCGGGCGCTGTTTGCTCCACCAAGCACGCCTGGGCGCGTGTGCCGCCCGAGCCCTCGCAGGCCGAGCGTGCGGCGCTCAAGGACAAGATTCGCCGCCTTCTGAAGGAAAAGAACGCGGTCATGGTGTCGCACTACTACGTGCACCCCGACCTGCAGGACCTGGCCGAAGAAACCGGCGGTCTGGTCAGCGATTCGCTGGAGATGGCCCGCTTTGGCCGCGACCACGCCGCGCAGACGCTGGTGGTGAGCGGCGTGCGCTTCATGGGCGAGACTGCCAAGATTTTGAGCCCGGAGAAGACCGTGCTCATGCCCGATCTGGATGCCACTTGCAGCCTGGACCTGGGCTGCCCCATCGACGAATTCAGCGCCTTCTGCGATCAGCACCCCGACCGCACCGTGGTGGTCTATGCCAACACCAGCGCGGCCGTGAAGGCGCGCGCGGACTGGCTGGTGACATCGAGCTGCGCACTGGAGATCGTGAGTGCCCTCAAGGCCGCAGGCCAGAAGATTTTGTGGGCTCCCGACCGTCACCTGGGCGCCTACATCCAGCGCGAAACCGGCGCCGACATGGTGTTCTGGAACGGCGCCTGCATCGTGCACGACGAATTCAAGGCGCTGGAGCTGGAACTGCTCAAGAAGCAGCATCCCCACGCCAAGGTGCTGGTGCACCCCGAAAGCCCCGCCGATGTGGTGGCACTGGCCGACGCCGTGGGCTCCACCAGCGCCATCCTGAAGGCCGCGCGCGAGATGGATGCCACCGAATTCATCGTGGCCACCGACAACGGCATGATGCACAAGCTGCGCACGCTCAACCCCGGCAAGACGTTTTACGAGGCCCCCACGGCGGGCAACAGCGCCACCTGCAAGAGCTGCGCGCACTGCCCCTGGATGGCGATGAACGGCCTGGCCGATGTGGCCCGCGTGCTGGAGACGGGGGCCAACGCCGTGCACGTAGAGCCCACGCTCATCCCGCGCGCGCGCCAGCCGATTGACCGCATGCTGGCCTTCACGGCGGCGCTCAAGAGCGGACAGCCCACGGGCGCGCTGGTGCCGCACCTGGGGGCCGCTTGAGTGTGCATTACATCCTGTTTGCTCATTATTTAATAGCTAATAGCGCTTGATAGTATTGCGCTAACGTCTGTTTTGACCATCCATTGCCGTATTGACTTCACCCAGCCGCAGAGTGCGGGCGGGGCGCGCTTGCGCCACCGGTTTGATGCACCGCGCCAGATGCTGGTGGCCCATGCGCTGCACGAAGTGCGCGGTGTGCTCGACGCCGTGTTTGGCGCCGCACAGCAAGGCCGCTGGTGCGTAGGCCATGTGCGCTACGAGGCCGCCCCGGCCTTCGATGCTGCATTGCAGACCCATGCAGCCGACGGCCCGCTGGCCTGGTTTGCCGTGTACGACGCGCCCTTGCCCCCGTGCGATGGCGCAGACGATGCAGTGGCCGCTGCAACCCCCGCACAGCTGGTGTGGACCGACAGCCCCGAGCGCGCCGTGTTCGACACCGCGCTGGCGCAAATCCAGCAGGCCATCGCCGCCGGCGAGCTGTACCAGGTCAACTACACCGCGCCCTTTCACGGAACCTTGCAGGGTCCTGCGCAGGCCCTGTTTGCTGCGCTGCTGCGTGCACAGCCCGGGGGCTATGCCGCATACCTGCAAGCGGGTGACGAGCAGGTGCTGTCGGTGTCGCCCGAACTTTTTTTTGACTGGCAAGACGCGCCGGAGGGCGGCACCCTGCTGGCCCGCCCCATGAAGGGCACAGCCCCGCGTGGCGCTACCCCCGAGCAAGACGCGCTGCAGGCCGAACACCTGCGCACTGCGCCCAAGGAACGCGCCGAGAACGTGATGATCGTGGACCTGCTGCGCAACGACATGTCCCGCGTTGCGCTGCCACACAGCGTGAAGGTGCCTGCGCTGTTTGCCACGCAGGCTTTGCCTACGGTGTGGCAGATGACCTCGGACGTCACCGCGCGCACGCGGCCCGGTACCACGCTGACCGATGTGTTTGCGGCGCTCTTTCCCTGCGGCTCTGTAACCGGGGCGCCCAAGGTGCGCGCCATGCAGATGATCCGCGCACTGGAGCCTGCGCCGCGTGGCGTGTATTGCGGCGCTGTGGGCGTTGTGCGTCCGGGTGGTGTGGCGGGGCCTGACGGAAAGCACCCGGTGGCGGCCACGTTCAACGTGCCCATCCGCACGGTGCTGCTGCGCAGTGCGGGTGGGGATACCGATGCATCCCCCGTCATTGCCGAGGCCACCTGCGGCATTGGCAGCGGTATCACCTCGGGTGCTGAAGCGGGCGCGGAATGGGCCGAGTGGCATTACAAGCGCGCTTTTGTCGACAGGGCCAGCGGGCCCTTCGAACTGCTGGAGACCCTGGGCCTGCACGATGGCAAATACCCCCATGCCGACCAGCACGTGCGCCGGATGGGCGAGGCTGCCGCGCATTTTGGCTTTGTGTTCGATGCCCATGCGGCGCGCCAGACGCTGCAGACGGCCGCCCTGCAACACCGCAATGGCGACTGGCGGGTGCGCCTGCTGCTGGCTGCTGATGGAAGCACCCGCGCCGAGGCGTTCGCCCTGCAGGCCACGGCAGAGCCGGTGCACCTGCGGTTGGCGCCGCGCGCTTTTGTGGCCGCCCACAGCGAGTTTGTGCGCTACAAGACCACCCGCCGCGCGCACTACGCGGCGTTTGCCCCCACCACGCCTGGCGTGTTCGACACGGTGCTGTGGAACGAGGCGGGCGAAATCACCGAGGGCACTTTCGGCAATATCGCCGCGTTCATCGATGGGCGCTGGGTGACGCCGCCCCTGTCCTGCGGCCTGTTGCCCGGTGTGGGCCGCGCCGTGGCGCTGCGCGAGGGCCGGGTGGTGGAAGCGGTGCTGCGCGTGGCCGATGTACCCCGGGTGCAGGGCTGGGCCTTTATCAACAGCCTGCGGGGCTGGCTGGACGCCACGCTGGACCCCCAGAAAATCTGAAGGAAATTGGCCTCCAGCGCCCGTGGGCCCTGCGCTGGCAGCTATCTAATTTTCAGAGCTGCTCTTTCACGTAGCTGGGCCGGTCCATGTCCACGACCTCCACGCTCAGGTACACCGTCACGCCCTGGGGCTTGGGCGTGTGCTGGCGCAGCACCGAGGCGATGAGTTCGGACAGCTCCTTCTTGGCTTCGGGCGTGCGGCCGGCCAGCACGCGCAGTTGGGCGTGCACAAAGGCGCGGTTGGCAGGAGCGGTGCCGATCGCCAAGCTGTCGGCCACGATGAAGCGGGTTTTCATGTCCGTCTCGTCCTGCACCTGGGGGTGGGAGCACAGCGCGGTGTTCAGGGCCGTCAGCGTTTCAGCCTCGGGGTAGTGGGGCAGGTTGGCTGAATATTCGATGGTCAGGTGGGGCATGGAGTCGTCTCGCTGGAGGGATGGGGTAGTGCCGCCGGTGGCGGGTCGATGGAGTCGTGCATGGTACTGCGGCTCAGCCACTGCGTTGCCAGTTCGTGCAGCGCGGCCAACAACTGCACCACATCTTCCGTGGTGTGCGCTGCCGACAGCGCAATCCGCAGCCGCGCGGTGCCCGCTGGGACCGTGGGTGGGCGGATGGCGGGCACCCACAGGCCCCGGGTGCGCAGGCCTTCCATCACCCCAAGCGCAGCCTCGTTGCTGCCGATCACCAGGGCCTGCACCGGCGTGTGCGACGGCAGCAGGTGCCAGCCCAGGGCCTCGGGCAGGTCGGCCAGCCCGGTACGCAATTGGGTGATGAGGGCTGCGAGGTGCGCGCGCCGATCATCGGCGGCTGCCATGAGCCGCAGGCTTTGCCGCAACGCGCTCGCCAGCAGCGGCGGCGCGGCGGTGGCAAAAATGTAAGTGCGGGTTTTTTGCAGCAGCCATTCGATGAGGGCAGCATCGCCCGCCACAAAGGCACCCGCCACACCCGCTGCCTTGCCCAGCGTGGCCATGTAGAGCACGCGGCGCGAGCCGTTTGTTCCTGTCCGCCCCGCATGCGCGAGGCTGCCGCGCCCTTGCGGGCCCAGCACACCCAAGCCGTGGGCGTCGTCCAACAGTAGCAGGGCGTCGTAACGCTCGCACAGCGCCAGCAGTGCCGGGATATCAACCAGGTCGCCATCCATGCTGAACACCGCATCGCTGATCACCAGCTTGCGGCGTGCAGGGCTGGCAGCGAGCTGCGTTTCCAGGGTGGTCAGGTCGGCGTGCGGATAGCGGTGGATGGTGGCGCGCGACAGGCGGGCACCGTCGATCAGGCAGGCGTGGTTCAGTGCGTCAGAGAAGACCGCATCACCGGCACCCACCAGTGCGGGGATGATGCCGGTGTTGGTGGCGTAGCCCGCATAGAAGTACAGGGCGCGGGGCAGTTGCACAAAGGCCGCCAGTTCGTGCTCCAGTGCCTCGTTGGCGGCGCTGTGGCCGCTGACCAGGGGCGAGCCACCCGAACCCACGCCCAAGTGGTGGGTGGCCTCGCGGGCCGCTTCGGCCAGCGCGGGGTGGCTGGCCAGACCCAGGTAGTCATTGCTGCAAAAGGCCAGCATGGGCTGGCCGTCCACCAGCAAGCGGGCGCCACCCGCAGGTTGCACCACGCGGCGGCGGCGCAGCAGGTGGGCGCGCTCGAGCTCGGTCAAGCGCGTGGGGATCTCGTCGAGCCATGAGGGCCCGCCGGTCGCTGTGGCGTGCATCACAGCCATTGCGGGGGCAGTTCCAGCGCCAGGCGGCGGGGGTCTGGCAGATCCTGGTGCGGCACCTCGCCCAGCAGCGGTGCGCCCAATCGTGCGCGAAGGTAGGCGATGTTGTCGTCCGCCGCTTCCATGCCAGGGTCCACGCGGTTGGCCACCCAGCCTACCAGCGCAAGGCCACGCGCCCGGATGGCCTCGGCGGTAAGCAGTGCGTGGTTCAGGCAGCCCAGGCGCAGGCCCACCACCAGCACCATCGGTAAGCCCAGCGCCTGGGCCAGGTCGGCGCCGGTCAGGGTGTCGGTGAGAGGCACGTGGAATCCGCCCGCACCTTCCACCACCACAGCATCTGCCTGGGCCGCCAGCGCCTGGTAGCTGCGTACCAGGGCGTCAATGTCGATCTGTATTCCAGCGCGTTGGGCGGCAATGTGGGGCGACAGCGGATCGGGCAGCAGCACGGGGTTGTCCAGCTCCGGCGCCACGGCCAGGGTGGACGCGGCGCGCAAGGCAATAGCGTCTTCGCTGGCCCAGTCTTCACCCCAGGGCACCAGTCCAGCGGCCACGGGCTTCATTCCGACAACGCGCCGGTGGTGGGGCGCCAGTGCATGCAGCAGTCCGGCCGCTACCAGCGTCTTGCCGACACCGGTGTCGGTGCCGGTCACAAAACATCCAATCATCAACTCTCCTCTTGCAGGGTGGCATTCAGCGCGTCGAGCGCGCTGCTGGCAAGGCACTGCACGGCCTCGTCGTCCAGCACGTAAGGCGGCATGGCATACAGCGTTTTGCCAATGGGCCGCAGCACCAGCGACCGCGCCATGGCGTGCTGGTGGTAGCGGCGTGCAAAGTCGGGCAGGGGGGTGTCCACATCCCAGGCCCAGATCATCCCCAGCCGCCGCGCATGCCGCACACGCGGGTGCTGCGTGAGAGGCGCGCAGGCTGCATCGATGCGCTGCGCCAGCGCGATATTGGCCTTCAGGGCATCCCGTTGTGCAAACAGTTCCAGCGTGGCCAATGCTGCGCGGCAGGCCAGTGGGTTGCCGGTGTACGAGTGCGAGTGCAAAAAGCCGCGTGCCACGTCGTCGTCGTAGAACGCGGCGTACACCGCGTCGGTGGTCAACACGGCAGACAGCGGCAGTGTGCCGCCCGTGAGGCCCTTGGACAGGCAAATGAAATCCGGCCGGATGCCCGCCTGCTGGTGCGCGAACATCGTGCCCGTGCGGCCAAAGCCCACCGCGATTTCATCCACCGCCAGATGCACCTCATAGCGGCTGCACAGCGCGCGCGCCAGGCGCAGGTATTCCGGGTCGTGCATGGCCATGCCCGCCGCGCACTGCACCAGCGGTTCGACGATGAATGCGGCCGTGGTGGCGTGGTGCTCCTGCAGCCAGCTCTCCAGCGCAGCAGCGGCACGGCGCGCCACGTCTTGGGCTGTCTCGCCAGGCTGGGCGCCGCGCGCATCGGGGCTGGGCACGGTGTCGGCCAGGCGCACCAGCGGGGCATAGGCCTCGCGGAAGATGGCGATGTCGGTCACCGCCAGTGCGCCCACGGTTTCGCCGTGGTAGCCCCCAGCCAGTCCGACAAAGCGGCTCTTGGCGGGTCGGCCGGTGTTGCGCCAATAGTGAGCGCTCATCTTCAGCGCAATCTCGGTGGCGGCTGCGCCGTCGCTGCCGTAGAACGCGTGGCCCAGGCCGGTGAGGGCGGCCAGGCGCTCGGACAGCTCCACCACGGGGGCATGCGTGAAGCCCGCCAGCATCACATGGTCCAGCTGGCCCAGTTGGTCCACCAGCGCGGCCTGAATGTGCGGGTGGCTGTGGCCGAACAGGTTGACCCACCAGGAGCTGATGCCGTCCAGATAGCGCTGGCCATCAGTGCCATAGAGCCACGGGCCCTGGGCGCGCGCAATGGCCACGGGCGGCTGGGCCTCGTGTCGCTTCATCTGCGTGCAAGGATGCCAGACGCTGGCCAGGCTGCGGGCCACCAGGGTGTCGTTCGGAGGATGCGGGGATGTGCTCATACGGTGTGGCGTTCCATCATTCACTACCGTTCGGGCTGAGCTTGTCGAAGCTCTGCGCGGCGCTTCGACAAGCTCAGCGTGAACGGGTTTTGCATTGGTGACGACGCACGGAAATCACAGGGCCTGGGTGGGCACGGCGTGGCGCAGTTCGGTCTGGCGGTTGTGCTCGTCCACAAACACCAGCTGGGGCTGGTGGGAGGGCACCTGGTCTTCATGCACCTGCGCAAAGGCCGCAATGATGATGAGGTCTCCCACAGCGGCGCGGCGCGCGGCCGAGCCATTCACCGAGATCATGCCGCTGCCGCGCTGGCCCTTGATGGCATAGGTGACAAAGCGCTCGCCGTTGTTGATGTTCCAGATGTGGATCTGCTCGTTCTCGGCGATGTTGGCGGCGTCCAGCAGGTCCTCGTCGATGGCGCACGATCCTTCATAGTGCAGTTCGCACTGGGTCACGGCCACGCGGTGGATCTTGGATTTGAGCAGGGTGCGGAACATCGGCTTCCTTCGGTGAAGTCTATGAATGGGGGCCTGCCGGCGGCAGGGCCGTGGTCGATCAGGGCTGGGAGAAGTCCAGCACGCAGCTGTCGCCCAGCGCTTCGCGCCACACGCGCACACGGCTCACACTGGTGCGCAGATCGGCGGGCAGCGCCTGGGCGATGAAGACGCACAGGTTCTCCAGCGTGGGCACGCCCAGGCCAGGCACTTCGTCCAGCATGTGGTGGTCCAGCTGTTCGCGTACCACCTCCAGGCCCCGGCGCAGCAGGCCCAGGTCCTGCACCATGCCGGTGGCGGGGTTGCGCGGGCCGGTCAGGAAGACTTCGGCGTGGTAGGTGTGGCCGTGAACACGGCGGCTGCCTTCGGCCTCGATCTCGCGGCGCAAGGTGTGGGCGGCGTCGAAGAAGAAGCGCTGGGAGATGGTGAACAACATAGGACGGACGGAGAAATTCGCATTCACCGAATGCCGGTGAGCTTGTGGGTTTGCAGGCTCAATCGCCATGCGGGGTGGGCCAGGCAGGCGTCAATGCAGGTGGCAGTGTTCTGGCGCTGCAGCAGGCCGTCCATGGGCTGCAGAAAGCGGTGGGTGAACTGCGTGTCCTGCTCCAGCGCCTGCAGGTCAAACCCGGGCTGGGGCCAGACGAGCTTCAGCTCCTGCCCGCTGCGTTGCACCCAGGGGGCGCCCGCCTTGGGGCTGATGCACAGCCAGTCGATACCTTCGGGTGCGGCCACGGTGCCGTTGCTTTCGACCGCAATGCGGAACTGCTGGGCGTGCAGGGCGTCGATGAGCGCCGTATCGACCTGCAGCAGGGGCTCGCCGCCGGTCAGCACCACCAGGCGGTGGCCCGCGCCCGCAGGCCATTGGGCTGCAATCAATTCGGCCAGTGCGGTGGCCGTCTCGAACTTGCCGCCCAGTGTGCCGTCGGTGCCCACAAAGTCGGTGTCGCAGAACTGGCAGATGGCCTGCGCGCGGTCTTGCTCACGGCCCGTCCAGAGGTTGCAGCCGGCAAAGCGGCAGAACACGGCCGGCGTGCCCGCCTGGCCGCCTTCGCCTTGCAGGGTGTAGAAAATTTCTTTGACGCTGTAGGTCATCGGGCCACCGGTGGTACGAGCAGGGTGGGGGCCGCAGGCGCGGCCACCTCGGGGTAGTCGCGGCTGAAATGCAGGCCCCGGCTTTCGCGGCGCAGTTGCGCGCTTTTCACGATCAGGTCGGCCACCTGCACCAGGTTGCGCAGCTCCAGCAAATCGCGTGTGACGTGGAAGTGCGCGTAGAACTCCTGGATTTCGCCTTGCAGCATCGCAATGCGGTGCGCGGCGCGCTCCAGCCGCTTGTTGGTGCGCACGATGCCCACGTAGTCCCACATGAAGCGGCGCAGCTCGTCCCAGTTGTGCGAGATCACGACGGACTCGTCCGCGTCGGTCACGCGGCTGTCGTCCCAGGCGGGCACGGTGGGCAGTTCGGTGGTGGGGGCCGCTGCGATGGCCTGCGCAGCGGCGCGCGCAAACACCATGCATTCGAGCAGCGAGTTGCTGGCCAGCCGGTTGGCGCCGTGCAGGCCGGTGCAGGCGACTTCGCCCACGGCAAACAGGCCGGGCAGGTCGGTGCGGCCCGCCAGGTCGGTCAGAACGCCGCCGCAGGTGAAGTGGGCGGTGGGCACCACGGGGATCGGCTCTTTGGTGATGTCGATGCCCAGCGATGCGCAGTGCGCCAGGATGTTGGGGAAGTGCTCTTGCAAGAACGCAGGGCTTTGGTGCGAGATATCGAGGTGCACGCAGTCTAGGCCGTGCTTTTTCATCTCGAAGTCGATGGCGCGGGCCACCACGTCGCGCGGCGCCAGTTCGGCGCGCGGGTCGTGGTCGAGCATGAAGCGGGTGCCGCCCGCCGATGGCGGCAACAGGAGCCTGCCACCCTCGCCACGCACCGCTTCGCTGATGAGGAAGGACTTTTCGTGCGGGTGGTACAGGCCGGTAGGGTGGAACTGGATGAACTCCATGTTCGCCACGCGGCAGCCCGCGCGCCAGGCGGCGGCAATGCCGTCGCCCGTGGCGGTGTCGGGGTTGGTGGTGTACAGGTACACCTTGCCTGCGCCGCCCGTGGCCAAAATGGTTTGCTGTGCGCGAAAGGTGACGACCTCGTCGGTGTCGCTGTCCAGCGCGTACAGGCCCAGGCAGCGGTTGCCGGGCAAGCCCAGCTTGCGTGTGGTGATCAGGTCCACCAGCGTGTGCTGCTCAAACAGCGTGATGCCGGGTGTGCCGCGCACCACGTCGATCAGCGTGCGCTGCACGGCGGCGCCGGTGGCGTCGGTCACGTGCGCAATGCGCCGCGCGCTGTGGCCGCCCTCGCGCGTCAGGTGCAATTGGTCGCCTTCGAGCGTGAAGGGCACGCCCAGCTCGCGCAGCCAGGCAATCGATGCGGGGGCGTTCTCCACCACAAACCGCGTGGTGGCCAGGTCGCAGAGGCCCGCACCGGCCACCAGCGTGTCTTCGATGTGGGCTGCAAAGCTGTCGTCATCGGCCAGCACGGCGGCAATGCCGCCCTGGGCCCAGCCGCTGGAGCCATCTTGCAGCGTGCGCTTGGTGATGACGGCCACGCGGTGCGTGGGCGCCAGGTGCAGCGCGGCCGAGAGGCCAGCGAGGCCGCTGCCTACGATGAGAACGTCGAAGTCGTGGGATGCCATAGAAGGTGTCAGTTGCCGTTGAAACTGGCGCTGCGCCATGCCAGGGCCACCGTGGAGCTGGCTTCGCCAGGCCACCGGTGGCGTCCCCCTCCCGCGCAGCGAGAGAGGGGGAAGCGGCGCAGCCGCTCAGGGGGAGTCATACGGGTGTGTAAGCGAGGCGCACGTAAATGGGGGCAAAAGCCTCGGCCTGCGTGATCTCGATCAGCGTCTCTTTGGCCAGCTCCAGCAGCGCGATAAAGGTGACCACCAGCACGGTGCTGCCATTTTCGGGGTCGAAGAGTTCTTCAAACTCCACAAAGCGGCGGCCCTGCAAGGTCTTGAGCACCATGCTCATGTATTCGCGCACCGAGAGCTCTTCGCGGGTGATCTTGTGGTGCTGCACAAGCTTGGCGCGCTTGAGAATGTCGCGCCAGGCGTCTTGCAACTCCACCACGTGCACATCCGGAAAGCGTGGCTGCAGGCTTTGTTCGATATAGACCTGGGCCTTCAGGAAGTCGCGGCCGTACTGCGGCATGTGCGACAGGCGCATGGCCGCCATCTTCATCTGCTCGTATTCCAGCAGGCGGCGCACCAGTTCGGCGCGCGGGTCTTCGGGTTCTTCGCCGCCCTCCTGCTTCTTGGGTGGCAGCAGCATGCGCGACTTGATCTCGATGAGCATCGCCGCCATCAGCAGATACTCGGCCGCCAGCTCCAGGTTGCGGCTGCGGATCTCGTCCACATACGCCAGGTACTGCTTGGTCACCCCCACCATGGGGATGTCGAGGATGTTGAAGTTCTGCTTGCGGATCAGGTACAGCAGCAAATCGAGCGGGCCTTCGAAGGCTTCGAGGAAGACTTCGAGCGCATCGGGCGGGATGTACAGGTCTTGCGGCAGCGCAAACAGCGGCTCGCCGTACAGGCGTGCCAGCGCCACCTGGTCCACCACCACGGGCATGCCCGCCGCGTCCAGCGCAGACAGGTCCTGCGAATCGGCCACGTCGGCTTCGTTCGCTGTGGTCATGAATTGCTATAAAAAAATGAGCTATAAGCGCTTGATAGATAAGCGCTAGAGGTCATTTTGATGCCTAATCCGCGTTGGTCTGGTAGACGTAAGGCTTCTGAGCCACTTGGCCTTCGCGGTATTCACCCCAGATCTTGCGGTCTACCTGCTTGTCCCACAGCAGGGCGCGACCGGCTTGCTGCTGCTGGTCCAGCTCGGGGCGGCTGGACTTGAGCTGGTTGATGAACTGGGTGGCATCGGATTGGTAATCGGGGCGGCGGAAAATGGACATGGCTGTGAATCTCATTCTTGGACCGCGTCAGACACAGTGACGCACCAAAGGTCCGGGATTTTACCGGGACGAATTTATGCGCTTGATATATCGCGCTGCCACTCTGGCAGTGGTCGCTTTTTCCTTGATCGCCATCACCGCCTGCGATCCCCAGCGCATCAGCGAGTTGAAGGAGGGCGTCTCTACCGAAGCCGACGTGCGCGACCGCTTTGGCGCCCCCGAAAACGTGTGGGATGAGCCCGGTGGCGCCCGCACCTTCGAGTACAACCGCCAGCCCGCAGGCCAGGTTAACTACATGATCACCATCGGCCCCGACGGCCGCATGACCGCGCTGCGCCAGGTGCTCACGCCCGAGACCTTTGCGCGCGTGGTGCCCGGCCTGCGCATGGACGAGGTGCGCCGCATGCTGGGCAAGCCCGCCAAGGTCACGCCCTATGAACTGAAGAAGGAAACCTGGGCCGACTGGCGTTACCTGGAGGCGCCCAACCAGGCCAAGGTCTTCACGGTGGTCTATGGGCCCGACCAGTTCGTGCTGCGCACACAGACAGGCGCTGACCTGGACGCGCCGGAGTTCAAGGGCGGCAAGTAGACGGTTGCCCCGCCCGCGCCCTGCCGACAACTACACATCCACGCTGGCGCCGCCCTGCGCGGCCAGCTGGTCGGCAAAGCCCGACCGTTCCATGAGCGAGCGGGGCTGCTCATGCAGGTTCACCACCGACAAGCGACCGCCGCGCGCGGCCACGGCCTTGAGGATCTGTGCCAGCGCATCCAGCCCGGTCGTGTCCAGCGCCACCAGCTCGCAGGCGTCCAGCACCACGTCCATGCCGGGCGGACCGGTTTCTACCGCCTGCACGATGGGGTCGATCTTGGCGGCTGCGCCAAAGAACAGTGCGCCGTGCAGGCGCCAGCGTGCCACCGGGCGCGGGTCTGGGTTGGCGATGGGCTGCGATGCTTCAGGTTGGGTTGTGCCAGGTTGTCCGGTGGCGGGGTCGGGCTCGCGCACCGCGCGAAACAAGCCGCTCATGCGGCGCACAAACAGCGCGCAGGCCATGAACAGCCCCACCTCCACCGCCACCGTGAGGTCGAACACCACGGTGAGGAAGAACGTGCTCAGCATCAGCAGCCGGTAGTGGTTGCTGAAGTTTTTGAGGCGCACGAACTCGTGCCACTCGCCCATGTTCCAGGCCACAAACAGCAGGATGCCCGCCAGCACCGCCAGTGGAATGTGCAGCGCCAGTGGCGCGGCCGCTAGCACGATCACGGCCAGGGTGAGCGCATGCACCATGCCCGCCACCGGTGAGGTGGCGCCCGAGCGGATGTTGGTCACCGTGCGCGCGATGGTGCCCGTGGCGGGCATGCCGCCAAAAAACGGCACGATCAGGTTGGCCGCACCCTGGGCCATCAGCTCCTGGTTGGGGTCGTGCTTTTTGTGGTGCGGATCGGTGGCGAGCTGGTCGGCCACGCGGGCGCACAGCAGGGATTCAATGGCGCCCAGCAGCGCAATCGTGAGGGTGGGGGTGACGAGCAGCCGCACCGTCTCCCACGAAAAATCGGGCAGTGCAAACACCGGCAGCCCCTGCGGAATGCCGCCAAACCGCGAGCCGATGGTCTCTACCGGAAAATTCAGCACCCAGGCCAGCAGGCTCAGCACCACCAGCGCCACCACAGGCGCCGGCACCCGCGCGAACCGGTGCACCGTGTGCCCCTCCATCAGCCGGATCACCGGCGAGCCCTTGAGGAACAACCGGGGCCAGAGCACCAGCAGCGCCACACCCCCCAGCCCCAGCCCGAACGCGTAGGGGTTGAAGCTGCCAATATGCTGCGCCAGCGTGCTGACCTGCGAGAAAAAATTGCCCGGCATGCGCGCAATCGACAGGCCCAGCAAATCCTTCACCTGCGACAGCGCAATCAGCACCGCAATGCCATTGGTAAAGCCGATCACGATGCTCACCGGCACAAACCGCACCAGCGTGCCGAGGCGAAACAGCCCCAGCAGCACCAAAATCACGCCCGCGCAGGCGGTAGAGATGAGCAGATTGGCGACGCCATAGCGCTCCACAATGCCGTAGACGATCACGATGAACGCGCCCGCCGGCCCACCAATCTGCGTGTTGGCGCCCCCCAGGGCCGAGATGAGGAAGCCCGCAATGATGGCCGTCCACAGCCCGGCCTCGGGCTTGAGGCCACTGGCAATCGCAAACGCCATGGCCAGCGGCAGCGCCACAATGCCCACCGTGACCCCCGCACCCACGTCGGCCAGCCAGCGGCTCTTGGTGTAGCCGCGCAGGGCGTCGATCAGGCGGGGGCGAAAGGCGGGCGAAAACGGCATGGAGGCAACCAGTGTAGTGAGCGCTTCTTGAAGTGCAACCGATTGCAACCCCAAGGGCGCGACAGCCCTGCAGCACCACTGGTGGCTTCAGCGTCGTGTTAGCGTTGTGCGGTAAGGACTCACAATTTGATAGCTGCTTGCGCTTGATATATAAGCGTTAGAGGCCAAAATTACCAAAAATTCTTCTGGCTTGCCAGGGACGGCGCCCTCAGGTACTGGCGCGTTGCTTGCTAGTTGTGGTGCACTGTATTGCCGCCTTGCTCCATGCCCGACACTCTTCACCCTCCCGCCATGCCGACGCCCCAAATGCCCCCTCCGCCATCGCTGCGCCACGGCCTGTTCGAAGACGCCCAGGCCCTGTTCGCGGGCACCCTGTTTGTGGCCATGGCGCTCATGCTTTTCAACCAGGCGGGCCTGCTGGTGGGCGGCACCGCTGGCGTGGCGTTTTTGCTGCACTACGTCACCGGCATCTCGTTCGGCAAGCTGTTTTTTGTGGTCAACCTGCCGTTCTACTGGTTTGCCTGGACGCGCATGGGCCATGAATTCACCATCAAGACCTTTGTCTGCGTGGGCCTGCTGTCGCTGCTCACCGAGCTGTTCCCGCACGTGATGCGCGTGGACTACCTGAACCCGCTGTTCGCGTCGTTGTTAGGCGGGCTGCTGCTGGGCACGGGCTGCCTGTTTCTGGCGCGCCACCGCTCCAGCCTGGGCGGCGCCACCGTGGTGTCGCTGTACCTGCAAGGCCGCTACGGCATGCGCGCGGGCAAGGTGCAGATGATGATCGACGGCACCGTGGTGCTGCTGGCGCTGTTTGTGGTGCCGGTGGACCGCGTGGCGTATTCGGTGCTGGCCGTGCTGGTGATGAGCGGGTTCCTTTGGATCAGCCACCGGCCGGGGCGGTACGTGGGGCATTGACGGGCCTGGCCGTGCCCCGCACGGACCGGAGGCAGACCAGGCTCAGAACCGGTACAAGAACCCCGCCGTCACCGCAGGCTGGCTGGAGCGTTCCACCAGCGGGCTGTTCTTGATGGCGCTGCCCAGCCGGGTGCTGCTCACGTCCACAAACATCCACTGCCGGGGCGCCAGGGTGTAGCCCACGCGCACGCCCGCCTGCAGGTTCATGGCCGCGCTGCCTGCGTAGGCGGGGCGGCCCGGGCGGGCCTCGTGCTTCTCCACGCCGTAGTAGTAGTCCACGGCCTTGCGGTCCTGGCGCTGCAGTGCCAGGCGCGGTGTGATGTCGAATGCGCCTGCCTGAAAGCGTCGCTCGGCCTGCAGGGTGATTTGGTGGCCCTTGCTGTTGCCCGAGGCGTCGGCCAGCAGCTCGGCCGACAGGTCCACCACCCCGGTGTGCCAGGTGGCGGCGGCGCCCAGCCACAGGCTGCCCTTGCGCTCTGCCATGCCCGCCAGGTGGGGCGAGTCCTTGGCCTCGTAGCCCTCGAAGCCAAAGCGGGAGCGCAGCCGCAGGTCCAGGGGGCTCGCCGAGGGCAGCTTGAAGTCCACGCCCGGACCCATGATGCTGATCCAGCGGTTTTCGTAGGTGACCAGGGGCAGGGGTTGCACCTTGTGGTCAAAGCTGCGGTAGGGCTTGCGGTCGGCGCTCACGGCCAGGCCCAGGCCCCAGGCGGGCTCCTGGGGCTGCTGCGCCCAGAGGGTAGTGGGTGCTGTTGCCAGCGTCAGCAGGGCGGCCACGGCCGCCAGGCGACGGGGGGAACAAGACAGGGTGTTGGGGAGATGCGTCATGGTTCAGAAGGGTGTGAAACAGGTGGGTACAGGGCTTGCCAGCGTGGACACCCCGCCGCCGGGGTGGTAGCGTGCGGCGGCCCTGCACTGGAAGGTCGTCCAGCGGGTCGGCTGGCTGGCGGGGCGACTGTAGGAAGCCTGACTTAGCCCAGAGTTAGCGCCCCGGGCCTGGGGGCTTGAGGTCTTCATGTGGCGCTCATCTGGCGCTAAGAATGGCGCGCTAGGCTGTACCCGAGCCCCTGGTTTCATGCAAACTTTTCAGAGGAGAACCCGTTGCGCGCACTGCTGGTGGAAGACGACGACATGATCGGGCGCAGCCTCGCGCATGCGCTCAAGGGCGCGGGCTGGTCGGTGGACTGGGTGCGCGACGGCGCCCTGGCCCACAGTGCGCTGGTCGATGGCGACTACCGCTGTGTGCTGCTGGACCTGGGCCTGCCCGGGCTGGATGGCACCGAGGTGCTGCGCCGCGCCCGCGCGCGCGGCGACCTCACGCCGGTGCTGGTGCTCACCGCCCGCGACGGGCTGGACGACCGCATCCTGGGCCTGGACCTGGGTGCCGATGACTACCTGCTCAAACCCTTCGAAGTGGGCGAGCTGCTGGCCCGCATGCGCGCCGTGGTGCGCAGGCGTAGCGGTGTGGCCCAGTCCATCGTGGGCAATGGCGTGGTGCAGCTGGACCTGGCCACTCGCGAGGTGTTGCGCGGCGGTGCGCGCGAAGCCCTCACGGCGCGCGAGTTTGCGCTGCTGCAGGCGCTGCTGGAGCGCCCCGGCGCCATCCTCTCGCGCGAGCAGCTCGAAAACCGCATCTATGGCTGGGGCGAGGAGGTCAGCAGCAACGCGGTGGACGTGCTCATCCACGGCATGCGCCGCAAGCTGGGGCCCGATGCCATCCGCAACGTGCGTGGCCTGGGCTGGCGGGTGGCTGCGCCATGAAGGCCGCCGCCGAGATCGGCCGCACCCGCACCGGTGCACCCAGCCGCTGGTACCAGCCCCGGTCGCTGCGTGGACAGCTGCTGGCGTGGCTAGCCCCCTGGGTGGTGGTGGGCGCCGGGGTGGCGGGCTGGGCTTTCTACGCCAGTTATGGCCTGGTGCTGCACACCTTCATGCAGACCCAGATGGAGGTGCTGGCGCGCTACCACGTGCCGGGCGGCCGGGGGGACGGGCCGCCGCCCCTGCAGGTGCTGAGCGATGAGAGCGTTTTCCGATGGGGTGCACTGGTTGTGCAGGTGTGGTCGACCGACGGCCAACTGCTGGCCACCTCCAGCGCCAGTCCGCGTGCTGCAGTGCCCCTGCAGGCCGCGCCGGGCCATCGGCTGGTGCAGCAGGGGGCGGGTTGGGAGCAAGGCTGGCGGGTGTACACCGCGCCACCGGCCGGGCCCGGCCACCAGCGTGTGCAGGTGCTGCAAAGCGAGCAGTTCCTGCAGGAAGAGGTGTGGGGGCGCACCATGTATGTGCTGCTGCCGCTGGCGCTCTTGGTGCCCGCGCTGCTGTTCACGCTGTGGTGGGTGGTGGGGCGTGCATCGCGTTCGCTGCGGGCGGTGGCGCAAGAGGTGGCCCAGCGCGACGACCGGAGCCTGGGCGCCATCCCCCTCGGCCCCGCAGGCCGGGTGCCCGAGGAGATCGTGCCGCTGGTGGCCTCGTTCAACGCACTGCTCGCGCGGCTGGGCGAGGCGTTTGCCGCCCAGCGCCGCTTTGTGCAGGACGCCGCCCATGAGCTGCGTACCCCCATGGCCGCCATGGCCCTGCAGATGGAAAACCTGCGCCCCTGGGTGCCGCCGGGCGAAGCACAGCAGCAGTTTGCCCAGCTGGATGCCGGCATGCGGCGCGCGCAGCACCTGGTGGGGCAGTTGCTGCGCCTGTCGCGGCAGGAGGCCCCGGCCTCGGCGCAGTTGCCTGCCCCGGTGGACATCACCGCCGTGCTGCGCGACAGCGTGGGCCAGCTGATGCCGCTGGCGGACCAGCGGCGCATCGAGGTGGGTTTTGACGGCACCGAGCAGGTGGTGCTGCAGGCCTCGGCCGTGGACCTGCGCAGCGTGTTCGACAACCTGCTGGACAACGCGCTGCGCTACACGCCCGAAGGGGGCTCGGTCGAAGTGCGCCTGCACCGTCTGGATGCGGGGGATGCCGGGAGTGCCGGAAGTACCGGAGATGGGGGCGTGGTGGTGGATGTGGTGGACACGGGGCCAGGCATCCCCTCGGACCTGCTGGAGCGCGTGTTCGACCGCTTCTTCCGCGTGCCGGGCACCCCGGCCGATGGCAGCGGGCTGGGCCTGGCCATCACCCGGGCGGCGGCGCTGCGCCAGGGTCTGTGGGTGGAGCTGCTGGCGCGCAGCGATGGGGCCAGTGGCCTGGTAGCGCGGGTGCATCTGGCGCCCACGGCCTCAGTTGTCGCTAAGACGGCGCTAAGACAGGGCTAATGCCGGGCTGAGTCGCGCTTTCTAGAGTGGAGGCATGTCCATCCTCTTGAAAGCCCTTGTATGAAAACACGCCATTCCCTTGCAACCCTGGCCTGGGGCCTGCTGTCGCTGTCGGCCCTGGCCGTGGGCTTGTTCTCGCTGCGCTACGCGCTGCCGGGTATGCCAATTTCTTTTGATCTGCCCAGCCTGCAGCAGTCCCGCCAGGCCTTTGTGGTGCATGCGGTCAGTGCGTCGCTGGCATTGATGCTGGGGCCGCTGCAACTGCTGGTGGCCCTGCGCACCCGCTACCCCGCAGCCCACCGGTGGACAGGCCGGGCCTGTGTGCTGGCGATTGCCGTGGCCTGGTTGTCATCGCTGCCCCTGGCCGCGAATGCCATGACGGGTGTGGTAGCGGCCACGGGCTTTTTTGCGCTGGGCCTGGTGTGGGTGGCGGCCACGGGCTGGGGCGTGGCCTGTGCTGTGCAGCGGCGGTTTGCCGAGCACCGGAGGTGGATGCTGCGCAGCTACGCGCTCACCGCCGCAGGCATCACGCTGCGCATCTACCTGGGCATGGGCGCAGCGGCCGGGGTGGACATCGAGGTGTCCTACCCCTTCATCGCCTGGCTGTGCTGGGTGCCCAACCTGCTGGTGGCCGAGTGGTACCTGCGGCGGTCCGGGCAGCAGGCTCGGTTGTCACCGCTGGGTGCGGCTTGAGGAAACCCGGTGCGCTGGGGACGCTTGGTCCCCAGGGGGTCAGCGCACCCGCATGCCCGGCGTGGCGCCGGGCCAGGGGTTGAGCACGTAGATGCCGGGGTTGGCCTTTTCGTCACCATGGCTGGCGGCCAGCACCATGCCTTCGCTCACGCCAAACTTCATCTTGCGCGGGGCCAGGTTGGCCACCATCACGGTGTGCTTGCCGATCAGGTCTTCGGGCTTGTAGGCGCTGGCGATGCCGCTGAACACGTTGCGCGTGCGGCCTTCGCCCACGTCCAGCGTCAGGCGCAGCAGCTTGGTGGAGCCCTCGACCGGCTCGCAGTTCACGATCAGCGCAATGCGCAAGTCGATCTTGGTGAAGTCGTCGATGGTGATGGTGGGGGCGAGTTCCTCGCCACCAGGATGGGAGTTGAATGCTACGGTTTCTGTAGCTGCTGGCGCTTGCTCTGCTTGCGCTGGGGCCTCAAACAGTGCTTCCAGCTGCTCGGGCGTCACGCGCTGCATCAGGTGCTGGTAGGGCTGGATGGCTTGCACGTCACCCGCCACGTTCCACTGCTGCATGTTCACCCCCACAAAGCCTTGCACGGCTTGGGCCAGGCCCGGGAGCACAGGTGCCAGGTAGCGGGTGAGCGCGGCAAAGGCGTTGACCAGCACCGAGCACACTTGGTGCAGGGCCTCGTTGTTGGCAGCGTCCTTGGCCAGATCCCAGGGCTTGTTCTGGTCCACATAGGCGTTGACCTTGTCGGCCAGCAGCATGATCTCGCGCGTTGCCTTGCTGTATTCCCGCGTTTCGTACATCTGCGCGATGGCGTCGCCCGCGCCGCGCACCTCGGCCAGCAGGGCTGCGCCCGTGGTGCCAAATTGGTCGGTCAGCTTGCCGTCAAAGCGCTTGGTCAAGAAGCCCGCCGCGCGGCTGGCAATGTTCACGTACTTGCCGATCAGATCGCTGTTCACCCGCAGCATGAAGTCTTCGGCATTGAAGTCGATGTCTTCGTTGCGCGCGCTCAGCTTGGCCGCCAGGTAGTAGCGCAGCCACTCGGCGTTCATGTTCAGGCTCAGGTACTTGAGCGGGTCCAGGCCCGTGCCGCGGCTCTTGCTCATCTTCTCGCCGTTGTTGACGGTCAAGAAGCCGTGCACGAACACGTTGTTGGGCGTCTTGCGGCCGCTGAAGTGCAGCATGGCGGGCCAGAACAGCGTGTGGAAGGTGACGATGTCCTTGCCGATGAAGTGGTACTGCTCCAAGGCCGGGTCGGCCATGTAGGCGTCGTAGCTTTCGCCGCGCTTTTCGAGCAGGTTCTTCAGCGACGCGAGGTAGCCCACGGGCGCGTCCAGCCACACGTAGAAGTATTTGCCCGGCGCGTCCGGGATCTCGATGCCGAAGTAGGGCGCGTCGCGGCTGATGTCCCAGTCGCCCAGGCCTTCGCTGGTGGTGCCGTCGGGGTTGGTGCGGACGGTGAACCATTCCTTGATCTTGTTGGCCACCTCGGGCTGCAGTTTGCCGTCTTGGGTCCAGTTCTCCAGAAACTCCACGCAGCGCGGGTCCGAGAGCTTGAAGAAGAAGTGCTCCGAATTCTTCAGCTCGGGCTTGGCACCCGACAGGGCCGAGAACGGGTTGATCAGGTCGGTGGGCGCGTACACCGTGCCGCATACCTCGCAGTTGTCGCCGTACTGGTCCTTGGCGTGGCACTTGGGGCATTCGCCCTTGATGTAGCGGTCGGGCAGGAACATGTTCTTCTCGGGGTCGAAGAACTGTTCGATGGTGCGCACCTCGATGAGCGAGCCATCCGCACGGTCGCGCAGGTCGCGGTAGATCTGGCGGGCCAGGTCGTGGTTTTCGGGCGCGTCGGTGCTGTGCCAGTTGTCAAAGCTGATGTGAAAGCCGTCCAGATACTGCTTGCGGCCTGCAGCGATGTCGGCCACGAACTGCTGGGGCGTTTTGCCCGCTTTTTCGGCGGCAATCATGATGGGCGCACCGTGGGTGTCGTCCGCGCCTACAAAGTTCACCGCGTTGCCCTGCATGCGCTGGAACCGCACCCAGATGTCGGCCTGGATGTATTCCATGATGTGGCCGATGTGGAAGTTGCCGTTGGCGTACGGCAGGGCGGTGGTAACGAAGAGTTTGCGGGCGGAGGTCGTCATGAAAAGCGGCTTTCTCAGGCGGAACCCGCGATTTTAGGCGGTCGTCAGTATCCCTGGCCATTGCGGGCGCTGCGCTGGCCTGCCCCGGTCGCGCAGGTGCCAATCAGGGCGTGCGTGCAGGCCTCCTGTGGCGCCACAATGCCCCGCATTCCAACAATCAACAGGAGCGAACACATGGCGAGCACATGGGCAAAACGGGTGGGGTGGGGCGTGGGTGGCGCGATATTGGCGGTGGCCGCCTATCTGGCGGTGTGGCCTGTGCCCATCCAGCCGGTGGCATGGACGGCGCCTGCCGCACCCGGCTACCAGGGCGTGCATGCCCCCAACCAGCGCCTGGCCCAGCTGAACATCATCGACTTGAAGGGCGAGGTGGGGCCTGAGCACATCGCCTTTGGCAAGGACGGCAAGCTCTACACCACCGTGCTCAGCGGCAACATCTTGCGCATGAACCCCGATGGCTCGGGCCAGGAGGTGTTTGCCAACACGGGCGGGCGGGTGCTGGGGTTTGACTTTGACGCAGCGGGCAATCTGATTGCAGCCGATGCGGTCAAGGGCCTGCTGTCCATCGCGCCCGATGGCAAGGTCACCGTGCTGGCCGACAAGGTGGGTGGCGACCCCATCCGTTATGCCGACGCTGTGGTGGTGGCCCAGAACGGCAAGATGTACCTGAGCGACGCCTCCACCCGTTTTGCCCCCAAGGACTGGGGTGGCACTTTTGAGGCCAGCGTGCTGGACATCCTGGAGCAGGCCAGCACCGGCCGGGTGATCGAGTACGACCCCGCTGCGCGCAGCACGCGCGTGGTAGCGCGGGGCATCAGCTTTGCCAACGGCGTGGCGCTGAGCCAGGACGAAAAGCATCTGTTCGTCAACGAAACCGGCAAGTACCGGGTGTGGAAGATTGCGGTGGATGCGAATGATCTGGACATCGCCCAGCTCCATGGCAGCACCAGCAGCCAGCCCAGCCCCCAGGCCCGCGTTCTGCTCGACAACCTGCCCGGCTACCCCGACAACCTGATGCGCGGGCAGGGCGGCAAGGTGTGGCTGGGTTTTGCCAAGCCGCGCGGGGCGGCCATCGACAACATGGCGGGCAAGCCCTGGTTGCGCAGCCTGACCTTGCGCCTGCCGCGTGCGCTGTGGCCCATCCCCCAGCCCTACGGTCATGTGATCGCGTTCACCGACGACGGCAAGGTGGTGGCCGACCTGCAGGACCCGAGCGGTGCCTACCCAGAGACCACCGCGATCACCGAGACGGCCGACCGCCTGTATGTGCAGAGCCTGCACGCGCATGGCCTAGGATGGATGCCCAACAAGCCTTAGGGCTCAATCCCGGGGCGCCTCAGGCGGCTCTCCGTGGTGCTTTGTCTTCACCTCGGCACCCGTGTCCGTCCAGCCAAAGAACTTGCACACCTCGGCCCGCATGGCCAGGGTGTCGGCCCGGCCCAGGGCCATCAGCTCTTGTGTGTAGCCGGATTCAAACAGCAGGTAGCTGGCCAGCGCGGCGCCGCGCACATCGGCCATGTTGGAGGTGACGCCCAGAGCGCCCAGCATGGTGCGCACGGGGCCTGGCAGGTCACCCACGTGGCGCGCGGCCACGGCGTCCAGGCGCTGGGATGGGGCAATCACCAGCAACTCGATGGGGCGCAGCGCGCTGTGCAGGCGCTTTTCTTCGGGGATGAGCGACAGGGTCTGGTTGATGCGCTGCACGCGCTCCACATCCACGGCCAGCGCATCCAGAAAGATGTTGGACAGCGCATGCCCCGCGATCTGCGCCAGGGTGGGGTAGTTGGGCGTGGGGTTGGCGGCCGTATCACCCTTGGGCTCGTGCATGCGGCCCGCACCGATCACCAGGATGCGCTCGGCCCCCAGGTGGATGGCCGGGGCGATGGGCGCCGATTGGCGCATGGAGCCGTCGCCAAAATACTCGACATGGTCGTCTAGCTCGATCCCCTTGGCCGGGAAGATGAACGGAATGGCCGACGAGGCCAGCAAATGTTCGTGTGTGATGCGGTCGCTGGCCGCCTTGCGCTGTGAGCGCACCCAGGGCTTGACGGGTGCGGCGGCTTCAAAAAAAGTGACGTGTTCGCCCGAGCTGTAGCTCGACGCCGTCACGGCCAGCGCCGTGAGGTGGCCCTTGCGGATCAGCCGGGGCAGGCGCACCAGCGGCACCATTTTGACCAGCAGTTTTTCGAGCGGCGAGTTGTCCAGCAGCGACTTGGGTCGCATGCGCCTCCAGCGCGCCAGCGCCCAGCCCAGCGACACCAGCGTGAGCCAGCGCGCGCCGCTGCGCATTACGCTGAGCGAGTCGGCGCCATACACCTGGCTGGCATGGAACTGCCGCCACACCCTTGCGATGCGGCGCACGGCGCGATCAAAGTGGTCGGCCCCACAGGCCAGCGCGGCTGCGTTGATGGCTCCGGCCGAGGTGCCTGTGATGATGGGAAAGGGGTTGGGGCCGCTGCCCTCGCCGCAGGCCTGGCGCAGGTCGGCAATGGCTTCGAGCACGCCGACTTGGTAGGCGGCGCGGGCACCGCCGCCGGTCAGCAGCAGGCCGGTGGCTGGGATGGAGGGCGCTGCGCTGGTGGTGTCCGAAGAAGAGGGCATGGAAGCTGGCAGGAAGGGGGCAAGCAGATGCCCTGAGTGTGGAGGGGGCACCCCGGGTGTTTCATGTGGGAAAACCCGCATGGGGCCACACCCGTGCAGCGTGGTGTTCAGCCCTTGAGCAGCAACTGCGCCACCGCGCTTCCCTGTAGCACCACGATGCCGTGGTCGCGGGCGTAGATGCGGGCGTTGTCGCTCACCTGCCCCAGTGCTGCGACATACACGCCTGCCGAGGCATCGGCCGCCGCCATGGCCGCCTGCAGTTCGCGCAGCGGCTCCACACCGTGGGTGGCGGCTTTCCAGCGCTTGGCGCTGACCAGCGTGGTCTTGCCGCCCAGGGTCAGGCGCATATCGGCGGCGTTGGTGCCGCCCGCGTTCAGGCGTTCGACGGTGTAGCCTGCGCGCTCCCAGGCCGTGGCCAGGGTGTCGGCAAAGCTGCGCCAGGGCATGCTGGCCACGGCGTCCAGCATTTCGGCCACTTTGGCGGGGCTCGGGGCGCGCAACTGCCGCCACGCGGCAATGCAGCCCACCACAAAGATGGGGAAACCGGCCAGCGCACCCACGATGAAGTATTCCTGGGGCAGCAGCGCACCGGAGGCCAGGACGATGACGCCAACCACCACAAAGCTGATCCACCATGGCGAGCGCAGCAGCATTGCGAACAGGGATTTCTCGGCCATCTTGAATTTCACGGGGGTCCTTTTCTTTTGGTTGCAAGGGTTGCCGATAGTGGCGGCGCCGGGCGCAAAGCGTGCGCATTGTCCTTCACCCACCGGGGTCACGGCGCTTGGATAGACTACCCGCCCCACAGGAGTTATTTGCATGTCAGTCACCGAACAGGGCCTTTTGGCCGCACTTTCCAGCGTGCTGGACCCCCACACGGCCAAGGATTTCGTCAGTACCCGCGCCCTGCGCAACCTGCAGATCACCGGTGGCGACGTGGCGTTTGACGTGGAGCTGGGCTATCCCGCCAAGAGCCTGGTGCCCGAGCTGCGCCGCAGCCTGGTGGCCGCCGCCAAGGGCGTGCCGGGGGTGGATAACGTGTCAGTCAACATCACCACCAAGGTGATTGCCCATGCCGTGCAGCGCGGCGTGCAGTTGCTGCCCCAGGTCAAGAACATCATTGCCGTGGCCTCGGGCAAGGGGGGCGTGGGCAAAAGCACCACCGCTGCCAACCTGGCCCTGGCCCTGGCTGCCGAAGGCGCCAGCGTGGGCGTGCTGGACGCCGACATCTACGGCCCCAGCCAGCCCATGATGCTGGGCATCAACCGCCGCCCCGAGAGTGAAGACGGCAAGACCATGGAGCCGCTGGAAAACTACGGCGTGCAGGTCATGTCCATCGGTTTCCTGGTGGACCAGGACGAAGCCATGATCTGGCGCGGCCCCATGGCCACCCAGGCGCTGGAGCAGCTCTTGCGCCAGACCAACTGGAAAGACCTCGATTACCTCATCATCGACATGCCGCCCGGCACCGGCGACATCCAGCTCACGTTGAGCCAGCGCGTGCCCATGACGGGCGCCGTCATCGTCACCACCCCGCAGGACATCGCCCTGCTGGACGCCAAGAAGGGCATCAAGATGTTTGAAAAGGTGGGCGTGCCCATCCTCGGCATCGTCGAGAACATGGCCGCCCATGTGTGCAGCAACTGCGGCCATGTGGAGCACATCTTTGGCGCCGACGGCGGCAAGAAGATGGCGGCCGACTACGGCATGGACTACCTGGGTGCGCTGCCGCTGAACATGAGCATCCGCCTGCAGGCGGACAGCGGCAAGCCCACCGTGGTGGCCGACCCGGACGGTGAAGTCGCTGCCATCTACAAGAAGGTGGCCCGCGATGTGGCGGTGAAAATTGCGCAGCAGGCCAAGGATTTTTCGAGCAAGTTCCCCACCATCTCGATCAGCAAGAACACCTGAACACACCTGAATCAAATCGTTTGGTGTGGAATTTGATTGCTATAAAAAATATAGCTGGTAGCGCTTTTCAGACAAGCGCCAGGTGCCAAAAAGACTTTTAAAAAGACTTGAAAATTCCCATGTCCGACCAGCCCGTTGTCCTGAACGCCTCGCCCGCCGGGCCAGGCGGCCAGAAGTTTGTGCCACGGGTTGTGCCACTCGTCACGCCGAAGCCCAGGGTGGGCCTATGAATCTGCTCGCCTCCCTGCGCTACCTGGTCGCGCTGCACGAGCACCGGCACTTTGGCCGGGCGGCGCAGGCGTGCCACATCACCCAGCCGGCGTTGTCCAATGCCGTGCGTGCGCTGGAGTCAGAGTTTGGGGTGGTCATCGTGCAGCGGGGGCGGTCGTATGTGGGCCTCACGCACGAAGGGCAGGCGGTGCTGACGACGGCCCAGCGCATGCTGCGCGAGAGCGAGGTGTTGCGCCAGGAACTGCACAGCCTGCAAGACATGCCACGGGGTTGTCTGCGCATGGCTTCCACGCCCACGGCCGTGCCCATCTTGTCCCGCTTTGCAGCGATGTTGCAGGCACGCCACCCGGGGATTTCGTCGATCGTCCTGTCGATGAGTTCGCTGGAACTGGAGCAGGGGCTGGACGACCTCTCGCTGGACCTGGGTGTGGGCTACAGCGAGCGCATGCAGGCGCAGCGCGCCAGTTTGCGGTCTTGGCCCCAGTGCACCGAGCGTTACTACCTCATCCGCCGGGCTGCGACGGCTTCGGTGGATCATTTGCGCATCGGCGCTCCCATCACCTGGGCGGAGGCAGGGCAGTTGCCACTGTGCCTGCTGACGACCGACATGCACAACCGCGCCATCATCGACCAGGCGTTGCGCGATGCGGGTGCCTCCGCCGCGCCAGCCATCGAGACCAACTCGGTGCTCACCTTGGTGCTCAGTGTGGTGTGCGGCAACGTGTACAGCATTTTGCCCAGTGCGATGGTGGCGGCCGTACGCAATGAACGCGGTCTGGAGGCGCTGCCTCTGGTAGAGCCGGATGTGCGCACGCCGATTGGCTTCATGACGCAGCGCGGGCCGCGCACATCCCGCGCGCTGGAGGCGGCACTGGCGCTGCTGGAGTCGCCTGAATGGCGCGAGCAAATGGCGCTTCATTGCAGCAATCTGGCGGAATAGTCACGTAGTCAGGTGGCGTAGGGGCCCCGCATCGCATGGCGGCTGGCAAGAAACAACTTGCCTTGTTCTATGTATTGTGTTTCATACATTCGCCCGATGAATCGGCCTATGTTCTGATTCAATTTGACGCGTTTTCCTTCCTGTACTGAAACTCACTTGGTGTTTTGATTTGCATCAATTAACAACTTCATAGTTGGCATTCAAGAGAGGAAGTACATGACAGCTTCAACAGCGAGCCCGTCCTTGGGCTCTGGCGCATCGGCTGCGCCTGGTTTCCTGGACAAGGAGCGCATCATTGCGGGGCCTGGCTTCAACCGCTGGCTGGTGCCGCCCGCAGCGCTGGCGATCCATCTGTGCATCGGCATGGCCTACGGCTTTTCGGTGTTCTGGCTGCCGCTGTCCAAGGCGCTGCAGACAGCGGGCGCGGGTGCCGCGTGTGGAAAGGATGTAGGGTTCTTCGCACAACTTTTCACGACCCAATGCGACTGGACCGTGGCCACGCTGGGGTGGATGTACACGCTGTTCTTTGTCTTCCTGGGCTGTTCCGCCGCTATCTGGGGCGGCTGGCTGGAGCGGGCCGGCCCCCGCAAGGCGGGTGTGGTCTCTGCCGTGTGCTGGTGCGGGGGCATGCTGCTGTCGGCGCTGGGTATCTACACCCACCAGTTCTGGCTCATGATCCTGGGCTCCGGCGTGATCGGGGGCATTGGCCTCGGGCTGGGCTACATCTCCCCGGTGTCCACACTGATCAAGTGGTTCCCGGACCGCCGGGGCATGGCGACCGGCATGGCCATCATGGGCTTTGGTGGCGGCGCCATGATCGGTTCGCCGTTGGCCGTGGACCTGATGAAGTCGTTCGCCACGCCCACCGATGTGGGGGTGACCCAGACCTTTGTGGTCATGGCCCTGGTGTACTTTGTCTTCATGATGGCGGGGGCCTTGGGCTACCGCGTTCCTCCCAGTGGCTGGAAGCCTGCGGGCTGGACCCCGCCCCCCGCGCAGGCGACCAATGCCATGATCACCCAGCGCCACGTGCACGTGAAAAAGGTCTGGGGCATTCCCCAGTTCTGGCTGGTGTGGATTGTTCTGTGCATGAACGTGTCCGCGGGTATTGGCGTGATTGGCATGGCCAGCCCCATGCTGCAGGAAGTGTTTGGCGGTGGATTGGTCGGTATCGGCAAGAAATTCTCCGAGCTGAACAAAGAGGAGCTTGCCGCCATCGCGGCGGTCGCCGGTGGCTTCACGGCGTTGCTGTCGTTGTTCAACATCGGTGGTCGATTCTTCTGGGCCAGCCTGTCCGACAAGCTGGGCAGAAAGCTCACGTACACCGTGTTTTTTGTGCTGGGTGGTTTGCTGTATTTCAGCATTCCTTCGTCCGCAGAAGCGGGCAGCAAGCTGCTGTTTGTGGGCGCCTTCTGCATCATTTTGTCGATGTACGGTGGTGGCTTCGCCACGGTGCCCGCCTATCTGGCAGACCTGTTTGGCACGCAGATGGTGGGGGCCATTCATGGCCGCTTGCTCACGGCGTGGGCCACGGCAGGTATTTTGGGCCCGGTGGTGGTGAACTACATGCGCGAGTACCAGCTGGGTTTGGGTATTCCGCGTGAGCAGGTCTACAACCAGACCATGTACATCTTGGTTGGCATGCTGGTGGTGGGGCTGCTGGCCAATTTGCTGGTGCGACCTGTGGCAGACAAGCATTTCATGACCGATGCGGAGCTGGCGCATGAAAAGAAGCTGGCCCATGACAAGGCGGTCGCAGCGGAGGTGGGTGCAGGTGGCAACAGTCAAGAGCGCACCAGCACGGTGGTAGTGGCGCTGGCATGGGTTGCAGTAGGCTTGCCCTTGGCTTGGGGTATCTACAAAACCCTGCTCAGCGCATCCAAATTCTTCCAGTGACACTAAGGTGCCAGCTCCTGCACTGCACTGCACTGCACATGCAGCGCAGGGGCTGGCGGGTGACGGAGAAGAAGCCCACGGCCGGTAGACATCTTTGGGCCCGCCGTGGGTTGCAACGGATGGCGCATGCTTTGCGCTGCGGGAATGAAATGGCGTGCATGGACCCGGTGCTCGCCTTTACGTGCCTGGCTTGGGGTCGGTGCTGCAGGAGACGACGATGAAACAGGAAAAGATTGAGTTCTACAAAGGTCCCGCAGGCGGCTGGGGGGCCTTAAACAGTGTCAAGAACACGCTGCTGCGCCAGGATATTCCGCTGAAGGGGGCCAAAACCCTGCTGTCCGCCAATCAACCAGACGGGTTTGACTGCCCCGGCTGTGCTTGGCCTGACCGCAACCACGCATCGACGTTTGAGTTTTGCGAAAACGGTGCCAAGGCGGTGGCGGCCGAAGCCACTGCGCGCCGGGCGGGGCCTGAGTTTTTCGCTCAGCACACCGTGGCCGAGTTGAGGGAACAGAGCGATTTCTGGCTGGAAGACCAGGGGCGGCTGACCCACCCGATGGTGTATGACGCGGGCGCCGACCGCTATCGGCCGATTGCATGGGATGACGCGTTTGCGCTGATTGCCCGCCATCTCAATGCACTGCCTGATCCGAACCAGGCCATCTTCTACACCTCAGGCCGGGCGAGCAACGAAGCCGCCTTTTTGTACCAGCTGTTCGTGCGCCAATACGGCACCAACAACTTTCCGGATTGCTCCAACATGTGCCATGAGCCCAGCGGCAGTGGCATGCGTCCGCAAATCGGGGTGGGCAAGGGCACGGTCACGCTGCAGGACTTTGAATGTGCTGACGCGATTTTCATCTTCGGTCAGAACCCCGGCACCAACCATCCGCGCATGCTGGCTGAGCTGCGCGACGCGCACAAGCGCGGTGCGCGCATTGTGAGCTTCAACCCCCTGCGCGAACGTGGTCTGGAGCGCTTTGCCGATCCCCAGAACAAGATGGAGATGGCCACCCTGGGATCTTCGCCCATCAGCACCCACTACTTTCAGCTGCGCGTGGGCGGTGATCTGCCTGCCGTCAGGGGCATGATGAAGCATGTGCTCGAAATGGAGGACGCGCGCGGGGGCGTGCTCGATCATGCGTTCATCGCAGAGCACACCAACGGCTTTGAGGCCCTGGCGGCCGACCTGCGTGCCGAGTCCTGGGCGCTGCTGGAGGCGGAGTCTGGTCTGACCGAGGCGCAAATCCGCTCGGCTGCGGACATCTACATCGGTGCCAAGAGCGTGATCGCCTGCTGGGGCATGGGCATTACTCAGCACAAGCACTCGGTGGCCACCATCCAGTCCATCGTCAACCTGCTGATGTTGCGTGGCAACATCGGGCGGGAGGGTGCTGGGCCTTGCCCGGTGCGCGGGCACAGCAACGTGCAGGGTGACCGCACCATGGGCATCTGGGAAAAACCGCCAGCGGCGCTGCTGGACAAGCTGCGCGATGTGTTCGAGTTCGAGCCGCCCCGCCAGAACGGCGTGGACACGGTGGAGGCCATTCGCCACATGCTGGACGGCAGGGGCAAGGTCTTCTTTGCCTTGGGTGGCAACTTTGCTGCGGCCACTCCTGATACCTACGAAACCTGGAAGGCGCTGCAGCGCTGCGACCTCACGGTGCACGTGACCACCAAGCTCAACCGCAGCCATGTCGTGCACGGCAAGGAGGCGCTGATCCTGCCCTGCCTGGGGCGCACAGAGATCGACGTGCAGGCCAGCGGGCCGCAGGGTGTGACGGTGGAGGATTCAATGAGCATGGTGCACATCTCCGTGGGCATCAATCCGCCAGCCTCGGAACACCTTTTGTCCGAACCCGCCATCGTCGCGCGCCTGGCGGCGGCGACGCTGGGTGCGCGCAGCAAAACGCCCTGGCTGTGGCTGGTGGAGGACTACGCCCGCATCCGCGACCAGATCGAAAAGGTGTTTCCCGACTTCAAGGATTTCAACCAGCGCGTTGCGGTGCCGGGAGGCTTTCGGCTGCGCAACACGGCCAGCGAGCGCGTCTGGTCCACCGCCTCCGGCAAGGCAACGTTTTATGCCCATGCCGTGCCGCTGGACACACCTTCGCATATGGCGCGCGAGCGTCACAGGGACACCGTGGTCTTCACGTTGCTGACGACCCGCTCACATGATCAGTACAACACCACCATCTATGGGATGGACGACCGGTATCGCGGCGTCTACGGCCAGCGCCGGGTGGTATTCATCAACGAGAAAGACATCCGTGCGCTGGGCATGGAAGATGGCGACTGGGTGGATATCCAGACTGTATGGAGCGATGGACAGCAGCGCAGTGCGGAGCGGTTCAAGCTGGTGGCCTATGACATTCCGCGCGGCAATCTTGCGGCCTACTATCCCGAGACAAATCCCCTGGTACCTCTTTCGGCCGTGGCCGTCACTGCAGGCACGCCCACCTCGAAATCCATTCCAGTGCTGCTGGTGCCGCATGTTGCGGCGCAGACTCCCGACACAGTCGCAGCCCTGGCGACGGTGTCGTGAAAAAGGAAATGCACAGCGTGCTGGAGTTGCGCCCATGACACTGCAGCAAGAGCCGCTGGCCTGCCAGATCCTGCGTGCGTTGGCGGACGAATCACTCGGGCCCCATGCCCGAGGCGGAGCCGTGTCGCTGCCACGCCTGGGCAAGCGGCTGGGGCAGGGCGCCAGCGTGCTCATGCGACAGCTCACATTGATGAGTGATGCCTCGGTGGGCGGGCAGCGTGGCCCCGGTTGGGTGCGGGTGGTGCATGAACAGGAACGTTGGCTGGTGTGCCTGACGCACGAGGGTATTGCCGCTGCCCGGCAACTTTCTGCAGACGAGGTCACTCGATGAGCACACACCTGTTGCCGCATCCTGCGCAGTTGGAGGACGCTGAAGATCCGGTTGACAAGCTGCTGCCGCTGGCGCGGCGCAGCGTGCGCGTTTTCGGAGAAGCGGGGGTGCCGCCTGATGGTGTGGAGCGCCTGGACATGCTGGCGCAGGAGATCCCCGTGGCGCTGGTGTTCAACGGCGTGTCCCATGCCGTGATGATGGCGACCCCTGAGAGTCTTGAGCACTTCGCGTTGGGTTTTGCGCTGAGTGAAGGCATCTTGGATGCTCTGGAAGATTGCAGGGGCACCTCGCTGCGGTTGGCTGATGACCGCCTGGCACATCTGCCGCCCGGCGTGCCTGGGGTGGAGGTGCATCTGGAGATTTCGGCGCGTTGTTTTGCGCGCCTGAAGGATCGGCGCCGCAGCATGGCGGGCCGCACGGGGTGCGGGGTGTGCGGCGTGGAGAGTTTTGCCGCCCTGGACCTGGCGCCCCAGCGTCTGCCAGGGCGCGCCTGGATCGCGCGCGTGGATCTCGCCACTGTGCTGCACGCATTGGAGGGGCTGCAGCCACTGCAGCATCACAATGCGCGCTCAGGGTCGTTGCATGCGGCTGGGTGGGCGCAACTGGACGGGCAACTGGTTCATGTGTGCGAGGACGTGGGGCGGCACAACGCGCTCGACAAACTCATCGGCTGGCTGGCGCGGGCCGGGCGACTGGCCGAACCTGGCTTTGTAGTGCTCAGCAGCCGTGGCAGCCACGAGTTGGTGCGCAAGTGCGCGCGGGTGGGCATTGCGGCCATGGCTACCATTTCTGCGCCGACGGCGACGGGCGTACAGGTGGCCGAGCTTGCGGGCCTGCGCTTGTGGGGGATGTGCCGGGCGCCGCGTGCGGTGCTCTATGCAGCAGGCGCTGTTTCGGAGCCGTCTTTGGCCGTGGACTGAGCGCAAGGCCCCCGGTTGTGTCGGTCACCTGGGCGGTTTGTCCCGAATTCCCGAGTGGATTGGCGGTCTGAATCCCGCCTTTTGTTCCATGGTCGCAGTACAGTCGGGCCATGTCTGTCCGTCCCTTTCTTGAAGTCGCCGTCATCCTGCGCCGCGAACGCCTGGACAACCGGTGGCAGCCGTGGCGCTGGGTGCTGGATGATGTTGTGCCCCATGAGGTGGCATTTGGTCTCGCGCCAAGGATGCTGCGCGAGGGAGCGAGTGAATCCCACTGGCTTTTTCCCGGCTTTGGTGTGGAGCTGTTTCGCGACGATGCCGAGGGGTACCACCTGAATCTGGTGTCGCCAGCGCCTTGCTGGTTTGTAATGTGGCGGCAGGATGAAGATGCCGGGGATGAAAACATTCCCATGGCGCGGCCGGTAGCGGTGAGCTTGAGCTATCACGACGCCGGACGTTGGCTGGACGCACAGGAGTCCGTGGATCAGGTGCCTGCACCGGCCTCTGTGATTGCTGTATTGCAAGCGTTTGTGGAGGAGCACTATCGCCCCGAGCCCAAGCGTCGCAAGCGCCCGGACAGCTTTCAATCGTTGACAGACCGCTTTGGCAACCCTGCCTCTGTATCCACAGAAAAGCACCGTGGTGGAGGGCGTGGACATGGGTGAAGGGTTCCTCGGCCGCTGGTCACGCCGCAAGCAGGATGTGCGGGAAGGCAAGGCGCTGGTGGAGCCGCCTCCGCCGTCCGTTCCGGTTGCTGCACCCTTGCCGGCGTCGGTGGCTGTTGCAGCCCCTGCTTCTGTCACCGAAAAGCCTGTTGATGAGCCTCCTGCACCGACGCTGGCAGACGCGCAGGCACTCACCCCGGCATCCGATTTCAAGCCGTTCGTATCCCCTTCGGTGCTGCCCGAGGTGCGCAACCTCGCGATGAAAAAGCTGTTTTCCGACCCCCATTTCAATGTGATGGACGGCCTGGATATCTACATCGACGACTACACCCAGCCTGACCCCTTGCCTGCGGGCATGTTGCGCCAGATGGCCAGTGCGCACGCGATGGGCTTCTTCGACCATGAGAAAGAGACTGGTAGCCAGCTCGAGGCTGATCGCGCAGGCGCAATAGCCCCGGCGGGCACTCGGCCTCGGGATGATGCGGAGTCGACGGCCGCAGCAGACGTGGCACAGTCTGGGGTATGCAACGCTGTTCCTAGTGTTGCCAACAGCGAGCCTGTGCTGGCCGCCCACTCCGAAGGGGATGGGGTGGCCCTGCCAGCCAGCCACACCCACGATGACTACAACGCTCATTTGCGACTGCAACCAGACGATGCCCCTCAACGCGAAGGCGTTGGGCGCGGCGCTGCATGAAGACCTGACACTCCACTCCACCCTGTGCCGTCGCGAGGCGGGGGCCTTTCAGAAGGCCATCCAGTCGGGTGACGATGTGGTGGTGGCTTGCACCCAGGAGCAGCGCTTGTTTGGTGATCTGGGCCAGCAGACCGAAGGCGCGGTGTCGCCCATCCGGTTTGTGAACATCCGCGAAACCGGTGGCTGGAGCCGCGATGCCGCCAAGGCCAGCCCCAAGATCGCCGCGCTGCTGGCCGCCGCCCGCCTGCCTGATCCACCGCCCGTGCCCACGGTCACTTACAAGAGCACGGGCCGCTTGCTCATCATCGGCCCGCTCGACCAGGCCGAGCAGGCCGCTGCCCTGGTGTCGGATGTGCTGGATGTGACCCTGTTCACCCAAGGCCCCGGCAATGCGGGTGGTGCGCAGGCGCGGCGTTTTCCCGTGCTGGGTGGGCGCATCACGGGCCTTTCCGGCTGGCTGGGCGCGTTCGAGCTGCAGTGGAAGGCCGACAACCCCATTGACCTCGACCTGTGTACACGCTGCAACGCCTGCGTGGCAGCCTGCCCCGAGAATGCCATCGGCCTTGACTACCAGATCGACATGGCGGCCTGCAGTTCGCACCGCGACTGTGTGAAGGTGTGCCAGGTGGCGGGTGCCATCGACTTCACCCGTGACGCCACGGCGCAGACCGAGCGCTTTGACCTGGTGCTGGACCTGCGTTTGCCCACCGCCACGCCCACCTTCTTGCAGCACGCGCTGCCGCAGGGCTACCTGCGCTGGGACGGGCGTAGTGATGGGGTCAATATGACCACGCTGCTGAAGCTGCGCGAGCTGGTGGGTGAGTTCGAGAAGCCCAAGTTTTTTGTCTACAAACAAAAGCTTTGCGCCCACAGCCGCAACGAAACCGTGGGCTGCAATGCCTGTGTGGACATCTGCTCGGCCGAAGCCATTGCGAGTGACAAGAGCCGCCAGCAGATCAAGGTGAACCCCAACCTGTGCGTGGGCTGCGGCGCCTGCACCACCGTGTGCCCCACGGGCGCGCTGACCTATGCCTACCCCAGTGCGACAGAACAGGGCGCCAAGCTCAAAACCCTCTTGTCCACCTATACCGCTGCGGGTGGCAAGGATGCTGTGCTGTTGCTGCACAGCCAGGAGCGTGGCCAGGCGCTGGTGGAAGAGCTGGGTCGTGCAGCCCAGCTGAAACTGGCGCAGGGCGTACCTGCCAATGTGATCCCGGTGGCGCTGTGGCACACGTCCAGCACCGGGGTGGATCTGTGGCTCAGTGCCATTGCCTACGGCGCCTCGCAGGTGGTAGTGCTGACGACACAGGAGGAAGCCCCGCAGTACCTCGACGGCCTACAGGCGCAGATGGATGTGGCACAGGCCATCTTGCGAGGCCTGGGCTATACGGGCACCCATGTGCAACTGCTGCGCGCTGTGCACCCCACCGAGTTCGACGCCGCGTTGCAGGCCCTCGGCCAGACCCGCCAGAAGACACCGGCTGTGGCCGCGCGCTTTGCAGTGGCGCAGGAAAAACGCAGTACGCTGGAGATGGCGCTCGACCACCTTATCGAACAAGCCCCCATGCCCGTGGCTGAGCGGCCCGCGGCCATTGCCTTGCCTGCAATCGGTTCGCCCCTGGGCACCATCGAAGTCAACAAGGACCGCTGTACCCTTTGCCTGAGCTGCGTGAGCGCCTGCCCGGCCAGTGCGCTCCAGGACAACCCGCAGTTGCCGCAGCTGCGCTTCATCGAGAAGAACTGCGTGCAATGCGGCCTGTGTGCGACCACCTGCCCCGAAGACGCCATCTCCCTGCAGCCGCGTTTGCTGTTAGCGCCGGAGCGTGCGCAACTGCGTGTGCTGAACGAGGCCAAGCCGTGGGCCTGTGTGCGCTGCAGCAAACCCTTTGGCACGGTGAAGGCCATCGAGGCGATGCTGGGCAAGCTCTCGGGCCACCCCATGTTCCAGGGTGATGCGCTGGAGCGCCTGAAGATGTGCAGCGACTGCCGCGTGATCGACCTGTATTCCTCCCAAAGCGAAACGAAAGTGACGGACCTGTGAGCGCCCAACCTGCTTCTCTGACTCCCCCTGGCGGCAGCTCTGCGCTGGATGAGGAAACGGCACGCGCCGAACTCTATGGTCTGTTGTCGCAGCTGTACTACGCCGCGCCCAGCGCCGATCTGTTGTCTGCCTTGCGGGTCGCTGTGACCGAGGCGCCCGCCGACGGCGCCTTTTTGCAAGAGCCTTGGCAGGTGCTGGTGGGCGCGGCCCGTGAACTGAGCGATGCCGCCATCGCGCAGGAGTTCGACCGCCTGTTTGGCGGTGTGGGCAAACCCGAGGTGTTTTTGTATGGCTCGCATTACCTGAGCGGTTTTCTGAATGAAAAGCCACTGGCCCGTTTGCGCACCGATCTGGATCGGCTGGGACTGGCACGCGACGATTCCATGTCCGAAACCGAAGACCACATCGCGTACCTGTGCGAAGTGATGCGCTACCTGATCGCAGGGGATGACGTAGCTGTCTGCAACCTGACGGCACAGCGCGACTTTTTTGCAACGCATCTGCAGCCCTGGGTTTTTCAGTTGTGCGATGCCCTGGCTGCCCAACCGCAGGCGCGCTTCTATGCAGCGCTGGCCCAGTTCACACGGGCCTTCGTGTCCGTGGAGGCGCAGGGCTTCGACATGCTCGACTAGCCTCTTGGATGCTCACAAAGCTCACTCAGGTTGCTACAAAAGATGAGTGCCTTAGTGGGAGGTGTAAAGCTCGATTGCAGGCTTTTACACACTGGCATAGACTGTATGCAATCCGTTTCATAGCTGCCAGCCATTCTGGAGACAAGCATGCAGAACCGCCAGCCCAATTCTTCACGCCGGAGCTTCTTCTCCGGCGCCGCCACCGTAGGGGCCGCAGCCGCAGCCGTCGTGGCACTCCCCCATGTTGTCCCCTCAGATGCCGTTGTGTCTGAACCTGCTCGGGTTGCGCCAGAAAAAGGCGGTGGTTATCACCTGTCCGCGCACGTGAAGCAGTACTACAAGACCACCCAACTCTGATAGCGGGGCGCGCCATGTTGCTCACCAAAAAGTCCTCCCATGCCGGGCAGAACGCAAGCTCTGCTTCGCCCTTTGTCCATAGCCTTCGCCGGGGCCTGTCACAGGCCCTGCCGACCATGGATCGCCGCTCGTTTCTTCGCCGCTCAGGTCTGGGTGTCGGTGTGGGCATCGCCGCGTCACAACTCACGTTGGTCAAGAAGTCCAGCGCCGCTGAAGGCGCCAAGGTTGGTATCGGAGATAGCAAGATCGAAGTGCGTCGCACAGTGTGTACCCACTGCTCGGTGGGTTGCGCGGTGGATGCCGTGGTCGAAAACGGCGTGTGGGTGCGCCAAGAGCCCGTGTTCGATTCGCCCATCAACCTGGGTGCCCACTGCGCCAAGGGTGCGGCCCTGCGTGAACACGGCCACGGCGAATACCGCCTGCGCTACCCCATGAAGCTCGTCAACGGCAAGTATGAGCGCATCAGTTGGGACACGGCCCTGAACGAAATCACGGCCAAGATGCAGGAGCTGCGCAAGGCCAGCGGCCCCGACAGCGTGTACTTTGTGGGCTCGTCCAAGCACAACAACGAGCAGGCCTATCTGCTGCGCAAGTTTGTGAGCTTCTGGGGCACCAACAACTGCGACCACCAGGCGCGCATCTGCCACTCGACCACTGTGGCGGGCGTGGCCAACACATGGGGCTACGGCGCCATGACCAATTCGTACAACGACATGCAAAACAGCAAAGTCGCCCTGTACATCGGCTCCAACGCCGCCGAAGCCCATCCGGTGTCCATGCTGCACATGCTGCATGCCAAGGAGACCGGCTGCAAGATGATTGTGGTGGACCCGCGCTTCACCCGCACGGCGGCCAAAGCCGACGAATATGTGCGCATCCGCTCGGGTACCGACATTCCCTTCCTGTTTGGTGTGCTGTACCACATCTTCAAGAACGGCTGGGAAGACAAGAAGTACATCAATGACCGTGTCTATGGCATGGACAAGGTGCGCGATGAAGTGCTGGCCAAGTGGACACCCGACAAGGTGGAAGAGGTCTGCGGCGTCAAGGAAGACCAGGTTTTGAAGGTCGCCAAGATGCTGCATGACAACAACCCTGGCACCATCGTGTGGTGCATGGGCCAGACGCAGCACACCATTGGCAACGCGATCGTGCGTGCGTCGTGCATCTTGCAACTGGCGCTGGGTAACGTGGGCAAGAGCGGTGGTGGCACCAACATCTTCCGTGGCCACGATAACGTGCAAGGTGCCACCGACGTCGGCCCCAACCCCGATTCGCTGCCTGGCTACTACGGCCTGGCTGAAGGCTCGTGGAAGCACTTCGCCGCAGTCTGGGGTGTGGACTTCGAGTGGATCAAAAAGCAGTATGCGTCGCCCGCGATGATGACCAAGAGCGGCATCACCGTGTCGCGCTGGATCGACGGTGTGCTGGAGAAGAATGAGCTGATCGACCAGGACTCCAACCTGCGCGGCGTGTTCTTCTGGGGCCATGCGCCCAATTCGCAGACCCGTGGCCTGGAAATGAAGCGCGCCATGGACAAGCTCGATCTGCTGGTGGTGGTGGACCCATATCCATCGGCCACCGCCGCCATGGCCGCCATGCCCGGTAAGGCCGAAGACCTGAACCCCAACCGTGCGGTGTACCTGCTGCCCGCCGCCACGCAGTTCGAAACCAGTGGATCTTGCACCGCCTCCAACCGCTCCATCCAGTGGCGCGAAAAGGTGATCGAGCCGCTGTGGGAGAGTCGTTCGGACCACATGATCATGCACCAGTTCGCGCAAAAGCTCGGCTTTGCCGATGAGCTGTGCAAGAACTACAAGATGCAGAAGGTCAAGGGCATGGACGAGCCCGTGGTCGAAGACATCCTGCGCGAAATCAACAAGTCGGTCTGGACCATTGGCTACACCGGCCAGAGCCCAGAGCGCCTGAAGGCCCACATGAAGAACATGCATTTGTTCGACGTGAAGACCCTCAAGGCCAAAGGCGGCAAGGACAAGGAAACCGGCTACGACTTTGGTGGCGACTACTTTGGTTTGCCATGGCCGTGCTACGGCACGCCCGAACTCAAGCACCCGGGTTCACCCAATCTGTACGACACCTCCAAGCATGTGATGGAAGGCGGCGGCAACTTCCGCGCCAACTTTGGTGTGGAGAAGGACGGTGTCAACCTGCTGGCCGAGGACGGATCGCACTCCCTGGGCTGCGAGATCACCACAGGCTACCCCGAGTTTGACCATGTGTTGCTCAAGAAGCTGGGCTGGTGGGATGACCTCTCCGATGCCGAGAAGGCCAAAGCCGAGGGCAAAAACTGGAAGACCGATCCGACGGGAGCGATCATTCGCGTTGCGCTGAAGCACGGCTGCCATCCGTTTGGCAACGCCAAGGCCCGTGCTGTGGTGTGGAACTTCCCTGATGCCATTCCTCAGCACCGCGAGCCCTTGTATGGCACCCGGCCAGACATGATGGCCAAGTACCCCACGCACGATGACAGGAAGGCCTTCTGGCGCTTGCCTACCCTGTACAAGAGCGTGCAGGACAAGAACATTGCGGACAAAGTACAGGAGAAGTTCCCGCTTATCCTGACCTCTGGCCGTCTTGTCGAGTACGAAGGCGGTGGTGAAGAAACTCGCTCCAACCCCTGGCTGGCCGAACTGCAGCAGGAATCGTTTGTCGAGATCAACCCCAAGACCGCTGCGGACCGGGGCATCCGTAACGGCGAGCGTGTGTGGCTCAGCTCCCCCACGGGTGCCCGTATCAACGTGCAGGCACTTGTCACCGAGCGTGTGGCCCCCGACACGGTGTGGATGCCGTTCCACTTCTCGGGTCACTGGCAGGGCAAGGACATGCTGGCTTACTACCCCAAGGGGGCTGCCCCTGTGGTGCGCGGTGAGGCCGTCAACACGGCGACGACCTATGGCTACGACAGCGTGACCATGATGCAAGAAACCAAGACCACGATCTGCAACGTGGAACGCGCCTGATCGCGCCACGCAAGGAGACACACATGGCACGAATGAAATTCATCTGTGATGCAGAGCGCTGCATCGAATGCAACGGCTGCGTGACCGCCTGCAAGAACGAACACGAAGTACCCTGGGGCGTAAACCGCCGTCGCGTGGTCACTCTCAACGACGGTGTGCCGGGCGAAAAGTCCATCTCGGTGGCCTGCATGCACTGCAGCGACGCGCCTTGCATGGCGGTCTGCCCTGTCAACTGCTTCTACCGCACCGAAGAAGGTGTGGTGCTGCACGACAAGGACGTGTGCATCGGCTGCGGCTACTGCAGCTACGCTTGCCCGTTTGGCGCACCGCAGTTCCCATCGTCCGGTACCTTTGGCGTCCGCGGCAAGATGGACAAGTGCACCTTCTGCGCTGGTGGCCCCGAGGCCCATGGCAGCCAGGCCGAGTTTGAAAAGTATGGCCGTAACCGGTTGGCCGAAGGCAAGCTGCCCGCCTGTGCAGAAATGTGCTCCACCAAGGCCCTGCTGGCCGGTGATGGCGACGTGGTGGCCGACATCTTTCGCAACCGCGTGGTTCAGCGCGGTAAGGGTGCTGAGGTGTGGGGCTGGGGTACGGCCTACGGTTCGCAACAGGCAGGCCAGCCTGCAGGAGGCAAGTCATGACCCATCGCCTTCATCTCATCGCCGCCGCTCTGGCACTGGGCACTCTGGCCGCTTGCGGCGAAAAGCCACAGACGGGTGCAGGCATCCGCAGTGACGCCGCGCCTTATGCGGGCACCGGCAGCAACTTCACCGAGCCGGGCTGGAAGGCGGGTGACAGAGCCAGCTGGGAGGCCCAGCTGAAAGCGCGCCAACTGTACGGCCAAAACGAGTACACCCGCACCCAAACCAAGTGAGGCCCACCATGAAACACATCGTGTGGTCCGTGGCTCTGGTGGCGGGGCTGGCCGGGGCATTGGGTGGTGCTGCGTTTGCGCAGCAGGCGCCAGCGTCTTCGGCTGCAGCTCCTGTCGCAGCGCCTGCGCCTGGTGGCATCCAGAGCCAGAATATCTTCGACGTCAAACCTGACGCCAGTGCCGACCCCAAGTATGCCGAGCAGACCAATGGCGAGCGCGCCAAGGTGCAGCCCGGCAACAACGCGCCGATGTGGCGCCAGGTGGGGCAGGGCGTGACTGGCTACAGCAGCCTGCCCACAACCCAGGCACCCGAGGCGGGCAACTTGATCCAGCCGTTTGTGCAGTACCCCGGCTCGCGCTATACCAACGCGGGCGAGGCATGGCGCCAGGTCCGCAACCACTGGATCATTCCCTACGGCGCAGCGCTGTTTGCCATCGTGCTGCTGGCCCTGGGTATCTTCTATTTTGCAAAGGGCCCGCTGGGGCATGAGCACCCCGACGGCACGGGCCCCCGCCGTATCGAGCGGTTCACCCCGTTCGAGCGCGCAGCCCACTGGGCCAATGCCTTTGCCTTCATCGCGTTGGCGATCTCCGGCATCGTGATGGCGTTTGGCAAGTTCTTTCTGCTGCCTATCATGGGCGCCACGCTGTTTGGCTGGCTCACTTACGCGCTCAAGAATGTGCACAACTTTGTGGGTCCGCTGTTTGCGGTGTCTTTGCTGGTGATCATCCTCACCTTCGTGAAGGACAACATCGCCAACCGGGCCGATTTTGTCTGGCTGGCCAAAGGCGGTGGCATGCTGGGCAAGGGCGGCCACGAGGTTCCATCGCACCGCTTCAACGCGGGTGAGAAGGGCCTGTTCTGGTGGGGTATCACCATCCCCGGCATCTTTGTGGTGGCTACGGGCTTGGTGCTCGACAAGCTCATCCCCGGCTTTGGCGACGTGCGTAGCGACATGCAGATTGCTCACATGATCCATGCCACCCTGGCGATCTGGATGATGGCGCTGATCTGCGGCCACATCTACATGGGAACGGTGGGCATGCGCGGTGCTTACAAGGCCATGCGGACGGGATATGTGAGTGAGGGGTGGGCCAAGGAGCACCATGAGCTTTGGTATGACGACGTGCAGGCAGGCAAGATTCCCCGCCAGCGCAGCGCTACACCCTCTGCAACCGATGCAGCAACAACACCATCTGCGGGTCAGCCCGCGCAGGCAGGAGGTTTTGCACCATGACGCCAATTTCCCGATCTTCCCTGCTGGCGCTGTGCCTGGCCAGCGTCTGCATCCCAGCCTTTGCAAAGCTGCCAGCGCCTTCGCCCGAGGCAGCGGCAAAGGCCGCAGAGGCGGCGGCCAAAACCGCTTGGGCGGGCAAGGTGGACAACTACAAACTGTGTCTGTCACAAGACCGCGTGGCTGCACATTACCGCAAGACCACACCCACGGCCAAGCCTGCAGCGGCCGCCAGCGCAGCCTGCACGGATCCTGGCCCGTTTGCCTACACGCCACCTGCCGCCAAGCCCCCGGAAGCTGCGGGAGCCCATTCACCACCGGGGACGGCCAGCAGCCCGCCCAGCACGCAGGCACCCGCCGCAGCGGCGCCAGCGCCCAAGTCCTGAGAGCCATCGACGCCTGGCCGCTACAAGCCGCGCCCCACCGTGGAGCGCGGCTTTCTTTAGGGTTGGTTGCTGTACCGCGTAGCGCGCGCCATCGCGCAGCCTCTTGAGGTCCCCGGTGCCCGGTCTTGCGGGCCCGTACTGCGTATATTTGCGCCATGCTTTCCCCTTCATCCACTGCCACCCTCACAGCGCCCGTGCTGCCACGCCTGACGCAGGCGCATGCGCCCTTGACCCACAGCGTGGAGGTCGTCAACGAGCTGGGTGAGCACGAGCAGGTACAGATCCCCGCCGAGCGGCCCCTCACCATCTATGTCGACAAGCGTGAGCTCGTCACCCTCATGACCCTGGGCGCGCAGCCAGAACTGCTGGTGCTGGGCTATCTGCGCAATCAGCGGCTGGTGGAGTCTGTGTTTGACATCGAGTCCGTCACTGTCGATTGGGAGGTCCATGCCGCTGCCGTGCGAACGCGCCATGGCATTGCCCGCATCGAAGAGCGCACCGCGAGAAAGGTGGTGACCACCGGCTGCGGCCAAGGCAGTGTGTTTGGTGGGCTGATGGACGAGGTGGACCGCATCACCCTGCCCGAGGCGCGCCTGACACAGGGCGAGCTGTACGGCATCGTCAACGCTATCCGTCTCAAGGAGACCACCTACAAGTCCGCAGGCTCCGTGCACGGTTGTGCCCTGTTCCGGGGAGAGTCGCTGCTCACCTTTGTGGAAGATGTGGGTCGCCACAACGCCATTGACACCATTGCAGGATGGATGTGGATGAACACAGATGGCCAGGGGCTGGGCGGTGGCGCTTCCTCCGCGCCATCCAGCGGCACGCCAGCAGACGATGCTGTTTCGGAGCGCCTGCATGCGCCCGTGTCCGGTGCAAACAAGGTGTTCTACACCACGGGTCGGCTGACCAGTGAAATGGTCATCAAATCTGCGCAGATGGGTGTCCCCATCGTGGTGTCCCGCAGCGGCATGACCCAAATGGGGCACGCCGTAGCGCAGCAACTGGGTCTGTGCGCCATCGGGCGCGCCACCAACCGGCGGTTTGTGTGCTACAGCGGTGCCGATCGGCTGGTGCTTCAGCCGGAATTGGCGCAGCCACCGGCGGTCCCAGGGGCGCGGGGCTCGGCTGTGCTTTGAGATGAATGCGTGGGTGGATTGGCACCATGGGTAGGCCAAACGTGCGTTGCCATCCTCCTGTGACGGAGAGCCTCCTCCACCGAGGCCCTTCCGATTGCCGTTGACTGGCGCGCTGACTGCGAAATAGCTTTCATCGTCCGGGGTGCCTCTGCCCCCAAGCCATGGCACCGAGTGCCGAGGGGGATGCGCTTTCATGGCGCCAGGCCCGGCGGTGGTCAACGGAAATGGCATGTCTTCAATGCTCCCACCCCCTGTGCCGGAGCCGGTGGGCCCGAATCTCGTCCTCTGCAATGGCATGATCGCGTCCATGAAAGACCTGAACGCCAAGAGCGCCTGGGCCGATACCCTGCCCAGTCAGTGGGGACCTGAGTCCGCCAAGATCGAAATTCCCCTGGGGGATGCATCCACTGCACCGTCTGCAGGCCATGTGGTCGCCAGGGCTCCAGACAAGCTCCCCCTTGGGGACTGGATGCGCGAGGGCCTGCGTGCCGCGTTTTTCCTGTCGCCCCGCACGGCTGCTGCCACTCCTTCGCCCTGGCAGGTGCTGGTGCTCTCCCTGCTTGCCGGCGCGCTGCTGGTGGGGGCTGCGCGATTCCAGGTGGCGGGGCCTGTGCAGTTCAATTTGCGGGGCTGGCTGGCGCCGATGTGGAGCAGCCTGGTGCTGATGTGGCTGGCTTGGTGGGCCATGCTCCCGGCACAGCGTGCTGCGGCTGCACATGTGCCCTCATCGGGCGTAGCAGCAGGGCCCACGGGGGGGCTGGCGGCCTGGTATGTGCTGTCGGCCTGGGCGCCGCTGGCGCCTTTGTTGCTGTTGTACGCCTTGATGGCGGCTGTGGCGCACAAGCCTGACCTGTGGGACGGGGCGGTGGCTGGCAATGTCTTCTGGGTGGCCTATGGCGTGCTCACGCTGTGGGTGCTGGCCACGCTGGTGGTGGTGAGTGCACGCTTCATCCGCTCGCGCCTGCGCTCGGCCATTTTCGCGGTGGCCATGGCCGCCGTGATCGGGGTGGGCATGTGGCAGTTCCAGGACCAGCCCTGGGAGCTGGATGCCCAGGCCCTGGCCGCCGCGTCCGCACAGTCTGGCGATTCGGCGCAGGCACACCAGGAGCCTGCGCACCTTGTGCTGTCCCAGGCGGTGTTTGAAAGCCAGCAGGCGCTGTGGGATCGGCAGGTGCAGGCCTTGCCCGCTGGCCGTGATGGCGTGGTGGACGTGTACGGCCTGGTGTTTGCCCCCTACGCCCGTGAAAACGTGTTCCGCCGTGAGAGCACCATGGTCAGCACGTTGCTGCAAGAGCGCTTTGACGCGCAGGGGCGCGTGCTTCACCTGCTCAACCACGCAGAAACCGCAGACACGCATGCCTGGGCCACGCCCCAGAACCTGCAGCGTGCTATTGACGCGCTGGCCCGGCGCATGGACCGCGACAGCGATGTGCTGGTGGTCTACATGACCTCGCACGGCGCGCGCAACCATGAGTTGGCGGCTTCGCACTGGCCGCTGGAGGTGCCCCCCGTCACCCCCGAAATGCTGCGCGCCATGCTGGACGATGCGGGCATCCGCCACCGCGTGATTGCCGTGTCGGCCTGTTTCTCGGGCGGCTGGATCGAGCCCCTGGCCACGGACAGCAGTCTCATCATGACCGCCGCCGATGCCACGCACACGTCCTACGGCTGCGGCACGCGTTCCGAACTCACCTTCTTTGGCCGGGCGGTGTTCCACGAGCAGCTGCGCCAGACGCATTCGTTCACCGAAGCCTTTGCCAAGGCCGTCCCTGTGATTGCACAGCGTGAGGTGGAGGCGGGCAAGGAAGACGGCTTTTCCAACCCGCAGATCCATGTGGGCGCGCAGATTGCCCCGGTGCTGAAAGCGCTGGAGCTTCGTCTGCAAACCGCACAGGACGAGGGCGGCGCTGCATCCCAGCCATCCCAGACGGCTGCTGCGGGCGTAAAGCCCTGAGCGTCGCCAGAGCGTTCCGTTTGCGCTAAGGTTCGGCGCCATGAACCTGTCTTTTCTACGCTTGGGCTGGCGCACGCTGGTCCGTGACCTGCGCGCGGGTGAACTGCGGCTGCTGATTGTGGCCGTGACCCTGGCAGTGGCGGCGCTCACATCGGTCGGTTTCTTTGCCGACCGCCTGCAGGGAGGCCTGCAGCGGGATGCCTTGCAGCTGCTGGGCGGCGACGCCGTGGTGGCCAGCGATAACCCCACGCCGCCTGCGTTTATCGAACAGGCCCAGTCCCTGGGCCTGCAGACCGTGACCACGCTGGGCTTTCCGACCATGGGCCGCGCCAGCGACGCCCAGGGCGGCGCCAGCAAGCTGGTGGCGCTCAAGAGCGTGCCGCCCGGCTATCCGCTGCGTGGCAGCCTCAAGGTGGCAGATGCCCCCGGAGCGCTCGACCAGCCCACCCGCGACATTCCTGCGCGCGGCGAGGTATGGGTGGATGCCCCTCTGCTCGAGTCGTTGAACCTGGCCATGGGCGACATGCTGCTGCTCGGTGATTCGCAGCTGCGCATTGCGCGCATCATCGTGATCGAGCCCGACCGGGGCGCCGGTTTCATGAGCTTCGCCCCACGCGTGATGGTGAACGAAGCCGACCTGCCCGCCACCGGCCTGGTGCAGCCCGCCAGCCGCCTGACCTATCGTTTTGCTGTCATCGGGCCGGCCCCTGCCGTCAAGGCGTTCAGCGAATGGGCCGTGACCGAATCGAAAAAGCCCGACGTACATGGCGTGCGCGTCGAGTCGCTCGAAAGCGGCCGCCCCGAAATGCGCCAGACGCTGGACCGCGCGCAGAAGTTTTTGAGCCTCGTCGCATTGCTGGCCGCGCTGCTGTCGGCCGTGGCTGTGGCCCTGGCCGCACGCGGCTTTGCGGCCGAGCACCTGGACGCCTCGGCCATGCTGCGGGTGCTGGGGCAAAGCCAGCGCACCATCGCGGGCGCCTACACGGCCGAATTTGCGATGGTGGGCGTGTTCGCCAGCTCCCTGGGCGTGGCGCTGGGCTATCTGGTGCACTACGCGTTTGTGCTGCTGCTGGCGGGCCTGGTCGAATCGGCCCTGCCGCCGCCCAGCCTGTGGCCTGTGGCCTTTGGGTTGGGCATGGGGCTCACGCTGCTGTTTGCCTTTGGCCTGCCGCCTGTGCTGCAACTGGCCCAGGTGCCGCCGCTGCGGGTGATCCGGCGCGACGTGGGCGGGCTCAAGCCCGCATCGCTGGCCGTGCTGGGGATTGGCGTGGCCGGGTTTGCCGCGCTGCTGCTGGCCGTGAGCAGCGACATCAAGCTGGGCCTGATCGCCGTGGGCGGTTTTGCCGGTGCCGTGGCCCTGTTTGCCGGGCTGTCGTGGGTGGCGGTGAAGCTGCTGCGCAAAAGCGTGAACGAGGCAACCGCCCCACGCTGGCTGGTGCTGGCCACGCGGCAGATATCGGCGCGTCCGGCGTATGCCGTGGTGCAGGTGAGCAGCCTGGCCGTGGGCCTGCTGGCGCTGGTGCTGCTGGTGCTGCTGCGCACCGACCTCATCAGCAGCTGGCGCCAGGCCACACCGCCCGATGCGCCCAACCGGTTTGTCATCAACGTGATGCCGGACCAGGCCGAGGCCTTCCAGCAGACGCTCAAGGACGGCGGTGTGGCCAAGTACGACTGGTACCCCATGATCCGGGGCCGCCTGCTGGCCGTGAACGGCAAGCCCGTGGGCCCTGCCGACTACACCGATGACCGCGCCAAACGCCTGGTGGACCGCGAATTCAACCTCTCGAATGCCGTCGAGGCGCCGCCCCACAATCAAGTGGTTGCCGGTGCCTGGACGCCCGGCGAAGAGGGCGCCATCAGTGTTGAGGAGGGCATCGCCGAAACCCTGGGCCTCAAGATGGGCGACCGCCTGCTGTTCGACATGGGTGGCGTGCAGAACGAGGCGCGCATCACCAGCCTGCGCAAGGTGGACTGGGGCTCGATGCGGGCCAACTTCTTCGTGATGTACCCCGTGGCCACCGTCAAGGACGTGCCCGTGACCTACCTGGCGGCCTACCGTGCGCCCGAAACCCTTGGTTTTGACAACGGCCTGGTGCGTCAATTCCCCAACATCACCAACGTAGACATGGGTGCCACGATTGCCCAGGTGCAGCGCGTGCTCGACCAGGTGATTCGGGCGGTGGAGTTTCTGTTTGCCTTCACGCTGGCGGCAGGACTGGTGGTGCTGTTTGCTGCCGTGACAGCCACGCGCGAGGAGCGCGCCCGCGAGTACGCCATCATGCGCGCTGTGGGGGCCCGCGCCAGCCTGCTGCGGCAGGTGCAGCGCGCCGAGCTGATGGGCGTGGGCCTGCTGGCGGGCTTCCTGGCCAGCGCCGTAGCGGTGGGCGTGGGCTGGGCGCTGGCGCGCTTTGTGTTCGACTTCACCTGGACAGCCTCCCCCTGGGTGCCCCTGGCGGGCGCCGTGGCCGGGGCCGTGCTGGCGCTGGCTGCGGGTTGGTGGGGCCTGCGCGAGGTGTTGCTGCGCCCGGTGGTCGATACATTGCGCCGCGCCGCAGAGTAAGCCGGTGCGCATCCTGCGCCGGCGGTGTCAGTTTGCTATGATTTTAATAGCTATTGGCGCTTGATAGGCAAGCGCTGGAACCTCTTTTTATATGAATTCTGATACCCAGACTGGCACCGACGATAGCCAAGGCGCCGAAGGAACCGAAGCCGTGGCTGCCGCCACCCCCTTCGAATGGATCGGTGGCGAAAGCCGAGTGCGCGCGCTGGTCGAGCGCTTTTACGACCTGATGGACCTGGAGCCCACCTACGCCGAGCTGCGTGCCGCCCACGGCAGCGATCTGGGGCAGGCACGGCAAAAGCTGTTCATGTTTCTGTGCGGCTGGCTCGGCGGCCCCTCGTACTACACCGACCAGTTCGGCCACCCCCGGCTGCGCGCGCGCCACATGCCGTTTTCCATCGGCATCAAGGAGCGAGACCAGTGGGTGGCCTGCATGGACCAGGCCATGGGCGAAACCGGCGTGCCCGCAGACCTGCGCGCGCGCCTGAAAGAGAGCTTCATGGGCACGGCAGACTGGATGCGCAACAAGGGCGTTTGACAACTGCTTTGGCAGGATGGGCAGGGTGGGCTGGATGGGCGTGCGTCCGATGTGCTGTGCGTTGCGCTGATTTTTGAGCACGACTGACGCAAAACAGGGCTCAGGCAGGAGACTCGCCCAAGGCAAAGGCCGTTGTTACGTCCCGATTTGCGCAAGTCCTATGGAGAAAAGGAGCGGTCTTTCTATGTCCCGAGATGCCCGTTTTCAGGAACAAGCCCATGCCCTGGGCTACCACTTTGACGGCGAGATCAAGATCGGCGGCAACTACGTGCCCCTGGTTCGCGACGGTCACCACATTTACCTGAGCGGGCAGATCCCGCGCGTGGGTGACACGGTGGTCGTCACCGGAGCGGCAGGTGCCGCAGCCTCGCTGGCCGATGCGCAAAAGGCCGCGAAGGTGTGCGCGATGCGCGCGCTGGCGTTGCTGCAGCGGTCGCTGGGTTCGCTCGATGCGGTGCGGTCCCTCCTGCGCATCACGGTGTATGTGCAGTCGGCGCCTGGCTTCACGCAGCAAAGCGAGGTGGCCGATGGTGCCTCCGAGGTGTTCTTTGCCGTGCTGGGCGATGCCGGGGCGCACACGCGCACGTCGGTGGGGGTGCTGCAGCTGCCCAAGAACGCGACGGTCGAGGTGGACCTGATCGCCTCGGTGTTGCCATGACCGCAAACGCCGTGGTGCACCGCGGTAGCTGCCTGTGCGGCGGCGTGCGCTACGAAACCACGGCACCCCTGCAGGCCGCATCGCATTGCCATTGCTCGATGTGCCGCAAGGCGCACGGGGCAGCTTTTGGAAGCTATGCCCGCGTGCGGCGCGAGCACCACCGGCTGGTACAGGGGCAGGCGCTGGTGCGCACCTACCGGTCTTCTGCCTACGTCACGCGCCAGTTCTGTTCGGTGTGTGGCTCGCCCCTGCTGTGGCACAGCGAAGCCGCCCACGCAGACTGGGTGGCCATGCCGCTGGGTACGCTGGATACGCCCTATGACACACCGCCCCCCACAACACATCCATGTCGGCGCCAAGGCGCCCTGGGTGGTGATTGGCGATGGCTTTCCCCAGCGGACCGAAGGCCAGGAGCCTGTCGGACTTGGACATCGTCGACTGGGAATCGGCCGCAGCAAATCAGCCACAGCGAAGTGGCCACATCGGCCCATGCCAGAGGCCGCAGGTGATGGACGCCATGCCGCATTTCAATACAAAATGTTACGCTGAAGGGTTGTCAAGGGGCTGCTTGCTCTGATCGTCCCCGATTTGCCCGCCATTTTTTGGAGTCACCATGAACCGAACCGCGATCCGCCGCTGGGCCTGTGCAGGGCTGGGGTTGTTTTTCTCTTTGACAGCGCTGGCCCAGCCAGCTTCTGGCGGAGTCATCAGCTTTGCACTGGGCTCCTCAATCCCTACGTTGTCGGAGTGGGGGATGCTGGCCTTGGCGGCTACCCTGGCGTTCCTGGCCTGGCACGCCTTTCGGCGCCAGGGGCAGGGCGGCAGGTTCTACTCGCTCCTGGCCGCAGCCGTGGGCGTAACCCTGGTGCTGGGCAGCGTCTTTGGCGCACGCAATGCGTACTCGAACGGCAGCATTGATGCAGCCAACTACATTGGGTCTTCGTACAACTTCCCGCCCGATATTGACGAAGTGGTCTACAACTCCGGCGACCGGGATGTGATCATCATGAGCATTCAGGCGGCTTCGTCCGCATACACCATCGTGGCGCCCACCGCCTTGCCGCAATGCCAGGTCGGCATGCGAATCCCTGCCCGTAGCGCCATCCCCTACTGCTACGTTCGGGTGCAGAGCCCCCCAGCTTGATTGCAGACTTCGCCGCGCACCTTGCAGCGTTGAGGTCATGTAAATTTGCTATTAAATTTATAGCGCTTAGCGCTTAGCGCTTGTCCATCAAGCGCTAGATTTCATTTTGGCGAAATTTTTCGCGCTGCACGGAGCAGCACCACCAAGGCGCCTGCTCCCCCTTCGTCTCCCCGGGCTTGCACAAAGGCCAGGACTTCGTTCTTCTGCACCAGCCAGCTGTGCACCCGGCCTTTGAGGACCGGGCTTTTTCCTGGCGAACCCAGCCCCTTGCCGTGCACCACACGCACGCAGCGCAGGCCCGTCTTGTGGGCGTGGCGGATGAATTCGCCCAGTGCCTCGCGCGCCTCGTCCACGCGCAGGCCGTGCAGGTCCAGCTGGCTTTGAATGCTCCAGTGGCCCGCGCGCAGACGGCGCGTGATCTCCACGCCGATGCCGGGGCGGCGAAAGCTCAGCTGGTCGTCCGTGTCGAGCAGCGTGCTCACGTCGAAGTCATCGCTGATGGATTCGAGGAGCACCCTTTCCTCGTCCAGCCAGTGCTGCATGGGCAGTGGCGGCGGCAGTTGGCGGCGCAGCCGAGCCACGTTGGGGTTGCGCAGCGGGGTGACGGGCCCCACGCTGCGGCTGAAGAGGTGGCGCTCGGCCTCGGCGCGTGCAGCGGCCTCGCGGCGGGCTTTGTCTTCGGCCTCCCGGCGTTCCTGCTCATCGCGCAGGCGCCGGGCCACGGTGGCCAGGTCTTGGAGCTGGGTGATGCGTTCGTTCGCACGGCGTGGCGCTGGCGGCGCGCGGCGCCGGGGTGGTGTCGGGTTTGCGCCGGGGGCGGATGCAGCAGAAGCCGTTGGTGGGGTCGGGCGCGTCGCTGCCTTGGCTGCCGCCTTTTTCTCCGCCAGGCCTGCGCGCCGGGCTGAACGTGGCAGGAGCGGGGCAGAGGTCGCCATCGTTACAGGAGGGAGCTCGGCGCCGCCTGTAGAGCTCTCGTGACCGCGCGCTGCGCGTGCCAGCGCGGCCTGCAAGGCCGTGGGCGGTTGGGCCGGTGCGGGGGCTGGGGCGGTCACACCAAGCCTTTTTCGGCCATCGACAGTGCCTGACCCGGCGCCACGATCACATGGTCGAGCACACGCACGTCCACCAGGGCCAGCGTGGTCTTCAGGGTTTGCGTCAGTGCCTCGTCGGCGCGGCTCGGTTGCACGCTGCCGCTCGGGTGGTTGTGGGCCAGCACCACGGCGGCGGCCTGGTGGTGCAGGGCGCGCAGCACCACCTCGCGCGGGTACACGCTGGTCTGCGTGAGCGTGCCGCGAAACAGCTCTTCCATGGCCAGCAGACGGTTTTGCGCATCGAGGAACAGCACGGCAAACACCTCGTGCCCCTTGGCAGCCAGGTGCAGTTGCAGGTAGTGCTTGACGGCGTCGGGCGAGTCGAACACCTCGCGTTCGCGCAGTTGCTGGGCGAGGGCGCGGCGGGCAAGTTCGAGCACCGCCACCAGTTCGGCCCGCTTGGCAGGGCCCAGGCCCTTGATGCGTTCCAGGTCCGCCGCGCTGGTGTGCAACAGCCCGGCAATGCCGCCAAAGCCGCCGGTGATGGCGCCGGTCTCCGGGTCGATGCCGGGTGGGTCGAGCAGCTCTTGCGCCATCTGCAGCACGCCCTTGCCCACGATGCCGGTGCGCAGCAGGATGGCCAGCAGCTCGGCATCGGCCAGGGCGGCGGGGCCGCGTGCCAGCAGTTTTTCGCGGGGCTGGGCGTCGGCGGGCAGGTCTTTGAGGGGCATGACGCAGGGGCTTTGACGTCCGTCGGGGGCCGACGGGCGTAGGGCTTTGCCCGGTTTTCTACAATTGCAGGAGTTTATCGAGACTGCCATGACCTCTACTGCTGCTGCTTTGCCCACCGTCCAGCCGGGCTCCTTTCTTACCTTGCACTACCGTCTGGCGGGCCCTGCAGGCGACGTGATCAACACCTTTACCGACAAGCCCGCCACCCTGTCACTGGGCACGGGCGAGTTGTCGCCCGCCATGGAGCAGCGCCTGCTGGGCCTGGCCGAAGGCACCCGCACCACCTTTGAGCTGCCTGCGGGCGAGGCCTTTGGCGAGCGCAACCCTGACATGCAGCAGTGGGTGGCCCGCAAGCTGATGAACGAGCTGGGCGACCCCGACGAAAAGTACAACGTGGGCGATGTGGTGCAGTTCCCCACGCCGGATGGCCAGGGCAGCTACGCGGGGGCGGTGATGCAGGTGCGCGACGACGGCGCGGTGCTGTTCGACTTCAACCACCCGCTGGCGGGCCAACCGGTCACGTTTGAAGTGCAACTGATCGGAATCTTGTGATGCAGGCACCGCAAGAGATCCTTCTGGCCGAGCCGCGCGGTTTTTGTGCAGGCGTGGACCGCGCCATCGAGATCGTGGAGCGCGCCATCCAGAAGTTTGGCGCACCCATTTATGTGCGCCACGAGATCGTGCACAACACCTACGTGGTGAACGACCTCAAGGCCAAGGGCGCGATCTTCATTGAAGAGCTGTCGGACGTGCCGCCCGGCGCCACCCTGGTCTTCAGCGCCCACGGCGTGAGCAAGGCCGTGCAGCAAGAGGCCGTGGCGCGTGGCTTCAGCATTTTTGACGCCACCTGCCCGCTGGTGACCAAGGTCCATGTCGAGGTGGCCAAGCTCGCCAAAGAGGGCTATGAATTCATCATGATTGGCCACAAGGGCCACCCCGAGGTGGAAGGCACCATGGGCCAGCTTGACCATGGCATCCATCTGGTGGAAGACGTGGAAGACGTGGCGCGTGTGCAGCCCCGGCAGACAGAGAAGCTGGCCGTGGTCACGCAGACCACGCTGAGCGTGGACGACGCGGCCGAAATCTCGGCCGCCGTGCGTGCGCGCTTCCCCACTGTGCGCGAGCCCAAGCAGCAGGACATCTGCTACGCCACCCAGAATCGCCAGGACGCGGTGAAGGTGCTGAGCCCGCAGGTGGACGTGGTGATTGTGGTGGGCAGCCCCACCAGCTCCAACAGCAACCGCCTGCGCGAGCTGGCGGCCAAGCTGGGTACCACAGCCTACATGGTGGACAGTGCCGACGAGCTGCAGGCCGAATGGTTTGACGGGCTGGCCCGCGTGGGTCTGACCGCCGGAGCCTCAGCCCCGGAAATCCTGGTGCAACAGGTCATCGACCGCATCAAGGCGCTGGGTGCGGTGTCGGTGCGCAGCATGTCTGGCATCGAGGAGACCATCAAGTTTCCGCTGCCCAAGGGGCTCAAGATCGACGCGGCCACGGGGCTGGAGATCAGCCAGCGCACGCCCGAAACGGGGCCTTCCGCCCACTGAGGGCTACCCATGCCAGCGTAAGGGCGCCAACGAGTGTCCGTTTTTGCTCCTGAATTGATAGCTGTTTGCGCTTATACATCAAGCGCTGGCAGCCTTTTTTATATTTCTCGCTACAGGGGCACGGCAGGCCCGCTCCACAGGTCCAGCGGCGGGTCGGCCGCCACCGCGCGCAGGATATCGGTGCGCGAGATGAAGCCCGACAGCACGCCTGCTTCATCGGTCACCGGCAGCCCGGGCAGGCCGGTGTCCAGCAGCACGGCGGCCACGCGGCGCAGTTCGGTGTCGGGTGCCACCGTGGGTACCGGGCTCACCATCACCTCGGACACCGGGCGGCGGGCCAGATCGATGGCCTGCTTCACGGCGCCGGGCTCGGGCAACAGGTCCAGCGGTGCCATGTCGGCCCGTAGCAGCAGCCCGATCACGCGGCCCAGCGCATCCACCACGGGCGCCTGCGCCACCTTGTGCTCGGCCAGGGTTTGCCAGGCATCGTTCACGCGCACATCGGGCGCCACACCCACGCCGCCGGTGGTCATCACATCGCTGACCTTGGTCAGCGGCTGGCGGGTGGTCGGTGGGCCCAGTTCGGTTTGTGCGTAGGCACTGGCGGCGTCGTGCATGCGCAGGTTGACGATGGTGTGCGCTGTGGTCGCGCTGGTGCCTGACGCCGTGGGGCGCGGCGGGGGGGTGAAGACAGGCACCGGCTGGCCGCTTTCCGTATCCATGGCGCGTGTGCGCAGAGCCTGGGGGCGCTGCACACTGCGCACCGCAGCAATGCGCGTCAGGTTTTCGGGGCCACCCCGGTACATCTGGCCCGACGGGCCGAATACAAAGAACATGGTTTTCTCCCGCATGGAGGTCCGCCAGCGCGTCTGCGCAGGGCATTGCCTTGCCCATGTTATCGGCAGCAGTGCAGTGCGTATGCAGGCTGCGTTGTGTCCGCATGTTGCGGGCAGCCCCGCACAAGCCCCTACACTGCCTCCTCTTTGGATACCACCAGCCTCACCGGAGCCCCGCATGATCGACCGCGCCGCCATTGCCGCCGCCCGCCGCCAACTGGCCACCCAGCCCGACTTTCTGCGCACAACGCCGCTGATGTGCGTCTCTGGCCAGTCGCTGGGCGTGGACTGCGCCGAGGTCTGGCTCAAGCTGGAACACCTGCAAGTGGGCGGGAGCTTTAAGGCGCGCGGCATGCTCTACCGCCTGCTGGCCAACCCCGTACCCGATAGCGGCGTGATCATTGCGTCGGGTGGCAATGCCGGTATTGCGGTAGCTGCTGCCGCCAAGGCGCTGGGCGTGCGCTGCGAAGTGTTTGTGCCCGAAGTCTCGCCCGAGGCCAAACGGGCCCGGTTGCGCGCCCTGGGGGCGGAGGTGGTGGTGACGGGTGCCGCCTATTCCGAAGCCTTTGAAGCCTGCATGGCCCGCCAGAAGGCCACAGGGGCACTCCAGGCCCACGCCTACGACCAGCCCGAAGTGGTGGCCGGTGCAGGCACCTTGGCGCTGGAGATGGAAGAGCAGGGCAGTCGCTTGCCCGATACCGTGCTGGTCAGCGTGGGCGGCGGCGGGCTGATCGGCGGCGTCGCTGCGTGGGTGGAAAGCCGCGCCCATGTCGTCGCGTTGGAGCCCGAACGCGCACCCACTTTGCACGCGGCGCGTACTGCGGGCCAGCCGGTGGACGTGGCGGTGGGGGGCGTGGCCGCTGATTCCCTGGGCGCCCGCCGCATCGGCGCCATTGGCTGGGAGGTCAGCCAGCGCCATGTGCACGATGCCCTGTTGCTGCCGGATGATGCCATCCGCGCGGCCCAACTATGGCTGTGGAAAGAACTCAAACTGGCCGTGGAACCCGCTGCCGCACTGGGCTTGGCCGCGCTGCAAACCGGCGCCTACAAGCCCCAGCCGCAAGAGACCGTGGCCCTCATCCTCTGCGGCGCCAACTTCGACCCCTGTACCCTCAACTGAGTCAGCTCACCGCGTCTGCAACTGGCGCTGCCTCACGCCAGCGCCCCCGCGCAAGGGCCGCCCCGCCGCAGATGCGGCGCTTCACTTGCGTGCGCTGGGGGCGTCCCCCCTCGGGGGAAGGCGCGAAGCATCTCAGGGGGGAACTAAAATCCATCCATGCTTGACATTCTTCTCCTCCGCAAAGACCTCGACACCGCCATCGCGCGGCTGGAAACCCGCAAAAAGCCCCAGGCCTTCCTGGACGTCTCCGCTTTCCAGGCCCTGGAGTCCGAGCGCAAGACGCTGCAGACCCGCACCGAAGAGCTGCGGGCCCAGCATAACCAGCTGTCCAAGCAGGTCGGCATGCTCATAAGCCGGGGCGACAAGGACGGCGCCGAGGCCATCAAGGCCCAGGTGGCTGCAGGCAAGGTGGAGCTGGAACAATCTGCCGCCCGCCTGGAACAGATCCTGTCCGAACTTCAGGCCATGCTGGTGGCTGTGCCCAACCTGCCGCACGAATCCGTGCCTGTGGGCAGCGACGAGGCCGGCAACGTGGAAGTGCGCCGCTGGGGCACGCCTGGCCAATTCGATTTCGAAGTGAAAGACCATGTCGATGTGGGCACCCCGCTGGGCCTCGATTTCGACATGGGCGTCAAGCTCTCGGGCTCGCGCTTCACCGTGATGAAGGGGCCCATTGCCCGCCTGCACCGCGCATTGAGCCAGTTCATGCTGGACGTGCAGACGCAGGAGCACGGCTACACCGAGTGCTACGTGCCCTATGCCGTGAACGCTGATTCCCTCAAGGGCACCGGCCAGCTGCCCAAGTTCGAAGGCGACCTGTTCGCCGCCAAGAAGGGCGGCCAGGACGGCGAGCCCGTGCCCGACAACGCAGCGCTCTACCTCATCCCCACCAGCGAAGTGCCGCTGACCAACTTTGTCCGCGATGTGGTGGTGGCCGAGTCCGAGCTGCCTATCAAGCTCACGGCCCACACGCCGTGCTTCCGCTCCGAGGCCGGCAGCTACGGCCGCGACACGCGCGGCATGATCCGCCAGCACCAGTTCGACAAGGTCGAAATGGTGCAGATCGTGCACCCCGACAAGAGCTACGAAGCGCTGGAAGAAATGACGCGCCACGCCGAAGCCGTGCTGCAGAAGCTGGGCCTGCCTTACCGCGTGATGAGCCTGTGCACGGGCGACATGGGTTTTGGCGCTGCCAAGACCTATGACCTGGAAGTGTGGCTGCCCGCGCAGAACACCTACCGCGAGATCAGCTCGGTGAGCAACTGCGAAGCCTTCCAGGCCCGCCGCCTGCAAGCCCGCTTCAAGAATGCCCAGGGCAAAAACGAACTGCTGCATACCCTGAACGGCTCGGGCCTGGCCGTGGGCCGCACGCTGGTGGCAGTGCTGGAAAATTACCAGCAGGCTGACGGCAGTGTGGTGGTGCCTGAAGTGCTGCGCCCTTATATGGGCGGTATCTCGGTGCTGGCCGCCTGATTTTCGCGTACCACCTCTGGCCATACGCCATCCACTACGGGCCTGCGAGGCCCGTTTTTCTTGGGTGGTGCGGTACGCTGACTATTCACGCCGCCCGCTCAGGGACTGCATGGAAACGCTCGCTCGATTCTGCTGGGGCGTTGGGCCGCGTAGCAGCGCCCAACATGTCCCGCTCTGTCCGTTTACCGCGCGCGATGCCACGTGGCAGAACCTAAGAAAACCTAAGTTTCCAGCCGCAGCTTTCCACGGGGTTTCCATGCAAACCGCCGCGCGAGTCTCAATAAAAGCCAACATTTCGGCAGTGCGTAGCGGTCGGTACGCGCAAAGGCACCGGCCCGGTTGATTTGAGCAGAAGCCAACGCCCGTGACGATTTCCCTTGGTGGTGCTGGGTGGCTTCATGGTGGCCACATGAGGTAAAAAAGAAAAACCCCGCTACCAAGTTGATAGCGGGGTTTCTTTTGTACTGGCGGAGAGGGTGGGATTCGAACCCACGGTAGTGTTGCCACTACGCCTGATTTCGAGTCAGGTACATTCGACCACTCTGCCACCTCTCCTGTGTGTCGAAGCCTGCGATTATAGCCAGATTTTCAGGGGCACCAGAGCCTCTCCCTATCTTCCACGCCAAATCCGGTCAATTGCCTTGGGGCCTGTGCGCGCCGGCTGGTGGGCCGCCTACCTGTAATTGCCTGTAATCGCTTTGCTTTAGCGGCCTGCCTAAAGTCGCATCACTGCTTCAAAACGCAGTGCTCAGTAACCCAGCGACAGGGCATCAGGTAGGAGTCCCCATGGATATCAAGCTGCGATTTGTGAACCACTCTCGCGACGGAAATAGGTCGGAAGTTGTGATGTTCCAGAAGAACCAGTTCACCGGCATGGCCTCGCTCTCAATGGTCTGGAAAGTGATTCGATTCTGCGGGCTCGATTGCTATCACCCGTTTGTCTTTCCGACCGGTTTCGAGGTCAGCGTTGCCGATGAGCACGGCAACTATTCCCCCCGCATGGCTGCAGAGAACGGCCAGATGCTCAGGCTGGAATCCACGGCATTGGGTGCCCGGCGTCTGGTGCGAGCCGGGCTGGCCACTTCCTCCCGTGAACTTGAGGTGCTGAATGACCTGGGGCAGGGCGCTGTCAATGTCTGCGTCTTCAGAGATGGGCGGATGGTGGGCATGAAGACAGCGGTTGCTCCGGGCCAGAAGGCGGTCTTCCAGTACCCGCCGGTGCTATGGATTGGCGTTTCTTCGCAGGTTGCCTTGGGCGCGGCGATCAGCTCAGCGGTGATGAGCGATGCCAACACCGAGCTTTCGTTGCTGGGTATTGCCAGCGCAGACATTGTGATGTCGGGCGGAGGGCCGGGTGAGGGCTCCACACCCTACGAATTCAAGCTCGAAAACATCGTGCAAATCTGACCCCCCGGACAGATTGGCATCCACAGGGTTCGCTTCCCTGACCTCATCGTCAGGGGGGCAAACAGGCAACACATGGCGTGTTGCCATCACTTTCCACCAACAGGAGAAACTCATGGGCATTCAACTCAACTTCATCAACAACTCCAACGACACGAACAACTCGGAGGTCGTGATTTTTCAGAAGAACGTCGCTACCAATTTCGACGAATTGGCCGTGGCCTGGCAGGTCATCAAATACTGCGGCCAAGGCGACAACCATCCCTTCACGTTCCCGATGAACATGCAGGTGGGTGCCAGTGACAGCTACGGCAACTACACCCCCCAGCTCGATGCGCAGAACGGCGAGCTGTACCAGATGTCGTTGACGGCTTCTGGTGATCGGCTTGTGCGCGCTGGCAGCGGTACCAGTTCCAAGGAAGTGCAGGTGCTCAACGCGCTGCCCAAGGGCGCTATCAACGCCAGCTGCTACAAGGATGGCAAGCTGCTGGCTATCAAGACCTCGATTGCGCCGCAGCAAAAAGCGGTGTTTGAGTTCAAACCCACCATCTGGATTGGCGTAGCTTCCCAGATCGTGCAGGGCCAGGTGATGAACTCGGCCATCATTTCCAACATCAACACCGAGCTGTCGCTCCTGGGTATTGCCAGTGCGGACATCGTGATGACGGGTGGTGGCCCTGGCGCTAACTCCACCCCGTTCGCGTTCAACCTCGAAAACATTGTGATGTGCTGAAGCCGTGCGTCGGTGCGGGGCTGCTTCGCACCCCGCGCCGATGCTTCGCAGCCTTTGCAGTCCACCCAGGAGGCACCCGTGAACGAAATGGTCCCAAGGAGATGGAGCGCCATGGATGGCTGCCTCATCTTCGATATCACCATCAACCGTGCACCCTACGACGATGTCCCTTCCTGTGTCAGCGTGTCCTGCAGTTCAAGGGAGTCGGAGCGCCAGCAGGTCACCGTCACCAGACACTGGCCCGCACAGCCTTTCGAATTCAGGTTTTCCTCGGGCTGCTATGTGTCGGGCTACTTGCAGCAAAAAACACCGGTGCACATCGATGGCGTCCCCAATACGGCCATCTTTGCCGATATCCACTATGGAATGCGGGGGCAGGCAGACGACCATCACTTTGAAGGCCTCATGGCAGCGTGCCCCATGCGTGGGCCCGTTCCACCCCCTCAGCCTCCCAGTCCACCGCCGCCTGTTCCCACGCCAGTACCACCAGTCCCACCGGTCGATCCCATCGAGCCACTGCCCGTGGTTCATAGCCATCCAGAGGAACTGTTTCCTTACGTGTACGTGCGTCGCTGGCCCAAAATCTCGGCCTCGGATCTTTGGTATGGCTTTGTCCAGTACACCAGCGCAAGCCCTCCATGCAGCAGTTTCTTTGAAGACCTCGTGGCGGCACGCTGCCAGGGGCGCGAGGCTGCGCAGTTGCTGGCGCTGCGCTTCATGGATGGAGAGGCGCCCTACCAAGGGCGTTTCATCGGAAGCCTGGACAGACTGCCCGGACCCCTCGGGGAGTTTGTCGCCCTGCAGGCACAACTGCCTGTCACGGGTCCCAACCTGCAGGATTGGTTGGCGGCCGTGCGTGCACAGGTCACTCAGTTACTGGGGCGGTATGCACTGACCTGGTCTTACCTGGAGTCTGACAATTACCTGCAGGCGCTGGACGGGGTCTGGCAGAGTTACTTCGCGCTGGTTATCACCCTGGGGTATGACACGGCCTTGCTCGATGGGTTGACCCGCACCTTGCAGATGGCCCACCTGATTGCGGTGGCATCGCGGGCCCAGGACCAGAGCATGGCCGCAGCGGGCGCTGCGTCGGTGTCGATCAGTTCCGCACAGACTGCATCGCTGCGCGCCGCCACCGTGGTCCTGCCTGCGCAGGTGTTTCCTTTGCCGCCAGCCCGCACTGCAGACCGATCCCCGCCCCTGGCGACTGACGGATGGATCGAACCCTATGCCATTGGCGATTTGCAGATGGTGCGTCAGCGACTGCTGCGCTACCAATGCGGAGAGATAGCACGCATCGAAAACGTGATGCGTGGTGAGCGCCGTGAGGTCACGCACAAACGGACCCATCGGCAACAGGATGAGCAAAAACAGACCCTGGCCGAGATGCAGGTCCTGCAAAACGATGCCGCCGACGAGCGCAGCAATCTGCAGGAGGAATCGCGCAAGACCGTGGCTGAGACGACCGACACCCAGCAGTACAACAAATTCACCAGCAGCTACGGTCCGCCCACGCAGGCCACCCTGGATGGCTCCTGGACCAAGACGCTGCAGCAAGGCCCCAACCCAGGGCTTGACGACACCACCCGCTTTGCGCGCGACGTTCTGAACAAGACGGTCAACCGCATCAGCCGCAGCGTCAGCCACACGCGTTCCAGCAGCACGATGAGCCAGACGGAAGACACCGTAGTCAGTCTGGTGGACAACACTGTAGGTGCCCAGAATCTGCGCGCCGTGTTCCGCTGGGTCAACAAGGTGTACGAGGCGTGTGTCGTGAACTACGGCCAGCGGCTCATGATGGAGTTCATGGTGTGCAGGCCAGCAGCGGTCTTTATTGCGCAGGAGCAGGCGCTCGCGGGGCAGGACTTTGTCAAACCGAGGTCGCCCGCCCAGCTCGGGGTTGCCACCTTCGAGGACATCGCGGTGGACGGCCCGCGCAATTACGCGCAGCTTGGCGCCTACTATGGTGTGCTGGATCTGGAGCCGCCCCCCTTGGCCGAGCGCTTCGCCACTGCCAGCTTGCGCAGCGGCGAAGAAAAGCAGATTGCCGTTCCTGCGGGGTACTGCGCCACCCAAGCCTATGTCAGTTATGTGGGCGCATCCCCTGGACAGCCTGCACCTGTCGTGCTGGTGGGGCGGCAGACCGTGACCCCTGGCGCTGCATCCGGCCCCCTGACGCTTCACGGGGAGGATGAGACCGTGCCGGTGTCCGTGATGGATGGCCTACCAGAGTTGTCGCCACCTGGCGGCCCCTGGAGTCAGGTCAATGTAGAGATCGGCTGTACCCCATCGCGGCGGTGCATGGACCAGTGGCGCATCCGGACCTACGCCAGTATCGTGCGCGGCTATCAGGAGCGAATGGCTGCATACCAGGAGCGCTCCCAAGGCGGCTTGCGAGCTCCCGCTCCCACCTGTTCACCTCTGGCCCGCAGGCAGACCGAGCAACGTGAACTCAAGAATGCCTGCCAGCGACTGCTGCTCGAACGCCTGCTGACACTGACTGGCCTGTCCGCAGAAGCTGGGCGTCTGTCTCCGCCTTCGTCCTTTGAAGTCAATGAGCCGCGCTACCTGCAGTTCTTCGACGAGGTGCTGGAGTGGAACGAGATGGCCTACAGCTTCTATGCCGATCCCGGTGCAGGAGCACTGGGCTCTCTGACGGAGCTCGGGAGTCTCACCGCAGACGGTGATGCCTTGTTCACCAGTTTCTTGCAGGCCGGACAGGCACGAGTCCTGTTGCCTGTGCAGCCAGAACATGTCATGGCCTTTCTTTATTTCTATTCAGCAGGCATGCTGTGGAGCGCACCGGATCCCCTGGCTCCTGTCCATGAAGGTGATCTTGCGCTGGTCAACGACCTCAAGCATGCAGAGCCGATGTCACCAAGCCCCGCAATATGCCAAGGGCCATGCTGGCAAGTGGTGGTGCCTACCGCCATGCAGGTGCTGGATGCCTCTGTTGTCGAAGACGATTTCCAACTGGCTGCAACGAGAGGTACTTTTCCATGATCGAAACGTCTGGGGCGTCGGCCCCCTTCTTCAACCGCCCTGGCTTTGGTGATGCGCCCGTGGGTTCTGTGATCGCTTTTGCCGGAGCCCTGGGGCCGTCAGGCAATGCAGGCTCACCCTCCTCTGCAGACGCGGCCAGTTTCACCACGGCCCCACTGGAGCTATGGGGCTGGATGTATTGCGACGGCAGGTCGCTGCGGTGTGTTGACTACCCCGAGTTGTTTGCGGTTCTGGGTTATGTGTATGGCGGGGCAGGCGACAGCTTCAACATTCCAGACTACCGTGGCTACTTCCATCGCGGCGTTGGTACGGGCACGCAGAACGACCCGGACATCCGCCAGCGCAGTACGCCGCCGGGTGGTCAAGGAGAAAGTGATGGCGTGGGCTCCATCCAGCCGTTTGCTGTGCAGACGCATGAGCACACCTACAGCAGCGCACCCGCCCCTTCGGCGACGTCCCCCAGTGGAACCGCAGCAGGCGCGCCCAGTGTTACCAGCACATTGACCACGGGTGGGCCGGTTGCGGGCGCAGGCCAGAGCCAGGCGGTGCAGGTGAGCCCGAACGAGACGCGACCGCTTAACGTTTACGTCAACTACATCATCAAGTTTACCTACGGACTAGCCCCACTGATGAGATGACCGGACACACACCACCCGGAGCCCAAATCAAGGAGAAGTTTGCATGGCCTACACCAAAGTCCAGTTCATCGGCTACGTGCTCGACACGTCGCCGAAGGTAAACCCCGATGGGTCTAAGACCTATCTGGGTTTGAGCGATTCCGCACGCGACATCGAGGCGCGTTGCAATGTGATGTTGCGTGCCATGCATCTTTGCGCAAGCAGGTGGCAATGTCTTCAATTGCGATGGCTCAGGCTCGGCCAGCCATTCCACCCGGGTGCAGCAGGTCCCACCGATGGCCGAGGTGCCCATGCTCAGCAGACGCCTGTCAGCGATGCCTCCATTGCGCTGCAAAGCGCGTCGCCAGTGTCGGATGTCGGTCGCCATCAGCGCACTCTATGCCGGTGGCCCTGGCGTGGTCAATGTCTATCCAGTGCGAGCCATGCCTGTGCCACAGGTGGTGCCAGGCAATACCGTACGCCTTGATTGGACTGCCAGCGCCGACTACCGCTTCGTCTGCCAACTGGTCTACAACAGCAGCGGTAGCTTCGAGACGCTGGTGTGTGAAATACGCAGCAAGAAGGTTGATTTCTACGGGAATAACTATTTCTTGCCGCTGGCGTTGCAGACACAGGATGCCTCCAAGCAAGACGTGCGTATTCAAATGAAGGTGGTTGCCGGTAGCAGTCCCTACGCCGGTGCCGTGTGGTGCCGGATTTACGTCCCAGGTTTCATCTTTGAAGGCAATGCCTTCGAGTTCAGCGCCGTGTATGAAGGCCCTCCGCCTTTCACCATCTGGCAGCCCTCAGAAAGCCTGGGCGATGAATATCTGTGAACCTGGCGTGGGCCCGCCACGGACCTTCGAGGTGCTGCCTTGCTGGGGTGGCACAGGGCGTATTCCCGATAGCGACGTGTGAGGAGTGGTGAATGCCTGCTACAGAAGATCGCCAGATACTGATTGGAGTGCATGTGACAGGGGCTGGTGATGGCTTGGCTGCCACCCTGTCCAGCGTTTTTGAGAACACACCGCTGCCTTTCGGCCTGCGGGTGCTGCTGGACAGTGCTCCCGAATCCCTGGTTCAGGATCTGGTTCTGCGGCAGTTGCGCCTCGCCTCTCTGTCGTCGGTTCAACTGACCAGCCCGGTGCAGCCGGGGGCTGCTGCCTGCTTCAACGAATTGGTGAGTGAGCCTGCCGATATCTATGTGTTTCTGGAAAGCGGAGCCCGCGTCTGCCCTGGCTGGCTGGAACTGCTGCTCGCCGGTCTGGATAGCAATGCCAGCCACGGACTGGCGGGCCCCTCCACGAACAGGGGCTGGAACGAACAGGTCGTCGCACCAGGGTGTGGCGCCACTCCAGAGGCGCTGTGGGATCAGGCAGATGCGCTGCAGGCACGCTATGGCCATGCTTGCCTGACCCTAGCGCCCTTGCACAGCCTGGCGGACTTCTGCTATGTGGTGAAAAACGAGGTGGTGGCCGCCATCGGTGCGGCAGACACCGCGTACTCCCAGGGCCCTTGCTGGGAGATGGACTACAACGTGCGCGCCGCGCGTGCGGGTTTTCAGGGGGTCTGGGTGCAAGGGGCCTTCGTGCACCGCGGGCCCCATTGCGCAGCGCTGGCACCCGTTCACGATGCACTGCTGGAAACCAACAAGCGGCTCTACCAAGACCGGTTCTGCGCTTTGCGCGCCGAGAATCACCTCCACAGTGCTCCCTACCATGGCCATTGCGCAGGAGAGGTTTGCCGCTACTTTGCCGTGCCAGATAAGACGCGCATCTATCTGCCGCTGCCTGTCAGTGCGCGGCCTGCACCGCAGATGGCGGAGGGCTCTGCGGCTTCAGCGCTCCCCTTACTGAGCTGCGTCATGCCCACGCGGGGGCGGGCGGCTTTCGTTGCGCAGTCGATCCGTTACTTTCAGCGGCAAGACTATCCACAGCTCGAACTCATCATCGTCTGCGAGCAAGCGTCTGACCTTCCTGCTGGCATTGATGACCCGCGCATCCGCTGTATCCGTGTCCCCACAGGCACCAGCATAGGCGCCAAGCGCAATGCAGCGGTCAGCGTGGCCCAGGGCGAGCTGATTGCGCATTGGGACGACGATGACTGGTACGGCGCGCAGCGCCTGAGTCGCCAGACTGTACCCATCCTGCACAACCTGGCAGATGTCACCGGGCTCAATGACATGCTCTTCATGGCCCGGCCGCTTGCCGAGTTCTGGGCGAGCAGTCGGGCGCTGTTTCGCCGGATGTTTGTAGAAAACGTGAGCGGTGGCACCCTGGTCTTCAGGCGCAGTCTCTGGGAGCGCCTGGGTCGCTATCCCGAGACCTCACTGAGGGAGGATGCAGACTTCTTGTTGAAGATCCTGCGGGGCGGAGCGCGGTTGTGTCGCATTTCGGGGCGTTCGCTGTGCATCTACGTGCGCCACGATGGCAACACCTGGAAGTTCAAGGAGGGTCAGTACCTGCAGCCAGCTGACTGGACCCAGGTGTCTGTGCCCGACTGCCTGTCCCATGACGATCGCCAGTTCTACTTTCCTGCAGCCTCTGGTGATGTGGAGGGCGCTGGATTCAAAGGGGGCACCTTTAGCGGCGCAGCCAGAGGGAGCGAACCGACCATCGCGGTGCCGCTGGTGTCCTGCATCATGCCCACCGCAGACCGCCGTGACCTGGTGCCTCACGCCCTCCAGCAATTTTTGGCACAGGACTACGAACACCGCGAATTGATCGTGCTGGATGATGGGCGCGACAGCGTTGCCGATCTGATCCCGCCGCACCCCAGCATTCGCTACCTGCGTATGGACGGAAGATCTACTATCGGTGCCAAGCGCAACAGGGCCTGCGAGATGGCGCTCGGCGAACTGATTGCCCACTGGGATGACGATGACTGGATGGCCCCCACCTGGCTCAGCTCCCAAGTCAGGACCCTGCTCAGCCAAGGGGCTGACATCTGCGGTCTGGACAAGGTGTTTTTTTATGCGCCACTCGCGCGCCAGGCTTGGCAGTATGTGTACGACGGGCGCACGCCCTGGGTATGCGGGGGCACGCTGTGTTACCGGCGTGATTTCTGGCGCAGTGCTCCGTTCCCCGATATCGATGTGGGCGAGGACAACGCTTTTGTCTGGTCCGTACGGGGCAAGCGCATAGTCACCAACCCTGACCAACATCTGTATGTGGCCCGCGTTCACGACCGCAACACCAGTCCCAAAGACACCTGGAGCCGGCGTTGGCACAGCTACCCCGTGGAGCCTGTAGAGCGGCTGATCCTCTGACCCTCTGACCCTATGCAGGTCTTGCACAGAATCTGCGCAGGTCTATTGGTGGGTGGCTGGGGCCAGCCGGTACACCGGCTCCGGTTCCGTTGAACGGCTCTCTCTGGTATCGGCGTAGGCTTCCACCTCTACGCTACCGGCCAACTCGTGGTGCGCACGATGGCTCAGCAGAACGGTACCAGGTCCTGCCAGGCTATTGAGGTGCAGCGTCACATTGGCCGCATGGTGGCTGTCTGGGGTATCCCCGTGGGGTGGCAGGGTGGCCGAGTGCATGCTCCCCGATATTTCCAGGCGCACCCCATGCTGTACCTCCAACATGCGGCTTCGTCGTTTTACGCGAATGCACAGGTCCTGTGCCAGGGCTGCAGCCTGCTGCAGGTTCTGCGCGCTGCTCGGGCCCTGCTCGAAATGGAACAACATGCAGTCTCCCAGGGTGCCTGCGCCGTGGCCCTGGCCCGACTGCACGGCATGGGCGCACCAGCGCAATTGCTGCTCGCGAATCTCCTGCAGATCAGACAGCGCCAGGTAGGCATCGCGGGCGGGGTATAGGCGCAGGGTCAGGCACAGAATGGCGCGCGAGGAACCCCGGGGAAGATGTTGCCGTGGGCGCTCAAGCAAATCCTGGGTCGTGTGCTGCGTCCGTCCTGAGGCTGCCTGGGCTGGGGGGGGCTCTGCCGCGTGACTCGGGTGAGGGAACTGATACCCCCATGCCATGCACCGGGCCAGATCGCCATACAGCTGCACGGCATCGGCGCTCCGCTGGCGCGCGTCTTTGTGCAATGCCTGTTGGAGCAGCGTGCCCAGCAGACTGCCGTGCAGCTCCGGTGGCAGCGGGACGGTCTCTACGCTCAGCTGGCGCTGCAGCACCTCCTCCAGGCTGGCTCCCTGGATGCTCGGGGTGGCGCTCAGGCACTCTACGAACATCAAGGCCCAGGCATAAATGTCCGTGGCGGGCCCGCACACTTCGCCACGAAGCTGCTCGGGCGCACAGTAGGCGGGTGTGCCTTCCGCTCCCGCCGTGAACTGCGGCTCGCCATGGTGGCTTGCCAGTCCGAAGTCCAGCACCTTGGCATGCAAGGTGGTACGGCTGGAGACCACCATCACGTTCTCCGGCTTCAGGTCGCGGTGCACGATGTGGTGGGCGTGCAGGAACGCCAGGGCATCGAGCAATTGCGCCATCAACTTTGCAGTGTTCTGCAACGACAGTCGACCGTGGCGTTGCAGAAGATCGCGCAGCGTTTCGCCAGGAATGTATTCCAGCACGGCAAACGGCACGCCCTCGTGGGCCAGGCCTTTGTCGATGAGTCGGACTACATGGATGTGCTGCAACAGGGACAGCACCCGGGTCTCCTGGTGCAGCCGCTGGTGCACACGCCGCCGTTTGGCAGGTTCGCGCGTGGCCGACGTGGTCGGAATCTTGATGGCTACGAACTGGCCTGTGCTGCGTTGCCGGGCCTTGAAGACCTGCCCCGACGCACCCTGACCCAGCAAACCCAGCGATTGGTAGCCCGGCACACCCACGGGAAAACCGTGTGCGGGCACTCGTGTCATTGCGATAGATTGCAGGCTCAGGCCACAAGCGACTCTTCAGTGTGCAACTGGCTGACCAGGGCCAAGGGGTCGAAATCCGCTTCCAGCTGTGTACCCCGCGTGATGCGAAAGCACAGGCTGCCAAAGCGCAAGGAGCCACGGCGCCGCTCGATCAATTCAGGGACATGGGAGTCGCTGGGCATGGCCAATGCCAGTTGTTTGCGCATGCGAAAGATCTGAATGTTGAGATGCCCGGGTTCCACCCCCAACATCTTTGCCAAGCGCTCCAACTCGACCCAGCCATGGGCCTGGCTGTCCTGGTGGCGCTGTGCATCGGCGCATCGCAACCGTGCCAGGGTCAGCAGCGCGTAGTGATGGGTGCGCTCGCCCAGATCGAAATGGCGGTCTGCCTCCTGCACCTGCAGGCGCACATGTTCCTCATCCAGGCTCACATTGAAATGCAGGCTCGTGCGCGGTCGTATGCACGGAACTGCGCCACTCATGGCCTCCATGGTCGAGGTGACTTCCTGCACCGCCATGAAGCACCATGCCTGATTGGAAAATCGGACCTCATCGCCGTCTTCCAGAACCCAGCTGCCCTGGGGGGTGGTGCATATCCATCTTCCTTGATCGGCGCAGTGGATAGACACCTCTGCCCGTTCACCCTGGGGTAGCAGGTTGGATCGTCCCAGCGGCACAGGGGCGCTGTCGTGACCCAGGGGCCAGAGCAAATTGGAGGGGGCTGCAAGGTCTTCCACGACCCAGGCTGCACCCTCGTCGCGCCCAAAACCAATGGTGCATCCCACGCGGAGTGCGAACGCACTGCTGTGCGACAGCAGTGCACCGTCGAGCAGGGTGCCGTTGCGGCTGTGGTCATGCAGTTCCCATGCGGTGCCCGTCCAGCGGACGGAGGCATGCAGTTGCGATGCATCCGGGTTTTCCAACAGGGTGTCCGAGGACCGGCCTCGGCCAAACACATGGAGTGCTCGCAGGTGAATCTTGCGCTGTGTTGCGCGGTTCTTCAGGATTGCCATTTGTCAGTCCCTCATTTCTTCTTTGTCACACCTTGCGGCGCGGTTTCCTTTGGGCCCGCGCATGGCTGAATGTGATGCCCCCAGGCCGTGGCATGCCGCTGCTGCGATCGCCTTGCGGGATACCGCTGTGCGGCCAACGCCGGTTTCCTGCACGGGCATTCGCCAGAATTCCCGGTGCAGTTGAATGAGTGTGTTGGCGCCGTCCTCCCCACGCAACTACCAAATCTGGTAGTTCGCGTTCTGTTTGCTGTTGCAAGCGGTCGCCAGAGCGCAGGATTCCTCTCTGCGTGGCCCTTTGCGCTGCTGTGCAAAAAGTACTGCCATGCACCTGTTCTTCAGCCCCACCGCTTGCAGGGTCGTGCATATTTCTTGTTGACCGCTGCACAACGTTTGCGTTGCAGGGGTCGCAGCGAGGGTGCTCCGCACTGAAAGTGTTCATGCGGGCTATTCGGCGCGTACAGCAGAGCAGCGTGCACCGGCCTGTGGTGGCACGTAATGGCCTGTAATCGACAAATCAGAAAGTGGTTTCGACAATGTGTTCGACGAGATGGCTGTTGCTGTCCGTACCCATCCATTGACGGAGAAAACCATGCCTTACCTGTCTGACACTCAACGCAACCTGCTGGCGCCTTTGGGCACGCTGCATCCTCGCGGTGGCACCACGGTGCCAACAACGAGCCAGGCGCTGTTTTTGAACGCTGCATGCGGGGGCTGGGCGTTGAATAGCGAATATCTGAATGCTGACGACTCCTACGCTGGGTGATGCCATGACAGTCCAAACCCGTGGTATCGACGTCAGCCACTACCAAGGCAATATTCAATGGCCAAGTGTCGCCGGCAGCAACGTGGCCTTCTGCTTCATCAAGGCCACCGAAGGCACTGCCTATGTAGACCCAATGTTCCAGGCCAACTGGTCGGGCAGCTCCGCCGCAGGACTGTACAGGGGCGCCTACCACTTCGGCCGCCCTGGCAGCGACCCCATCGCCCAAGCACAGTTTTTCTACAACACGGTCAGCGCGGATGGAACACTGGGGCCGGGGGACCTGCCGCCAGTGCTAGACCTGGAAACCCTGGATGGGCAAAGCCCCGCCGATGTTCTGCAATGGACCCTGGCATTTCTGGCCCAAACGGATGAGCTGTTTGGGCGCAGGACCATCCTCTACACCGATCCGGGCTTCTGGCAGTCACTGCAGAATCTGCCTGGTTGCCAAGTGCTGGCGTCCCGCCCTTTGTGGCTGGCCGCGTATTCGGCCGCTCCGCACATACCGCCACCCTGGTCATCCTGGACGTTCTGGCAATACAGCGATGGCTCTGCCAACGGCGGCAGCGCGGTGCCAGGAGTGAGCGGCGAGGTGGACCAGGACTGGTTTGTCGGCACGGTGGCGCAGCTGGGCACTCTGGGCTGACACCTTTTCACTAAAACCCCTACGGCACGCGCTAGCCAGTGTTGGCAAGCACCAGCCAGTGCGACGCTATGCACAACGCACCGTTGAACGGTGCCTCCATCGGACTCGTCTGTGCGCGATCGGTGTGCAGTCGGTGTGTGGTCGGCGTTTGACAGGCCCCAGGAGACATCTCAGCAGTGCATGACGCTGACGCTGCAGCAGGATTTTTCCAGCCTGTTGCAACGCGTTGCCCGGACTTCTTTTTGAGCACGGTCGGCGTGCAGAAGTGGCCATGTCCCGAGGGCGCCGGGCCCAACCTTCGAACCCCCAGTTATCTCACCACCGGAGACACCACCATGAAAACTGAAGATTCCATCACCATCACTTTGTCAGACAAAACCGGCCTTTCGGCGGCTGACGGCACGGCCTATGTCGCTGGCTGGATCAACGCAACACCGAGTGCCCCGTTTGAATTTCAACTCCTCGGCAGCGGCGGGTCGTTTAGCGCAGCCCCAGCGGTTGCACCGACCACGGTGCTGGCGAACCAGGGCTGGCAATCGACAGGCATCCAGGTCAGCCCCGCTTCCACCCCGGTGACGATCACCTATGTCGGAGGCGGCTGGACTGCTGACCCGGACACCAACGGCAATCAGCTTTACGACGCAGCAGGTTGCCCTGGGCTCAACGTTCCACTGGACCAGACGAAGTACCCCATCGTCGGCCTTCCCATGGGGGCACTCATTGGCAGGATTGGAAGCGAGGGTGTGCCCTTCTTCATCGGCAGGGAGCCTTATCTGATGCCGTCGAGCTTTGCCAGTGGCGATCTCCAGCTTTGCATCAACGATGATCTGACGGGGGCCTACGGTGCTGGGTTGAATGACAACACCGGTAGCGTGAGCGTCGCGATCTTCAACCAGGGGCTCGCCTTCATGGCAATGTCGTCGGTCCCGAGCATTGCGCTTGCGACACCAACAAATGGCAATGAGCGGCTTGTCTTCACCGTCGCCCCGACTCAACCGACCCCGCTGCCGATCTACCCGGCCTCGCCACCGGTCTCAACGCCACCAACTGTTGCTCCAGCCGGGAACGTACCTGCGTATGCGGTAGTGCAGTATCCGCCGCCACCCTACGGCAATCAGCCGGGACCTTCACCGTCAGGCCCGTTCGATTTTTTTGAGTTTGGGTACAACGCGGCGGCGGATGTAAGTGCTGTCAACGGCTTTGGTCTGAATCTTTCGTTCAGTTGCGCAGGCGAGAGTTATGGCGTGGCCCCCAGCATCAGCCGTGCGACCATTGCCAGCGCGTACCAGTCGTTCATTGCCAACGAAGGCGCCAGCGCGGCGGCCTATGGCGAACTGCTGACCAACGGTGCGCTGGGGTCCAGCTATGCGCCGCCCACGGTGAATGGCGAATTCTTCGCCATCGCTGATCCGAGCGACATGCTGATCGCGAAGCAGGCGGCGGGTCTTCTGGGTACAGATCCCCTCTCAAGCTATTGGGATTCGACGCTGAATGCATTCTTTGCCGTCAATAGCTATCTCAGCATTGATCTGAGCGGCAACGGCACGAATGTGTATACCGGGCAGTGCACGATGCAGGCCCTCCATGGCGTCAACACAGCAGCCTACACGCTCACCAATGGAACGAACACCTACACGTTCTACCAGCCGCCTTCAGGCCTGCCGAGTGCGCTCTATGTTTTTCAGCAAGCGTTCAGCGAGTACCAGGGGGGTGGATCGGGTGGCGATGCCGGGGTGCTGCAGATGAACATCTGGGAAGCCCTGTGCCGGGGTGTTGCAGTGGCCGGTGTGGGGGCCCAGAGCACCCCCAGTGGCTTCTCCACCGCCGCCTGGAATGACGCAACGAAATGGTACGCAGCCGCTTCAACCTGCAACTACTACGCCAAGTTCCTGCATTGCTCGACCACCAAGGGCACGGACTCGCGCATTGGATCGAACGGCTCGCCGATCTTCCTTGGTGGTGCTGCGTACGGCTTCAGCGCCGATGAAAACCCCAACGGGGCTTACAGCGGCCCCAACGTGCCGTCAAAGACGCAAGGCAACGTGCAGCCTGGCGCGACCATTGCGATCACGTTGGGCCCCTGGTAGGCGCGCAGCAGGCCACCGGGCGCGGGACCCGCACGACCCGCTGGGGAGGGCCGCGCCTGCCGATACAGGTGGCGGCCCTCTTGTATTGCCGACATCACTGCGCATGGGCCTGGGGTCGTGCAGTGCGCTGGAGGGGCTGCCCTCGCGGTCAGTCCGCGCCATCGGGCGGTTGGTTGTTGACCAGATGTATGAAGAAAAAAGGGTTTAGCGCTTTTCGGTATTCATTTTTGTGCTATTAAATTAATAGCTTTCGGGTTGATTCGGGGGGCGGGCATTCATGGGCAACACCAGCCTGAACTCCGCTCCTTGCCCTGCATCGCTGTCCACCTCCAGTGTTCCTCCATGCCGCTGGACCACGGTGTGCACCAGGGCCAACCCCAGGCCCACACCACCGATGGCGGGGTGGCTGTGATCGTGCAGCCGCTGAAACGGTGCGAACAGCCGGTCTTGCAGTTCAGGGGCAATACCGGGGCCTTGGTCGCGCACTGCCACGACCCAGTGGCTATCACGCTGCACGATGGAACACTGCACGGTGCCCTTCTGGGGACTGAACTTGACGGCGTTGTTCAGCAGGTTGGCGAGCGCGCGGCACAACAAGGCACGGTCTCCCAGGGTGGGGGCGGTTTCCGGGGTGGTGGCAATGAGCACGTCCACGCCCTGGTCGCGGGCCAGGGCCCAGATGTCGTCCACGGTTTCGGCCAGAGCGGCCGCCAGGTCCAGGGAGGCCATGCGGTATTCCTGGGATTGCGCGCTGGCGAGCTGGACAAAGTTCTCGGCCATGCCCAGCGACGCGCGCGCATAGCGTTCTATACGCAGCATCAGCTCGCCGTCCGGAATGCGGCCAGGGTAGGCGCGGTGCATTTCCAGCAGCGTGAGGATGGAGGCGTTGGGCGCACGGATGTCGTGCGAAATGAAGCTCATTGCCTGGTCGCGCTGCTGCTGGGCGCGGCGCATGTCGGTCAGGTCTACCAAGGTGAGCAGCCAGCCGGCCTGGGTCAGGTCGGTGAAGGGCTTGCACAGCAGCAGCAGGTTGCGGCCCTGCCCATCGCAGCCTTCGCTGTATTCGGGCATCTGGCGGCTGCGCAGCTTGTCCGGCGTGAGCAGCGGCTGGCCGGTATCGGTGTGCACCAGGTCGTGCAGCAGTTCGGACACCAACTGGCCTTGCAGCGGCAGTTGCGGGTCTCCACCCGCGTGGAGGCGTGCTGCCATGTTGGTGAGGAGGATGTTTCCCTGGGGGGCGCAGACGATGGTGGGGGAGGGCAGCTGCTGCAGGCTTTCGCTCACAAATTGGTGCAGGTTGCGCAGTTGGTGCGATGCACGCTCTACCGCGTTGATGCGCCTTTCCAGAAAGTCGCCGGAAGTTCCGGAACTACCGGAGTTGCGGGTGCCACCGGTATGGTCCAGTGGCTGCATTGACAGGCCTTCGCGCTGCAGGCGCTCCATCTCCAGCCGCAGGAAGTGTGCTGCAGCACTCAGGCGTCGCCAGCTCCACAGCGGGTAGGCCAGCACCAGTCCGGTCAGTGCCGCAGCGGGTGCAAACTGCAGGCCGCCCCACGCAGGCAGTGCCACGCTCAGCAGCAGTGTGGCCACGCCCAGCCCTGCGCTGGCGAGCAGGGCTGCAAAGGGCCCCAGCAACAGCAAGGCGAGCAGTGCGCATACGACAGGCAGCAGGTTGAACAGGGTGTTGAGGGCGGGGCTGGCAGGCACTAAGCGCACGCCCGACAGGCGGCCGTCCAGCACCTGGGCTACCACCTCCACCCCGGGCATCAGCCGCGATTGCTGGCTCACCGGCGTGGCAAACATGTCGCCCAGGCCCGAGGCTGCGGCGCCCACGATCACGTACTTGCCGCGAAATGCCTGCGCTGGCACCTGGCCCCGCAGCACATCGATGTAGGAATAGGTGGTGAAGTGATCCGGACCACCGGCGTAGGCAATCAACGCAAGGTCAGTGCGCTGCCAGGGACCACTGGCTGCGGGTGCGGCGGTAGTGCTGTTGCTGAGGGGCGTGGGGCGAGCGGCGTTGCACGGCTGTGCCGTGGGTGGTGCGGCCACCGCGTGGGTTGCCACGCACTGCAGGGCCAAGCTGAAGTGCGGCCATGGGGCGGTGGCGGGCCCTTCCAAAAGGTACAGGCTGCGCACCACGCCGTCGTTGTCGGGCGCCACATGCACATGGCCCAGGCCGGCTGCGGCGTCTGCAAATGCATGCCAGGGCAGGTCGGCCATGTCGGCGGTCGGGCCGTGGCCGCGCCGCACCACCGGTAGCACCACCCGGCCGCTGTGTCGCAGAGCCTCGGCCAGGAGCAGGTCGTCTGCTGGGTAGTCCAGGTCTTCTTCGTTGAACAGCACGTCCATGCCGATGGCGCGCGGCTGCTGTGTCGATAGGCGTGTGATCAGCTCCGCATGCAATGCGCGGCGCCATGGCCAGCGGCCGATGGCCGCAAGGCTGCGATCGTCGATGGCAACGATGACGATATCGGGGTGCGCGGGGCGCGCTACAAGTCGCAGGCCAGCGTCTTGCACCACGTGGTTCACCCTGCTGAGGCTATCGGCGCTGCTGAGCCAGGCTACCAGCGCCAACAGGGCGGCGGCCAGAAGGCTCCATTCCAGGCGTAGTTGCTGGCCTCGGGTGCGTCCTGCGGGGGTCATGGGGTCAGAAGCTTCGTACGCTGGTGCAGCTGCAAGCTCGGCTCAAGGGCGTCCCACGGGCTGGCCGTTCGAGGTGAAAACCGGCAGGCCTGCGCCTGTGCTGATGCCCGAGCCGACCCGGACCTTGCGCGGTGGCGAGAACTCACTTTGCAGGCCCGTGGTGTCCAGCACCTGAATCCGCACGAGGTAGTCGCCCGCAGGCAGGTGGCTGGCGGTCCATGCCGGGGTATCGAGCAGGGTGTCGAGCACGACCGTGTCGAACGCCGGGTCTGTAGCTGAGGCCAGTTGCAGGCGGAACCGCTGGCCAGGCTGCGCAGACCAGTGCAGCCGTACCGTGGCGTCGCCATCCTGTGCTTGCAGCGACTGGGGGGACAGCGCAGCCGGGCGGTCAGCCACCGTGAACGGCTGGGGCGGGGCAAACGGCCCTTGGTCCACTGGCCCCTCCGTGCTGCCGTGGTTGGCTGGCCCACCCGCAATCCCAGGGGGCAGCGGCTGCAGGCTGGCTGCGCGCCAGAAATAGCTGCCCACGGGCAGACCGGTCAGCGGCAAGCGGCACTCGGTGAGGCGTTGTTCGTCCAGCACGGGCTGGGTGAACTGCGCGTCGCGGGCCACCTGCAGGCGGTACCAGGCCACACCCGGCACCTCTGTGCACCGCAGCGCCCCGACATCGCGGGCCAGCACCGCGCCGGGCGCAGGTTGCTGGTACAGCGGGGCGACGGGGCGCGTCTTGACCACAAAAGGCCGCACGGCGGGCACGCCCGGGATTCCTGCGTCGTCGAGTGCGCGCACCGACAGGTAGTAGCGCCCGTCGTCCAGCACTTTCCACCGCAGCTGGCCGTCGGCAAAGCTGCCGTGGCGCAGCACCTGGGTGAAGTCGGCGTCCCGCGCCACCTGCGCCTGGTAGCGTACAGCGCCCGGCACCAGTGGGACGTTGATGGCCAGAATGCCTGCGTCGCTGAGCATCGCCGGGACGCCCGATGTGTCGGGCGCTGCCAGAAGTGCGCGGGGTGCGCCCACGGTGCCATCGGCGGCAACCGCCAGACCTTGCCCCGGCGCCAGCACCGAGGCGGATGCCGCCGCTGTGGCACGGGGCAGCGCCGAGGCATCTTCCCGGCGGGCCTGCACCGCCACCGAGCCGCTGAGCACTGACGCGACGGTCTGGCCCGATTCGTCCATCGCCACGCCGAAGTGCGTGCCGCGCACGCTGGTGACGGCCAGAGGAGTGCGCAGCTCGAAGCGGCGAGATGTCTCGGGTTGGGGGGGTACGCTGGATTCCACGGCGCCACGGCGTATCTCCAGCACCGATTGCAGGCTGCCTGCGCGCCCGCGGCGGCGCAGTTGCCGCAGCTGCAACTCGGACTGCGCCTGAACCCGCACCACCGTGCCATCGGCCAGCTTGACGGCCACAAAGGCATCTGGCCCCACCTGCAGTGCGGTGCCCTCTTCGAGCTTGCCGCTGGGCGTGACGGATACGGGGGCACCGCCAGCACGGGCCTGCGCGGTGACGGTGCCGTGCACGAACTCCACTGTGGCCGACTCGGCCGGTTGCAGGCGCACTGGAATCCACACCACTGAGCCCGGCACCAGACGGCGGGGGTTGGCCACCTTGTTGCGGGTTTGCAGCAGCGGCCATTGCCGGGGGTCGGCCAAATAAGCCCTGGCCAGGCCTTCGAGCGTGTCGCCCTTTTGCACGGTATGGGCAATTTCATCGCCCTCTTGCTGCATGGGGGTGGCGGTAGGGCCTGCCTGTGCGGTGGTGCCCACCAGACTTTCGAGGACACCCAGGGCGACAGCCGCGCTGGCGCGCAGTGCCCAGCGGGGGCGGTGGATGTGGGTTGCCACGTGAAATCTCCTTGGTGCAGCTTGGTACGGCGCGGTGCGGCTGGTCTGGTCGCGCCATTCCGTGAGGAGGCCCCAGCAGGTCTGGGATTCAGGCCCTTCGCTGGGCCTCAACAGCTTCAAAACGGTAGCCGACACCATAAACCGCCGAGACGATGAAGCCATTGGCGGGCCGCAGGTCCAAAAGGGTGCGCAGGCGCGAGATGTGGGTGTCCAGCGAGCGCGACATCACGTCGGCCACTTGGCCCCAGACAATGTCCTTGAGGTGGTCGCGTGACAACAGTCTGCCCATGTTCTGGAACAGAAACAGGGCGAGATCGTACTCGCGGTTCTTCAGCTCCACAGGCACGCCGTCGATTTCGAGGGAGCGCGTTTCGGGCAAAAAACGGTAGCGCCCGAACTCCATCACACCCCCCACATTGGCCGGGTAGGCCCTTCGCAGCAGGGCCGAGACGCGGGCAGAGAGCTCGCCGATGCGCACAGGTTTGACCATGAAGTCGTCTGCGCCACAGCCCAGGCCTTCGACGATGTCGCGTTCTTCCTGGCGGTGCGTGACGAACAGGATGGGCAACTGGGTGCCCACGTTCTGGCGCACCCAGCGCACTACCTCGGGCCCGGTCGTGTCGGGCAGGTGCCAGTCCACGATCAGCAGGTCAAAGGTTTCGCGCCGCATCTCGCGCAGAAAGTCGGCGCCGTTGAGGTGTGTGTGGCAGACGTGACCCATGGCCTCGGTGGCTTGTTTGATCAGATCCAGCTGGAGCGCATCGTCGTCCAGCGCGGCTATGCGCATGGTTTTCTCCCGTCGAAAATGCAATGGCAGCAGGACGGACGCACAACAGGGCCAGGGTAGTGGCAGTGGGCGCGTCCCGGTTCGTTGCGCATGTCCTGTGCCGATTATTCGCGATAACCCCGGCCTGCAAGGCCTTGCGCCAGCCTAGCGACCTACGGTTGACATTTGTTGACGCTCTGCAGCGTTCCGCGACTGTGCCGTGGTTGGTGGAGCGATTTCGCGCACCAGCCGCATGCCGACCAGCGTGTAGCGGGTTTGTGGGCTGTTCCAGTTGCGGTATCCGCAGCGCGCGTAAAACGACCAGGTGTGCCAGGAGCCGCCACGGCGCACGCGCACGCTGCCTTCCTCGGGGCCTTGGGGGTCGTTGCGTGGCGAGTGAGCATAGTAGGTTTCCCCATGCCAGTCCGATACCCACTCCCAGGCGTTGCCCAACATGTCGTGCAGGCCGAAGGCATTGGGCGCGTAGCTGCCCACCGGTGCGGTGAATGCATGGCCATCGCTACCCGCCAAGGCGTGCTGTTGCCAGCGGGGCCACAGAGGGGCGGCTTCCTGGTCAAAAGTGTTGGCGGTGCGCAGCAGGCCCTGCGGGTCATCGCCATGCGGGTAGCGGGTGCGGGTGCCAGCACGGCAGGCGTATTCCCATTCAGCCTCGGTGGGCAGACGGTAGCGGTGGCCTTCGGTGCGACTCAGCCACTGGGCCAGCGCCTGGGCATCGTTCCAGGTGACGTTGACGACGGGATGGTCATCGCCCTGCGCAAAACCGGGGTTGCGCCATGAGTAGCGCGGATCGCGCCCCTCGAACGCATCGCCACGCTGTGTGGTGGCTGGGTCGTACTCGGCGTTGTAGCCGTAGCCCCCGGTGCCATCGGCTTCGGATTCGGGCAGGTAGCCCGAGGCCTCGATAAAGCGCCGGAACTGCGCCACCGTCACCTCATGCCGGCCCAGGTAGAACGCCGACCGAATGCGGACCGTGTGCGCCGGGCCTTCGTCGGCCAACTGGGTGAAGCGCCTCGGCTCTAGCGCGGGGAAAGCGCGTGCCAGGGTGTCGGGCGACTCTACGCCACCCATCGTGAAACTGCCCGCTGGAACCCTCTGGAAGACCATTCCCAGGCTGTTGGTCCAACTGCTAGGTGCTGCAGCCGTGGCGGCACGTCCGGACTGTGCGTTGGCGCAGGTGCAGCCCAAGGCTGCAGCCAAAGCCATGCCATGCGCCGCCCAGGAGCGCTGCAGAAACCACTGCATTGCGTGGCTCATGGCTGGCGATCGGGGGCGTCACTCACGCACTCAAAAACGAGCCGCGAACCATCGTTGCGCAGCAGCTTGGGGAACAGCGCCAGACGTTGGCATTCGCGTGTAGCCGCTGCATAGGCGGGGGAGGTGTCGGCGCCATACACCGGCACGCTGAAGGTGCGGTCACGGCCCGATGCCATGGGTCCCGAAGGGTGGTGGGGGCTGGTGGCGTTGCAGCCTGACAGCGCAACAAGTATGGCGAGGGCGGCGAGGGGGGCTGCTGGCAGCTTCATGGGAGTCTCCAAGAACAGGACGGCCAGTGTACGCACAAGCTCCGCCCGACAGCGCCGGTGCCGTGCGTGTGCACCACAATCCAGTGCTGCCGCCCAGGTGGTACGCCTGCGGATTCACTGCAGAGGTGAAATGTGGGTGTTTTTAGCCGCTAGCGCTTGTTGGTAAAGCGCAAGCAGCTATTAAAAAATGAGCAGACCCATCGGGGCGCAACCGTGGGGCTGTGAGGCCCCGTGCAAGGCCCCGTGTGAGGGGGCATGGTTCACGCCGCAGCGGCAGCATCCGCCAGCGCCTGCAGCGCGGCAGCCACATCGTCGGCGCTCACACCCTCCACAGGAGCCAGGCGCGCGGCCAGTGCCTGCAGTGCGTCTGGGTCTTTTTGCAACTGTGCAATGGCCTGACCAGCTTCCTTGGGGGCGTCGAAAGCCGTGCTCTGCAGCAGCAGGCGGCCGTCGGCATCTACAAGCTTGAAGTAGAACTTGCCGTCGGCTTCGCGGTATTGCTTGAACGCGGGCAGCGCGGCTTTCGCGGCCTTGGCAGGCTTGGCTGCAGCGGCGACCTGGGAGAGGCTGCGCAAGCCCACAGCCGAGCGCAATTCGCGGATGAAGGGCGTGGCTAGCGCTCGGGCGCGTTCGGCACCCGCCAGCAGGGTTGCTTCGATGCGGGCGGGGTTGTGGATGAGTTCCTCGTACTGGGCGCGCATCGGGGCAATTACCTGGTCCACACGCTCGAACAGCGTGCTCTTTGCATCGCCCCAGGCAATGCCGTCGGCGTACGCCTTGCGCAGGGCCTCAGTCTCTTCGGGGGTGGCGAAGGCCTGGTAGATCTGGAACAGCGCCGAGCCTTCGATCTCCTTGGGCTCGCCCGGCGCGCGCGAGTCGGTCAGGATGCCGCCGATCAGTTTTTTGAGTTGTTCGCGCGAGCTGAACAGCGGGATGGTGTTGTCGTAGCTCTTGCTCATCTTGCGACCGTCCAGTCCGGGCAGCGTGGCCACATGGTCGTCGATGGCAGCCTCTGGCAGCACAAAGTGCTCGCCATACAGGTGGTTGAAGCTGGCGGCCATGTCACGTGCCATCTCGATGTGCTGGATCTGGTCGCGGCCCACAGGCACCTTGTGCGCCTTGAACATCAGGATGTCCGCACCCATCAGCACGGGGTACATGAACAGACCGGCCGTCACACCGTCATCGGCGTCCCGGCCTGCAGCCACATTCTTGTCCTGCGATGCCTTGTAGGCGTGGGCGCGGTTGAGCACGCCCTTGCCGGTCACGCAGCTGAGCAGCCAGTTCAGCTCGGGAATCTCGGGGATGTCGGACTGGCGGTAGAACGTGACGTGCTCCGGGTTCAGACCGGCGGCCAGCCAACTGGCCGCGATTTCCAGCGTGGAGCGCTGGATCCGCATCGGGTCTTCGCACTTGATGAGCGCGTGGTAGTCGGCCAGAAAGTAAAAACTCTGCACTCCGGGCGTGAGGCTGGCCGCCACCGAAGGACGGATGGAGCCCACGTAGTTGCCCAGGTGGGGCGTGCCCGTGGTGGTGATGCCGGTGAGGTAGCGCGTAATGCTCATGAGATCGAAATCTAAATCTGCGGAAATGAACGAGAAGAAAGTGGGCGGATGCGCTGCACAGCGGAATCCAATGCAATCTAGCGCAACCTAGCGCAGGAGTGCCGTGAGTGGGGTGAGCAGGATGTTGATGACGCTGTAGCCCACCGACATCAGCGGGCGCAGCCACAGCGTGCCCACCACTCCGGCCACCACCAGCGCCAGCACGATGAAAAAGCCATAGGGCTCGATGCGTGAGACCATGTGCGCTTGCTTCCAGGGCAGCAGGCCCACCAGGATGCGGCCTCCATCCAGCGGCGGCAGCGGAAACAGGTTGAACGCCCACATCACCAGGTTGACCAGCACACCGGCGCGCGCCATCTCGATGAAGAAGCGCTCGTCCACCCCCGTGCCCACCAATGCCACCAGCAGCACGGCCCAGCCGATGGCCTGGATGAAGTTGGACGCAGGGCCCGCCAGCGCGACCCAGATCATGTGCTTCTTGGGATTGCGCAGGTTGCCGAAATTGACCGGCACGGGTTTGGCATACCCAAACAGGAAGGCCCCTGAAGTTGCAAAGTACAGCAGCAGCGGCATCAGAATGGTGCCGACCGGGTCGATGTGCTTGATGGGGTTGAGGGTGATCCGACCCATCATGTACGCGGTGTTGTCGCCAAAGTGGCGTGCGGCGTAGCCATGGGCGGCCTCGTGCACGGTAATGGCAAACAGCACCGGCAGGGCGTAGATCAGAACGGTTTGGATGAGATTGGAGATGTCCACCCGGCGATTGTCTCAGACCATCACCCCAGCCCTGGCAGGGGTGTCTCGCACGCGGCACATGCAATGCTGCCTGTGGGATGTACGTATGCCCGGGGTGCCCACTGCCGCGCAATCATTGCTAGCATCTGCCGGTTGCCCCCGGGCGACGCCCAAAATCAAAACAACACCCTTGGAGACTCACCGGATCATGTGGAACACCCTGAAGATCGGAACGCGCCTGGCCCTGGCGTTTGGCGCAATGGCGCTGTTGGTGCTGCTGCTGATGGTCACGGCCCTGGCCGGCATCGGCGGCGCCGAGCAGGCCTTGCAGGGCGGGGGTGTGACGGCGTCCCAGGCCCAGACGGCGCAAGCACACCTGCACAGCGCCCGGGCCTGGATCATCGGCTGCAGCATTGCCGCGTTTGTGCTGGCGCTGCTGGCTGTTGTCGGCTTGCGCATGAGCATCGTGGCGCCGCTTGATCAGGCCCTTTTGATCGCCGAGACCGTGGCCTCGGGCGATCTGAGCCAGGAGTTCAGCTCCGATCTGCAAGGCGACTTTGGACGGCTGCTGAACGCCCTGGGCACCATGGAGGACACCCTGACCGACCTGGTATCGCGCATCAAGCAGGATGCCGACGCCATCAGCGATTCGGCTGCCAACATCGATCACGGCAACACCGACTTGTCTCGCCACGCACATGACCAGGTGTCCTCCCTGGCCGAAACCGCTGCCAGCATGGCGCAGCTGACCTCCACCGTGCGCCAGAACGCAGAGCGCGCCCATTCCGCGAGCGACCTCGCGGTGAAGGCATCGGGCATTGCAGAGCAGGGCGGCACGGTGGTGGGCGATGTGGTGCTGACCATGCAGGCCATCAGTGGCAGCTCGCGCAAGATCGTTGACATCATTCAGGTCATTGAAGGCATCGCTTTCCAGACCAACATCCTGGCGCTCAACGCCGCTGTAGAAGCTGCCCGTGCCGGTGAGCAGGGCCGCGGCTTTGCGGTGGTGGCCAGCGAGGTGCGCAACCTGGCCCAGCGTAGCGCTGTGGCCGCACGCGAGATCAAGGCGCTGATCAGCGCCTCGGTGGAGCAGGTGGAAAACGGCGCCGATCAGGTGGGCAAGGCCGGAAAGACCATGCAGGAGATCGTGTCGGCTGTCGGGCAAGTCAGCGCGCTGCTGGGCGAAATCTCCCACGCCCTGCGCGAGCAGAGCGAGGCTATCGGCCATGTGAACGGCGCTGTATCGCACATGGATGCCACCACGCAGGAGACGGCTGCACTGGTGCAGAACGCGGTTTCCACCGCAACATCGCTCACCGCGCAGGCGCGCGATCTGGAGCAGGCCGTGGGCGCGTTCAAGCTATGAAGTCGCTTCGAGACGCTGCGCTTCTTCCCCCTCACGGGGGCGCAACCTGTAGTGGCCTGGCAAAGCCAGTTTCACAGTGGCGCGTGCCTTTGCCGCGCCAGTTTTGGATGCTTCAACCGGACTGGCTCTGACCGGCTCTGGCAGGTGCTCTTGCTGATCCGCGAGACCTGTCTAAGCGGGCGCAGGGCGAGCCACGGGGGTTCCGTTTTACAACCCCAGCGCCTGTAGGCTGCCACGGCCTTCGCGCACTACTTCGGGGTCTCCCCCGGCGCCCATGGGGGTCAGGTCGACCACGGTGGTCGGCTCCAGTGGGCAGGCCCCGGCGTCCACGATGGCATCCACCAGTTTTTCATAGCGTTCGCGGATCTCCTGCGGGTCGTTCAGGGGCTCGGTCTCGCCCGCCGGGATCAGCGTTGTGGCCAGCAGGGGCGCGCCATGCAGCTCCAGCAGCAACTGCAGGCCCTTGCGGTCGGGCACGCGCAGGCCGATGGTCTTGCGCGAGGGGTGGCTTACGCGGCGTGGCACTTCCTTGGTCGCTTCAAGGATGAAGGTGTAGGGCCCGGGCGTGCCCAGCTTGAGCAGGCGGTACTGGCGGTTGTCCACGCGGGCATAGTTGGCCAGCTCCGACAGGTCGCGGCACAACAGCGTGAGGTGGTGCTTGTCATCCACCTGGCGGATGCGGCGCATCCGGTCTACCGCGTCCTTGTCGTCCAGGTGGCAGACCAACGCATAGCTGGAGTCGGTGGGAACGGCCAGGATGCCGCCCTTTTGCAACAGCATGGCGCCTTGCTTGAGCAGGCGGGGCTGGGGGTTGTCGGGGTGGACTTCGAAATACTGGGCCATGGAACAGCGCGCCCCTTCTGATTGTTAAAGCTTAAGCGTGCCGAATGCGTTCAGCGAGCAGTTCCCAGACCGGGGTGAGCTGGCCCGGCAGCAGCGGCAAGGTCCCCAGGTCGGTGTGGGACTCGTCCGGGCTGTGAAAGTCGCTGCCGCGCGATGCGGCCAAGCCAAATTCCTGCGCCATTGCGGCATACGTGACGTATTCGGCCGCGCTGTGGCTGCCGGTGACCACTTCCACACCGCGCCCGCCATGGGCCTTGAACTCGGAAAACAGCGCAAACTCCTCGTTGGCCGTGAACTTGTAGCGCGCCGGGTGGGCAATGACGGCCATGCCCCCCGCCTCGGTGATCCAGCGCACCGCATTGCCCAGCGATGCCCAGCGGTGCGGCACGTAGCCGGGCTTGCCTTCGATGAGGTACCTGCGGAAGACCTCGGAGGTGTCCTTGCAAACCCCGGTCTCCACCAGAAAACGTGCGAAATGGGTGCGCGAGATCAATGCCGGATTGCCCACGAACTGCAGCGCACCTTCATAGGCGCCCGGGATGCCCGCCCGGGCGAGCTGCTCGGCCATGTCCTGGGCGCGTTCGCCACGGCCGCCGCGTGTGGCGGCCAGGCCCTCGGTCAGCTGTGCATTGTCGGGGTCGAACCCCAGGCCTACGATGTGGACGGTGGTGTCTGCAAAAGTGACAGAGATCTCGACGCCTGTGAGGTAGGCCATGCCTTGCGCGTGGGCGGCGGCCACTGCGCGCTGCTGGCCGCCGATCTCATCGTGGTCGGTGAGCGCCCACAGCTCGACCCCGTTGGCTTTGGCCCGTGCGGCCAGCTGCTCCGGCGTCAGGGTTCCGTCGGATACCACGGAGTGGCAATGGAGGTCGGCATTCAGGTAGTTGGTCACACGTTCATTCTACGAGGGCGGTTGCGCCTACTCTGGGGGCAAGGTCTTCCTGGGGCCGGGTTGGTCAGAAGCAACAGGCGGACTGCGTGGCGCATCGGCTGTGGTAACTTAAAAAGCGTGAATTTTCCTGACCCTGAAGGAGATACCTAATGCGTTTCAATGACCTGCGCGTCGCCTATAAGTTGTGGTGCGTCATCCTTGGGCTTTTGCTGCTGATGCTTACAGCGGCTTTTTCCACCCAGCTCTATGGTCGCAAGCTGACCGAGAGGACCGAGGCGCTTGTCGAGCAATACGGCAGCGCAACCGCCACGGCTACCAGCTGGCGCGGGCTGGCCGAGGTGGCTGTCACCATGTCCATGGCCAGCTTTGTCACCACGGATGCCAAGCTCCAGGCAGACTTTGACAGCCGCGTGGTTGCGTTGACGGCGCGCATCACGCCCGTGCAGGAAAAGATCACGAAGTCGGCAGTCTCCGAGGCAGACAAAACCGCGCTGGCCGCTGTGGCCGCAGCGCGTGCTGACGTGCGAGGGCAGGGCGACAAGCTCCGTCAGCTCATCGAAGCTGGCGATCCTGTGGCCAAGCAGACCTTCCTGGACACCGTGTACCGCCCCAAGATCGTTCTTTACCTGGAAGCTATCGACAAATTTGTTGCGTTGCAGGAGCGCCAACGCGACGAAGCCCTGGAGGCTGCCCGATCCGCGCGGGACCTGTTGTTGGTCGTCGCCAGCACCGTAGGTGCCGTGCTTTTGCTCACAGGCATGGGGCTGGCCGCGCTGCTGGTGCGCTCCATCACCAAGCCACTGCAGCAAGCGGTAGACACCGCCAACGCCATCGCCGCAGGCGACCTCACCCGCGAGCTGCAATCCACCCGCAAGGACGAACTCGGCCAGATGCTGCGCGCCCTGAACGACATGTCCGCCCGGCTGCGCGGCGTGGTGAGTGAAGTGCGCCAAGGTGTGGATTCCGTCTCCAGCGCCTCCATCGAAATCGCCAACGGCAACCACGACCTCTCGGCCCGCACCGAGCAAACGGCGGCCAACCTTGAAGAAACCGCCTCCAGCATGGAGGAACTCACCGCCACCGTC